>JAUIKY010000009.1 GCA_030430535.1 Bacteroidia bacterium
AAAGGATTTTGAACAAAATGGCTCTTTAATTGATTTTATAAACCAATACACCGAAACCGCCATTTCAAAAGACGCAAAAATCAACTACAAAGATTACCATTGGGCTTTAAATGAGTAAATTTAACTCATGCATTACATTTCTACCATTATCCCTGTTTTAAATGAAGAAAGGCATATAGGTAAATTGCTGGATTATTTGGTAAAAAACGTAAAGCACAAAACCCATTTTGAAATTATTATTGTGGATGGCGGCAGTACCGACGGCACAGAAAAAGTTGTCAGTTCATTCATTAAAAACTGCAATACCGAAATCGGAATAACACTTTTACATTCTGAAAAAGGCCGTGCCAAACAAATGAATTACGGTGCCCAGCACGCCCAAGGCAACATCCTTTATTTTTTGCATGCCGACTCGTTTCCGCCAAAACATTTCGACCAATTTATAATCGACGAGATAAAAAAAGGCAACCCAGCGGGATGTTTTAGAATGCAGTTTGACAGCAACCATTGGTGGCTTCAACTGGCCGGTTGGCTCACCCAGTTTAATTGGCGGGCCTGCCGCGGTGGCGACCAAAGTCAGTTTATCACAAAAAAACTATTTGATGCCATTGGTGGCTACGACGAAAATTACATTATCTACGAAGACAATATTTTGATTGACGCTTTGTATTCCAGAAAAGAATTTGTGATCATCAATAAAAAGCTGGAAACCTCAGCAAGAATGTACCGTAAACACGGCATCTGGAAATTACAATTTCTTTATTGGGCTATCTATGTAAAAAGATGGTTGGGAGCCGATGCCAACGCATTATTTCTCTACTACAAGAAACACCTAATGCCAAGCAATTAATCTCTGTTCCTTCCTTTTTCGTCAGGGTACAAACCGGGCAAATTATCACTCTGCCAAAAGGCTTTCGTATCGATATCCATACCCGTTAATTTCCCCTTAAAAGCAGCACCGGTGTCGATATTCCATACATTGGCAGCATTCATGGGTTCGTCAACACCAAAGTTGGTGGTTGGCGTGTGGCCAATGTAAATTTCCTGGTAATGCGTTAGCCTTTTAGGGAACAATTCAGAATCGCTTTCAATGCTTTTATCCATGGTCAAAGCCATTTCCCAAAGGGTTCTATCAAAATATAGAGTATTTTGGAATACTTCCTTTTCAACACCGTGCATCGAAGTAAAACCAGCATGTAAAAACAGTCGGTTTTTTTCATCTAAATGATACATTTTCAAGTTTTCAAAAAAGGCTAAATGGTTCTGTTTATCTTCCTTTGAAAAACCTGCATAACTCTCCATGGTTTCTTTTCCACCGTGGATATACCAAGTCATATCCACGCTCCCGTCTCGCAACCATTCCTCGCACCACACATCGTGGTTTCCTTTTATAAAAATACAATTGATTTTTTCAGACAGCTCAATTAAAAACTGGATTACCTGTGCCGATTCACTCCATCCATCTACATAATCGCCCATAAAAATCAGGGTGTCACCATCCTTAATTTCCAATTTATTTAAAAGTTGAACCAAAGCTCTTAATCCGCCATGAATATCTCCAATTGCTAAAACCCGCATAATATTTAATTTTTCAACAAAACTAAGGGTTTACCAGCAAAATAGTCAAGCAGAATATTAATTTAAGTTTAAATGGTTGACTTGCACAGATTGAAATTTGTATTTTAAGCACTATATTTAGAACTCGTTTAAACTTTTTGGATAGAAGCGAAAATTAGGGGTTTTTTGACCAATTGAAGATTTTTTTGAGTTGCATAGCATCGCTACGGAAGGAAAAAAAGGCAAAAAGTGGGTGAAAAAGGACAATTTTTTAGCCAATTGAAAAAATTTAAACGAGTTCTATATGACAAACTAACACGTATCGCATGAAAATAAAGAAAGTTTTAGTGGCCAACCGCGGTGAAATAGCCATAAGAATTTTTAGAGCCTGCACCGAAATAAATATAAAAACCGTAGGCATTTATACCTACGAAGACCGCTACTCACTGCATCGATACAAGGCCGACGAGTCTTATCAAATCGGTGAAGACAACGAGCCATTAAAGCCTTATTTAGATATTGATGCGATTATAAAAATTGCTCTTGAAAATGGCGTGGATGCCATCCACCCCGGTTATGGTTTTCTTTCTGAAAATGCCCATTTTGCACAAGCTTGTGAAGATAACGGCATTATTTTCGTCGGCCCAAAAGTGTCCGTTTTAAAAGCTCTAGGCGATAAAATTACTGCCAAAGAAGTAGCCATTGCCAACAACATACCTATTATAAAGAGTAACGAAAAGCCTTTGGCGGATGTTGAAACCGCCATTTCTGAAGCTAAAAAAATAGGCTACCCCATTATGCTTAAAGCGGCCTCGGGCGGTGGTGGACGTGGCATGCGGGTGATCAGGAATGTTGACGAACTAAAAAAAGCCTACACCGAAAGTAAACGTGAAGCCTTAAATGCTTTTGGCGACGACACCGTTTTTTTGGAAAAATTTGTTGAAAACCCAAAGCATATTGAAATACAGATTGTAGCCGATAGCCATGGCAATACCGTGCATCTTTTTGAACGCGATTGCTCGGTGCAACGCCGCTACCAAAAAGTGATTGAATTTGCGCCATCGTACGGCTTAAAAGAAAAAACCAAACAAGCCCTTTACGATTACGCTATAAAAATTTGTACCGCGGTAAATTACAACAATATTGGTACCGTGGAGTTTTTGGTGGATGACGACGATTCCATATATTTTATTGAAGTAAACCCTCGAATTCAGGTGGAGCATACCGTAACCGAGGTGATTACCAATATCGATTTGGTAAAAACACAATTGTTCATCGCCGGAGGCTACAAACTCAGCGACGAACAAATAAAAATTGCCAATCAGGAATCCCTTAAAATAAACGGTTATGCCCTGCAATGCCGGGTGACCACCGAAGACCCACAAAACGATTTTAAGCCCGATTACGGAACCGTGTCTGCTTACCGAAGTGCCTCAGGTTTTGGAATACGGCTCGATGCCGGCAGCATTTACCAAGGTGCTAAAATTTCGCCGTTTTTCGATTCTATGTTAGTAAAAGTTACGGCTCATGGCCGAACGCTTGACGGTGCCAGCAGAAAAATACGCCGTGCCTTGGCCGAATTTAGGATCCGTGGCGTAAAAACCAACATGCCGTTTTTAGATAATATTTTAAAGCACGACACCTTTAGGCAGGGACAGGTAACGGTTAATTTTATCAAGCAAAACCCAGATTTGTTTCAATTTAAGGCACCACGGAACCGGGCTACAAAATTGATAACTTATTTGGGCGACATTATTGTAAATGGCAATCCGGATGTTAAAAAAATTGACCACAGCAAAACCTTTGTAAAACCGAAAGCTCCCAAGTTTGATGTCTATGCCGACTATCCCGAAGGCACCAAAAACCTGTTGACCAAACTAGGACCGGATAAATTCTCCGAGTGGCTGAAAAATGAAAAGAAAGTCCTTTTTACCGATACCACCATGCGAGATGCCCACCAAAGTTTATTGGCCACCCGTATGCGAACTTTCGATATGTTGAAAGTGGCCGAAGGCTATGCCAAGAACCACCCCAATATTTTCAGCATGGAAGTTTGGGGCGGCGCCACTTTTGATGTTTGTTTGCGCTTTCTTCAAGAAAATCCGTGGGAACGTTTGCGATTACTGCGTAAAGCCATGCCCAATTTACTATTGCAAATGCTTATTCGTGGCTCCAATGGTGTAGGCTACAAGGCCTACCCTGACAATTTGATTGGTGAATTTGTGGAGCACTCTTGGGAAAACGGTGTGGATGTTTTCAGAATTTTCGATTCGTTGAACTGGATGAAATCACTCGCCCCATGCATTGAGCATGTTCGTAACCGCACTAAAGGTTTGGCAGAAGGTTCCATTTGTTACACCAATGATATTTTAAATCCAGACAACAAAAAGTATAATTTAAAGTATTACGTTAGCTTAGCGAAAGACCTTGAAAACGCCGGAGCCCATATTTTAGGCGTGAAAGATATGGCAGGTTTACTGAAACCTTACGCTGCTTATGAGTTGATTTCAGCATTAAAATCAGAATTAAATATTCCCGTTCATTTACATACTCACGACACCTCATCCATTCAAGCCGCCACCTATTTAAAAGCTATTGAGGCTGGTGTCGATGTGGTTGATGTGGCCTTGGGCGGCTTGTCGGGTTTAACCTCCCAGCCTAATTTCAATTCGGTGGTGGAAATGCTCAAATTTCAGGAACGCGCCAGTGATATTGATATCGACTCCTTAAATGAATATTCCAATTATTGGGAAACCGTTAGGGAGTTCTATTATCCTTTTGAATCGGGTTTAAAAGCCGGTTCTGGCGAGGTATTTAAACATGAAATTCCGGGCGGACAATACTCAAACCTAAAACCACAGGCCAGAGCACTTGGTTTGGAAGACAGATTCCATGAAATTACCCAAATGTACAGCGATGTTAATCATTTATTTGGTGATATCGTAAAAGTAACGCCCAGCTCGAAAGTAGTGGGTGACATGGCCCAATACTTGGTGAGCAACAACTTGACTATTCAGGATGTTTTAGAAAAAGGCGAAAGCCTATCTTTTCCGCAGTCGGTAGTCGATTTTTTTAAAGGTGATTTAGGGCAGCCCGTTGGCGGTTTTCCAAAAGACTTACAGAAAATCATTCTAAAAGATCAAAAACCATATTCCGACAGACCCAATGAGCATATGCCTCCTTTGGATTTGGAAAAAGAATACGAGGATTTTAAAAAAATATTCGAGCAGGATTTAAGCAGAAATATTGATTATACCGATTTTCTGTCTTACCAATTGTATCCCAAGGTATTTACTGATGCCTACAACAAGCATTTGAAATATGATAATTTAATGAACCTTCCCACCAAAAATTTCTTTTACGGTATGGAAGTAGGTGAAGAAATTATTGTTGAAGTAGATCGGGGAAAACGCCTGCTCATAACACTAGAATCTGTTGGGCAACCTAACGGCGACGGCATGGTTACGGTTTATTTTAAACTAAACGGGCAAGGTCGCAGTGTTGAAATTAAAGACCAATCTATTAAAGTTGACAAGGTAGAGCACGTTAAAATTGACAAAACCGACAGTAATGAAATTGGCGCTCCGTTACAGGGGATGCTTTCTACCATTTTAGTGAAACGTGGAGAAAAAGTGGCCAAAAACCAACCATTATTTATTATCGAAGCCATGAAAATGGAAACCACCATTACAGCCAATGCCGACGCTACCGTTAAAAAACTGGTTTTAAAACCGGGTATTATGGTCAATGCCGACGATTTGGTTATGGTCTTGGAGTCGTAAAACATCATTTTTAATACATTATTTAATTGAAAAGCAATATGGTCAGTTTTGTCCGTATTGCTTTTTTATAATTATTTCGGCTGGTTTATTTTGTGGGGTAAACCTATTATTATTTTCACCCCCTGCCCTTTGGTGGTTGTGATGCCATTTCCACACAAAACCACCAGCAAACCAGTCCTCATGCCAAAACATATCGAACAAGGCCTGCGTGGCGTTAGCTTGGGCTTCAAGATTCACTTCGGTTATTCCACGGTCGCTATTCCAAGGTGCTTTCCCAGCGTAATCTACACTTCGGTATCCGTATTCGGTGAATAAAATAGGTTTATTATTGGTATTGGCGATATTTAGAATCTCTTCTTTATGTTTTTCCCAAGCCATTTTACAGGCTTTCACACTTGGTGCTTTGCTATCACTTACCGGAAAATAAGCATCAATCCCAATATAATCCAATTGTTCCCAAAATGGGGTTTGTTTAAATTCATTCCAATTGGAAGCATAGGTGAGTTTTCCTTTGTAAATCTGTTTAACATCACTAATTAACTGACTCCAAAACTTTGGTCGGTGTTTAACAAATCGCTCCAACTCTGTACCGATACAAAATAATTCTGCATTAATAGCCTCGGCGAGTTGAGCATTGCTTAATATAAATTTCGAATAACTTTCTTCAAAAAGCTTCCAATCGGCTTCCGATGTCATTTCAATGAAACCAGTAAAAGTACCGCCGCGAATCCAAATTTGCGGCTTCAGCATAATTTTTATCTTTTCAGCTTTTAAAATTTCAGCATATTGCTTTATGCCTTTATCGGTTTCACCAAACCATTGTCGTTCGCCATTAAATTTTATCTTCGGTTCGTTTGAACTTCCCATAAAACCGAAGGGCATCAGCGCCGCAAAACTAGCATTAATATTTACTAAGGGCTGGGTATGAACTTTGGTTATTGGTTCTCGTGAGGCTACAAAACTCACCCCGTTAATTTTTGTAGATTGCGTGTTACAAGACTGCATGCTACACAACAAAAGCAGCACTAAAAATCGAATCCATTTCATTGGCCTAAATGTCATTGTTTTGGCTCTAAATTAAACTTTTAGAGTAAACATACTGTTTTTAAATGGTTTGTAGAAAATAGTCCATTCATACCCCCAAAAAGAAAGTTTAAATTATTATAAATTAACAAATTCATGATAAGTTATTACCTTTAACATCGACCTATAAGCACATAATCAACAAAATATGGAAGAACATATTGTAATTATTGGTAATGGTATTTCGGGTGTAACGGCGGCGCGACACATTAGAAAATTATCCGATACTGAACCAAGTTCAGCACAAGCTAAAAAAATTACGATTATTTCTGCCGAAACCGAATATTTCTTTTCTCGAACAGCCCTGATGTATGTTTACATGGGACACATGACGTTTAAACACACGCAGCCCTACGAAAATTGGTTTTGGAAGAAAAATAAAATCAACTTAAAAAACGCTTATGTTACAACTGTTGACACCTCAACCAAGACCCTATTTTTTTCTGAAGGCGATACGCTGCAATATGACAAATTGATTATCGCCACAGGCAGCAAACCCAATAAATTTGGTTGGCCGGGACAAGATTTAAAGGGTGTTATGGGTCTGTACCACAAACAAGATTTGGAAAATTTAGAAACATGCGCGCCCAACAACCAAGTGTGCAAACGCGCCGTTATTGTTGGTGGCGGATTGATTGGTATCGAGCTTTGCGAAATGCTGAGTTCCAGAAATATTCCCGTCACGTTTTTAGTACGGGAGTCCAGTTTTTGGAACAGTGTTTTGCCCGACGGAGAAAGCCAAATGATTAACCGCCACATAAAACATCATCATATCGATTTACGGTTAAGTACCAATTTAAAGGAAATTAAAGCAGACGACAACGGAAAGGTAAAATCGGTAATTATTGAAGAAACCGGTGAAGAAATTATCTGCGATATGGTAGGGTTGACTGCAGGGGTATCACCTAATATTGATTTTTTAAAAGATTCAAAAATCGAAACTGAAAAGGGTGTAAAAGTAAACCGTTATCTCGAAACCAATATTAAAGATGTTTATGCCATTGGTGATTGTGCCGAGCAGCACGAAGCCATTGGCCAACGCCCTTCCATTGAAGCCGTTTGGTACACGGGCCGCATGATGGGCGAAGTGGTGGCGCAAACCATTTGTGGCAACCGTATGCCCTACAGTCCTGGGCATTGGTTCAACTCCGCCAAGTTTTTTGATATTGAATACCAAACCTACGGCTGGGTACACGGCAGTAAAGGCAGGCCAGATTACGAAGTCCATTTCCATTGGAAACATGAAGATGACACCAAATGCATCACCGTTGCGTACAACAAAAACACCAATGCATTTTTAGGAATAAATACCTTCGGTATCCGAATGCGGCACGAAACATTCAACAAATGGCTTAACGAAAAGCGGGATGTTGATTTTGTTATTAAACATTTAGGGGAAGCCAATTTTGACCCCGAGTTTTACAAACGATACGAAAAAGCCATTTTATTGGCTTATAAGAGTAGCAACGAAACTGCAACCACTATTTAAAACAGAACTGCAATGGCTTTAACCAAACCCGAAATAAATCATTTATCCAGAAAGCAAAAATTGGCTGTTTTTGTTGGTAGTTTGGGGCTTTTCCTTTTAGCCTTAGCGCTTTTTGGTATAAACTTCCCCAATAAAAGTTTGTTTTTAATCCTGTCGTTGGGACTTATTTCCGTAGGGACCATCATTTTTTCGAACGATTTATATTTAAACAAGCTAGAAGGCATAAAAAACGATGCCACGTGGTTTAAGTCTATTTCATCGCGTGGGGTTTTAGCTTGGGTTTTGGGCATTGTGTTAACTGGTTTTTATATTGTACTATACTTTTATCCTGAGTATTTAGGCCAAACCCCTTCCGACAAACCCAACAAAGGACTCATTGCCTTGTTCGACCCCTTGAGCGAATTACTTAGCGGCCGCCCAGCCAGCCAGTGGTTTGTTTATGGCACATTATATACCGTGGCTATTTTAATTTTTGGTTATAAATTCCTGCTGAAATACCGCCATAACCGATACGAGCAACTCCGCACCATTTCGGTAATGTTCTTTCAACTGGCATTTGCCTTTTTAATACCGGAATTTATGTATGTAATGAATTCCGATTTGCCTTATTACGACCTCAAAAACATCTGGCCACTCAACTATTATAATTTTGAACAATATCGGGTTAATGCTTTTATCAATGCCGGAAACATAGGCTTGGCTATGCTTATTTTTGGGGTGTTATCCATTTTCGTTATTACCCCCATTCTTACTTATAAATACGGAAAGCGTTGGTATTGCTCATGGGTTTGTGGTTGTGGCGGACTGGCCGAAACAGCGGGTGACCCGTTTAGACATTTAAGCGACAAACGCCTTTTTGCTTGGAACGTGGAGCGTTGGGTAATACACAGCGTTTTGGTTTTTGTGGTATTGATGACCACTGCCGTGATTTACACCTATTTGGGTTACGACCCTAAAAAATATTGGCTTACCCGCGATGTATTTTTATATTCGGTTGCTGGGTTTTTAACGCTCATTTTTGTGCTCACCATGGTTTTTAAACGCCGTGAATTGGGCAAAGATGCCAAATATGGTGCCGTAGGGTATTTTGTAATTATTATGGCACTTATTGCCATTCATCTGTTCAGTTCAGAAACTAAACTGTTTTTATTTAAAGCTGAAACGTTGCGGTCTTCATACGCGTTTTTAATTGGTGCTATTTTCTCAGGGGTCATCGGCACGGGGTTTTATCCCATTTTTGGCAATCGGGTGTGGTGTCGTTTTGGGTGTCCTATGGCTGCCGTTCTAGGTTTTCAACAACGCTTGTTTTCAAAATTTAGAATTACCACTAATGGCGGACAGTGCATTTCTTGCGGAAACTGCTCGGTATATTGCGAAATGGGCATTGACGTTCGCGCCTATGCCCAAAAAGGTGAAAACATTGTCCGTTCCAGTTGTGTGGGCTGCGGTATTTGTTCGGCGGTGTGTCCACGCGGTGTTTTAAAACTGGAAAACGACAGTATGAATGGACGCATTAATTCCAACGACATTTTATTGGGCAACGATGTTAATTTGATGGATTTAGTCAATAAAAAGTAACATCCCCCACCTTTAATACCAAAACAGAAAGGCTTCATCAAAAAAAAATAACGATAAATTTTTATTAGTTAGGATTCCTTACTATATTTGATTAGTTATTCATTAATTCTAAAACTTAATATTATGAGCAAGTCCATTTTTTATCACGCCGGTTGTCCTGTTTGTGTGAGCGCTGAACACGACATCGTTAATTTAATTGGAGCCGAAAACGTTGAAATTGTACATTTTGGTGAAGATGCCTCCAGAATTCCAGAAGCCGAAAAGGCTGGAGTAAAATCGGTACCCGCCTTGGTGACGCCCAATGGCAACGTACTCCACATTAATTTTGGGGCTTCTATGGCAGATGTGAAAGCTTAATTTTTGCATCCTATTGTTAGGATTACTAACTTTGAAGCTGTCTAAAAGACGTACCATTTCGAATAAGGTGAATCATCTCAAAACACAAGCCTTTTTGCTTACAATAAAATGAGATTTCTCGACTGCGCTCGAAATGACACAAAATTCCTTTTAGACAGCCTCTTTTGATTTATGAGCGATAGTATTTTCAATCCAGATTTTCAACAACAAAACCTACCCAGTAAAATTGTGGCCGGTTTAGAGCGCATTTCCGAAGTTTTTAAAGTATTGCTTTGGGAAAAAGCCAAGTTATTGGGTTTAAGTCCTATTCAAATTCAAATCCTTATTTTTATTCGTTATCACCACATTGAAGTTTGTAATGTAAGCCATTTGGCCAAGGAATTTAACGTTACCAAACCCACCATTAGTGATGCGGTGCGGGTATTGGTAAAAAAGCAGTTGATTCAAAAAGTATCCGCTTCCTCCGATAGTAGAAGTTATGCCATCCAATTGACCGAAATAGGAAAAACCACGGTCGCCGAAACCGAAAACTTTGCACAGCCACTAAAAACGCAATTGGAAAACATTGACGGAAAAGCCCTGGAAAGCACTTTTGAAACTTTAAGCCAACTAATTTATAAACTCAACCAAATTGGGGTTTTAACCGTACAGCGAACCTGCTACGCCTGTAAATTTTACAAAAAAACCGAAACGGCCCATTTTTGTAATTTGATGGAAAAGGAATTGCAAAACACCGAAATTAGAATTGATTGCCGGGAGTTTGAGGTTAAATGAAAGTCATTGCGAGAAAAAAGTAGCCTGCACTGAGCGCAGTCGAAGTGTGGCAATCTTTTTGCCAAAACTAAAATTTTAACAGATTACCACGTCGCTCCTTTTGTCGCTCCTCGGAATGACAGAGCGCTAATTCAACTTAAACCGCACGTTTTGAGTTTCCAGTTCACTGATTAATTCCTGGCAAACATTCACTTTTTGTCTTCTGCTGGACATATTCAGTTTCATCTTTTCCTTGGTATCGTAAACCACAAAATTAAGAGCTTTACTTCCGGGGTGCAAGCTTATCAGTTCTTTTAGTGCAACGATTTTTTGCTCGTTCAAATCGTTTATATCCACTTGAATGGAAAGCTTTTTGGCATACTGTTCCATCACATCGTGCAACAACTGAAAGTTATTGAACTGTAACCTTGGGTCACTGCGCTTACCGGTATCTTTATTCACCCAGCCTTCGCGCACAAAGGTTTTTACGAACACAAAATTATTCTGCATTAAAAAGTGGCGGAATTTGAGGTATTCTTCTCCAAAAATCCGGAACTCATAACTATCAGTATAATCTTCAATGGTGAACAGTGCCCAGCCTTTGCCCTGTTTGCTAACACGGTGCTGCACATCGGTAACCACCCCGCCAAAAACCAATTCGCGGTTCACGTAAGGCTCCAAATTATTGAACATACCGACTTTGGCGTTGCAGAAGGTTTTCATTTCTAGTTTAAAGTCATCCAAGGGATGCCCGGAGATGTAAACCCCAACCACTTCACGTTCTTTGCTGAGTTTTTCCATGGTGCCCCACTCTTCGCATGGTGGCACTTGGGGCTCTTCGATTTGCACTTCGCTGGCTTCACCGAACAAACTGACCTGAGCCGAGTTTTCGTTTTCTTTATGTTTTTGGGCGTATTTAATGGCTTTTTCCAAAAAGGTAATGCCATCGCCGTCGTCATGGAAATATTGAGCGCGGTGGGTATCACCAAAACTGTCGAAGCCACCCGCTAAAGCTAAGTTTTCAAAAGCCTTTTTATTGGCCGCTCTTAAATCGATACGCTTGGCCAAATCGAAAATGGATTTGTAATGGCCATCTTTTCGGTTTTCAACAATAGTCATCACCGCACCGTGGCCAACGCCTTTAATCGCACCCATTCCGAAGCGTACCGCACCATCTTTATTTACCGAGAATTTATAGTAACTTTCATTCACATCTGGTCCAAGAACATCCAACTTCATACGTTTACACTCTTCCATAAAGAAGGTCACCTGCTTGATGTCGTTCATGTTATTGGAAAGCACCGCCGCCATATATTCCGCAGGGTAATGGGCTTTTAAATAAGCGGTTTGGTAGGCAATCCAGGCGTAACAGGTGGAGTGCGACTTGTTGAAGGCGTAACTCGCAAAAGCCTCCCAGTCTTTCCAAACTTTTTCTAAAATTTTAGCATCATGTCCATTGGCACTAGCCTGCTCGATAAACTTAGGCTTCATTTTTGCCAGTACAGCAAGCTGCTTTTTACCCATAGCCTTACGTAACACATCGGCTTCACCTTTAGAGAAATTTGCCAATTTTTGCGATAGCAACATCACCTGCTCCTGATATACCGTAATACCATAAGTTTCCTTGAGGTATTCTTCCATAGCCGGCAAATCGTACTCGATTTCTTCATCACCGTGCTTTCTACGAACGAAACTCGGAATGTATTCCATAGGCCCCGGACGGTATAGGGCATTCATGGCAATAAGATCTTCGAAAACCGTGGGCTTTAAATCGCGAAGGTGTTTTTGCATTCCGGGCGATTCGTATTGGAATACCCCAACCGTTTCTCCTCTTTGGAACAGCGCATAAGTTTCTTCATCGTCAAGCGGAAAGGTTTCGGGATCCAGCTCAATGCCGTGTTTGGCTTTGACTATTTTAACCGTGTCTTTAATGAGGGTCAATGTTTTTAACCCCAAGAAATCCATTTTTAGAAGTCCGGCTGATTCCACCACCGAGTTATCAAACTGGGTAACATACAAATCGGAATCTTTGGCTACGGAAACAGGTACAAACTTGGTAATATCATCTGGCGTGATAATCACACCACAGGCATGGATACCCGTATTTCGAACGGAACCTTCCAACACTTTTGCCAAGTTTACGGTTTCAGCCTGCAAATCGCTTCCATCGGCAATATTTAAAAGCTCGTTGATTTTTTCTAAATCTTCAGCCCTAAACTTTTTTCCCAATTCTTTTTCATCCAAACCAAAAATTTTGTTCAGTTTAGACATATTGGGGATAAGCTTCGCAATTCTATCGGCATCGAATAGTGGTAAATCCAACACACGAGCAGTATCGCGAATGGACGACTTTGCCGCCATCGTACCATAAGTAATAATTTGCGCTACCTGATTGGCACCGTATTTTTCGATAACGTAATCCATCACACGGCTTCGGCCTTCATCATCAAAATCGATATCGATATCGGGCATACTTACACGATCCGGATTCAGGAAACGCTCAAAAAGCAGATCGTACATCATCGGGTCGATGTTGGTAATCCAGAGGCAATAGGCCACTACCGAACCAGCGGCCGATCCACGTCCCGGTCCCACAGAAACGTCCATATTCCTGGCTTCACGGATAAAGTCTTCCACAATCAAGAAATACCCCGGATACCCCGTGTTTTCAATAACGCTGAGCTCAAAATCCAATCGTTCGATGACTTCTTCCGAAAGCGGTTCACCATAGCGCTTTTTGGCGCCTTCGTAGGTTAAATGACGGAGATAGGCGTTTTCACCGCGCTTGCCACCATCAACCAAATCTTCTTCATGCTTAAATTCATCGGGAATGTTAAAAGCAGGCAAGAGTACATCACGAGCCAACACAAACGGCTCTACTTTATCAACAATTTCCTGAACATTAAAAATCGCTTCCGGAATATCCTGAAACAATTTTTTCATTTCTTCGGAAGATTTAAAATAGTACTCTTGGTTAGGCAACCCATAACGATACCCCCGTCCACGACCAATGGGTGTGGATTGCTTTTCACCATCTTTTACACACAACAAAATATCGTGTGCATTGGCATCTTCCTGCTTTTGGTAATAGGTGTTGTTGGTGGCCACAATTTTTACACCATGTTTCTGGGCCAAACTAATCAACGTTGGGTTAACACGGTTTTCATCCTCTTGGTTATGACGCATCAGCTCGACATACAAATCGTCTCCAAACTCTTCTTTCCACCACAATAGCGCTTCTTCAGCTTGATTTTCACCAACATTCAATACTTTACTGGGCACTTCACCGTACAAATTCCCGGTAAGTACCATAATGTCTTCTTTATATTGCTGGATGAGTTTTTTATCAATTCGCGGCACATAATAAAACCCGTCGACAAAGGCATGGGACGACAGTTTTGCCAAATTATGGTAGCCATTTTTGTTTTTAGCCAGTAGCACTATTTGGTAACCGTTGTCTTTTCTAGTTTTATCGGTATGGTCCTCGCACACAAAAAACTCGCAGCCCACAATGGGTTTTATTTCTTTGGCCGTAACCGTTTCACCCGAATCTTGGGCGGCTTCAATCTTTGCCTTTACGCCTTTGTTGTGGTTGCTTACTGCATTTACAAAGTGGAAAGCCCCCATCATATTGGCATGGTCGGTCAAGGCTACAGCTGGCATATTGTGTTCGGCAGCTGCGCTTACCAAATCGGCCACACTCATGGTAGACTGCAGTACCGAAAACTGCGAATGGTTGTGTAAATGTGTAAACTCGACTTCGGCTAAATCGGAACGGTTTTGTTTTATTTCTTCGGAAGAAATCTGCGTGCCCTCGGCCTTTTTTAATCGCTCGCGGATTTTGGCACTTTCCTTTTTAAGGTTGATGTGCTTAAGCCCGATGAGTTGGATTTCGGATGGATTGGCTTCCTTGAAATTTTCAAAATAATCGGGTTCAACGTCCAGTTCTTCCTTGGTATATTCCTCTAAACGAATCAATTCCAAAAAACAACGGGTAGTAGCTTCCACGTCGGCCGTCGCGTTATGCGCTTCAGCAAACGGTTCGTTGAACAGATGTTCGTGCAACTCAGTCAATGTGGGCAGTTTAAATTTTCCGCCACGACCACCGGGAATTTGGCACAGTTGTGCCGTAT
Source organism: Bacteroidia bacterium (assembly GCA_030430535.1). Lineage (GTDB taxonomy): Bacteria > Bacteroidota > Bacteroidia > Flavobacteriales > Flavobacteriaceae > Flavisericum. The sequence goes on from JAUIKY010000009.1 coordinate 14,733, forward strand.
GCTCAGTACAGGTATCTAACACCGGTAGTTCCTGCAATGGGTTTTCAACATTTTCGCGTACAAACTCAGCTCCCATAATGTTCAAATCGAACTTTACGTTTTGCCCTACCACAAATTTGGTCTTATGCAAAGCGGCATTGAATTTTTCTAAAACCTCACTTAAAGGCACACCTTGTTCTTGAGCCAATTCGGTAGAAATACCATGTACTTTTTCGGCATCGTACGGAATATTGAATCCTTCGGGCTTCACCAAAAAATCTTGACTTTCGATGCAGTTTCCCATAGCATCGTGTAACTGCCATGCTATTTGAATACAGCGTGGCCAGTTATCTACATCGGTTATTGGGGCATCCCAACGTTTTGGTAATCCGGTAGTTTCGGTGTCGAAAATTAAATACATGCGCTATGTTTTCAGATTGATTATTTTGGGTTCGTTTGCAAAAAACGAAGTGTATAAAAGTACGTAGAATTTATATTTCTGCACTTAGGAAAACCCAAAGAGTTGTAAACAAAAAACGCCCACATTGTTTAAAACAATGCAGACGTTCAAACTAACCAACCAAATTTATATTAGGAGACTAACTCCTCGTGTACTTTTTCGGTATTTATTGCTGCCTGAATAGCGTTTCTTTGTTTAAATAACATTTGGTCGATGCTAGGTGGCAAGTTTCTGTCTTTAAGAACTTCGTTATATTCTTCAAGGCTGGCCTCTTCACCGCGAATGGCTTCTTCTAAAATAGCTTCCTCATCATTTGACTTGAACAAAGCTTTTAAGCTCATCCAGTTACGGTGCACGGCACCCTTAAAACTACCAGAATCCTTTGGATCTTCACCGTATCTTAAAATTTCTGTTCTTAACTCTTTGGCGAATTCGCTTCGTTCGGTAGCCCGGCGCTTAAAGAAAATTTTTAATTTTGAATTTTCTACATTATCTGCAGCATTGAGGTAGCCTTTTTCGGCATCATAATTTTTTACCAACAATTCGTTTAATTTGTTTGAAATCTCTTCTGTATACTTCATAATATCCTGTTCATTTTTTAAATTTCAATAAATTCTTTTTAGATGCGTATTGTTTCACATCTACTCCGAATATACAAACCAGACCCCGCCATGTCAAGGCCATTTAACAAAGTTTAGCATTATATCCGCTATTTTAACACACTGTACACCATTGTTAACAAGTTTGGAAAAGTCCATTTAACATTTACTTAAAAAACTTATTTTTGAAAAAAAACCCGTCTTACATGAATTCTATTTTTTCTCTTGTTTTTACTTTTTTAAGTACTGTGATTATATACGCTCAAAACATCCCGCTGTACGTCGGCACATTCACCAACGAAAATGCCCAAGGCATTTACCAGTATCAATTCAATACGGAAACCGGGGTGATTTCCAACGAAATTTTAGCTATTGAAATAGAAAGCCCTAATTTTTTGACCTATTCGTCCGACAGAACATTTATGTATTCGGTAAACCGTTCGGAAGACAAATTTAAGCCAGATTATGTTGCTGCTTATAAAATTAACAACGGAACATTAACTTTAATCAACACCCAAGACAGCCATGGCGCTGCTCCTTGCCACATTGCCATTAACGCAGCGGGCACAAAAATTGTGGTTTCCAATTACAATGGTGGAACGGTATCTCTTTACAATATAAATAGTGATGGCAGTTTAAGTGAAGCCATTCAGGTTTTTGACCATAATTCTGAAGCTGAAAAATCGCACGCCCATTCCGCACAATTTTTTAATAACGAACTATATGTTGCCGATTTGGGCAGAAACGCCGTGTACCAATACCAATTGAAAAACAACCAATACGAACTGGCAAAGCCCAAAATCATCGACATGACAGGCAACCCTGGGCCACGTCATTTTTCAATAAGCAACAACGGAAAATTTATATACATTATCAATGAATATGGCAGCTCGATAACCACTGCAAAACGGACAAAAGACGGTTTTAAGGAAGTGGATTTCAACACCACTTTAAGCGATGGTTACAAAGGCAAAAACTCCTGTGCCGACATCCACCTTTCTCCAGACGAACGTTTTTTGTATGGCTCTAACCGAGGCGAAAACTCTATTGCTGTTTTTAAAAGAAATACGCGTAATGGAAAAATCAAGAAAATCCAGAACATAAGTGTTGAGGGCGACTGGCCAAGAAATTTTACGCTCGACCCCAGCGGAAACTTTTTATTGGTGGCCAACCGTAGAAGCAACAATATCTCAGTTTTTAAAATTGATAAAAAATCAGGCTTATTAAGCTTTCTTTACAAAATAGATTCGCCAACACCCGTACACCTATTGTTTTAGTTTTCAGAACCAAAAGCCATTAAGTTCATTTAAAAAAATCATGGTTTATTAAAAATAATAAAGTATCTTTGCGCCTCATTAATAACCGAGGTCGAGAACCTCAAATAATTAATTATTATGCCAGTAAAAATTAGATTACAACGTCACGGTAAAAAAGGAAAACCTTACTACTGGATCGTAGCCGCAGATTCGCGTGCAAAGAGAGATGGTAAATACCTAGAAAAATTAGGTGCTTACAATCCTAACACCAACCCAGCAACTATTGAATTGAACATTGATAGTGCTGTACAATGGTTGCAAAATGGTGCGCAACCAACCGATACCGCTAAGAACTTATTGTCTTACAAAGGGGCTTTATTAAAGAACCATTTGGCAGGCGGTGTTAAAAAAGGCGCTTTAACCGAAGAGCAAGCTGAAGCAAAATTCAACGCTTGGTTAGAAGAGAAAAACGCTAAAATCCAAGCTAAAGCTGAAGGTTTATCTGAAGCTGAAGCTAAAGCTAAGGCTGAGGCTCTAGCTGCTGAAAAAGCGGTTAACGAAGCTAGAATAGCTGCACAAGCTCCAGTTGTTGAAGAAGAAGCTGCTGAAGAGGAAGCTCCTGCTGCAGAAGCTGAAGCAACAAACGAAGAAGAATAAAAATTTATTTTTTATACTTTTAAACTCCGATGGGAAACCGTCGGAGTTTTTTGTTTACCCCCTTTCTTTTTTGATAGGGGTTAAACAATTCCCATGAAAATGGGAATCTTATCATCATAAGAAATAAGGCAAATAGATTCCCGTCTTCACGGGAATGACAAAAATGACGCTCTCGATGAAAAAGGAAGATTGTTTTTACCTAGGAAAAATTGTAAAAAAATATAGTTTTAAAGGGGAAGTATTAGCAAAACTCGATACCGACCAGCCCGAACTTTACGAAAACCTTGATGCCATTTTTTTGGAACTGAGAAACAACTTAGTGCCTTTTTTTGTGGAACGTTCCCAATTGCACAAATCGGAGTTACTTCGTTTAAAGTTTGAAGACGTGGATAGCGAAGCCGATGCCGATAGCATCATGAAAAGCAATCTGTTTCTTCCGTTGGAGTTACTGCCAAAATTAGAGGGCAATAAATTTTATTTCCACGAGGTCATCAATTTTACCATTGAAGATGTTAATTTTGGGACTGTGGGTACCATAAAAGCCATCAACGATTCTACTGCACAAGCCCTCTTTGAGGTGGACAGAAATGGCACGGAAATACTCATCCCGATGAACGACGAATTTATCGTAAAAGTAAATCGTAAAACCAAAACGATTCTTGTTGAAACCCCAGAAGGCTTAATCGACCTCTATATTCAATAGCATTTAGTTTTTACGCTATAAAAAAATCCGAGGGCTATCGTAAAAGACAACCCTCGGATTTTTTAATATATATTGTTGTGAATGCCTTTTTTAAGCAATCAACCTGTCGCCAATTTGAATGGAGTGCAAACTCCGCTCTAAGGTATCGCGCTGTTTTTTCAGTAATTGTGCAATGCCTTCAGAATGCTTCACCCTGTCTAAAATAGCATTATATTTTTCTAAACTCCAGGTCTTAATCCTACATACTTCATTAAAAAGCACATTCTCATCCTTCTTAGAAATGCCTTTCTTAAACTTGCTCCAGAGTCTAGACAGACCACCTCTCATTTGATCGGAGTATTCAGGCTTTCCACCTTTTTGTATAATTTCGGCACCTAAGAACCTGCAAAACTCATTTCTTTCAAAGGCCATAGCCCTGAAAAAATGTTTTAAATCTTCGCTTTCAACTTGTTTTAAGGCTTCCAAATACATTTTCTCGGCCTCATAATTAATAGCTAAAAGTTCATTTAGCTGGGCAATAGTTGGATTTGATTTTTTCATTGTTCTGGGGTTTAAAAAGAGTTAGTACAATAAATTTAAATAGGGTTGAGCTAAGAAATATAAACAATAACTCCCAATAATTCAATGTTTTATCTATTAATTTTACTTTTCAGCTATGCTTTTAACCCTTTAACGATACTTAGTCCTCAAACAAATTGCCCAGAAATATATAATCTAAAAATCAAATATCTTGGACAATTAAGTGCTCCAAACGCCTTATGGCGTTCATATTCGACTGCACCTTATCACGCTGTGCAGATAACAGTTTACAAAGGGATAAAGGTAAATTCAACTCACTTAACAAAGCGTTATATTTATTTATGGTAACCTCTTTAATTCGACAAACCTCTTGTACAATTAGGCTGTGATCCTTTAAAAAAATTAAGTTTCTAAAATTCATTGATGCTTTATAAGATTCATTAACCATACTTTTGGGAAGCTTGGCGTCTCCAAGAAGCTTTTCCAATTCCAAACACAACTGTTCGTTGTACATTCTGCGTTCTTCTTTTCTCTCGTTGAAAAACATCTTTAACGATTCACCCGGCACAGTTTTAAACGCTTCATCATAAATATTTTCAAGCTCTTGATTGGTTACCAATAAATCATTTAATTTCTTTAATATTTTATCTTTGTTCCTCATTATCTTTATTCCCTGAATCATTCTTGCGCGCTTAAAATTATATACGTGTCTAAACTAAAAATTAGCCCACAAAAAAAATGCTTTTTAACACTGTTTTATAAAATTTAATACATTTTAACGATTTTTAAACTCCGTTTAACCCATCAATTTCAATGCCAAAATCCACTTTTAACTTTAAACAATTTAGCATAGACCAAGACAGATGCGCCATGAAAATTGGAACAGACGGCGTGCTACTTGGGGCATGGGCCAGTATAGGCCATAACCCATTTTCAATTTTAGATATTGGTGCTGGTACCGGGGTTTTATCGCTTATGCTGGCACAGCGCAGTGCTTCTGAAATTATTGATGCCTTAGAGATAGACAGCGATGCTTACGAGCAATGTGTTGATAATTTTGAACAGTCGCCTTGGGGAGACCGCTTGTTTTGCTACCATGCATCGCTTGATGAATTTGCCGATGAAATTGAGGACCAATACGATTTAATTGTTTGCAATCCGCCGTTTTATTCTGACGATTACAAAGCAGAAAACAAACAACGCGCTATGGCACGTTTTCAGGATGCTATGCCTTTTGGGCATTTAATTGAAAGCGTTTCAAAGTTACTTTCTGAATCTGGTATTTTTTCCGTGGTCATCCCCAAAAAAGAAGAAGCCGATTTTATAATATTAGCTGCAAAATTTAACCTCTTCCCAAAAAGGATTTTACATGTAAAAGGCACTCCAACTTCTGAAATAAAGCGTAGCTTATTGGAGTTTTCTTTTAGAAAAACAGAAAACGAGCAAAATTTAAGCAGTGAAACAAGTCAGTTAATTATTGAAACCTCAAGACACCAATACACCGAAGATTACATCAAATTAACCCAAGATTTCTATTTAAAAATGTAGCGAATAAATAAAGATTAATTAAATTTGAGAGGATTTATTGCTGAATTTTCAACAATATTAGCATTATCCTAATTATTTTGTTTCAACAGAACTTAAATTTAATCTAAATGAAGCCCGATTTATTTCAAGCGCCCGACTATTATAATGTTGATGAATTGCTTACCGACGAACATAAATTGGTTCGCAACGCCACCCGAGATTGGGTAAAAAAAGAAGTTTCTCCCATTATTGAGGAATACGCACAAAAAGCAGAATTCCCAAAGCAGATTATAAACGGACTTGCCGAAATTGGTGCTTTTGGGCCATATATCCCAACGGAATATGGGGGTGCTGGTTTAGACCAAATTTCTTACGGCCTCATTATGCAGGAGATTGAACGGGGCGATTCGGGCATTCGTAGCACGGCTTCGGTGCAATCTTCTTTGGTAATGTACCCCATTTGGAAATACGGCTCTGATGCCCAACGTAAAAAATATTTACCCAAGTTGGCCAGCGGCGAATGGATGGGCTGTTTTGGACTTACTGAACCCGACCACGGCAGTAACCCCGGCGGAATGACCACTAATTTTAAGGATAAAGGCGACCACTTTTTACTCAACGGAGCCAAAATGTGGATTAGTAACGCTCCTTTTGCACAAGTCGCGGTGGTTTGGGCAAAAGATGAAGAAGGCCGCATCCACGGTTTGATTGTTGAACGTGGCATGGAAGGCTTCACTACCCCCGAAACCCACAATAAATGGTCGTTGCGCGCCAGTGCCACCGGCGAACTTATTTTCGACAACGTTAAAGTACCAAAAGAAAATTTATTGCCCAACAAATCGGGGCTTGGGGCTCCTTTGGGCTGTTTGGATTCTGCCCGTTACGGCATTGCATGGGGCGCCATTGGTGCAGCTATGGACTGCTATGATACGGCCTTGCGATACAGTAAGGAACGCACACAATTCGGAAAACCCATCGGTCAATTTCAGCTTCAACAAAAAAAACTGGCCGAAATGATTACCGAAATCACCAAAGCCCAATTGTTAACTTGGAGGCTTGGTGTTTTACGCAATGAGGGCAAAGCGACCTCAGCACAAATATCAATGGCCAAACGCAACAATGTAGATATGGCTTTAAGTATAGCACGCGACGCCCGACAAGTTTTGGGCGGTATGGGCATAACCGGCGAGTATAGCATTATGCGCCACATGATGAACCTGGAAAGCGTAATTACCTACGAAGGCACACACGACATCCATTTATTGATTACCGGATTGGATGTTACAGGGCTCAATGCCTTTAAATAAACCTTTCAATGTTATTCCATTACGCAAACGTTTTCTTAAAAATTATCTCCCGAATATGACTTTCGACAGTTTTTTTCAGAAATACGGAATTTAACTTTGTAGCAGATGTTCGTAAAGCACGGGCAAAACTCAAAGTTAAACAACATGGAAGCATCAAGAAAAGACATCATTCAATTTATCAATTTGCAATTGGCCGTAATTGGGCAACCCACTTTTAAGGACAAACCAGACAGCACAGAAAAGTTTTGCGACAACGAATTTAACAAAACAACTGGCCCGCTTATAATGAGTCTCAGGGAAAAATCGAGACTTTTAGCAGACCATCTTTCGCCTGCCGATGCCAGAATTCAAGCTTTTATAGACGATTATTTAAAGGATGTAAAAACCAATAAATCGTATAAATTACCAAATAACACCTTAATACTTTCTAAAAAAGGACAAGCCCGAGAAGCGAGTTTACCTCCCGATGGCGATTCGTTTGAAAGCGATTTGGTTAACTCCAAAAGATTAAAACAAGGGATTTTAAACAATCCGCTGCACGATAAAAGAACCACAAAAGGAACTTTCCACATTGTGGAAGGACCACTCCCTGTTCCGTTAGACAAAAAAGAAGTACCACGTGAAGTGTTGGCACATTTTTTAAATGAAGCTTTCAAACCATCGGACGAGTTGAACACACTGCCGTTTACATCTAGTCAAGATGAAAAGGCAAAAACTATGGTTTCGATGCTTTTAAGACCCGTGGTGTGCCCAGAGGTAAAAGGTGTTATTTCTGAAAAGCGATTGGAAGTTCGCTTTTTCGCACCAGGCTCTTTAGTAAGTAATTTGGACTTTGTTGAAAATATATTTGGCAATGCAGGCAATCCCAACTTAGCACATAACGATGCAGCACTAGACCCTGAGCACTGGACAGGACACACCGGATGCATCATTCTTGCTCCGCAACTTTTAAAACTAAAAAAGAAGGATGTTGGTTTGCCTCATTTCGATGATGCTACCGAGCGCCAGAAAAAAGACGGTATGTGCTGGATTGAAGAAAATGAACTTTACAATGATGGCGGTGCTTTTAAAATTACCTGTAGAGACGACAGGGGTGTGGTTGTTACTTTAATTGCTGATAACTATTATGGTTATTCAAAAAAAGAAATCAAAACCCAAATTAGCTATTCGGCTAACTTATATGGTATTTTGGAAGAAGAGCATGCCGGCGGTGCCATTGCCTATGCCAGACGCGTAATGGGCGACACCGTAAACTGTAACGACTACAATCAATATTACGGGCTAGACCATACTATTGAAGATGTAAAAACCTTGTTGGGCGACCGCATTGAGGTAAAACCAGAAAATTATGCGATAGACAAGAAATATCCAAATGTGGTGTACATTCCAGAATCGTCGTATTTCAATACCAATACCAATAGTATCACTTGGCATTACAAAGGCAAAGAACAAAAATTAAAACTGTCGCCTTTTAAAACCTATATGCACCCATCTGGAAATAAGCTGAGATTGGAAAAACACAAGTCTATCGATTTATGGCGCATTGTTGAAACCTATCCCGAGGGCGTATTTTGCCATAAGCCTTGTACGGTTTCAGGTGGCGGAAAATCGGAGATTTCAAAATCGATGCAAAATGCCATAACCTACAGCCGTTTTAACATTCACAATATTGAAGAAGATTTTAAAAAGGCTGATGAAATTATTGAGTTCGACTATTCCTCACGATGGAAAGATAAAGATTCCAACAGGCCAAAATCAAGATCGTTCTTGAGCGAAAAAAGAACTTTAGGCTCGGTGGTTAAACTGTTAACCCCTTCAGAAGAAAACTCAGATGAGTTTAATGAATGGTTAAATGGTATTCCGGTGCATGTTCGTTCGTTGGTACTGTTTGTAAAACGGTTGTTTAGACAAGCACATGGCGCCAACCTAAACTGGAAGGATATGATGTCGGTTGAAATCATCAACGGTGTAAAAGGCACATCTTTAATTTACAATAACTCCCCGGTTGTGGGAAGTTATGTGCGTATTGGCTTCAACCAACAAGGCAACTGGATGCTGAATAAATTGCGTTCTGATTTTTCAGCATGTGAAAAAATACAGACTGAGGACGACATTACGGCATCTATTACGCTTCCCAGAAATCAGTTTAAAGATCTAAATCCTGAATACACCAACCAAAGTGTAAAAGTATTAACCAACTGCGAGGCGCATCTGTTTCAAAGACCAGACGAAGCCATTGTAAGAGGTTACGATAAAGGTGCTGAATTGGATATTATTTCAGATGGAAGGTTCCTCACCAACTATGAAATGTTAACGAAAAAGGACGCCATTGAAATTTATGAAGATACCATCAATTATGACAAATACACCCAGCCCGTAAAAGATTTCATAAAGGATATTGTTGATAATGAAGATGACGATGTTCAATTTGTATTGCCATCGCATCCCAGAATTGTTGAAGATGGATTACCAACAAAAAATCCGCGTTATTTAGAGCCAAACAGGTTTTATAATGAAACTGAAGCTTCATACATTTCGGATATGGGCGTGCGATTAAAACGAAAAATCAAACTAGACGACCCTGTAATCCACACCGTAAATGCAGTTCTACCGGGCAGACGAAACAACCCTGTGGACAAAGAAGCAGGTATTAGACCTTTGGCGGTTTACAACCCCATTCACTATCAGGAAACTCCAGAATTATTTATGGATTTCATCTGTAGTTTAACGGGCAAGTCGCCGTCAACTACAGGCGCTGGATCGGAAGGTGCATTAACAAAAGCACCGTTTAATATGTTAACACCAACTACCGACTTAAACAACGCGCTATTATCGCATATCCTAACGGAATCTAACGGATTCAGTACCGCTGCCGGTTATGTTGGTGCCGAAAAGAAAATAGACCACGACGTGAGCTTATTGATACCCGAAATTTGGGCAAGAATGGCTCCCGAAGATAGAGACCCCAATAACCTCATTGCTAACGGTGCTTTAGAAAAATTGGAAGATTTTGAATATGAAGGCAAAAAAATATTGGCAAGCCGTTTAGGCTACAGAATTACTAAAACATTTGCTTTATTATGTTTAAACCGTCTGTTTGATGAACCAACCGCTGTTTTCGACGACAGAATGCTAAAACCAGAACTCCAAGGCATGGAAGATTATGTTGATGGTATTAATAATATTGTTGAAGCCCAGCAAAAAGTTGCCCTAAATTATTTTGAAGACGGCAGTATTGAAGCCGCCATTCCACCGTTAAAAATCCTTTTGCACATCATGGCCTACGGAAATTATGAAGGCAAAGACATTAACGACCCCGAATTGCGTCAATATTTCAATAGAGACTACGTGCTGAACGCCAATTGGTATAAAGAACGATTAGCATTAAAACAACAGAAGGACATTGAGTTTTATCAATCGCAAATTGAGTATTTAGAAGCCTTTAAATCCAATCCGTTTAACAAGGTTTTGGTTGGTGAATTAGGAATAGAACAGCGATTAGCCAATGCTAAAGCGTTGTTCAGCAAAGTAAAATCCAAAGATTATCTTAACAGTTTGGTCGGCACCATTGGGGCAGACCCACTGTTTAGAAAGTAACTGTGTTTATCTTGGTGTTTGTTTTTAGTTGAGCCAAAAAAGTGTATTTAACAACACACTTTTTTGGCTTTTTTTCACTTTCTTTAGCTTATGCTTTCATCAAGAAAAAGATTGGATAACGCTTACAAAAATGCCAAAGTCATTGAATTCGATGATGATAGTAAATTCATTCTATTTAGCGATTGCCACCGTGGCGACAACAGCTTTGCCGACGATTTTGCCAACAATCGCAATATTTATTTCCATGCGCTAAAACATTATTACGCCGAAGGATTTCAGTACTGCGAATTGGGAGACGGCGACGAGCTTTGGGAAAATCTGTCGTTTGAATCTATTCTCAACGCTCATAAAAATGTGTACATGCTTATGAGGCTTTTTCATAAGGACAATAAACTACACATGATATGGGGCAACCACGACATGGTATATCGCGACCCCGAATATGTTAAAAAACACCTCTCCACATATTTCGACCCTAAAACCGGGCAAGATGAAGAATTATTTGGAAACATAACTTACCACGAGGGCATTGTTTTAAAACATTGCATGACGGGGCAGGAACTGTTCTTAACCCACGGCCACCAAGCCGATTGGTGGAATTACCTATTTTGGAAATGGAGCCGATTTATGGTTCGTATCCTCTGGAAACCCTTAAATGTTATGGGCATCGCCGACCCCACCAGTCCGGCAAAAAACTACAAAGAACTTATAAAAGTAGAGCGACGCACCAAAAGGTGGATTATTGAGAACAACAATTTACTGACCATTACCGGCCACACGCACCGGCCACGTTTTCCTGAACCTGGCGATATTGCTTTTTTTAACGACGGTAGCTGTGTACACCCACGGAGTATTACTGGAATTGAAATTGAACACGGTGAAATTTCGTTGATTAAATGGCAAATTGCCACGAAAGACGATGGCACGCTTCAAATTGTAAGAGTGCTTTTGGAAGGGCCAAAAAGACTCATTGATTATAAAACCTCTTAACAAAAAAAATGCCCCAAGCTAATTAAGCCAAGAGCATTTTATTCTTTTTTAACTTTTATTAGAGTTATTCCGTTGGGATACGCTCGTCTATCATTTTTAAAGGCATACCTTCCATTAAATCGAAAATATCGATAATGCTCCTAAAGGTATCTTCTTCTTCAGATTGTTCGGTAATAAACCACTGCAAAAAGATTTCAGTAGTAAAATCGTCAACCTTTCTAGCTGTTTTAAAAATCTTAAAAATAGACTCAGTAACCTTAATTTCTTGCTCTAGTCCTGTTTCGTAAATTCCTCTAAGGCTTTCAAAATCATTGTTTACATTGGTGACATTTGGTGATATTGCCGCCCCACCATTATCGTTAATAAATTCGAAGATTTTCATAGCGTGCTCGCGCTCTTCCTCAGCTTGTCTGTAAAAAAACGCTTTACTGTGCAAGAGTTCACGTTGGTCGCACCAAGACGCCATTGCTAAATACGACGCCGATGCTTTCATTTCCATTCCTATTTGATTATTCAGTAAATCCATCACCTCCGGGTGAATAGACATTTGTTTTCTAACTATAGTGTTCATAATTCCGCTTTTACACAAAGTTACAACAAAATAAGGCCCTAAAAGCCTGTAAATAAAATTTAAAGAAAGTCTAAATAAACTTAAAAACTACGCACAAACGGCTGCAGAAGTATGAAAAAATGCCGAAATTTCTTCTTTAAGTTTTAGTAATTGGGGGATTTCAAGAAATATTAAATGCTGTTTATCGGCCACAAAGAGCAGAGCAAAATTCTCGTTATTAACGATTCTATTAAGTGAACTGTAAGTGGTCAGTTCATTGATTTTACGCCTTAGCTCAAGCATTTGCGGAAAACTCAAATCAATGGTTTTGTTTGGGGTATGCAACACATACTTACAAAACGTAAGGTGCTTGATTTGGTAGCTCTGGTTTATATCAATTTCTTTATTCACGGGCACAAATATAACTTTTATTTAGAATAAATAAAAATTAACTTTCAGGAGCGAGCTCAACTTCAAGACCTTCCATCTCGGGTGTCATTTGGATTTGACAACCTAAACGGCTATTGTCCTTAACATCAAAAGCTTCAGCCAACATCGCATCTTCGTCATCGCTCATTTCGGGCAACTCATGGTCGCTAAGCACATAACACTGGCAAGACGCGCACATGGCCATACCGCCACAAATACCTATAGTTCCCTCAGGAGCAAGTTCATAAGAGCGAACTACTTCCATAAGGTTCATGGCCATATCGGTGGGTGCTACAATCTCGTGTGTTACGCCGTCTCTGTCGGTAATTTTAATGTTAATGTCGCTCATTACTAAAGTTTTGTATTTTTAATAGCACGTCATTTTTCGTGCCACAAATTTAAGGTATGTGTGTTTATTTTTATAGGAATTGAATGCCAATTTGAAAAAGGGCATGCAAAAATAAGAAATCGTTAAAATTCCTTTATTTTCACATGCCTATTGACATCATAAACTTATTCTGATTGAAAGTTTATCAGTTTTTATTTAAAAAAGTTAAGCTTCAATATTAACCACCTGCTCAATTTGCGGAGCGTGCTTTTTTATGGTCATCTCCACACCCGATTTAAGGGTCATTTGATTAACGCTACAGCCCACACAAGCACCGGTTAATTGAACCTTTACCAATTTACCGTCCTCAATGGACAATAATGAAATATCACCACCATCACTTTGAAGGAAGGGACGGATTTCCTCTAGCGCTATTTCCACTTTTTCTCTTAATTCTTCTGAAGTCATATCTGTTTAGTTGCAATTACGTTACCTTAATTACAAAAGGTTGCAATGTATTTACTTTTTAACTGCCGAACAGCCGGCCATAGTTGTTATTTTAATGGCTTCGGTAGGCGGTAAATCGTCATTACGTCTCACCACTTCCTGAACCACATTTTGGGTCAGTTTTTCAAAAGACTGCTCTAAAGGCGTGGCCATCTGTAAGGCTGCTGGACGCCCCACATCACCGGCTTCCCTAATGCTCTGCACCAATGGTATTTCACCTAAAAATGGTACGCCTAAATCTTCTGCTAGGTTCTTCGCGCCTTCCTTTCCAAAGATATAGTATTTATTATCTGGCAATTCAGCAGGCGTAAAATACGCCATGTTTTCTATAATTCCTAAAACAGGCACATTTATACTTTCCTGTTGGAACATGGCCACCCCTTTTTTGGCGTCGGCAAGCGCTACATTTTGCGGCGTACTCACTACCACTGCACCTGTAATGGGCAGCGATTGCATGATGCTCAGATGGATATCGCCCGTTCCTGGAGGCAAGTCCAAAAGCAGGAAATCAAGTTCCCCCCAGTGGGCATCGAAAATCATTTGGTTTAAGGCCTTTGCTGCCATAGGTCCACGCCATACCACCGCTTGGTTAGGTTGGGTGAAAAAGCCAATGGACAACACTTTTACACCATAATTTTCAATAGGCTTCATTTTTGATTTTCCTTCAATATTTACTGCCAAAGGTTTTTCAGCCTCAACATCGAACATAATAGGAATGGATGGTCCGTAAATATCGGCATCCAAAACGCCTACTTTAAAGCCCATTTTGGATAATGACACCGCTAAATTTGCTGTTACTGTAGATTTACCTACACCGCCTTTACCGGATGCCACGGCAATAATATTTTGAATACCGGGTATTGGCTTTCCTTTTATAACATTGGCTTTGGGTTTTTCGGGCGCGTCAACGGTTACGTTCACTTTTATTTTAGCCTTTTCGTAAACCTGCTCGTGTATGGTTTTTAAAATATCGACCTCAGTTCGTTTTTTAGCCTGTAAACTGGGGTTTTTTATGGTAATGTCTACAATCACCTCATCACCAAACGTTACTACATTTTTTACCGCTCCGCTTTCCACCATATTTTGCCCTTCACCAGGTACCGTTATGGTTTCCAACGCTTTTAATATATCGTTTTTGTTAAGTTTCATCGTTTTTATTCAGAATAAATCCAAATGCAAAGATAGGTAATAAAGCTTGAAGACGGAAGTGTGAAGCTTGAAGTTTTATTAATGCCAAAATTCAGATTTCAATATCCACTTTATATTTTTAGTTTTTTGTAATTTTTGACAACTTGCAAATAATTACAAATGCTCTGCGGGGTCCCAAAACACCTTTTCAAAATTTTTTATTTGACTATCAATCACCTCAATACCTTCGCTTTCCAATAATTGCTGCATCAGGTTGGTGCCTTCAAAATGCTGTTTACCGGTAAGGAGGCCTTTCCGGTTTACCACTCGATGCGCTGGGATATCTTTTCCAACAGAACCATTCATGGCATAGCCCACCATTCGGGCGCTTCTGGCCGCGCCTAAATATCTGGCTATGGCGCCGTAACTGGTTACCCTTCCGTAAGGTATCTGTTTGGCTACCTCATAAACCCTTTCGAAAAAACTCAATGTTTCGGGTTTCATTGCCAAAAATCCTTTAGGATATTAATTAGTGTTATAATCGAGATTATTCCCGTTATACCACCGATAATGAAATTCATATTTCGTTGGCTGGTAAACTTCTTATCCTTTATTTTATCAAAAAAGAAAATGTACATATATAACGTAACGAAGGTACCCGTACCGGCACCGGCCACATACGATAAAATATTGAATTTTTCAAAAGACATCCAACCCACCGAAGCCAATGTGATGGTGATGTAAGCTTGATAAGGGATAGGAAATACATTGATGGCCGACATTAAAATACCTTGAAAAAAACGACTGTGCTTGCTCCGCATTTTTGGCTCAATTTGCTGCGTGGGGGCCGACTTGGCAACGAACAAAAAATAAATGGTAATTAATATGAAAATGACCAAAGCCACCCCACGGAGTACACTTACCGCTTCGGGATGTTTGCTCAAATATCGAGCAAAAATGGCCGCCAAATAGGTTTGCGCAAATACCACTACACAAACTCCAATTGAAAACATAATACCCCTAACATGCCCTTCCTTAAGGCTTATTTTTGCGGCAGTCATATTAAGTAAACCCGGAGGAATAACGCCAATTAGCGCAAAAACAACTCCCAGAAAGAAAATAAGAGTAATATCCACGGTTACTTAATTTTAAACCGAATATACGTAATTGGTTTGTTCTGTTCTAAATATTGCGATTCGTAAAAGGTTTGTATGGCCGTAACATCTTCAGGACTCCCTTCCTGTTTGTAAACATTGTGGTTGGCATAAAGCACCTCATGGCCTTCACCATGCAGCAAACCAAGCGTATAGCCATGCATAAATTCGCTGTCGGTTTTCAAGTTTACAACACCATCGGGTTTCAGTACTTTTTTGTAGCGTTGCAAAAATGCCGTGTTAGTCATTCGGTGTTTGGTGCGCTTGTATTTTATTTGCGGATCAGGGAAAGTAATCCAAATTTCATTCACCTCATTTTCGGCAAAAGCATATTCTATCAATTCAATTTGGGTACGCAGAAAAGCCACATTGGGAATATTATCTTCAACCGCCGTTTTTGCACCGCGCCAAAAACGCGCCCCTTTAATATCGATACCAATGAAATTTTTGTTGGGATACTTTTGCGCCAAAGCCACCGAGTATTCTCCTTTTCCGCAGCCCAACTCCAAAACTATCGGGTTGCTATTTTTAAAGACATCCTTTTGCCAGTTGCCTTTTAAGTTAAAGGTTGAGTTCACCAAATCGTCGCGTGTTGGCTGGAATACATTATCAAAGGTTTCGTTCTCCTTAAATCGTCTAAGTTTGTTCTTGCTTCCCAAGGTTTGTTAACTATTTCTTATTATTATTTTATTTTTGGTAAAATTAAGGAAATATACAACAGCCGTCATAGCCTTATTTTTGAATTTTTATAAACAAGGGTGAAGCCACACTTTTGGCCGTCAGTTACACACCATAATAGTCGAAATGAAAAAACGGATTTTAGTTGCACCTCTAAATTGGGGTCTGGGCCATGCCACACGATGCATCCCCATTATAAACGCCTTAATGCAACAAGGTTTCGTACCCGTTATTGCTAGCGATGGGGTAGCGTTGTCGCTATTGCGGAAGGAGTTCCCCAATCTGTCGTCCATCGAACTGCCGTCATATAATGTCACTTACGCCAAAAACGGAAAGCTTTTTAAGCTGAAATTGATAAAGGATTCCCCAAAACTCCTAAAAGCTATAAAAGCTGAAAAAAATGCGATAAAAGCTATTTTGGAGCACAACGATATTGCCGGAATAATTTCGGATAACCGATTGGGCGTTCGAAGCAAAAAGGTGCCTTCGGTATTCATTACCCACCAATTAAATGTTTTAAGCGGAAGCACCACATGGTTTAGCACTAAAATGCATCAAAAATTCATTCAAAAATTTGACCAGTGCTGGGTACCCGATGCCGAGGGAGAAATTAATTTGAGTGGAAAACTGGGGCATGTAAAAACCTTCGACATCCCCACCAAATATATTGGGCCGCTGAGTAGATTTACCCCGACCACAAACGAAATAAAAAACGATTTGATGGTGTTGCTTTCGGGCCCGGAACCGCAGCGTACCCTTATTGAAAAAAAGTTGTTTTCTGAGCTTAAAAACTATAAAGGCAAAGTGGTGTTTGTTAAAGGCATCATGGAAGCCGAGCAAACCATACAGGTTATTGGCCACATGACCATTTATAATTTTATGACGTCAGCCTTATTGGAAAAAACCATCAACGAGAGTGCATTGATTATTTCGCGTTCGGGCTACACTACGGTTATGGACTTGGCCAAACTAAACAAAAAGGCCTTTTTTATCCCCACACCCGGACAGTTTGAACAAGTGTACCTGGCCGAAAGATTGACCGAAATGCAAATGGTGCCCAGCTGCAAACAGGATGAATTCAGCATCGACAAATTAGACCAAGCTCAAAATTTTATGGGACTAAAAGCGTTTAATTTTGATGTAGATTATAAGGAATTATTTAGCCTTTTCTAAAGTAAACGAAAACTCGCTACCTACACCGTACTCGCTTTCTACGTATATTTTTTCTTCGTGTGCTTCGATAATATGCTTTACTATAGAAAGCCCCAAACCAGAACCGCCTTCTTTACGTGAGCCACTTTTATCAACCCGATAAAAACGCTCAAACAGCCTGGGCAAATGCGCCTTTCCTATACCTTCGCCATTATCGGTAACGCGCACAATGACTTTATTTTTTATTAAGTTTTCTATACTAATTTCCGTAGTCCCTTTATAGTTTCCGTACTTTAAAGAATTTACCACTAAATTCACCAAAACTTGCTGTATGCGTTCTTTATCGGCATTGACCATTATGGGGTTGGGGTAATCGCGATCGAAGGTTAAGGTTATTTTCTTTTTGGCGGCCTTCATCTCCAGCATTTCGAACACACTTTTTGTGAGTTCAACAATATCAAACGTTTCTATTTTTAAACGCAAATCGCCCACCTCCAACTTGGTAATCATATCCAAATCCTTGACTATGTAGCCCAAGCGTTCAATACCTTTACTGGCCCGAAGCAAATACTTTTCCCTGATGTTTTTGTCGTCCATAGCGCCGTCCAACAGGGTTAAAATATAGCCCTGAACAGTGAAAAGAGGGGTTTTAAGTTCGTGCGATACGTTTCCAAAAAATTCCTTTCGGTATTCTTCCCTTACTTTTAGCGTTTCAATTTCAATTTTTTTATCCCTAGCAAACCTATCAATTTCCTGGGTAAGTGTCCGCATATCGGTAGTTATGGGGCCTTTACTTAAATTAGCCGATTCCAACAAAGTTAAATCGTCGTAAATTTTTTTGATCCTTTTGTATATAAAACGCTCTACACTATATTGAATGATTAAAAAAGAGAATACAAATAAGCTGATGGAAATACCCAAAACTTGGTACCACCTAAACTCATAGAAATAATATAAAAAAACACTCATGAGGAGTGTTATGTAAATAGTAATGTACAGCGATGTTTTTATCGCAAACTTATACGATCTCTTAAATTTTGCTTGCATTAGTCTACAAACTTATAACCTACGCCTTTAATGGTTTTAAAACTTTCGTCGCCCAGTTTTTCGCGAAGTTTTCTTATGTGCACATCGATGGTGCGGCCTCCTACAACCACTTCGTTGCCCCAAACGGTATCTAGTATTTCGTCTCTTTTGAAAACCTTACCGGGCTTTGACGCCAATAAAGATAACAATTCAAACTCTTTTCGGGGCAATATTATTTCTTTTCCTTTTGAAGTAATTTTGTATTCATCGCGATTTATCACCAAACTACCCACCTTAACCATATCGTCAACATCTTCTTCCTTAAAGCGTCTCAATAAAGCCTTCACTTTACTAATAAGCACTTTTGGCTTTATGGGTTTTGTAATATAATCGTCGGCACCTGCATCAAACCCAGCCACTTGCGAGTAATCTTCGCCGCGTGCCGTTAAGAAAGTTACCATGGTATTTTTTAAATCGGGATGCTTCCGTATTTGCTCACAAGCTTCAATACCATCCATTTCGGGCATCATCACATCCAAAATAATTAAGTGAGGAAGTTCCTTTTTGGCTTTTTTTACGCCTTCCAAACCGTTTTCGGCAGTTATGACTTGATAGCCTTCGTTGCTAAGATTATAACCAACAATTTCTAAAATATCTGGTTCGTCATCAACCAATAATATTTTGATGTCCTTTTTTTTCATTTGTCAACTACTTATTTTATCGAAGTAAAGATAAAACTTAAAACATAATTCATATTAAATCCACATATTAATAACGTTAAGATAACAAACAACTTACGTTGAGTTAACTTTCGTCGAATTTCCATCATTTTAGCGGTGTTTTTAACATGATTTTGGCACTACTTTTGATTACTATTTTTAACTTTGTAATTAATCCTTTGAACAAGATTTGTATAATTTAAAATAGATGAAAAAAAAATACTTAGCTTTTTTATTTTTCTTTTTTACCCTGTTTTTTGCTCATAACATTACAGCACAAAACATGGCACGAACGGTTTCAATTGAAAAAAATATTGAAGGGCTAACGGTTTACCCCAACCCTTTAAACAGCACAACACACACGTTTTTAACCATTCAGTCGGATTTGAATTCCGATAAAAATATTGAATTTTTTGATGTTTTAGGAAAACGCCTTTTCGCTACGGTTTTAAGAGGAAAACAATTAAATATTTCGCAACTAAATCCTGGCGTTTATATTTTGAAGATTACTGAAAACGGCATAAGTGAAGCCCGAAAATTAATAATTAAATAGATTGAATTTCTAAACATAAAACTAAAGCGTTGCCCATTGGCAGCGCTTTTTTTATTTTTTACTTTTGTTTTATTATTCAAAAATATGATAGACACCCAATCTATATTCCATATTAAAAATGATGCCCAATTTAGAGATTTGGCGTTAAAGGTTTTTAAATTTCAGTTTGAAAACAATAGGACTTACCGGTCGTTTTGCGATTTGTTGTACAAACATCCCAGCGACGTAAAAACGATAGCAGACATTCCGTTTTTGCCCATTCAGTTTTTTAAAACCCGTGATGTTTTAAGCAGCACAGCACCGATTGAAACCACATTTACCAGCTCTGGCACAACGGGAAATACCACCAGCAGACATCTTGTTACCGATTTAAATCTTTACAAAGAAAGTTTCAGCAAAGGATTTGAACATTTTTATGGAAACATTAAAGATTATGTGGTTTTAGCTTTGCTCCCATCGTATTTAGAACGTGAAGGTTCGTCGCTTATTTACATGGTCGATGCTTTGATAAAAGCCTCCGAACAACCCGAAAGTGGTTTTTACCTCAACAACCTTTCGGAATTACAAAAGCAACTCACAAGATTGGATGCTGAAGGAAAAAAAGTATTGCTCATTGGGGTTTCTTTTGCGTTGTTGGATTTGGTTGAAGCTCACCAATTCCGACTTAAAAACACCATAGTTATGGAAACGGGCGGCATGAAAGGACGGCGAAAGGAAATGATTCGTGCCGAACTTCATCAGGAATTAAAACGAGGATTTGGGGTGGAACACATCCATAGCGAATACGGCATGACCGAACTTTTAAGCCAAGCCTACTCCAACGGCAACGGTATTTTTGAATGCCCACCGTGGATGAAAGTTTTAACCCGAGATACCGAAGATCCGCTAACACTAAATACCCAACAAAAAGCAGGCGGTATCAATATTATTGATTTGGCCAACATCTACTCCTGTGCTTTTATCGCCACCCAAGATTTAGGGAGAATACATGCCGATGGCACTTTTGAAGTGATTGGCCGTTTCGACCATTCCGATATTCGGGGTTGCAACCTATTAGCGCTTTAAAAAATATTTTGGCTTAAATGTAAGGTTTAAAGAAAAGTAACGACTTAAAAACCAGCTAATAAAAAGAAAAATTTAGTTATTAGTTTGGTTTGTTAACAACGCGGCCCGAATTTAAATTCGGGCCGCGTTTATTTTAATTGAATTGCAACACAAAATAATTCTTTTTGCCGCGTTGTAGCAACACAAACTTGTTGTTTATCAAATCTTCGGCAGTAATGCTATAATCTTCTTTTACTTTTTCCTTATTTACCGAAATGGAGTTTTCCTTTAACGCTCTTCTCGCCTCACCATTCGATTTTAAAAAGCCACCTTTTTCGGCCAATGCCGCAATCACGTCCAATCCGCTTTCAATTTCAGATTTTGGCAACTGCATTTGTGGCACACCATCAAACACATCCAAAAAGGTTTGTTCGTTAAGTTGTTTTAAATCTTCAGCAGTCGATTTCCCAAAAAGGATGTTGCTCGCTTTTATGGCATTTTCCAAATCTTCTTTAGAATGTACCATTATGGTAATTTCTTCAGCCAAACGTTTTTGCAAAGCACGCAAGTGTGGCGCTTCGTTATGCTCTTTTACCAGATTTTCAATGGTTTCACGATTTAAAAAGGTAAATATTTTGATATACTTTTCGGCATCTACATCACTGGTATTCAACCAGTATTGGTAAAATTTATAAGGTGATGTTCGGTTGGCATCCAACCAAATATTGCCGCCTTCGGTTTTCCCGAATTTAGTACCGTCGGCTTTTGTAATCAATGGCCACGTTAAAGCGAAACCTTTTCCAGAATCAATTCTTCTGATAAGTTCGGTACCCGTAGTAATATTACCCCATTGGTCGCTTCCGCCCATTTGCAGCGTGCAGTTTTTATCACGGTACAAATGCAGGAAATCATACCCCTGCACCAATTGATAGGTGAACTCGGTAAAACTCATTCCCACCGAAGCATCGGAAGATAAACGTTTCTTCACCGAATCTTTCGCCATCATGTAATTTACGGTGATATGCTTGCCGACATCGCGAATGAATTCCAAAAACGAAAAGTTTTTCATCCAATCGTAATTATTCACGATAATAGCAGCATTTTTGGCATCGCTGTCAAAATCCAAAAATCTGGACAACTGTTCTTTTATGGCGTTTTGGTTGTGCCTTAGAGTTTCTTCATCCAACAGGTTACGCTCGGAAGATTTCCCCGAAGGGTCACCAATCATTCCTGTGGCACCGCCCACTAAAGCCACTGGTTTGTGTCCAGCCAACTGAAAATGCTTCAGCCCCATAACGCCCACCAAGTGCCCAATGTGCAAAGAATCGGCAGTAGGATCAATCCCTACATACGCCTGGCGCATGGCTTCCATTAAATGTTCTTCGGTTCCGGGCATGCTATCCTGTATCATGCCACGCCAAGTTAATTCTTCAACAAAATTCTTTATCATGGTGTACTTTTTAAAAAACTATGCAAAGATAAAAATACGGGTATAATTACCGGGCGTTATTGAATATTTCTTTAATTTCGTTTTTATGATTTTAGTAACAGGAGGTACAGGTTTGGTGGGTGCCCATTTGCTTTATAAACTGGCAAGTGAAGGTAAAGCCGTTCGTGCTATTTACAGAAACGAACACACACTCGACAACACCAGAAATGTTTTTTCTAGTTATACCGACGACTACAAAACTATTTTTAAAAAAATTGAATGGGTTGAATCTGATATTTTAGATATTCCTGCACTAACCGAAGCGTTTAATGGCATTACCGAAGTATACCATTGCGCGGCCTTTGTATCGTTCGAGCCCGACAAATACCATCTTTTACGCAAAACAAATATTGAAGGCACGGCGAATATCGTTAATATTTCGTTGGCGAAAAACATCCAAAAGCTGTGCTATGCCAGTTCTGTGGCCACTTTGGGAAACACTTTAAACAACGAACCCATTACCGAAAACACCTTTTGGAACCCCGAAAACGACAATAGTGTTTACGCTATTACTAAATACGGTGCTGAAATGGAAGTTTGGCGCGGCACACAAGAAGGACTGAACGCCGTTATGGTGAATCCAGGTGTTATTATTGGTTCTGGAATTTGGCGTTACGGCACGGGCTGTTTGTTTAAAAGAGCCAAAAAAGGTTTAAATTTTTACACCGCTGGCTCAGTGGGACTTGTTGCGGTTGAGGATGTTGTTTCGGCAATGGTAAAATTAATGGACAGCAGCATCAGCAACGAACGTTATGTTTTAGTGGCCGAAGATTGGAGCTACAAAAAATTTCTTCAAACTTTGGCTAAATCGGTAAACGCTAAACCGCCAAAAAAATTAGCCAGCAAAACGTTACTCAAGATTGCTTGGCGACTGGATTGGCTAAAGCATAAAATCACAGGAAAACGCCGACAACTCACTAAACAATTGGCTAAATCGTTATCCACCAAAAATAATTATAGTAGCGAAAAGATAAAAACTGCATTAGATTTTGAATTCCAAGACATGGAAAACACCATTAATTCTGTAGGGAAACAGTATCTAAAATAGGCGCAATTAAACCTTTACCGTCCTTAACCTTTTTTTGAAGTAGTTTTGTGGTCAACGAATCTTTTCTTTGTTTCATTTTCAAAGAATCTACAATCTTAACCCCTATTTTGTTCTCAATCGAATCTTTTTTTATTGCTTTTAAGGAATCTTCCTCCCGCTTGGTTTGTATTTTCCACTCTTCAGCCTCCTGCTCTTTTAGCTTTTCCTTCAGTTTTTCCAAGCTATCGGAAACCATGGTGTAAATAGCATCATATTCCTTCACATGAAAGGCGTAATAGTTGTTACTTTCGGCAAATTGCAAACTATCAATATTGTGGCGCTTAAACACGTAATCGTTAATCACCACGCCGCTGTCCTGCATCGTTCTTTTGTTAATGGAACTAGCCGAAGAAATAATTTTGGCGTCAATTATAATGCTGACCATTTCCTTTTTGGAAATGAGATTTTCAGGCTTATCGGGTCCTTTTAATCTGTTGCATGCCACAACAAAAAAAAGCAACCCAATAACTCCTATTATTTTTTTAAAAATCATCTATCGAACGTTAAGCGTTTAGCCGCTTTTTCTTTGCTAAACTTTGAATTTTGATACACCAAACTACCATTTAAAAAGGTATGTGTAATTCTCGATTTAAAGGTAGTACCTTCAAATGGTGACCATCCGCATTTATACAAAATATTGTCTTTATTTACTGTCCATGGGTTGTTTAAATCTACCATCACCAAATCGGCATAATAACCCTCGCGGATGTAACCACGCTTTTCCACTTGGAATAAAATGGCTGGGTTGTGACACATTTTTTCAACCACTTTTTCCAAGGTTATTTTTCCGCGGTGGTACATTTCCAACATGGCCGGCAATGCATGTTGCACCAATGGCCCACCCGACGGCGCACTGGTATAAACGTTATTTTTCTCCTTTATAGTATGTGGCGCATGGTCTGTAGCGATTACATCAATCCTATCATCTAAAAGCGCTTCCCATAATTGCTCGCGATCTTTGGCTGTTTTTACAGCCGGGTTCCATTTTATCAACATACCTTTTTTCTCATAGTCTTCATCTGAAAACCACAAGTGATGAATACAAACTTCAGCAGTGATTTTTTTATCCTTTAGAGGGATTTTATTGCTGAACAATTCTGTTTCCTTTCCTGTTGAAAGATGGAAAATATGCAGACGCGCCCCTGTTTTTTTGGCGAGCTCAATGGCTTTTGAAGACGATAGATAACAGGCCTCTTCACTTCTAATTTTAGGGTGATATTTAATCGGAATATCATCACCGTACTTATCGTGATATTTTTTAAAATTGCTCTTTATAGTACCTTCATCCTCGCAATGCACCGAAATAACCATGTCGGTACTTTTGAAAATCTTTTCCAAAACTTCCGGATCATCAACCAACATATTTCCGGTTGAAGACCCCAAAAACAATTTTAACCCGGCCACTTGGCCAGACTCCAATTTTAAAATTTCCTCTAAATTATCATTGGTACCGCCAAACATAAAAGAGTAATTGGCCGACGATGTTTTTGAAGCTATCTTAAACTTTTCCTCCAATTTTTCTATGGTAGTGGTTTGCGGATTGGTATTGGGCATTTCTATAAACGATGTGATACCACCCGCAATGGCCGCTTTACTTTCGGTTTCAATATTGGCTTTTTGCGTTAGCCCCGGCTCCCTAAAATGCACTTGGTCATCAATAGCACCAGGCAAAATGTATTTACCTTCGGCGTCTACGACATTCACATCGGCCGATTTCGGACTAATCGATTCGGCTATGCGCTTTATAAATTCGCCCTCAATTAAAATATCGCCACTAAAAACAGTGCCTTCGTTTACAATATTGGCATTTTTTATTAAAGTAGTTTTTTTCATCTGCTTATTTTTTAAAAATACTTTTCAGTTTCATTGAAATCACACCAAAGATGGCTTCGGAAATAATTCCGGAACTCAACTTCGATTCGCCTTTGGTTCTATCGGTAAAAATAACGGGCACCTCAACAATTTTAAAGTTTTTAATATACGCTTTAAATTTCATTTCAATTTGAAAGGCATAACCAATAAATTTTACTTTGTTAAGATTGATGCTTTCCAAAACATGCCTTTTATAGCACACAAAACCTGCCGTAGCATCGTGTATTTTCATGCCGGTAATGAGACGCACATATTTTGATGCAAAATACGACATAAGCACCCGTGCCATAGGCCAATTCACCACATTAACACCCTTAACATATCTAGAACCAATAGCCATGTCGGCACCTTCGGCTTTACAAGCTTCGTACAATCTTAAGATGTCGTTAGGGTTATGCGAAAAGTCGGCATCCATTTCAAAAATATAGCTGTACGCCCGTTCTAAACTCCACTTAAAACCATGGATATACGCCGTGCCCAAACCTGATTTTTCCTTTCTGGATTCTAAAAACAAACGGCTAGGAAACTCTTTTTGAAGCGATTTCACCTTTAGGCCCGTTAAATCTGGAGAATTATCGTCAACTATCAACACATCGATGTTTTCTGCCTGCGAAAATACAGCCCTGATAATAGCTTCAATATTATCAATCTCGTTATATGTTGGAATAATTACAACAATTTCGGTCATAATTCGGTTTTAAAAAAACTATAAAAGGTTTTCCGCAAATGTACATTAATCAGCCTTTATTTTTTCTAAATATTACCTAATTATCCATAACGATTTTAAAAAATATAATAATTTTACGGCATGTTACGCCATATAGTTTCAAACGAATTATTTACCATACTCATGGTTATTGGGCTGGTACTCATTGCTGCAGCTAAGTTGGCGGCCCCAAAACGGTTTGATGACTTCGTTTTGGTTTTGGGCAACGACAAATACCTTAAAATTTACTCGCGCGAGCAAAAATTCTTCGATAAATTCGATGCCCTGCTCTTTACCAATTTGGTCATTTCGGTTTTGGTTTTTTGTTTCATTGCCCTCCGGCACACAAGGGAGCAGTACCAACTTTCAATGGATGATATGTTTAAATTATGGGTCGCCATTGCCGTTTTTATTTTGATCAAAGTACTTGCCGAGCGCCTTATTGGAAGCCTTTTTGAAATCGACAAATTGATTGACCAGTACATTTTTCATAAGATAAGTTTTAAAAACTACTTAGGGCTTATTTTAGTTCCCATAAACGCACTGCTTCTTTTTAGTTTTACCCCAAACGCTAACTTAATTTACGGCATTGTTATCTTATTGTTAATTCTAAATGTTGTAGGATTAATAAGTTCTTTTAAAGAGCATCAAAGTTTAATAAAACACAACATATTTTATTTTATTTTATATCTTTGCGCTCTCGAAATTGCGCCTTATGTAATTTTATATAAGGTGTTTATCGATAAATAAAAGAAAAACTGCCCGCGCTTATGAAAGTGAAAACAATTTTAGTGTCTCAGCCAGAACCAAAAGTTGAGAATTCGCCATATTTCGATTTACAGGAAAAACAACGCGTAAAAATTGATTTCAGACCATTTATCCACGTTGAAGGTGTACCCGCTAAAGAAGTTAGACAACAAAAGGTAGATTTAAGCAAATACACGGCGATTATACTTACCAGTAGAAACGCTGTTGATCATTTTTTTAGAGTTGCAAAAGAAATGCGCTTTAAGGTACCAGATACATTGAAGTACTTCTGCCAGTCTGAAGCTGTCGCCTACTACCTTCAAAAATATGTGGTATACAGAAAACGTAAAATTTATGTGGGCAAACGCACATTCGCCGAACTTTCGCCTTTAATTAAAAAATACAAAGACGAAAAGTTCCTTTTACCAAATACCGATAAAGTAAAGCCCGAAGTTCCCAATACTTTGGATGCGCTTGGTGTAGATTGGAAACAAGCCACTTTTTACAAAACGGTGGTTAGTGATTTATCTGATTTGGAAAATGTGACTTACGATGTTTTGGTATTCTTCAGCCCTTCAGGAATTGAATCGTTGTTTCAAAACTTCCCAGATTTCAAACAAAATAACACCCGAATCGCCGTATTTGGAAACACTACCATAAAAGCCGTTGAAGAAAAGGGATTGCGTGTAGACATTGCCGCACCAACACCCGAAACCCCTTCTATGACCATGGCTTTGGAAAAATACATTGAAAAGGTTAACAAAGGAAAATAAACCTTAATAATCATATAAAAAAGAGGGTTGACTTTAACTTTAGTCATCCCTTTTTTATTTGGCGCATATATATTACGCCCTTTTCTTTCCTGCTTAAAACGCATAGCGCTGTGGACCGCCACGCCGGATTTCCTCACTACAGTGGGCTTCAAATTTTTTAAAATTGTTCCTAAAGGCATTGGTTAATTTGAATGCGGTTGTATAATAAGCTTCATCATCGTTCCAAGTGGCTCTCGGGCTCAACACACTGGTTGGTACACCCGGACAACTTCGAGGCTGGGCTACTCCAAACACCGAATGGATGTGGTAATCGTCGTAATTATAAAGTCCTAAATCGCCATTTAAAACGGCGTTTATCATCGCTCGGGTGTATTTGAGTTCCATACGTTTACCTATACCATAAGGCCCGCCAGTCCAACCGGTATTGACCAACCAAACATTTACACCAGCATCAATCATTTTTTTGCTCAACATTTCGGCATATTTCGAGGGGTGCAAAGGCATAAAAGGCGCACCAAAACAGGCCGAAAATGACGGCACTGGTTCCACTACACCAGCCTCGGTTCCAGCTACTTTTGCCGTATAGCCCGAAATAAAATGATAGGCTGCCTGGCTAGGTGTTAATTTTGAAATGGGCGGAATAACTCCAAAAGCATCAGCTGTTAAGAAAAATATATTCTTCGGGTTTTTCCCTATGGAAGGAATCTTAATATTTTCAATATGGTGGATGGGGTAACTTACTCTCGTGTTTTGGGTGATGGACGTATCTGCAAAATCTACATGGCCATCTTTATCCAAAATCACGTTTTCAAGAATAGCCCCTTTTTTTATGGCATCATAAATTTCGGGCTCGTTATCTCTCGAGAGATTGATGACTTTGGCATAACATCCGCCTTCAAAATTGAATACCGAATTTTCGGAAGTCCACCCGTGTTCGTCGTCACCAATCAAACTGCGGTTGGGGTCGGTTGAAAGTGTGGTTTTCCCCGTACCAGAAAGTCCGAAAAAAATAGCCGTGTCACCAGCCTTGCCTACATTGGCACTACAGTGCATGGGCAAAGTGTTTTTTTCTACCGGAAGAATAAAATTCAAGGCCGAAAAGATACCCTTTTTAATCTCTCCCGTGTAACCCGTTCCGCCAATAAGTGCAATTTTTTTGGTAAAATTCAGAATCGCAAAATTATGCTGACGTGTACCATCTTCATCTGGATTGGCTCTGAAACCCGGCGCGTTTACCACCGTCCATTCCGGATCAAAACGCTTGATATCTTCTTCAACAGGGCGCAAAAACATATTGTAGGCAAAGAGATTGCTCCATGGGTATTCGTTAATCACACGAATATTCATTTTATAATTTTCATCTGCGCAAGCATAACAGTCGCGTACAAAAATTTCTTTGTTCGATAAATAATCGGTTACTTTTCTGTAAAGCGCATCAAAAGCATCGCTATCAAACGGAATATTAATGTTTCCCCACCAAATTTTATTTTCGGTTATTTTATCTTTTACAATAAACCTGTCCTGTGGAGAACGCCCCGTAAACTCGCCCGTATTCACGGCCAACGCCCCAGAGGAAGCCTCTACACCTTGCCCCTTTTCTATAGTGATTTTATGCAACTCTTCGGGCTGTAATTGATATTTTACCGTTGCATTTTTAATACCGTACTCGTCTAATGAAACCGTTCGTTTTACCTGGGCTTTTTTTTCCATAGTATTGCAGATTATTTTCCGTTAAGTTAATTATAATGTTTCTAATTATTGATATCTATTAGCTATTTTCGGGTTTCATCTTAATGAAGTTAACCAGCAAAACTACCCAAGCCGATATTAAAAGGAGTCCACCAATAGGCGTAACAAAACCAATGGTTTTAAAGTTGAAAGTTGTTAGAACGTTGGTTGACAGTAAATAAATAGATCCTGAAAACAAAACAATGCCTAGAACCACCAAGTAAGTCAGTATTTTTTTAGCTTTTTCTGATATATTCGGAATGACCCCTAAAAACAGTAAAAACAAGGCATGGTACATTTGGTACCTAACGCCGATTTCAAAACTGTTTTGCGATTCAACAGAAATCATTTCCTTTAATGCATGGGCACCAAAAGCACCAAAAATGATACTCAAGGCACCTAAAACAGAAGCTGTAATTAAAACTCTTTTATTCATTATTATAAATAATTCTCAACAATTCCTTTTATTGACTATTAATTTCGTAAAAATAAATATTATTTTAGCACTTAACTAAAATAAATTGAATTTTATTAAAGCGTTTGGCTATGCGACAAGTTTTGGTAATTGGTTCGGGAAAATCGACTTCATATTTATTAAAATACTTATTGGATAAATCGGAAGAGGAGCAACTTCTTGTTACGGTTGCCGATTTAAACGTTAAGCACGCCCAATCCCTTGTTGCCCAGCATAACCGTGCCAAAACGATGGTTTTGGATGTTTTTAATGAAACCGACAGAACAAAAGCTATAAAACAGGCAGACATTGTTATTTCGATGCTTCCGGCGCAATTCCATATTGAAGTAGCCAAAGACTGCATCCGTTTTGAGAAAAATATGGTCACCGCATCATACATCAGCCCCGAAATGCAAGCTTTGGATGATGAAGCCAAAAATAAAGGTCTCGTTTTTATGAACGAAATTGGCGTAGATCCGGGCATTGACCACATGAGTGCCATGCAGGTTATTGACCGCATTCGAAATAAAGGCGGAAAAATGATTTTATTTGAATCGTTTACTGGCGGGCTGATTGCTCCCGAAAGCGACAACAACCTCTGGAACTACAAATTCACCTGGAATCCCAGAAACGTTGTTATTGCGGGGCAAGGCGGGGTTGCCAAATTTTTACAGGAAGGCACCTATAAATATATTCCGTACCACCGATTGTTCCGCCGCACCGAGTTTTTGGACGTTGAAGGCTTTGGCCGATTTGAAGCCTACGCTAACCGCGATTCCTTAAAATACCAAACGGTTTACGGACTGGAAAACGTAAAAACTTTGTATCGTGGCACCATGCGCCGTGTGGGCTTTAGCCGGGCCTGGAACATTTTTGTGGCCTTGGGCATGACTTACGACAGCTACACCATTGAAGACAGTGAGCACATGAGTTATCGAGATTTTGTGAATGCCTTTTTGCCCTACAGTCCTTCCGATTCTGTGGAACTGAAACTACGCCATCAATTAAAAATAGAACAAGACGATGTGGTTTGGGACAAACTGTTGGAACTCGACATCTTCAACCCCAACAAACGGGTGGACTTGAAAAATGCCACCCCAGCACAAATCCTTCAAAAAATATTGGAAGAAAAATGGACACTTCTGCCAAACGACAAAGACATGATTGTAATGTACCATAAATTTGGCTATGAATTGAATGGCAAAAATCACCAAATAGATGCCAACATGGTCGTTCTGGGCGAAAACCAAACCTACACCGCCATGGCCAAAACTGTTGGATTGCCCGTTGCTATGGCCACCATCGCAATTTTGAACGGCAAAATAAAATTACCCGGCGTACAACGCCCCATCAACAAAGAAGTTTACCAGCCTATTTTGGCAGAACTGCAAAACCACGGAATTGCTTTTAATGAAAAAGAAGTGCCTTATTTTGGGTATAATCCGTTGCATCAATAATTACATTACCATAAGGTTTGAGATACGCATTTCAAATTAAAACCAAATCACTATTTTTATGTTTTAGATTGAAAGAACAACCATGGCAAATAAGCAAAAAACCATTACCATTGATGGTATCGACAAAAAAATACTCCGCGCCCTAATGCAAGATGCCCGAACCCCTATTTTGGAAATTGCCCGCAATGTGGGCATATCGGGAGCGGCCATTCACCAACGCTTACGGAAACTGGAAAAGGCGAAACTCATTTCGGGGTCTAAATTTATTATCAACCCCGAAGTTTTGGGGTATTCCACCATGGCTTTCATAGGCATTTATCTAGACAAAACGGCCATTACCACCGATGTAGTCCGTGCCCTAAAACGCATTCCCGAAGTTTTGGAATGCCACTACACCACGGGGCATTACAGCTTATTTATAAAGCTGCTCAGTTTAAACAACACGCATTTGATGCATTTGCTGCACGAAAAAATTCAAAATATTTCTGGAGTGCAACGCACCGAATCACTTATTTCTTTGAATCAAGTGATTGATAGGCAGGTACATATTTAACGTAACAGGGCAAACTCGATATTTAAACAACAAAATACCAGGCTTGTATCAGCTTTTTAAACGAAAATTGTCATTCCGAACCTTTCGGCTTCGCTCAAGACAGGCTTAGTACGAGAAGGAATCTCATAATTATGGGATTTCTCGTCGGTCGTCCCTCCCTCTGTCGAAATGACAAAGTCCTATTGAATCGCAAGGTTTAAACCCTCATTTAAAAACAGAAAACCCGAGCGTTGCTACTCGGGTTTGTTTTATTTATGAGATGCTGAATCAAGGCTTCGACTGCGCTCAGCCGGACAGTTCAGCATGACGATGATTACTTCATCTTCAACAACCAGTTACGCACATCCACTTCTTTTTTGATGATGTCGCGTAAATCGTCAATCTTTACACGTTGCTGTTCCATGGTATCCCTGTGGCGGATGGTCACACTATTATCTTCCAAAGTATCGTGGTCCACAGTGATACAAAACGGTGTCCCGTTGGCATCTTGCCTTCTATAACGTCTTCCAACGGCATCTTTTTCATCGTAAATAATGTTGAAATCCCATTTCAGTTCTTCCACAATTTGTCGTGCTACTTCCGGCAACCCGTCCTTTTTAACCAATGGCAAAACGGCGGCTTTTACTGGCGCCAATACACTTGGTAATTTTAAAACCGTTCTGGTAGTACCATTTTCCAATTCTTCTTCTTGTAACGAATTCGAAAATACCGCCAAGAACATTCTATCTAAACCAATAGACGTTTCCAATACGTACGGTACATAGCTTTTATTTTCCTCAGGATCGAAATATTGTAATTTTTTCCCGGAGTATTTTTCATGCTGGCTTAAATCGAAATCGGTACGCGAATGGATACCTTCCAATTCTTTAAATCCGAATGGAAATTTGAACTCGATATCGGCAGCGGCATCAGCATAATGTGCTAATTTTTCGTGGTCGTGGAATCGGTAATTATCTTCACCCATACCCAAACTCAAGTGCCATTTTAATCGGGTTTCCTTCCAATGCTCATACCATTCTTGCTGCGTACCTGGCTTGATAAAAAATTGCATTTCCATCTGTTCGAACTCACGCATACGGAAAATAAACTGGCGCGCTACAATCTCGTTTCTAAAGGCTTTTCCGGTTTGTGCAATACCAAACGGAATCTTCAATCGGCTGGTTTTTTGAACGTTCAAAAAGTTGACAAAAATACCCTGTGCGGTTTCTGGGCGCAGGTATAAATCCATGGCATTTTCTGCGGAAGCCCCCAATTTGGTACCGAACATTAAATTGAACTGTTTCACATCGGTCCAGTTTTTACTTCCCGTTAGTGGGTCGGCAATTTCCAACTCTTCAATAAGCGCTTTTACATCGGCCAAATCTTCGTTTTCCAACGATTTTGCCATCCGCGAAAGCGTGGTATTTATTTTTTCCTGATAGCCCAACACCCGTTGGTTCGTGCTAACAAATTCTTCTTTATTAAAAGCATCACCAAAACGCTTTTCGGCCTTAGCCACTTCCTTGTCGATTTTGGCTTCAATTTTAGCACAATAATCTTCAATAAGCACATCGGCACGGTAGCGCTTTTTGGAATCTTTATTATCAATTAACGGATCGTTAAAAGCATCAACGTGGCCAGACGCCTTCCAAGTGGTGGGATGCATAAAAATAGCGGCGTCAATACCCACTATATTTTCATTCATCTGCACCATGGCGCGCCACCAGTAATCGCGGATGTTCTTTTTTAATTCTGCACCGTTTTGTGCGTAGTCGTAAACTGCACTCAATCCATCATAGATTTCACTACTCTGGAACACGTAACCATACTCTTTTGCGTGAGAGATTACCTTTTTAAATTGATCGTCTTGATTTGCCATAGCTGCAAAAATAATAAACCGCTTTAAACTAATGCATTTTTAATGAAAAATTAGTGGAGGATTATTTTAGCCACGAATGCACGAATGTTATTGCACATCTATCTATTGTTTTTATATGTTATCCAAAAACAAATATTATGCAATCAAATAATTTTCAGTAAATTAAAGCACTAAAACAAACGTGGATTCATGGCCAATTTTAGATTTATCCAACGTCATTGCACATGCTAAACCCCATCATCAATTTATTCTTTCCGAAGGTATGTGTGGCGTGCCATAATTTATTGGGCGATAACGAACATACCATTTGTATGGATTGCCGACACGATTTGCCCGTAACCAACTTTCATTTTGATGATAGTGATGTGGTTAAAAAAGTATTGTACGGTCGTGCGAAAATTGAAAATGGCACGGCATTATTTCGGTTTGAAAAGAAAGGAAAAGTGCAACAGCTTATCCATAATTTAAAATACCGCGGCCATGAAAACATTGGTCATTTTCTGGGAAATTGGCTGGGCGGCGAGCTAAAAACCATTGAAGCCTACCAACAGATTGATGCCGTTATCCCCGTACCCATGCACCCTAAAAAACAAAAAAAGCGGGGCTACAATCAAGTGACCAAATTTGGACAACAAATTGCCGAAGCACTCAACGCCGAATTTAAAGACGATGTTTTGGTAAAAATTACCAACACCCAATCGCAAACCATAAAAAGCCGTTTTTCGCGGTGGGACAGTAGTAACGAGCTATTTGCTATTAATAATCCCAACAGCATAAAAGGCATGCACATTCTTTTGGTTGACGACCTCATCACTACCGGGGCAACGCTTGAAGCCTGCATTAACGTTTTAAACCAAGCCAAAAACGTAAAAATTAGTGTTGCCACCATGGCAATAGCGTAAACACTTAACCGTTATATTTTTAATTTTACGTAGGTTTCTTCAGTAATAACTGAAATCTTGTTCAAAAAATCGCAAAATTTTGTTTCATTTTAGTAACCGCTTCGCTAGTACATAAATTATTTTATTCTGTTTTTTTTTTGTGAATTTCAGAACAAAAAAATTCATGTACTTTTGTTAAAAATTTAAAATTGTTGATGAACAAGTCGTTTTTAAACTTTGTTTTGGCCGTTTTTATCGGTCTTATTTTAGCCAATTGTGCCAACCGTGGGCGCCCCGAAGGAGGCCCGAAGGACGTTACCCCGCCTAAAATAATAAAGTCGATTCCCGAAAACTACACCACCAATTTTAAAGGCGATGAAATTGAAATCTATTTCGACGAGTTTATAAAAATAAAAGACCTGCAAAAACAGCTCATTATTTCACCCCCAATGAATACCCAACCCAATGTAACCCCATTGGGCGGTGCGAGCAAGTATATCACCATAAAAATTTACGATACGCTACAACCCAACACCACTTATGCGTTCAACTTCGGAAACAGCATTACCGATAATAACGAGGGCAACCCGTACCCATACTACCGCTATGTGTTTTCAACTGGCGATTACATCGACTCGTTAACCGTAAAAGGCAACATTGTCGATGCGCTTTTAAAACAGCCCGAAACCTTCGTTAATGTGGCGCTTTATGAAGTCGATTCTACATATTCCGATTCCATTGTTTACAAAGATAAGCCCAAGTACATCACCAACACGCTCGACAGTTTAACCACCTTTACCATTGAAAATATAAAACCCGGAACATATAAACTCATCGCTCTTAAAGACAACAACAGCGATAATAAATTTCAACAAAAAACCGATCAAATAGCATTTCATGAAGGGTTTATTACAGTACCAAGCGACACCTCGTACACCTTAAAATTATTCAAGGAAAATTTAGATTTTAGAGCCACTCGCCCCAGATTGATTTCGGGTGAAAAAATAGCTTTTGGTTACGAGGGCAGTTATAAAAACATGAATATTGATATCCTTTCGGAAACTCCACCAGAGTTTGAATACCGTATTACCAAAGACGAAAAAACCGATTCGTTGATGTATTGGTACAAACCCCGTTTGAAAGTCGATTCGCTTCATTTTAAAGTGACACACCCCACTTTTGAAAAAGAATTCATAGTGCGCATCAGTGAACAGAAACGTGATTCGTTGACCATTAAAACCCAACCCTCGGGTTCCATAGGTATTGAAGAAGATTTAAAAATAACAGGCTCAACGCCTTTTGTTGAATTTAATGCTTCTAAAATCACGCTATTAGACAAAGATTCAACGCAAGTGGATTTCAAGACGCGCTTCGACACCATCAACAACACCTATGCCTTCCAGTTTAACAAAACCGAAGATAACAGCTATAAAATGCAAATTCTTCCTGAAGCCTTTACCGGATTCTTCGGAAACAAAAACGACACCATCAATGTGTCCTTAAAAACAAAAAGTGCTTCATCTTTTGGCTACGTGCGATTTACCCTCGCCAATGCTCCAAAATATCCACTCATTATACAATTGACCGACAATAAGGGCAAAGTAAAAGTGGAAGGCTACACCCACGAACAAGACGTTGTTGATTTTTTAAATTTAGACCCAGGCACCTATTCCATACGGGTGGTGCACGATGTTAATGGCAATCAGCTATTCGATACGGGAAGTTTCTTAGGCAACATTCAACCAGAAAACGTAAGTCATTTTCAAGATATTGAAATCAGGGCCGATTGGGGTATTCAGGAAACTTTAACTTTTAACTGATATTGAACGTATCGCGGTCGTTTAAGAATTTGAATTTATTGCGATAGGCTTCAATGTGCCTTTTTTCTAAAGTGATGATTTCAATTTGTTCTTTTCCGTGTTGAAAATCGGCGATGGGGTTCCCCAATACGTCATAAGCCCCAGAATGCCCCACATATTCTATATCTATACCATCAACACCTACACGGTTTACACCAATACAGTAACTCATATTTTCAATGGCACGGGCTTTTAACAGAGCATCCCACGCTGAAATCCTGGGTTTTGGCCAATTGGCCACATAGATTAACACATCGTAATCTTCAACGTTTCTGGCCCAAACAGGAAAGCGCAAATCGTAACATACCTGCGGACATATTTTCCAGCCCTTGTAATCAACAATCACTTTTTCGGTTCCGGCGGTGTAGGTTTTATGTTCGTTCGCCAAAGTAAACGTGTGGCGTTTGTTGTAGATTGAAATATTTCCGGAAGGCTCAACGAACAAAAAACGGTTGTAAAACTTACCATGTTCCTTAATCACAAGGCTTCCCGCGATGGCAGCATTCTTCCCAGTCGCTATTTGTTTCATCCAAATAACGGTTTCGCCCTGCATGGTCTCGGCCACTTTTTCGGCATTCATGGTAAATCCTGTGGCAAACATTTCGGGCAGCACTACCACATCGACAGGCTTGGAAATATCTTCTATTTTTTTGGTGAAGTTCTTCAGGTTTGCTTCGGGGTTTTCCCAAGCTAAATCGGACTGCACCAATGCAATATTAAGCTGGTTTTGCAAAACTTTTCGGTATTACAGTTTTCTTTTGGCTTTGGCGGTTTGTTCTTTTAACTTTTCTATTTTAGAAAGCCATTTTTGTTCGTCTTGAGGTGACAATTTACCTTTCTTTTTTAACTTTTCATACTTTTGCTGGGCACTTTCATATTTCTCTGTTAATTTTTCATAATTGGAGTGCGCCTTTTCTTTTTGTTTCAAGGCTTTTTCAGCCTTTTTTTGCTTCTTTTCGGCTGCTTTTTGTTTTTTCTCTGCCTTTTTTAGCGCCTTTTCTGTTTCATTGGCTGCATCGAGTGCTTGTGTCTTTTTGTTTAAAGCCTTTTTTACTTCCAAACGTTCTTCTAAACTTAATGTGTTTGTTACATCAACACCATTTTTTAAAACAACATCTCCTTTAACGCTGTATGTAGCTCCATTCCAAGTAACTTCCTGTGCAGATAAGGAAAGTCCTAATGCCATAACCAAGGCTATAAACCATTTTGTAATTGCTTCCATCTGTTTATTTTAACTGTTTATAAATTTCGTTTGCTTTATTTAGCTCTGCTTCGAATTCAGCAATTCGGGCTTGCCATTTTTCTTCATCTCGTGGCGATAATTTGCCTTTGGCCTTTAACGTTTCGTAGCGTTCTTTTTTATCAAGGAGGCGTTCTTTGGCTTTCAAAACATCTTCGCGTGCTTCTTCCCTGGCCTTTATTTTTTCTTCCAACTGCTCTTGATTGGCTTCAAGTTCTTCCTGCCTTTCTTTCGCTCTTTTTAAAGCTTCTTCAACTTTTTCCTGTTCTTCTGCGAGTTCCTTTTTCTTATCTTCAGCCATTCGCTGTGCCTCAATGCGTTCGTTCAACGTGTTTTTTATGGCTGCTTTTTCTTCACTTGTTAATTCTGCTGAAATATCTTTACCGTTGTGGTAAAAACTATTATTCTTTATTTTATAAATGGTGCCATCGTCCATAATCACTTTTTGACTACTTCCACATGCTACCATTATGGCGATTGAAAAAATCGATACTATTTTTAAAAACTTCATATTTCTGGTTCTATTCGGTTCTATTAATTTAGACACTAAATTGAACGGATGTCACGCCATTAACGTGTTTTTAACATTATAGCCCGCATAATATTTCGGCTGCTTGTTTTAAGGTATCTTCGGTTTTGGCGAAACAAAAACGCAGCACTTTATAATCTATATTATCGATATTGAAAACCGACATGGGTATCGAGGCCACACCGTTTTCAATAGTCAATCGCTTTGCAAAATCCACATCGTTTTCTTGGGTGATTTGGGAGTAATCCAAAACTTGGAAATACGAGCCCTTGGCTGGGGTAAACCTGAACTTTGAATCCTTCATTAAATTTAAGAATAAATCGCGTTTCTTTTGATAAAAATCGGGCAATTTCAGGTAATGCTCGGGATTTTGCATATAATCGGCGATGCCTTTTTGAGTGGGGTGATGGATGCAAAACACTACAAATTGGTGCACTTTTAAAAACTCGTCCATCAGCGCTTTTGGCGCACAGCAGTAACCCACGCGCCACCCCGT
Organism: Bacteroidia bacterium; assembly: GCA_030430535.1. Classification (GTDB taxonomy): domain Bacteria; phylum Bacteroidota; class Bacteroidia; order Flavobacteriales; family Flavobacteriaceae; genus Flavisericum. Next base: position 53,324 of record JAUIKY010000009.1, read on the forward strand.
ATTGTGGAAGGTTTTACAAAACGACGACACCACAAAACTCCGAGCCTTTAAATCGGGAAACAAACAAGCACTTTGGTGCTGTTCGCCATCGTAAATCATGTGTTCATAAACCTCATCACTCAAGACTATAATATTTGTATTTTTAGTAATTTCCTGTAATTGCAACATATCTTCCTTAGAGAAAATACTGCCGGTAGGGTTATGCGGTGAATTAATAACAATCATTTTGGTACGGCTATTAATTTTAGCTTTCACCGTTTCCCAATCTACTTTATATCCATTTGAAGCTTTGAGCTGAACAGGGATAGGAATACCACCATTTAATTGCACGTTAGGTTCATAACTATCATAAGCTGGTTTAAAAACAACCACTTCATCATTGGGTTTTATAAAAGTTGAAATGATAGTAAAAATAGCCTGTGTGGCCCCAGCAGTCACAACAATTTCGGTTTCTGGATGATAGCTTTCTCCATAAACCAATTCATATTTTTTTGAAATAGCGTTTCGGAGTTCCAAATGGCCGCGCATGGGCGCATATTGGTTGTAGCCCGAATCCATAGCCTTACTGACCAAATCAATTAGTTTTTGGTCGCTTTTAAAATTAGGAAAACCCTGTGACAGATTAATGGCACCGTGCTTTGCCGCCAAAGCACTCATCACCGAAAAAATGGTGGTGCCCACATGAGGAAGTTTAGATGAATGTTGCATGCTTAAAGCTACACAATTTTCATCTTTCTTCAATAGAAAGTATGAACGTTAAATTTAAACTTTACTGGTTACGAATTAATTTTCTGAATGGTCATTTTTGTCATTTAAACCCTGTTCTATTTTTTGTTGACTTAAACGTTTTGCCTTTTGGAAGTTTTCTATATTGTCTTGAAGCGCATTTTCAATGGATTTTTTTGAATTGTTATAACTGTTTTCCATGGATTGGATATACGCTAAAGCCTTAATGCTTTTTGAAAAATCGGCTTTTTCTTTAGTTTCTGCATCATTAAATACTGTTTTTTCCCTGACAACTTCCTGCTGAAAATCTTCATCATACAATTCCATGGATTCTTTTTCAAACCTCCTAAAATCTGAATCAGATTTGAACACCTTTACAACATATATCACTACAAGACCAATAAAAAAACACCACAACCAAACCATAGACCCCTAATATTAAACGATTTATGATTCAAAAATAATATTAAACTTACAGAAACAATGCCGTCCTTCGATTAGTAAGTATTATCTTTAGACGAATGGCAATAAACTCAAGATAAGTCAATTCATACAATTTTCATTTTCTGCAATAAAAATGACGCATTCATATTTTTACAAACTCCTTTTTTAAGAACATAATCGAAATGAAGTTCGTCGTTGATGATTTTGGCATCAAAAAAATAATTTTTTACCGCTTGCAATTCTTCTGCAATCTCACATAAGCTTAAATCGTGTGTAGCAATGATTCCGGTAGCCTTTGATGCTACCAGTTTTTCAACAAACTTTCGTGACCCCATAGCTTTATCGGTGCTGTTGGTACCTTTTAAAATTTCGTCCAACACAATAAAATAGGGCTCATTTTCGAGGGCATCAACAATGTATTTTAAACGGGTAAGTTCTGAAAAGAAATACGAACTCTCATCGGCTAACGAATCGGTAGTCCGCATACTGGTAATCAATTTTACGGGCGAATATCGGCTCGACTTGGCGCAAACGGGCAAGCCTATATTAGCCATAACAATATGCAACGACACCGTGCGCAAAAAAGTACTTTTCCCAGCCATATTGGCCCCGGTTACTATAAAAAACTGCTCATTATTAATGGTTAAATCGCTATCGATTCGCTTTTCTTTTTTCAATAGCGGATGCCCCAAACCTTTAGCTTCAATAGTGGTTGTATTATTGGTTATTTCAGGAAATACGAATTCGGGATGATTAAAAGCAAAATTGCCCAACGAATTGTAAGCATCAAAAAAAGCGACCACTTCAAACCAATCGGCCACCTTGTCACCATACCGAGTTATCCATTTTTCGATACGACAACTATTTTTCAAATCGGTTAAAAACCAACCATTACCAAAAATGGCTCCAATAAAATTGTTTCTGTTATCTAAGGCATCTAAAGCCCTTGAAAAACGTTTAAAAATAAGCGAAGCTTTTTCATCTTTCAATTGGATTTGCTGCTGCTTTTCTTTCAATAATGCCGAAGAAAAAGAACCATTTTCAATTAAATATAACAATGAAGCATATTGACGAAAGGTATCCCGAATTTTATCGGTATTTGATGCTAAAACATTAATCTTTTTTAAATATATCCCAGTAATGGCCAAGCCCAAAACCAACCAATAACCTATAATGCCAAGGTTATTCAAAACTCCGAAAACAGCCAAACCGAATAGTAGCACTGTACCCAAGCCGAACGCCAGGGGCAACCATCGCATAACTTTTGGCAGAAACGATTGATGTTTTTTAAACCAAGTGGTAATTTGGCTGGCAGGGGTTTCCACTTGAACCAAACTCGAGGTTGCCGCAAACTTTTGTCGCCACTCCGGATTTGTGCTCAATTCTTTTATAGCCTTTTGCCGTGCTACAATTCCGTTGGTATTATTGGCCTTTAATTCATCGGCTAATCTTTTAGCTCCTTCGGCACTCGTAGTGCGGTTTATATATTGAAAGAACGAGCCGCGACCAAACAAATCGATATCCAAACTGTAAAAATGGTTGGTATCCTGAAACTGTAAACCTTGCTCCCTATCATAAAAATGCCCCGACGCTATTTTCAGTTCCGTTTCGTTAATATCCACCAAAGCTTTGTTGAGCGTTCGTTGCCTCTTAACATCTGAATATTTTGAAAGAAGAAAAACAAAACCGGCGCCACCTAAAACAGTAATAGCCAAAGCTACTTGCCAATTATTGAAAAACCCATAAATGCCAACCGCGGTTAGAACAAAAACCAACAAACGCAAAGTACTCAACAGCAATATCTTTTTCTGGTATTTTTTTAATTGCAATTGATAGGTTTGCGAATGAGCTTTATAATATTCTAAAGGATTATCCATTTTAAGTTTCTATTTTTTGAATCAGAAGTTTTCATTTTCCAAATAAACGAAAAAAGCCCTGAAAAACTCAGGGTCCGTTTAATATTGAAGGCATCAGGGATTTAATCCACCACTATCTTTTTGGTCAGTACGGCATTGTTCTCGGTCCTCAGGCATACCACATAGGTGCCCGTGGCCAAATTGTTCAACCGGATGCCGCTCTCCAACTGGGCGTTTGACACGCCACTGAGGTCCAGCACTTCACGCCCGCGCATGTCCACCACCGCTAAGCGGGCAACAGCGCTGTCCATATTTTTGGCATAGAACGTTTTGGAAGGGTTTTGGTAATAGGTGCGGTTTTTGGTTCCGGCCACTTCCTCTGCACCCAAGGCCTGTTGTTCGCTCTGGAACACCACCTCAAGCCTGTCCTTGAACACCCCGGCACCAGATGTGAAGCGGTACGCACCGCCACCCGTAAGCTCGAAGTACTCGCCCGTCTGGCGGTCGTGCAGGTACACCCTTTGGCTTTCCCTGAGGTGCTCCATATCCGATATCTTTAGCTCGAAGGTATTGTTGCCCGAGGACCTCAAGTTTAAAGGCAGCACCTTGTCCTTGGCTATCTCTCCATAGGCCTGCATCACCATATTCTTCCCGTCCAGCGACAGGTTCAGATCGTTGTTGTTGGTCTCCGTACTCTTGGCATCGTAGCCATAGTCGAAGCCATCGGTGGTATAATCGCTGAAACCCATCAAAAGCTCCCTCCTGGTCTTGGGGCCCGTTACCGAGCTGAACTCCAATCGTATCTTCTGCATCGTACCGGTCGACGCCTCCTGCTTTGCCTTTTTTCCGTCGGAAGACTTTGAGAACGTAGAACCATTATCGTAAGTGCCATCGGCATCGGCTTCCTTGACGAACACGCGCTGGCCGTTGTTGAACTCCACCTGCCCATCGGCCAACACCTCCACCATGAAGCCCTGCCCCACGGGAAGGTACCTGGTGGGCACGATCGTGCCGTCCTGCGAGCCATTGTTGGCACCGTAGAATCCCTCGAACTGGTACGCACGGCAATAGCCCAGTTTGTTCACCTGGGCATAGCCGCCCTGGTACTCGTTTAAATAATGTGAATTTCCGCCCCATTGTTGCCACAGCTGCAGCGTGCCGTCTATTACCCCCGCATTGTCGTCGATGAACTTATGGATATCGATTGCCGAGGCGTAGGGGTTGCCCAGAAGGTATTCCGTCTTGGACTGGTTGGGCACGGAGCCCGCTCCGCCCTTGTCCGTTACATCCAACAAAATGGTGCCGTTATTGGGCTTGCCCTCAAAAATATATTGTTGTTCCACCCCGGCATTCCCGGTCCCTTTTTGGGTATAGCCCACGCCCGGGTTCAATGATGTGGATGGCGATATGTTCGCCCAGTCCCAGTACGTCAGCCCATTGATGTACGTGTAGAGCCACTGGGTACTGATTTTACCATTGCCTGTTTGGCTTGAAGTAAATATACAGCCTGATCCCGCTTCATCTTTGAGCATGTTCAGTCTGAATGCCGTATTGTTGGCATTGTGCCCCGTATTGTTGTCCGAAAGCGCCGTAACGCCCGTAGAACCCACCGGTGAGGCCCAATAGTTGTACCTGTACGGGCTTGCCTGGCCTTCTTGCCTTCTTAAAATCTTGCCCTCGGCCGAGGTCACCAGATCACTGTTCTCGGTCTGCAGCAGTTGGGAATCGCCCATTAAATCCAATGTGCCGTTCAGCTCCAGGTACCAGCTGTTCTCTATCAGGTTGTCGCCGTTTACCGTTAGGGTTTTGTCCGCGTCTATTATCAGACCCAAATGGCTGTGCGAACCCGTAGTGCTTATGTTGTGCGATATCTGGACGATGCTCCAGTCTTTGTTATGCGACGCATTCTCGATGTCCCATACATCGCCGTGCAGCCATGTAGACTCGCTGCACCAGCAGCCGTTAGAGGACGTAACGTAGGGCATAGGCGCGGTTTGTGGCTGTACCGTGGTGATGTTGTGCAGGCGTGCCGAAAGACCATTGCCCGAATAATCGGTGGTCGTCATGTTCACGATGTCCGTCATGGGGTAGTAGGCCTTTAAATTTGACCATGGGATTACCGCCGATGTGGCCGAATCGGATACCGGTTTGGGAATGGTACTGCCCTGCACCGTGCCCGAATTATTGTTTATCTCTTGGTAGACCGTCTTGCGCAGCTGGTCCTCGGTCAGCGCCACGTCAAATACGCGCACCTCGTCTATCGCTCCGTGGAACGGCAGGGCGTGGTCCAGTGCCCTGGACCCGATGGTAAAGCTATCGCCAGAGGCATAGATGCTGCCGGAGAGCGAACCGTCGTTGCTCGAACCGTGGAGCGCGCCGTTTACGTAGGCCCTGAGCTTGGCCGAGGCCGAGGCGCTGTCGTACACCAGGGCCACGTGCACCCAGACGTCACGGTCGAACTTCGCCGTTGGCGCGATCGTCGCATCGTTAACCTTGAACCACAGCTGCCTAGAGCTGTGCGCCTGGATGTGCAGGTTCCCGAAGTTCGCCACATAGCCCGAGCCCGAAAAGCCCGCGTCAAGCTTTATCCAGGCCATTACCGTCGCTGCTGTAAGCCCGCCAAGGTCCAGGGCGCTGTCCAGGTAGTCGTCGACACCGTCGAAATCGATCGTCGCAGACGATGGCGGGTTCACGTCGAATAGGTCTCGGTAGTCCAAATCACCGCCAGCGAACAAATCGCCGTCGGCGTCGGGTAAAACCGAAAGGTCAGTAGGGTTATCAATATCATCATTTGGGTCATTCGGGTCATAAGGGGTCGAGCCCTCAAAAAGAATATCCAAACCATCGTTATCGGTGTCTGAAAACACTATGATTTCATCTGCCATACCATTTTCTTCGATATCCAACAAGCCATCATCATCGCTATCTAAATCAAGAAAATCTGGCATTAAATCCCAATCTGTAAAGACAACATCTATCCCACTACCATAAACAACATCTATTCCTGTAGAAGCTACAACTCCAGATGGCGTAATATAGCCTAAGGTAGTTTGCCCTTCTACGTTATCAGGAATTCCGTCGTTATCACTATCAATATCTAAGTGATTATAAACCCCGTCATTGTCAAAATCTTCACCCGTTACTATGGTTAAAGAATTGGCGTTGAAATCTAAAAATTCACATTGTGTGAACGACATGGCATACTGCCTTGTTGAAGAACCAGAAGATGTTTTTATAGCTTGCATTCTCATGGTAAACGAATTCCCTATAAACTGGTAATATGCTCTTAACCATGACAATGTGGAAAATCCGTTTACCGTGGTATCTCCAGAAGTCATTTCAATATTATTCGAACCTAAATCCGTCACGGTTAAATCTGAAGGGTTATCAATACCATAAGCCGCGGGATTATAGTAAATAACCGACTCTAACAAACTTGAAGTACCGTCGCAATCCCAAGTAATACCATTCACCCTAAAAATATTTGTAGAAGGCGTGGCGGTACCTGAATCTACAATGGTAAATTTAAAAGTAGCTCCTGGAGTTCCCGTTCCGGAGAAAGTAAGTGTAGTTTGTAAATAGGGCACATTACCCGTAGTATCATCATCAATATTCGCAATGGTTGTATTGGTGAGTTCTGTAATTTCCATAAGAACATCATACCCTGTAATAGTGTTTCCAAACCTATACACGGCACCAACAGCCCCTTCTGCTCCAGTACTTACAGAACTATCGTAGTATCCGTTTTCAAAATTTAAAGGTGGGAGTGTGCATTCAAATCTATTTTCCCCTAAATTTTCAATGGCATCGGGTATGCCATCACCATCATCATCGTAATCTAAGTAATCGCCAACACCATCTTGATCTAAATCAGGAATGTTGTTACAGGTGGAATCTCCTCCCGACACATCGAAATAAATGATTTGGCCAGAAGTTGTTGCTCCAGCCCCATTGTCGTTGACCACTTGCACACCATCTACCTCTACTTTTACGCTTCCGCCGTCCCAACCGTTGTTGGCGACATCGTATAATTTAACGTAGTAATTTGTACCGTTAGGAACACATCCTAAATCGTACTTTACGCTATACCGATCTGTAGAAGTAACTTGACTTGAAGTGTAACACTGCGAATCGTCGCACAGGGTAAGTAATAAATCGTTAGCCGTATTATAAAGTTCAACTTTATGCTCGTAAGACTGTTTAGGCCATTTAACCCTCACCTTTATCGGTGAATTTTGGGCGTTGCCTAAATTAAAAACAAGGCATACCACGAGTAGGTGAAAAAATAATTTTGTTTTCATAATAGATAGATTTGGGATAAACAAAATTAACTCATTATCAGGTTTTTACATATTTTATTCGTTTAAAACCATAATATTTACTATAAAATCAACGCGGTATAGACCAAGTACTATTTTTAACCGTTAATTAACCACTATCTTCCTAGTAATCAATTCGTTATTTTCAGTTCTTAAGCACACCACATAGGCTCCAGTAGCTACATTGCTAAATTGAATGCCTTGTTCTAATTCGGCACGTGTTACATCTTTTAATTCCAGAACATTTTGTCCGCGCATATTTATCAATGCAAAATGTTTTACCGTACTGTTTAATTTTTTGGCATAAAATGTTTTGATACTGTTTTGATAATAGACAAAATGTTCTGTAGCCATCACCTCTTCAGCACTTAAGGATTGTGCTTCATCTTGGAACACAATTTCGAATCGGCTATTGAATACACCTGGTTCTGAACTAAATTGATAGACTCCATCTTGTGATAGGTCGAAATACTCACCAGTTAAATTATCTTTTATGTAAATGGGTTGGTCTTCCTCTATATTTATTTTTTCAGATATTTTTATTTCAAATGTGTTTTTTCCAGACGATTTAAAGTTAAGCGGTACCACCTTATCGGCTGTTATAGAACTGTAGGCTTGCATGATCATGCCTTTTCCTTCGAGCGCTAAATTAAGGTCGTTATTATTCGTTTCGGTACACTTGGCATCATATCCAAAGTCAAAACTGTCTTTTGTGTAATTACTAAATCCAAGCAAAAGTTCTCGTTTGGTTTTAGGCCCCGATACAGAAGTAAACTCCAAACGGATTTTCTGCATCGCACTTTTTTCAACTTTTTCTTTTGAAGATTTGCTGGATTTGGTTGATTTTGAAAAGATAGCCCCCTGATCGTAAGTGCCATTGGCATCTGCTTCTTTAATAAACACTCGCTGCCCGTTATTGAACTCTACCTGTCCATCTGCAACCACCTCAACAACAAACCCCTGACCCACAGAAACGTAACGCGTAGGCACAATTACTCCGTATTTGGAATTATCAATATTTCCTTCTATTCCAACAAATTGATAAGCCCTACAACCGCCAAGCTTATTGACTTGAGCATATCCGCCTTGGTACTCATTTAAATAATGTGAGTTTCCTGCCCACTGTTGCCACAAATAAATGGTTCCATCTATTACGCCCGCGTTATCATCTATAAACTGATGAAGATCTAAAGCCGAAGCATAAGGATTCCCTACCAAATATTCGGTTTTTGTTTTGTTGGGCACAGAACCGACACCGCCCTTATCTAAAACATCAATCAAAACAGTACCATTATTGGGTTTACCTTCAAAAATATATTGTTGCTCGTTGCCGGGACTACCTGTTCCTTTTTGGGTATAACCCACTCCTGGGCTTAATGGCGAAGTGGGAGATACAGCTTTCCAATCCCAATAGGTCACACCATTTTTAAAAGTATATAGCCAAGCCGTACTTATACTTCCATTACCTGAATGTCCTGAAGTAAAAGGCAAGTTGAAACCTGATTCATCCTTTAGCATATTCAATTTATAGGATGTGTTATTGGGGTTATTATTAGAGGCATTATCATCTGTAAGTGAGGTAGCTGCCATTGTACCAATTGGTGCAGACCAGTAATTGTACCAAAACGGACTTGCAGTACCCTCTTGTCTCCTAAGCAATTTACCCGTTGCCGATGTTACCAAGTTGCTATTTATGGTTTGGATAAGCTGCGAATCTTCCATTAAATCTAAAGTTCCGTTGAGCTCAAAATACCATTCGTTCTTTACCTGGCGTGTTCCGTTTACCGTTAAGGTTTTACCGGAATCAATGAAAAGCCCCATGGTATTGATATCACGATCAATAGAAATGTTGTTTTTTATTTGAACAATTCCCCATTCATTATCATCTCCTAAATTTGAAATATTCCAAACATCGCCATGAAGCCAAGTAGAGCTTGAGGCCCATGGTCCATCGGCGCTTGTTACATAAGGCAGTGGTGCTGTTTGTTCTTGAACTGAAGCACGATTATTTTTTGAATACCCGTTGATATTATTACTTGAAAAATCGGAAGCCGCATTGTTAGCCATCGGGTAGTATCCCTTTAAGTTCGCCCAAAGCAAATTATCTGAAATATTAGAAGCGATTAATTTTCCACGAACCCCTGTTCCGCTTTGAACAATTTCCTGGTTCATCATTTGCCTTATCTGTTGTTTGCTAAGAGCCACATTCCAAATACGGACTTCATCTATATACCCATCAAAACAATACTTGGGTGTATTTGGTGTACTGCTATCATAACTAGCTCCTAATAAAAAACTGTAACTATTATTTGAAGGCGCTGAGGCACTTACACTTGTAGCAACCAACACGCCATCAACGTATAGTGACACCGTATTTCTAGTGTATGTTGCTGCTACGTGGTACCATTTATTATTCTCAATTTGGTTTGGCGAGATAATAGTTAGTACAGGTATGCCTGAATTATTATACCACAATAAACTAGGATACCCATTTTCCAATGTGAAATGATAGCCCCTAAGCGCCCCCAATGCAACATCACCTTTAGACATAATTGTTGCCTTGGCACTTGTAGACTTTTGTAGCACCCAAGCTTCTAGGGAAAAATTACGGGACAAATCATGATTATCGCCAAAATCTACATAATAGTCTGTTCCATTGAAATCAACAAAGGTATTCTCAACGCACAAAGTAAACGTACCGGTGTTACCAGAATAAGCATCTACAGAAACATAATAAGTTGCTCCTGGGGTTAAATTAAAACCAGAAACTACCACATCATCATTATTGGTTGTATACCTTTTACTATCTACTTCAACCGTTCCTCCATCTTCCCACATAGCAACTTGCGTTCTTCGCTGGGTTCCCTTGGTTCCATCAACATCAACAGTAATGCTTATTTGTCCTGTTTCGGGTGCTGTAAACTTAAACCAACGGTTATATTTTGGCCCACTATTGTTCCAATTAGAACCCGCTACTTTATCGGGAGTCGCTCCAGTGGTATCGTAAATGGCATCTTCCGAACAAGTATTTATAAGCTCTGTAATATCGATAGCCCCTTCGTAAAAATCATAACTTATGCTATCCTTTACACATAAGGTAAACGTGCCATCATAACTTGAGTTATAAACATCAACGGACACATAATACACTTCACCTGGCGTGAGTGATGTATAACCCAAAATAACATCATCAGTATTGGAAACGTACCTGTTACTGCTTAACTCAGTAAGTCCGTCGGTTTCCCAAAGAGCTATTTGGGTGGTTTTTTGGGTACCTTTTTCTGCGTCAACATCAACGGTTACTTCAATTTGCCCAGTTGCTGGTGCTGTAAACTTAAACCATCTGTTGTTTTTAGGCCCATTATTGTTCCAATTAGAACCCTTATTTCGGTCTGGCGAGGCCCCCACAGTTGAATATTCTGCATCAGCCGAACAACTGTTTATAATACTTGTAATATCTTTGGCACCTTCATAATAATCATAATTCAATTGGTCTTGCACACATAAAGTAAATGACCCACTGTAACCCGAATGATAAGCGTCAACAGAAATATAATAGATATCTCCCGGATTTAGCCCATTAGCTCCCAGAACCACATCTTCTGTATTGTAAGCGTATCTTTTACTATTAATTTCGGTGATGCCATCGGAAGCCCACAAGGCCACTTGAGTTGTTTTTTGAGTGCCTTTATCACCGCCAATATCTACCGTAACACTAATCTCGCCAGTAGCAGGCGCTGTAAACTTGAACCAGCGGTTTGTTTTGGGTCCGTTGTTGTTCCAATTAGAACCCTTATTGCGGTCTGGAGAAGCACCTATAGTAGTGTATGCTTCATTTAAAGAGCAGCTATTAATAATACTAGTAACATCTATTGCGCCTTCATAAAAATCATAATCCAATTGATCTTGCAGGCATAAGGTAAATGTACCGCTGTAACCAGAATGATAAGCATCAACAGAGATATAATAGGTATCCCCAGGAGTTAACCCATTGGCTCCCATTACAACATCTTCAGTATTGTAGGCGTATCTTTTACTGGTAATCTCTGTAGTTCCATCAGCGGCCCAAAGCGCCAATTGCGTGGTTTTTTGGCTGCCCTTAGCTCCACCTATATCTACAGTAACATTTATCTCGCCGGTAGCAGGCGCTGTAAACTTAAACCAGCGATTTATTTTTGGCCCATTGTTGTTCCAATTGGAACCTTTGGCACGATCGGCAGACGCTCCTATGGTTGTGTATTCTTCATCTAAAGAGCAACTGTTTATTATACCTGTAACGTCTATAGCACCTTCATAAAAATCATAATCTACTTGATCGTATATGCATAAGGCAAAACTTCCTCGGTAACTCGAACTGGAATGGTTATCAACCGAAACATAATACCAATTGCCAATGGTTAAATTACTCGATTGCACATTGATGTTGCCTGTTGAACTATAATACGCAGAACTCATGAGTTCTGTTCCACTGTCGTCCCAAAGCGCCATAAACGGATATCGTAAGCTACCAGCAGAGCCTCCAATATTTATCTCGGCCTTTACTTCTGTGGTTGTAGCTTGAAATTTATACCATAAGTTGTAATTCGGGCCATTGTTCCACTCAGATCCCTTTGTCTCATCTGGACTCGCATTAATGGTGGTATATTCAGCATCAGCCGAACACCAACTTGAGGTATGCGGTAACTCGATAGCTTTGTGTTTAAAATCGTTGTTGACCTCGTCGTCAATACAAAGCGTAAATGAGCCTCGATAACTTGAATTAGAATGATTATCAACCGATATATAATACCAATTACCAATGGTTAAATTGTCTGATTGTACGTTTATGGTTCCAGTTGAACTATAGTAAGCTGAACTGGCTATTTCAACATTGCTGTCATCCCAAAGGGCGAGATAAGGATAGCGTAAACTGCCATAGCTGCCCCCAATATTTATTTGAGCATTAACCTCGGTGGTTGTGGCCTGAAATTTATACCATAAATTATAATTAGGGCCATTATTCCATGCCGTTCCTTTAGCCTCATCTGCAGAAGCATTGATGGTGGTATATTCCGCATCGGCCGAACACCAATCTGCAGTATGCGGCAACTCAATCGCCTTGTCTTTAAAGTCGTTATTAACGGTATCATCTACGCATAAAGTGAATGAACCTCTATAATTGCTTCCAGAATGGTTATCTACAGAAATATAATACCAATTCCCAATCGTTAAATTATCAGACTGTACGTTAATGGTACCTGTTGAACTGTAATACGTCGAACTTGTAATCTCCGTTCCACTAGCGTCCCAAAGTGCGAGAAAAGGGTAGCGTAAACTGCCATAGCTGCCTCCAATATTTATTTGAGCATTAACCTCTGTTGTAGTGGCCTGAAATTTAAACCAAACATTATAATTGGGGCCATTTCGCCAAGCTGAACCCTTTACGCCATCAGGGGTAGCATTTATTGTACTGTACTCACCATCGGCCGAACACCAAGTTGAGGCATGAGGTACTTCTACAGCCTTTTCCATGTAGTCGTAATTCACTTCATTCGCTACGCACAAAGTAAAAGAACCTGAATAACTACTACCAGAATAATTATCAACAGAAATGTAATACCAATTGCCAACGGTTAAATTGCTAGACTGAACATTTATACTTCCTGTAGAACTGTAATATGTCGCACTAGTTATTTCTGTGCCGCTGTCATCCCAAAGCCCTAAAAAAGGATAGCGCAAACTCCCGGAAGAACCTCCGGTGCTAATCTCGGCATTTACCTGTGTGGTGGTGGCCTGAAATTTATACCAAACGTTGTAATTAGGGCCATTTCTCCACTCCGACCCCTTAGTTCCATCAGCCGTTGCATCTACAGTAGTAAACGGCGAGCCCGAAGAACACCAATTTGTAGTATGCCGTATAACCTGGGCGTTTACAAAGTCGTCATTAGAGGGTGTTTGGGAAAACGCATTGAAACCAATAAAACACAACACGCTCAGAAAATGAGAGAAAACCTTCATAGTTAATTAAGTATTATAATAGCTTGGGGGCATTATTAGGAACAAACGTATAAAAAAAATCCACAAAATGCAAATTTCTTCGACGAAACGCTATTTATTGGATTTTAAAATGAATAAAAAAAAGCCCTGAAAAACTCAGGGCCCTTTAGGTATTGTAAACGTTTAGGCTTTAATCCACCACTATCTTCTTGGTCAGCACCGCATTGTTCTCGGTCCTCAGGCATACCACGTAGGTGCCCGTGGCCAAACGGTTCAGCCGGATGCCCGTTTCCAGTTGGGCGTTCGATACCCCGCTCAGGTCCAGCACCTCGCGCCCGCGCATATCCACTACCACAAAACGCTTTACCTCACTATCCATATTTTTGGCATAAAACGTTTTGGATGGGTTTTGGTAATAGGTACGGTTTTTTGTTCCATCAGCTTCTTCTGCACTTAACATTTGCTGTTCGCTCTGGAAAACAATTTCCAACCTGTTTTTAAACATCCCGGCTTCTGAACTGAACTGGTAAGCGTCGCCTTTCGTAAGATTGAAATATTCGCCCGTTAGATTGTCGCGTAAATAAATTTTTTGGCTTTCCTTAATATGCTCCTTCTCGGATATCATAATTTCAAAAGTATGATTGCCCGAAGACCTCAAATTCAATGGCACTACTTTTTCATCGGTGATTTCGCCATAGGCCTGCATGATCATATTTTTTCCTTCCAGGGACAGGTTCAAATCGTTGTTGTTGGTTCCCGTATTCTTGGCATCGTAGCCATAATCGAAGCCATCACTGGTATAATCGCTGAAACCCATCAACAGCTCCCTTCTGGTCTTGGGGCCCGTTACCGAATTGAATTCCAAACGGATTTTCTGCATCGAATCGCTTGATGCCTCTTGCTTTGCCTTTTTTCCGTTGGAAGGCTTTGAAAACGTGGAGCCATTGTCGTAAGTCCCGTCGGCATCCGATTCTTTAATGAACACGCGCTGGCCGTTGTTGAACTCCACCTGCCCATCGGCCACGATCTCTGCCATGAAGCCCTGCCCGACAGAAAGGTAGCGCGAAGGCACAATAGTACCGTCCTGCGAGCCGTTATGGTCTCCATAAAACCCTACAAACTGATAAGCACGGCAGGAGCCCAGTTTGTTAACCTGCGCATAACCGCCCTGGTATTCGTTTAGGTAATGCGAATTGCCAGCCCACTGCTGCCACAGCTGAAGCGTCCCGTCTATCACCCCCGCATTGTCGTCGATGAACTTATGGATATCAATCGCAGAGGCGTAGGGATTCCCCAACAAATACTCCGTTTTGGTTTTATTGGGTACAGAACCAGCGCCTCCCTTATCGGTAACATTCAACAAAATGGTGCCGTTATTGGGTTTACCTTCAAAAATATACTGCTGCTCCGCACCCACGTTGCCCATCCCTTTTTGGGTGTAGCCAACCCCTGGTTTTAATGAGGTAGATGGCGATATTTGAGCCCAGTCCCAATAAGTCAGTCCGTTTATAAATGTGTATATCCACTGCGTGCTGATCTTGCCGTTGCCCGTTTGCCCCGAGGTGAACAGGCAACTTGAGCCAGTTTCATCCTTAAGCATATTTAAACTAAAAGTTGTATTGTTAGCATTATTACCCGTATTGTTGTCCGAAAGGGTTGAAACACCGGTAAAACCGACCGGCGAGGCCCAATAATTGTACCTGTACGGATTGGCCTGCCCTTCCTGCCGTCTTAAAATCTTTCCATCGGCCGAGGTCACCAGATCACTGTTCTCGGTCTGCAACAGCTGGGAATCGCCCATAAGGTCCAAGGCCCCGTTCAGTTCCAGGTACCAACTGTTCTCAATCAGATTATCTCCGTACACCGTCAGGCTCTTGTCCGCATCTATTATCAGGCCCAAATGGCTGTGCGAATTGGAAGTGCTAACATTATTAGATATTTGAACAATGCTCCAATCTTTATTATCTGAAGCATTTTCAATATCCCATACATCGCCATGCAACCATGTAGATTCGTTACACCAGCAACCGTTAGAGGCCGTAACGTAGGGTAACGGAGCTGTTTCATCTTGAAAGGTTGTAATATTGTGGATTTTCGTTATACGATCGTATAACGAAAAATCGGTGGTTCGCGTGCTAGATATTATATTGCTAAAAGGATAATATGCCAAAAGGCTAGACCATGATATGGTTGCATTAGTATTAATATCAACAATATCTTTTGCTATCATAGCTCCTCTAACCACTCCAGAGTTATTTTTTATCTCTTGGTAAACCATTCTACTAATTTGGTCTTGTGTTAACACCGTATTGAACACCCTCACCTCGTCGATATCGCCTTTAAAGTATTGCTTGTTTGCTATATTACTAGAACGCCTGCCTATTTCAAAATTACCATTGCTATCGGTCGTGTTATTAATTACAGCACCAGTGGCAGAAACCGTTGTTGTGTTCACCAAAGCTCCATCAACAAAAAGCTTCATAGCTCCTGTGGTTTTGGTATATGTTCCAGAGATATGATGCCATTCATCATGATTTATAACGGCTCCAGACACTAAAGACTTTTCTGAAAGCCCCAAACCTCTTATAGTAAAAGCAGGTATAGCTCCGTTTTTTAACCAAAGTCTACAACCAGAATCTTCTCCAGCAATGGTCATGTGAGTAGAATTACCTGTATCAGATTTTACCCAGGCCATGATGGTCACATCGCTTAATCCATCAATAAATTCGGGAGTAGACACGTAATCATCTACTCCATCAAAATCGATTTTAGATTCTTCAATAAAAGGATTAATAATTATATCTCCTCCACAATTGGCCAAAATTTCCTCTGTGGTTGGTGGTATTATTGCATCATTCACTATATCCACATCTTCCGTACAGCTTCCACAAACACTATCAAAACCTCCCCCATCATCTACATCATAAAACCAATGCCCGGTAATACTCGCCCCGTTAGAAAGTTGTGCATTCTGCCTAACTATTAATAACGACTCTTCTTGATTACCTACAATTTGATCATTTGTTAAATTTAAATTAGTAAGGATTAAAGTGCTGTTATTATAAAAAATTGAACCGTTAACACTTAAATCTCCATCAATAATAATCAATCCATCACTAGTAAAATCACCATTTAAACTGATATCTTGATGAACATATATGGAACAGTAATTTTCCAGTCCACTCCCTCCAGACCCTGTTATAGAGCCATGAACTTCCAATATCCCACAGTTTTTTACTGTATTATTTTGAAGCCTCTCCCAATACATTTATTCTTCCACCGTCGTAATTTATAATTTTAACCGACCCAGAAATGCTTAAATCTGATGGCAAATTTATCATTCCCTTATTCTTTATTACCGTACTTCCTCCCGGTGAAAATGCCGTTGGGTAACTAAATGCTCCTGATGTTTCTATAAAGATGTTTGTTGAACTAAAAGAAGTGCTTGTTGGTAAATTCATGGTACCTTCAACAATTAAAGTAGAACCATTATTAAACCCGTTTATTGACCCGGAAAAGGTTACAGCCGGAGCCACATAAAATGTGCCTTTTATTAAAGCAAAGCTTCCTGAATAATTAGCCCTAATGCATATAGACTGCCCCGCACTGTTTCCGTTTGGCGGTAAAATAGGTAATCCCGATCCGTCAACCCATCCTGTTGAGGTATAGGTATATGTGCAATTGGCAGGGTCTCCGGGCGAGTTAAATGCCGTTCCAGAACAAGTTTGGCCATTAATTATACCATAGCATAAAAACAGCAACGAAAAGGCAATCCTTTTTAAGTAGTTATTAAACATAGTTTACAGATTTAGGCATCTTAAAATAGCTAATAATCAATTTATTATACTATTTATTCGTTAAAGCGTAAAATTTTCTTACTAAATCCATTTTATAGGATGAAACGTTATTTTTTACCGTTAATTAATTACAATTTTTTTGGTAAGCACCTCGTTAGTTTCCGTTCTTAAACACACCACATAAGCCCCTGTAGCTATATTACTAAAGCTAATGCCCCGATCTAGCTCCGCGATGCCTACATTATTCATTTCAAGTACGTTTTGCCCGCGCATATTTATCAATGCAAAATGTTTTACGGCACTATTCAACTTTTTGGCATAGAACGTTTTACTAGCGTTTTGATAATAAATAAAACTTTCTGGCGCCATAGCCTCTTTGGCACTTAATGATTGCTGCTCATCTTGGAACACAATCTCAAACCTACTATTAAACTTCCCTGGTTCAGAACTGAATTGGTATGCCCCCTCTTGATTAAGGTCGAAATATTCACCAGTTAAGTTGTCTTTTATATAAATAGGTTGATTTTCTTCGATGTTGACTTTTTCAGATATTTTGATTTCGAAAGTATTCTTTCCCGAAGATTTAAAATTAAGCGGAATAACCTTGTCGTCGGTAATTGGGCTATAGGCCTGCATGATCATACCCTTACCTTCTAAAGCCAAGTTTAAATCGTTGTTATTGGATTCTGTACATTTAGAGTCGTAACCATAATCAAAGCTATCTTTAGTGTAATTACTGAAACCAAGTAATAACTCTCTTCTGGTTTTAGGCCCGGTTATAGAATTGAATTCCAAACGGATTTTTTGCATGGCACTTTTAGCTATTTTTTCTTTAGAAGATTTACTGCCTTTAGTCGATTTTGAGAATGTAGCACCTTGCTCGTAAGTACCATCGGCATCCGATTCTTTAATGAATACACGCTGACTGTTATTGAACTCTACTTGTCCATCTGCTATAATCTCGGCCATGAAACCTTGTCCAACGGCGAGGTATCGTGTTGGCACTATAGTGCCATCTTGCGAACCGTTATGCCCTCCATAAAACCCAACAAACTGATAAGCACGACACGACCCTAATTTATTTACCTGGGCATAACCGCCATGGTACTCGTTTAGATTGTGCGAGTTACCTGCCCATTGTTGCCATAGTTGAAGTGTTCCATCTATAACATCTTCATTATCATCTATAAACTTATGGATATCAATCGCTGATGGATATGGGTTACCTAACAAATATTCTGTTTTGGTTTTATTAGGCACAGAACCCGCCCCACCTTTATCGACAACATTTATCAAAATAGTACCGTTATTGGGTTTCCCTTCAAAAATATACTGCTGCTCAGTACCTGCATTGCCTGTTCCTTTTTGGGTATAGCCCACTCCTGGGTTTAGGTCTTTATTGGGTGCTAACTGCGCCCAGTCCCAATAGGTAAGTCCGTTAATAAAGGTGTACAGCCATGTTTTACTGATACTACCATTCCCTGAATAACTGGAAGTAAATGGAATATTAAAGCCAGATTCATCTTTCAACAGATTAAGCTTGAATGGTGTATTAGTATTATTGGTAATTGCATTATTATCAGACAATGTCGTGGCTTCTTTTCGCCCCACTGGAGCCCCCCAATAGTTGTACCAATACGGGCTGGCCGTACCTTCTTGCCTTCTCAACACTTTTCCTTGGGCTGATGTTACCAAATCGCTATTTACCGATTGTAAAAGTTGCGAATCACCCATTAAATCTAAAGTACCATTTAATTCAAAATACCAATTATTATACACTTGGTTATCGGCCTCTATAATCAATGTTTTATTTGAAACAATTATCAAGCCAGCATTATTCACAGCATGGTTTGCCGATACATTATGTTGTATGTTTACAATCCCCCAGTCTTTATTACTCGACGCATCGTCAATATCCCAAACATTGCCATGAAGCCACGTTGAAGCATCAGACCAATTACCATCTGCTGTTGTAACGTAAGGCATTGGTGCTGTTTGTTCTTGTATGGTCGTAATATTGATTAAAGACAAGGTTTTATCATAACTAGAGTAATCTAAAGTAGAGTTAGACACAATATTAGTCATGGGATAATAAGCTATTAAGTTACTCCATGGGATAGTAGCATCAGTCGAATCATCATCAATGTTTTTTGGAACCACGGTTCCTCTTAGAATTCCAGAATTGTTTTCAATTTCTTGATACACCGTTTTTTGCAATTGGTTTTTGGTTAAGGCCACATCAAAAACCCGCACCTCATCAATATCACCTTTAAAATATTGTTTATCGGCGACATCGCTCGATAGTCTTCCTATTTCAAAATTGCCATTGGAATCTCCAGTATTTTCAATGGTTGCTCCCGCACCAATATTCGTTGAATCGACTATTTCGCCATCAACATATATTGATACTTCACCAGTTGTTCCGTTGTAACTTGTGGCTATATGGTGCCATTCGTCAAAATTAATGGTACAACTACACCCAATAGTGGTTTCGGCGTTTCCTGCGGTTTTAATGGTAAACTTGGGTTTGTTACCATTTTCTAACCACAGTTTGCAACCTATATCTTCACCAGCTATAACCATATCGGTTGAATTTCCTGAGTCTGATTTCACCCAAGCCATAAGCGTTACGTTACCCAAACCGTTGATAAATGCTGCTCGCGACAAATAATCGTCAACACCATCAAAATCAATAGAAGCTATGGCTGGCGGGTTCACATCGAACACATCTCGATAATCCAGGTCGCCACCAGTTAACAAATCGCCATCGCCATCTGGCAAAATGGACAAATCTGTTGGGTCTTCAATATCTTCGTTCACATCCCAAACGGCATCGTTAACACCATTGGTTTCAAAAGCATTGTTTAAACCGTCATCATCTACATCGGCTGCTGTTGCTGTATTAGCCATACCATTTTCTTCTATATCTAGGGCACCGTCGTTATCGGAATCATTATCCAAATAATCAGGAATGCCATCACCATCGGTATCCACAGGAATTAAGCCTGTACCATAATTATCCCATAATCCAGGGTAAGCTCCCGAAGTATTTACTGTTCCGCTCGGTAACACATAGCCCAGAGTCAATTGGGCTTCAACATTATCTGGAATACCGTCATTATCACTATCAATATCTACTTTATTTTCATAACCGTCTCCATCATTATCAGTACAGGCTGGTTCTTCCAAAATCGTGATAACCACATCGTCAATAAAATTTCCAACCGAATTTGAGCCTGACGCCGTACTTATGGCTTCAAAAATAAAAAAGGTAGTATCCTGTCCTGCAGGCACATCATACACCCCCGAGTAACTTCCCCAAGAGCTAGTACCATCAGACATGGTTTCTACTGTGGTTGCCGATGCCAAATCTGCTCCAATTTTTACGGCTGCCACATCCGTCCCACTTCTTCCTCTGTGCTTAACAGACCATTGCACCTTAGAACCTCCAGAAATACATAATTCCTGATAAAGCGCTGCAGTTTGGTTGGCATTAAGTTCTACGAATTGGTTACCATCACTTGCAGGAACACCATAAAAGCCATCGCTCCACAACTCGATTTGATTATCGGATGCCGTTGTTTTCCAACCCGGCACATTATCTTCATGTGTAATGCTATATGTTGAAGGACCGATTACTATTTCTTCAAAACTTTCATTGACGATACTCTCTGCACAATATGCTATACCACATTCAATCGCATCTAAAATACCATCATTATCGTCGTCCACATCAATGGTATCAACAATGCCATCTCCATCGGAATCTACAGTTGATGCCGAACTACTTGACGACGAACTACTACTTGATTGTGAACTTGAGCTTGTCGTAAAAGTCATTTTGTAATCTTCTACCTCACCTGCCTTGTAATTAAAGTCTGTTGAAGAAAAGTTGGTATCAGTACCCTCTCTAACTCCAATTCTAATAATGGAATTCCCAGCAACCACATCGTCAGGAATTGGAATACTAATAGGAACGTTTATTCTCTTTTTCTTTTTCTTATCATCATCTTCGTCGTCCTCATCATCATTGTAGTCTACATCGTCAGAAGCATTAAATTGAAAAATAAAGCGCTCGCCCTTATCTTCAAAGTCATCATCGCTTTCTTCGTTGAAATTGAGCCAAACCACTACAATATTGGTTTCTGTATTCCAGCTATCTAAAACAACTTTTATCTCTCCTTCTAAGGTTTCGCCTGCTTCAATTTCAACCTCTTTTGAGGCCGAATAATCGTTATACTCGCCAGTTTTTCCCGAACTTTTTTTATTCATATCCCCTAAAGACACTTTAGAGATAAAATAATTATTCCAATCCCCTATATTTTTTGGTTCGGAATATTCTGGGTTTTCTTCACTTTCCTCACCATGCTCTTGTTCAGCTTCATCTGAACTATCTGATGTGAAATTAATATTGTAATCTTCTATTTCTCCTGCTTTGTATTCAAAATCGCAAGCCGTGAAGTTGCTACTTTGTTTTTCTCTAAAACCAATACGCATAATTGAACTCCCCGCTTGTGCGTTGCTTGGCACAGGTATTGAAATGGGCACTTCTATGGTTTTTAATCCACTGGAGTTTGACTTATCTTGTAAAGTAAATGTAAATTGCTCACCGCTATCTTCAAAATCGTCATCTGAATTATTAAAATTCATCCAAACAATAAGCTTATGCTTATCCTTGTTCCAACCGTCAAGCGTTACGGTTACGGCACCTTCAATTGTTTCGCCAACCGCTATATTAGCAGCCGTTATTCCAGAATAGTACGTATAACCTCCGGTTGAACCCGAACTGGAGTTGTTAATACTGCCAAGTGTTACATTTGAAATATAAAAATTGTTATAAGAACCAATATTAGAAGGAGTACAATACTGAGCAAACAGAGGGTTTGCGTAAATACTGGCAACAAATAGTGCAAATATAACACTGCAAAATTGGGCACGATTAATCCTCATAGGTCAAGTGTATTAAGTTAGTTTGCGTTGGGGCGCAAAAAAAATCAATTAATTTGGGACAACTCGAGGGAAAGTAATCGCCGCATTAAACCAATAATTTAGTTTTTAAAGCAATAATTGCCACAATATTAACAATAAAAGCGTGAATATTCTAGGAAAAAATCGATTTTTTTTCGATAAAGTGCTCGATTACTTCGTTGAAATACAAGTCAATCTAAATCAAAAAGAGCAAAAACCAAACCTCAAACAACTGATTAACAGATAATTATAACAACAAAACCTAAACAACAAAATCGACCAAATCCTCAATTTTTGAAATCAATTGGATTTTAATACTTGTATTTTTTAAGGAAATTTTATTGTACTTAGATACAAAAATGGTTGAAAAACCTAATTTTTCGGCTTCCAGGATGCGTTGTTCCACACGTTGCACGGGACGAATTTCGCCCGAAAGTCCTACTTCGGCAGCAAAACAAAAGTCTTTTTGAAGCGGCACATCTTCATTTGAGGAAAGTATAGAGGCCACCACGGCCAAGTCTATTGCAGGATCATCAACTGTAATCCCACCAGTAATGTTTAAAAATACATCCTTGGCGCCTAAACGGAACCCAGCACGTTTTTCCAAAACGGCCAAAAGCATGTTCAACCGTTTTGCGTTAAACCCCGTAGCACTGCGTTGTGGCGTCCCGTAGACCGCAGTGCTCACCAAAGCCTGTACCTCAATCATAAGCGGGCGCATGCCTTCCAGTGTTGCCGCAATGGCGTTACCCGAAAGCTCTTCTTCTTTTTTTGAAATTAATATTTCTGAAGGATTGCTTACCTCACGCAAGCCCGAACCCTGCATTTCGTAAATACCCAATTCGTTGGTCGAACCAAATCGGTTTTTATGTGCCCTTAAAATTCGGAAAACATGGTTTCTGTCGCCCTCAAATTGCAACACGGTATCGACCATGTGCTCTAAAATTTTTGGCCCGGCAATATGGCCATCTTTGGTGATGTGCCCAATCAATAACACAGGGGTAGCGGTTTCCTTTGCGAATTTTATCAGCTCGGTGGTACATTCCTTGATTTGTGAGATGCTTCCGGAAGACGACTCGATATAATCGCTGTGAAGCGTTTGAATGGAATCGATAATGACAATTTCGGGTTCTAACGCTTCAATTTGCTTAAAAATATTTTGCGTTTTGGTTTCGGTTAAAATGTAACAATTGTTGTTTTCAGGATTGATCCGTTCAGCACGCATTTTAATTTGCTTTTGGCTTTCCTCCCCCGAAACATAAAGGGTTTTATAGGGCAATTTTAACGACACCTGAAGCAATAATGTACTTTTACCAATTCCGGGTTCACCGCCCAAAAGTGTTAAGGAACCGGGCACGATACCCCCGCCGAGCACGCGGTTAAATTCAGCATCGAACGTATTTAGCCTGGGTTCGCTCGACACATCAATTTCATTGATTTTTAACGGAACGGCTTTTCGTTTTACGGTTGATGTTGGCGATTTCCAATCGGATTTACCAGGCTTTTCAACCAGTTCTTCCACAATGGTATTCCATTCTTTACAGGCATTGCACTGCCCCTGCCATTTGGAATATTGCGTACCGCAGTTCTGACAAAAAAAAGTCGTTTTTACCTTGGCCATAGTATTTTTGAAATTGAATACAGTTCCTCTAAACCTATTTTGGATTTAAAAAAGAATTGATTTTCGGATTGTTGACTATATTTATTATGAAAACCATGTCATTCTGACGAAGTATGAGGAAGAATCTCATCATTATGAGATTTCTCGTCGTTCGTTCCTCACTCTGTCGAAATGACAACATGCTAAATATCAATTATTTAAAATGTATTAATTTAAATTATTAATCGAACTCAGGTTTTTAAAATCCAAAATCCTGTTTTATTAAATCGGCACGATCCAACACTTCATCTTTAGTAATTCCGCCTATTTCCTCTAAAGTGTATGCCGATTGGTAGGTACGCATGGCCTTTTTGGGCTCGCCGCCTTCCTCATAAAAACGCCCTAAATAGTAACCGCCCAACAAGGTTTCTGGATAAGCCTTTCTAGCCATTTTGCCCAACTCTTCGTAGTATTCGTAAAGCTCGTTCTTTTCAATAGCGGCAGCAATGGCCTTAAAATCATTGATTAAAATGGTTTTTTCGATTCCGAATAAATCTTTAATGGTTTGGTATTTTTTCTGAAGGTAAAGCACTGGCGAGTCTTCCAACTCTAAAATCACTTCTTTGTACTCTTTTTTGGAAATGGGCTGAAATACTTTGAAAATGCCTTCAATGGCGCTAGGTATGGCATGCGTTGGCACCGAATAGTGCGATGGATTATCAAAACTATCGAAACGGTACACTAAATTTTCGTTTTCCAAAGCTGAAATATCGGTATTTAAAGCCTGCGTCATTTGCAGGATGGATTCAGAATTGTTTTTGGTATTCGCTAAATAATAGAAGGTCTTTGATGGCGTTTTACTTAACACGTCGGGGATATAATCCAACATATTGGGTGCCAACTGCGGACTCACCACAATGTACGCCTGAAACAACGGATTGGGTTTCAACAAATAATAGTTAATAAAGTTGGCCGTTTCGCCATGACCCACAGCTATTTTAAAATTGCCGACTCTAAACTTTTTTTCCAGATACGGCATGAGTTCCATACCAATAAATTCAAAAAATGTGGCACCGGTTTCAATAGGCAACGAATTTTGTTCAGAATACAAAGTATCGTCAAAGCGCTTTCCGTATTGGTTTACCCCAACCACAATGGCTTCGGGCATGTCTTCCCAATATGAAAAATAATCAACATTTCCGGCAACGGCTTCAAACATATAATCGCCATCCAGCACAATAAATATGGGGTAGGTTTTATCGTCGTTGGAATTATAGCCACGTGGCAATTGTATTTTTATTTGGCGTTCTTCGCCTAATTTTGATGACTGAAACGTTTCGTATTTAACTTGGGCATTGATGCTGAAAGAAGTGCACAGCAACAATATAAAAATGACCGATTTCTTCATTTTTTTGAACGGATTTGAGTTTTATCGAGGCAAGGTAATAAAATAAAGCCTAGGTATCAACTTGCTTTTTTCGGTTGAAAATGGGCAAATAAAGCAGCGACAGCCCACCGAAAATAATAATCATTAGGGTCTGCGAGGCCCACATAATCCAACCAAACGCGATACTGGGCTGCTCTGGGATTGAAAACAACGAAAACGCTGCATAAATAGCCAAAGGGTACGACCCAATCCCGCCATTGGTAGCTGCAATGCTAAAACTGGCCGAAATAAAACCAATTAAAATAGCCCCGAAACCAATACCGTGCAACTCGTGGAAGGCAAAAGAGGTAACGTAAAACATAAGAACGTACATCGCCCAAATAAACAAGGTATGAAAAATATAGGCCCATTTCTTTTCCATTTTGAAAATGCTCAAAGCCCCTTCAATCAATCCGTTTACAAAGTTTTTGATTTTTTCGGCTAATTTTGATTCGCTCTTTTTTAAAAGTTTAAAAAAAAGTAGCATGAGCAAAACCCCAACGACCATAACCAAGATTATTTTAAAGGGATCGAACCGTTCTACCAAAAAACCATAAATAAAATCGAACTGCAGAAACAAAGTTATGGCCATGATGCACAACATTACCAACATATCGGCGATACGCTCGGCCACAATAGTACCAAAGCCTTTTTCGAACGGCACGCCCTCGTAATTGGTAATGATCGATGCCCTAGCCACTTCGCCCGCCCTTGGAATGGTGTAGTTTATTAAATAGGTGGCAAAAACGGCCATTATACTATTGCCAAATTTTATATTATAGCCCATGGGCTCTAACTGAAACCGCCAACGGTAGGCTCTGGACAAATGACTTAAAAAGCCCAAAAACACACCTAAAACAATATAGGTGTAATCGGCATTTTTGGCATACACCAACAATTCGCTTAACGATACTTTAGACAGTGAATACCAGACCAAAAAAACTCCCAACAAAAGTGGGAGTAAAATTTTTATCAATCTTTTAATTTTGATGGCCAAAAAAATTATTTTAACAAATTAGTGGCTTCATCAGGAAACACCAACGAGGGCTTAAACACTTTGGCTTCTTCTATATCCATTACGGCATAAGTGATTAAGATAAGGGTATCGCCCACCGAAACTTTTCTGGCAGCAGCACCGTTTAATGTAATTTCTCCACTGTTTCTCGGGCCAGGAATGCAATAGGTTTCCAACCGTTCGCCATTATCGTTGTTTACAATCTGAACTTTTTCGCCTTGTATAATATTGGCGGCATCCATCAAGTCTTCGTCAATGGTTATGCTTCCTATGTAATTGAGCTCGGCGCCAGTGCACTTAACTCTGTGAATCTTAGATTTTACTACGTGAATTTGCATGCGGCAAAGATAATTAATTTAATGCGATATTGTCAATTAATCGAATATCATCGGCATATACGGCAATAAACGCTCGGTAGTTTTTATTGTCCGCCTTTCGTTTAACGGGCTTTAGGGTTTCAGTTTCAGAAATAATAAAATATTCCAACTCCAACAAATCCTGCTCTTTAAACTGATTTTCAACCCATTCCGTTACTTCATTAGCACTTTTTGTGCCAAAGTGCATTTTGGCAGCTTTTAGGGTTTTATAAATAAAAGGAGCGGCCTTTCTATATTCTGGTTTTAGTCGTGTATTTCGTGAACTCATGGCCAATCCATCGGTTTCCCGCTGTATTTTGCAACCCACAATATTTACAGGAATATGATGCTTTTCAACCAGTTTTTTTATAATTTGAAGCTGCTGAAAGTCCTTTTCACCAAAATACGCATTGTGCGGTTTTACTATTTCAAAAAAACGTTTAACAATAGTGCCCACACCATCAAAATGCCCTTGGCGGAATTTGCCTTCCATCTCGTATTCCAGCCCGTCATAATCAAACTGTTCAGAAACGGGATTTTCGCCATACATATCTTTAACCGTTGGCGCATAAACCAAAATCTGGGTATCGCTTAAACTTTGCAACAATTTAACATCGTTATCAAGTGTTCTCGGATATTTCTCCAAATCGGTGGGATTATTAAACTGGGTGGGGTTTACAAAAATACTCACCACCACTGCATCGTTTTCGTTCAAGGCCCTTTTCACCAATTGCAAATGCCCTTCGTGCAAGGCCCCCATAGTGGGCACCAAACCAATGGTTTTCATTTTGGCTTTCAGCCCCTCAATAGCTTCTGCTATTTGTTGTCTTTTTGAATAAATTTCCACGGTTTAATAAAAAATTAACGCGTGCAAACTTAAGATTTTACAGGCAATTTGCATAAATTTTTGTACTTTTGCGTGTTTTTTATTTGGAAATACAACAGGCAGTGCTTCATTCCTTTTAAGCTTTGCCCTTAAAATTTTAATTGAAAAACAGATTAGCTGCTTTTTATTGAGGCAACATTAAAGTATACAAAACAAAGCATATGAAAGATAAGAGGATATTATATGTATCATCTGAAGTAGTACCCTATTTACCTGAAACCGAAATTTCATCCATGTCATTTGAAGCCCCTCGTATGGTTAACCAACAGGGCGGGCAAATAAGAATTTTTATGCCTCGCTATGGTAATATTAACGAGCGCAGGCACCAATTGCATGAAGTGATCAGGCTATCGGGAATCAATTTGGTGGTAAACGATTTGGATATGCCACTTATTATCAAGGTAGCCTCAATCCCGAAAGAGCGCATTCAAGTATATTTTATTGATAACGACGAATATTTTAAGCGTAAAGCCACATTGACTGATGAGGACGGCAACTTGTTTCCGGATAATGACGAGCGTGCCATTTTCTTTGCCAAAGGCGTTATTGAAACGGTTAAAAAATTAAACTGGTCGCCAGATATTATCCACGTTCACGGATGGTTGGCCTCGTTGCTTCCGCTATACCTTAAAGAATACTACAAAGATGAACCTTTGTTTAACGAAAGTAAAATTGTTACCTCGGTGTACAATCAAAGTTTTGACAATACGTTGAATAAAGATATGGCCAACAAAATTAAATTCGACAATATTGATGAAAACGCCATTAAGACGTTGGAAGAACCATCATACAACAATTTAATGAAAGTTGCCGTTGATTATTCGGATGCGTTGATTGTTGGGTCTGAAAATATTCCGGCCGACTTGGAAGAATACATTAAAGCTTCCGAAAAACCTATTTTAGAATACAAAAGCAAAGATGAATTTGGCGATGCCTACACCAGCTTTTTTAATGAAGCCGTTTTAAGCTAAGCGTTTATTCATTTTACGTACCTATATGAAAAGACCTGTTAAAGCCCTCAAATTTTCCTTTTTCATCATTTTAATCGCAACATCTTTTATTGCTTGCGACAAAGATTTTAGCACTTTAGAAAGCGATGTATTGGGTGAGGAAAATTCAAATTTCAGCACAAAAGTTGATTCTCTGCCCATTGCAGCTTATAATAAAAAACTGGAAAGACTACGTATTAACGGACTAGCGTCAAACCTGCTTGGCTTTTTTTACGACCCTGCTTATGGCACAACCACAGCCAGCATTGTAGCCCAAGTTACAGCATCAAGCTACAGTCCTGATTTTGGAGAAACCCCGGTGATAGATTCTGTTGCTATAAATATACCTTATTATAGTACGGTAATAGGAGTGGACGAAAATGGCAACTCAACCTATCGATTGGATTCTGTTTTTGGAAATACCTCAGCTAAAATAAAACTCTCCATTTACCAAAATGATTATTTTTTAAGGGATTATGACCCCAACGGTGGTGCAAGCTCTGCTCAGAATTACTATTCTAACGCTAGCAGCGGAGCAAACTCTGTAGTAACCCAAGGAAATACAATCAATTTTGACAACCATGTTGTCGATACCATTTACCAAACAGACAACTTTTTACCAAGTGCAAAACCTAATTTTGTAGGCACAGCTGCCGACACAACGCGTTCGGCGCCTGCATTCCATGCCAAATTGATTTCCGACGAAGCTAAGTTATTCTGGACAAATACTATTATTGAAAAAGAAGACAGCCCAGAATTAAGTAATGCCAGTAACTTTAAAAACTACTTTAGAGGCCTTTACCTAAAAGCTGAAGCCATTGATAACGACGGACAAATGGTGCTTCTTAACTTGGCCAATGCAAACATCACTATACATTACACTTATGGTGCGACAGATTCACGATTGCAATCTACTTACACTCTTAATTTTTCGGGCAATATTTTAAATACGTTTATTAATAACTTTGACCAACCTTTGGAAGATGGCAATGCTACCGAAGGCGACGCCACGCTTTACCTTAAAGGCTCAGAAGGCTCTATGGCTGTTGTTGACCTATTCAGTGGTATGGTTGAATGTGAAGATGAAGATGGCACCATTACGATGAGAACGGCCTTCGATTGCTTTAAAAGAACTTACAGAAAACTGGATGAAAATGGTAATTATGCCGAAAAAGTAAACGGCAATTATCCGCTTAAAAAATTAGTTAACGATGCCTTTTTAGAAGTTTATGAAGATATGGACAAAGCCAGTGAAGGGCCTTACGGAGACGATTACCACAAATACGACCGCCTTTACGCTTACGATATAGAAAACAGTTCTCCTACAACAGATTATAATTTTGATCAATCGGCAAACACATCGTTCCCACTTAGCTCAAAGCTTATTAGCCTAAGCCAAAGAGACACTATAACCGGTAAATTCAAAATACGTCTTACCGAACATTTAAAGAATATTTTGATACGCGATTCAACCAGCACAAAAATCGGTTTGGTTTTGTCTAACAATGTCAACTACACCAACAATGCTAAAATTTTAACCCCGACGGATGAGGTTAGCAACGTGCCAGCGGCGGCAATAATAAGTCCCAGAGGCACAGTATTACACGGCAACCAATCAGCTACCGAAAAGAAGCGTTTAAAGTTGAAAATATTTTACACAGAGCCTAAATAACCTCCTTCGTTTATCTAAGCTTTTAGTGCAAAAATCTTTCTTCGGAATGTAAAAGTGAATTTTGTCGTATAAAACAGCAAATTCACATAATAAATAACTTTTATAAGTTTTTATTTAACATATTTGTTTTGAATTTATTAACCCCAAAACTAAAACAAAAAAACTATGTGTGGAATTGTAGGATACTTAGGAACTAGGGACGCTTACCCTATCATTATAGAAGGTCTTAAAAGACTGGAATACAGAGGCTACGACAGTGCTGGTATTGCACTTTTTGACGGCACAGACCTAAAAGTTTCAAAAACCAAAGGTAAAGTTGCCGATTTAGAAAAAAAATCTGAAGCAGAAATAACTACCCACGGGTGTGTGGGTATTGGCCATACCCGTTGGGCTACACATGGTGTTCCTAACGATGTGAATTCGCATCCCCACGTTTCAAACTCTGGAGAGTTGGTGATTATCCACAACGGTATTATTGAAAATTACGATTCGCTAAAACAAGAGTTAACCTCTCGTGGTTACACTTTTAAATCGGACACAGACACCGAAGTTTTAATCAATCTGATTGAATACGTAAAAAAAACAGAAGGGGTTAAGCTTGGTAAAGCGGTTCAAATCGCATTAAACCAAGTTATTGGTGCTTATGCCATTGCGGTGTTCGACAAAAACAAACCCGAGGAAGTGGTGGTTGCTAAATTGGGTAGCCCTTTAGCCATAGGTATTGGCAAAGACGAAGACGAATTTTTTATTGCCAGTGACGCCTCACCTTTCATCGAATACACCAAAAATGCGGTATATCTGGAAGACGAAGAAATGGCCGTAATCCGTTTCCACAAAGGCATAAAAGTTAGAAAAATAAAAGATGATTCTTTAGTTGACACTTATGTTCAAGAACTTCAAATCAATTTAGAGCAAATTGAAAAAGGCGGTTACGAACATTTCATGCTTAAAGAAATCCATGAACAGCCCAAAGCTATCCAAGATACGTATCGTGGTCGATTGTTGAGAAACGAAGCTATTATTAAAATGGCAGGCATCGAGGATAACATGAAAAAATTCCTTAACGCCAACCGCATTATTGTTGTGGCTTGTGGCACATCATGGCATGCTGGTTTAGTTGCCGAATATATTTTTGAGGATTTGGCAAGAATCCCTGTTGAAGTGGAATATGCTTCAGAATTTAGATACAGAAACCCTGTTATAACAGAGAACGATGTACTTATAGCCATTTCACAATCTGGGGAAACGGCTGACACTTTAGCAGCTATTAAATTAGCCAAATCTAAAGGCGCATTTGTTTTTGGAGTTTGCAACGTTGTGGGATCATCTATTGCACGTGAATCCCATGCTGGTGCATACACGCACGCCGGACCAGAAATTGGGGTAGCTTCAACAAAAGCATTTACCACACAGATTACGGTTTTAACCTTAATCGCCTTGAGACTTGCAAGAGCTAAAGGGACTATTAGCAGTTCTGATTTCCGTCAGCATTTATTGGAATTGGAAATGATTCCTGGAAAAGTAGAGCAAGCTTTGAAGTCGGACGACTTAATAAAAAACATAGCCAACATCTATAAAGATGCCAAAAACATGCTTTATTTGGGTCGTGGATTTAATTTTCCTGTAGCTTTAGAAGGCGCGTTAAAACTAAAAGAGATTTCATACATACACGCTGAAGGCTACCCTGCAGCCGAAATGAAACACGGGCCTATCGCCTTAATTGACGAAAACATGCCCGTTATTGTTATTGCTACCAAAAAAGGACATTATGAAAAAGTAGTGAGCAATATCCAGGAAATAAAATCCAGAAAAGGCAAAATTATTGGTATTGTAACCGAAGGCGATGTACAGGTAAGGCAGCTGGCAGACCACGTTATTGAAGTACCAGAAAGTCTTGAAGCACTTTCGCCACTTTTAACAACTATTCCGTTACAATTACTATCGTACCACATAGCCGTAATGTTGGGCAAAAATGTTGACCAACCCCGTAATTTGGCAAAATCGGTGACCGTAGAATAATTTTATAAAAAGACCAAAACTTAAAAGGCGTAGTTTTATTGAAGACTACGCCTTTTCTCATTTTAAGCCCCCGTTTTTAATCATATCATCAATAAATCAGAGCGATTTTTGTTAAAAATATATTATGCATGCATAATTTTTTATATTTTTAAAAGCAAAAAATATTCATATATTTATTTTATACGAAAACCCTTAACCTAAATTACACTAAATGAAAACAATTCTCCCCTTCTTATTGTTCCTATTTGGCGGCATTTTGTATTCACAAACAACTTTTTCAGGCTCTGTTGTGGATGATAGTGGCCAACCTATTCCCGGCGCCAACATCATTATTGTAGGCACCTCTACAGGAACGGTGACCGATTTTGATGGCAACTTCACCCTAACCTACAGCCAAAACCCGCCTTTTAATGTGCAAGCCAGTAGCGTAGGTTTTGAAACGGATACCCAAGAAGTAACGTCAAGTAACCAAAACATAAAATTTATTTTGAAAGAAGGCACCTCGCTTGATGAAGTTGTTATTTCGGCATCCAGAACGCCCGAACGTATTTTCGAGTCGCCCGTTACTGTTGAGCGTTTTGGTTTGAAAGAATTGAAAAATACAGCTTCGGCAGACTTTTACGGCGGATTGGAGAACCTAAAAGGGGTGGATATCAACACCAATAGTTTAACATTTAAATCAATCAACACCAGAGGTTTTGCCGCATTTGGCAACAATCGTTTTATGCAATTGGTCGATGGGATGGACAACTCAGCTCCTGCACTTAACTTTCCGTTAGGAAACTTAGTGGGAATGATTGATACCGATGTACAAAATATAGAATTGCTTCCTGGTGCAGCTTCAGCTTTATACGGTGCAAATGCCTTTAACGGCATCCTGTTTATGCAAAGTAAAAATCCCTTCGATTTCCCTGGAATAATCGTTTCCATAAAACGAGGCGTTACCTCACAAGAAGCCGCTGGTACCAATCCGTACACCGATGTGGGCATGCGTGCCGCCTATAAGTTTAGCGACAAATTTGCCGCAAAAGTGAATTTCGGTTATTTAAGAGGAACCGA
Organism: Bacteroidia bacterium; assembly: GCA_030430535.1. Taxonomy (GTDB): domain Bacteria; phylum Bacteroidota; class Bacteroidia; order Flavobacteriales; family Flavobacteriaceae; genus Flavisericum. The sequence goes on from JAUIKY010000009.1 coordinate 86,432, forward strand.
TTGGATGGCTAATGATATGGATGACAAAGATATGGTTGGAGGTACCCGAGCAACAAACATAAACTATAATGGGGTTAACGTTTACGGTGATGAAGTTTCAACCAATATTAATGATGTGGCTCTAACACTGGTCGGTTTAGGTATTTTACCTGCCGGAGCAGAAAACTTAGTGCCTTCCGTTAACGTGAGTAGAACGGGCTATGAAGAACAATATATGACCGATTATAAAGCGGAAAGCGTTAAGGCCGATTGGGGGCTTTACTACCGTCCGTGGGCAAACGATTTTGAAATTCAATACGTGGGTAAAATAGGCCGTGGTTCTACCATATACCAAGGTGCCCAGCGCTATATGATTGACGATTTTTCAATGCAACAGCACAAATTAGAGCTTAGAAATGATAATTTCTTCATTCGTGGTTATATCACTTCAGATAAGGCTGGAGACTCTTACGTACTGGACGTAGCGGGCCCCAATTTATTGGCGAAATGGAAACCTCACGAAACTTGGTTTGGACAATATGTGGGGGCTTATGTGCAATCTACTTTAGGCGGAGCCACTAACGAACAAGCCCATGCTTTGGCCAGGCAAACCGCAGAAACCGGCCGCTTTGAGCCTGGCACAACACAATATCAAAATGCCTTTGATGCTGTTATTAGTGACACCAACTTTTTAACAGGCTCGAAATTTCAGGATAACTCCAAAATTTACCATTCTGATGCCAATTACAACTTCAGCCATTTAATCGATTTTGCCGAAATACAAGTGGGAGGTTCGTACAGAAGATACAAATTAAACTCCTTCGGAACCATATACACCGATGCACAAGGCCCTATCAACTACTCTGAAGTTGGTATTTACACACAAATTCAAAAAACAGTTATGGAACGTTTAAAGTTAACCGGCTCTATCCGTTACGATAAATCGGAATTGTTTGACGGTTTCTTTTCGCCACGATTATCAGCGGGTTATACTCTAGGCGAAGCAGAAAACCATAACGTTAGGGCCTCCGTTCAAACTGGTTTTAGAAACCCAAATACCCAAGATCTGTACATTGGCTTGGTTACCGGATTAGGCGTATTGATAGGTGGTTCCAACGATAATGGTGACCGTTTTGTCCGCGATTACCAAGTGAGTCAATTTGCCCAAAACAATTTAGGCCAACCCTCTTCCATTTCACAAGCGGGTACAGCGGCCTACAACAATTCCCTGTCTTCAACAGTGGCAGCAGGATTGGCTACCCACAACCCGTCTAGCAACGGAAGCCAGTATATTGGAAATTCAAGCTATGTAAAACCAGAACAGGTTACTTCTTACGAAATAGGCTATAGAGGAAAATTAAAAAATGTTACCATCGATTTAAGCGCATACTATAATACGTATCAAGATTTTATAGCCAATGAAACCGTAGCAGCACCCTACTATGGTAATGTTGCAAACTTCGACTTAACCGGTTACGACCCCAATAACCCAGCTTCGGTAGCGGGCTTAAACCAAGATACCCAATTCATTCTTGCGGCACTTCAAAACGATGATGTTGTAAGATACCAAACCTACACCAACTCTAGTACCGAAGTAAACTCATACGGTGGAGCCATTGCCGTTAACACTAAAGTGTTCGGCGATTTTGACCTCGGAGCAAATTATACCTATGCCAATTTTGATTTCGACAAACAGGCCAATCCAAACTTCCGCCCCAGCTTTAACACCCCGGAGCACAAGGTAAAAGCAAGTTTTGGAAACACTGAATTGTTTAAAAACTTCGGCTTCAATGTGGCTTGGAGATGGAGCGACAATTACTTATGGCAATCGTCGTTTGGAGATGGGGAAATTGATGCTTACCATGTGGTTGATGCCCAATTGAATTATACAGTGCCCAGTATAAAATCTTCTTTTAAAGTTGGCGCTTCAAACTTGTTGAATGATGAATATGCGACGGCCTTCGGTACCGGAAATATCGGATCGATTTACTATGTGTCTTGGACCATCAACAACCTGTAAAAAACTAAAAATTGCAAAAACATGAAAACGTTTAAATATATATTCCTTTCTACTTTACTTATTGCTTTTTATTCCTGTGAGGAAGACGATAGCAATGTTGTTATGGAAGAACCGCTTCCCGAACTAACTGCTGGATCGGCAGATTTTTCAACCTACGTAGCCGTGGGAAACTCTCTAACTGCTGGGTTTACCGATAATGCCCTTTTTATTGCTTCTCAAGAAAACTCTACTCCAAACATTTTGTCCCAAAAGTTTGCTTTAGCCGGCGGAGGCGATTTTTCACAACCGCTAATGAACGATAATTTTGGGGGCATCGCTTTTGGAGGCAATAGACTTCCTGGCTTTAATCCGAGATTGGTTTTTGGCGGCGCTGGCCCCGTTCCATTAGAAAGTGTTATTGGCCCGGTAACCGTAACTACCGATTTGACTTCAAACCCTACAGGACCTTTTAATAATATGGGCGTACCCGGAGCAAAAAGTTTCCACTTATTATTTGATGGATACGGAAACCCAGCGGGTTTACAAACCACACCAGCAACGGCAAACCCCTATTTTGTAAGAATGGCTTCAGCAACCAACGCCACAGTTCTTGGCGACGCCATGGCGCAGTCGCCAACCTTCTTTTCCCTTTGGATTGGCAATAACGATGTACTGGGTTATGCGACCTCTGGGGGCGATGGCTCAAACCCTATCACACCTGTAGATGGCCCTCCAGGGGTAGGATTCAGCCAAACGTACGGAGCCATAGTAGCGACGCTAACCTCGCAAGGTGCACAAGGTATTGTGGCCAATATTCCTTACGTAACCGATATTCCACATTTTACAACGGTACCCCATAACCCCATCCCGTTAGATGCAGCAACGGCCACCGCAGTAAACCAAGCTTATGCAGCCTATAACGGCGGTATTCAGGCAGCACTTGCAGCCTTAGCTGGCACCGGTTTATTTACCGAAGAAGAGGCCAATTTGAGAATGATTAATTTTTCGGCAGGCACGGGCAACGCTGTTGTTATTGAAGATGAAAGCCTCACCGACCTAGGTGCTATTAACCCGGCCTTTGCGGCACTTCCAAAAATCCGTCAAGCTACGGCCAATGATTTATTGGTACTGCCAGCATCATCTTTTATTGGTACGGAAGCCGTTCCCGGGAACCCTTTAACCGTTAATGGTGTTGCTGTTCCCTTGGCCGACAAATGGGTATTGCTTCCTAGCGAGCAAGCGGAAATCAAAGCAGCTATTGACGCGTTTAATGCCACCATCAAAGCCACGGCTACACAAGCTGGCTTGGCGTTTGTCGATGCCAATGCCCTACTTAACCAGCTGGCAAACGGAGGTATTGCCAGTAACAATTTCACTTTAAATTCCAGTTTGGTGTTTGGCGGAGCCTTCTCTTTGGATGGTGTTCACCCCACGGCTAGAGGCTATGCTTTAATTGCCAACGAATTTATGAAAGCTATTGATGCCACTTACGGCTCTAACTTTGAGGCTTCGGGCAACTTGGTAGATATTGGTAACTACCCCACTAACTACTCACCAACATTACAATAAATAAAAGCAGGAAAACATTTATATAACACCCTCATTTCGAGGGTGTTTTTTTATTCCAAAAAACCTAAAAAAACAACTTTTATTTTAAATTAAAAGATATATCTTTGCAGCCGAAAACCAAAACAGTTTTCACACAATTAAATCGCATAATATTAAACAAATAAGTAATGTCTAAAGTTACAGGTAAAGTTGCACAAATAGTAGGTCCGGTTATCGATGTTGAATTCGGTGCGGGTTCTGAACTTCCAAAAATTTACGATTCATTAGAAATTAAAAGACCTGATGGCTCTATTTTAGTATTAGAAGTACAATCCCATATTGGAGAAGATACCGTTCGTACTATCGCGATGGATTCGTCTGATGGTTTAAGCAGAGGCGCAGAAGTTATTGCTACTGGAGCCCCAATACAAATGCCTATCGGCGATGCTGTTTACGGACGCTTATTTAATGTGATTGGTGATGCTATTGACGGATTGGGCGATTTGCCCAAAGCAGGCGAAGCTGGTTTGCCTATCCACCGTCAAGCACCTGCGTTTGATGAATTATCAACTTCTACTGAAGTTTTATTTACCGGTATTAAAGTAATCGACTTGATTGAGCCTTACGCTAAAGGAGGTAAAATTGGATTATTTGGTGGGGCTGGTGTAGGTAAAACAGTATTGATTCAGGAGTTGATCAACAATATTGCTAAAGGTCACGGTGGTTTATCGGTATTTGCTGGTGTAGGTGAAAGAACTCGTGAAGGAAATGACCTTTTAAGAGAGATGTTGGAATCTGGAATTATCCGTTACGGTGAAGATTTTATGCACTCTATGGAAGAAGGCGGATGGGATTTGTCAAAAGTAGATAAATCTAAAATGAAAGAATCGAAAGCCACTTTCGTATTCGGACAGATGAACGAACCACCAGGAGCACGTGCCCGTGTAGCCTTATCTGGATTGACTATTGCTGAGTATTTCCGTGATGGTGCTGGCGACGGACAAGGAAAAGACGTATTGTTCTTCGTAGATAACATCTTCCGTTTTACGCAAGCAGGCTCTGAGGTATCGGCACTTTTAGGTCGTATGCCTTCTGCGGTAGGTTACCAACCAACTTTGGCAACAGAGATGGGTGCGATGCAAGAGCGTATTACTTCAACTAAAAAAGGATCGATTACATCTGTACAAGCGGTTTACGTACCTGCGGATGATTTAACGGATCCAGCGCCTGCTACAACCTTCGCCCACTTAGATGCTACAACCGTATTATCTCGTAAAATTGCCGAGCTTGGTATTTATCCAGCGGTAGACCCATTGGATTCTACTTCTCGTATCTTAACCAAAGAAATTTTAGGAAAAGAGCATTACGATTGTGCACAACGTGTTAAAGAGCTTTTACAACGTTATAAAGAACTACAAGATATTATCGCCATCCTTGGTATGGAAGAATTATCAGAAGAAGATAAATTGGCCGTAGGTCGTGCACGTCGTGTACAACGTTTCTTGTCTCAACCATTCCACGTAGCTGAGCAGTTTACAGGTATCCCAGGGGTATTGGTTGATATTAAAGAAACCATTAAAGGCTTTAACATGATTATGGATGGTGAATTAGACCACCTTCCTGAAGCAGCCTTCAACCTTAAAGGAACTATTGAGGAAGCCATTGAAGCCGGTGAGAAAATGCTTGCAGAGGCTTAAATAAGACACTGCGAGTACTGAACTTGTTTCAGTATCTCGCAAACAAACTGTATAAAAAATTTAAAAAGACCCTGAAATAAATTCAGGGTAGTTAAACAAGTTTAACTATGTATTTAGAAATCGTATCACCAGAAGCTACACTATTTAGCGGCGAAGTAGATGCCGTAGCCGTACCCGGTGTAAATGGTGAGTTTCAAATGTTGAACAACCACGCAGCCATTGTTTCTTCTTTAAAGGAAGGGTTTATTAAAATTTCTGGAACCATTACCTTAAACGCCGATGTTGAAGATAACTTTTCAAAAGGAGAGAACAATACAACCCTTTTGAAAATAAGCTCTGGTACAGTTGAAATGAAAGACAACAAAGTAATTGTTTTAGCAGACTAAATTTCATTACAAACAATAAATAAAAAACGCGAAACCTAAGGTTTCGCGTTTTTTTATGTCGTAAAAGCTATATTTTTAAACCTTTTTAATCACATTGGTTACAATGCCCCAAATTAAAAAGTTATTGTCTTCAGTTATTTTTATAATCGGATAATCGGGATTTTCGGGCTGTAACCATACTTCCCCTCCCGAAACGCGCAAACGTTTTACCGTAAATTCACCATCCAAAAAGCAAACCGCTATTTTGTTGTTTGCAGGCTCCAAACTTCTATCAATAACCAAAAGGTCGTTATCTTCCAATCCAGCACCAATCATTGATTGGCCACTTACCCGGGCATAAAACGTCGCTTCTTTATTCTTGACCAACTCTTCATCCAGAGACAAGCGTTGCTCTTTAAAATCGTCGGCCGGAGAAGGAAACCCTGCCGATATCCCAGCATCAAAAAAATGTGCCGCCGCACCATCAATGGTCTTTGGCGTAAAAAACGTTAAACTTCCTAATCTGTGTGCTATCATCTTACTACAATAATATCGTTAATATTTGTGGTATATCTTGGCGACAATCGCTCTTGGCGCATTTTCCACGTACGCTTTAAGTCTTGGTTGCCCAATTTTATTTTATGGCTTTTGTATTTAGCGTTTAAAAAATCAATAGACTGCATTAAGGGTTGGTGTTTTGGGTTTTCCTTATCGAATAACTGTAACTGATGGTTATTGGTCGGCACCAACCCCGTAACAATTACACCCGCTCGTTTGTACTTAATGCCTTCCTTAAAAATAGCTGTTACGGCATCAACTGCACACCTGCTAATAATTAAAGAGGAATTTGTTGGGTAAGATAAGCTAATACTTTTACTTGCCCGATGTTGTGGCAAATCTTTTTTATGTCTATCGCTGCTCAACATCACTATAATCATATGGCAACTGGAGCCTTGCTTTCGCAATTTTTCGGCGCAAGCGGTGGCAAAAGTAGAAATGCGTTCTTTTATATTATCGATATCCGAATATGTATATTCAAAACTTCTGGTGGTGGCTATGGCCCGTTTGTTTTGGGGCTCGTCCAATACTATTTTTGAATGGCCCTCTAAATCCTTTTTTAGCTTCCACTCGGTGATTGAAAAGGTTTTCCGAACCCATTCATCTGGCAATTGTATAAAATCGTAAGCTGTTTTGCAGCCTTTGGCCTGGAGCCTTTTGCTCAGTCTACGACCAATACCCCAAACATCTTCAATTTTAATCCATTTTAAGGCCTTTATGCGTTTCTCTTCAGAATCTATCACATAAACCCCTTTGGTTTCCTTTGGGAATTTACGTGCTATCCTGTTCGCTACTTTGCTTAAAGCTTTAGTTGGCGCGATGCCCACACAGGTTGGTATGCCTGTCCATTTTAAAATCCGACTCCTAATCTGGGTGGCGTAATCATTAAAATTATAATTATGAAATCCTTTAAATTGAAGAAAAGCCTCATCGATGCTATACACTTCAACATCGGGCGTAAACTGCTCCAATATTTTCATCACCCGGCTGCTCATGTCGCCATACAACGGATAATTGGACGAAAACACCTGAATGTGATTGGCCTTGCAAAAGCCTTCCCATTTAAAAATAGGCGCCCCCATAGGCAGTCCCAATGCTTTGGCCTCATCGCTTCGCGAAATAACGCAACCATCGTTATTGCTTAAAATAGCAATGGGCTTGCCCTGCAAATTCGGATTGAACACCCGCTCGCATGAGGCATAAAAGTTATTGCAATCTACTAAAGCAAACATGTGTAAATTTACGTTTTTTAGGCAAGTTTAGCATTAAAAAAACAATGGTACATGTGTTAAAACTTAAGCCATTCTTTTAAAAGAATTGATTTTCAAGCCACTTAAAAAACATAATAATGGTGTTTCAATTAAATTATAGAATGGTGGCCTTTACCTTTTTCCAAACCTTAATTAATAACAACCCAGAAATTAAAGCTGTACCAGTAAATATTAAAGCGAGATTTAATGCTCCGTAAATCCAATAGCCTGTAGAAAACAAACAGCTGTAAACAAACACACATCCCAAAAGCATAGCGATAATGCCCGAAGGCACACTCCAACCTTCTTTTGTTGTTTTTATGGAAATGTTATCTGCATTGGCATCCTCAACAACTTTTACCCATCCGGGCCCACCCGGTTGAATTTTTTTGTAAAACGATTGAAGAACCCCCTTACTTTCTGCTGGTGTTATAAAAGTGGCTACAAGCCATATTATTGTTGTTATTAACACAATTAAGGGAAACTTGGCCCATGTTGGGAACACGCCACACTCCTCACTAAAAAAGTATGCTCCCAAAGCTGTGAAATTTAAAAGAATTGAAATCACTCCCGAGGAAAACATGGCGGTAATTTCACTCCACGCATTGATGCGCCACCAAAACCAACGCAAAATAAAA
>JAUIKY010000053.1 GCA_030430535.1 Bacteroidia bacterium
TAAAGTAGAAAAGAGCGGGGATTATCAATGTTGACGGAATCACAAGTTCCAACGGTAACCTTAACCTTACTCCACTCTTTTGTTCTTTCTGATTATTCAATAAATTTAAGAGATTGTAAACTTAAGAAGGTAACCATTGCACAACCCCATAATTCCCAAAAACAAAAAACCACCCTGCTTTCACAAGGTGGTTTCCGTATACTTAAATTATAATTTCCGTTAGGCTTTTGAAGCCTTTACAGTTACTTTTAGCTCAATATCGTCGTTAATAAACTTGTCGCCCAAGTCATCGAAAAACGATTTAGAACCGTATTTTACGTTCCATTTAGAGCGGTCTATCGTAAAAGTTTCGCTCTCTAAAGTCAGCTCATCGCCATTCTGCGATACCGACACCGGAAAGGTGATATTATTTTTTACATCCTTTAAGGTTAAATTACCCGAAAGCATGGTTTTGCCGTCCACTTCCTCAACGCCCGTAATAGTAAATCCGGCACTTGGGTGCGTATCTACATCAAAAAAATCGGGACTTTTCAAATGCCCCGTTAGTTTGGCATTACCTTCTTTTTCGGCAGGAATATCCTTTACTACAATAGATTTCATATCGATAATAAACGAGCCCCCAACAACTTCTCCGTTGGCAACGTCTAATGTTCCGCGCTCAATGGCAATGGTTCCAAAATGCTCTCCAGTAGGCTTAAAACCCTTCCATTCTATGGTCGATGCTTCTATATCGGCTTTATAGCTTTCGGCAGTGGCTTCGGTTTCTGCAGGCATTTCGGCTTCGGTGGTTTTAGCTTCCTTGGCTTTATCCTTACAACTTAAAACGCTAACAGATAAAGCGGTTATAAATAGTAATGTTGTAAATGGTTTTCTCATCTTGATTGTTTTTAGTGTTTACAACGTAAAATTACACAATCAAATGTTAAGATAAAATTAAAATATTTTTTAGTGACATTATGGCATTTTTACAATAATGGCAGTACTTTTGCCAACCAGTTTTTGTATTCTATTAAAACTAAGATACGTAATGAGCAAAAAAAACAAAGCGAACGATATAGAAAATCCGCAAATGGAAGAGGCCGTACAAAACGAAACGGTTGAAGTTGAAGAGCAAGTAGCTGAAGAACAAAGCGCCGAAGAAAAACTTAAGGAAGAGTTGCAACAGGAAAAGGATAAGTTTTTACGCTTGTTTGCTGAATTTGAAAATTATAAAAGACGTACTGCCAAAGAGCGTATCGATTTATTTTCAACGGCCAGCGAAGATGTTATGAAAACCTTACTGCCTATTATTGACGATTTTGAGCGTGCCCTAACGCATATTAACGAAGACAAAGAAGCCGAGGAATTACGAAAAGGCGTATTGTTAATTTACCAAAAACTGGTAAACACTTTAGAGCAAAAAGGGCTAAAAGCCATTAAGGTAGAGCAAGGTGATGCCTTTAACGCCGATGCCCACGAAGCCGTAACGCAAATACCAGCGCCAAGCGACGACCTTAAAGGAAAAATCATCGATGTGATTGAAAAGGGATACAAACTGGGCGAAAAGGTAATCCGTTTTCCAAAAGTGGTTATCGGGCAATAAATTTCAAACAAAAGTCCTTTTTTTTAAACGAGGATTTTAAATTACGATTATGGCGAAAAGAGATTATTACGAAATATTAGGTATTGACAAAGGGGCGAGCACAGCCGAAATTAAAAAAGCCTACCGCAAAAAGGCGATTGAATTTCACCCCGACAAAAATCCAGACGACAAAGAAGCCGAAGCCAAATTTAAAGAAGCGGCCGAAGCTTATGAGGTTTTGAGCAACCCCGACAAAAAAGCACGTTACGACCAATTTGGTCACCAAGCCTTCGAAAATGGCGGTGGCTTTGGCGGTGGCGGTATGAATATGGATGACATATTCAGTCAATTTGGCGATATTTTTGGCGGCGGCTTTGGTGGCGGATTCTCTGGCTTTGGCGGGGGCGGTGGCCAACGTCGCACAAAAGGCAGCAACCTACGTATTAGAGTAAAACTAACCCTTGAGGAAATTGCCAACGGCGTTGAGAAAAAAGTAAAGGTAAAACGCAAAGTACAAGCGCCGGGCACTACTTATAAAACCTGCCCTACCTGTAATGGTTCTGGCCAGGTTACCCGTATTGCAAACACCATTTTGGGCCGCATGCAAACCTCTGCGTCTTGTAACGCCTGTGGCGGGGCTGGGCAAACCATCGATAAACTGGGCAGCGGTGCCGATGCACAAGGTTTAAAAGTTTCGGAAGAAACCGTTTCGATAAAAATACCTGCTGGTGTAGTTGATGGCATGCAGCTAAAAGTATCCGGCAAAGGAAACGAAGCCCCGGGCAATGGTATTTCGGGCGATTTAATTGTGCTTATCGAAGAAGAACAGCACCCTAAATTACAGCGCGAAGGCGATAATTTACATTACGATTTGTACGTAAGTTTCCCTGAAGCCGTATTGGGAACCTCGAAAGAAATTGATACCGTTACCGGAAAAGTACGCATTAAGGTTGAAGCTGGCGTTCAATCGGGAAAAATATTGCGCTTACGCGGAAAAGGCATCCCGAGCATCAATGGTTATGGTAAAGGCGACCTTTTGGTACACGTTAATGTTTGGACTCCAAAAACCCTTAGCAAGCAGCAAAAAGAGTTTTTTGAAGCCATGCAAGACGACGACCATTTTGCACCAAAACCGGAGAGTTCAGACAAATCGTTCTTCGAAAAAGTAAAAGATATGTTTTCATAACAAATACCCGTAGTACATGTTGAACATAAAATTTGTTTGAGCGTCAGTTCGAGTGATTTTATGGCGCGAAAAATCATATCGAGAACTTTTGGTTGCTAAAATTCTAATTCTCGATAGCTCTGCTGAGCGCAGTCGAAGTACAAATTTTTCTCATTTCAATCGAAAAATTCACTCGAATTGACGTTTTTTTCAAAATGCACAACAGGTAACAAATGTTAATTAATACGAAAAATCCGCTATTTTGGCGGATTTTTTTTGTTTAAATCCCCAAGATATCGATAAGTTTTGCTTTTCGTATAGAAAAAAAAACTATATTTGAATATCACTAATTAACTTTAGTGGTAATTTTTCTTTTTCATAGCAATTTTTTTCCCATCCTTATCTTTTTAAGGGTGGGTTTTGTTTTTATTGAGTATTTTGATTAAAATCAGTAAAACTTCTCCCTTAACATTTAATATCTTTACTGTTTAAAAAGCACTTATGGCAAACCTACTTGAGGTCAATAAAGTTTCAAAAAGTTTTGGCAACCATAAAGCCCTAAACGATGTTTCCATTACCGTTCCCAAGGGCAGTATTTTTGGGCTTTTGGGCCCCAATGGCGCCGGAAAAACCACATTGATAAGGATTGTTAACCAAATTACTTTGCCCGACTCAGGTTCGGTATTTTTAGACGGCGAGCCACTAAAGCAACGCCATATAAAAGACATTGGCTACCTGCCCGAAGAGCGCGGTTTGTACAAATCGATGAAAGTGGGCGAACAAGCCCTATACTTGGCCCAATTAAAAGGATTGAGCAAAGCTGAAGCCAAAACCCGATTGAAATACTGGTTCGATCGTTTGGAAATTGGCGATTGGTGGAACAAAAAAATACAGGAACTCTCCAAAGGCATGGCGCAAAAAGTGCAGTTTGTGGTTACCGTATTGCACCAACCTAAACTTTTGATTTTTGATGAACCTTTTTCGGGTTTCGATCCTATAAATGCCAATTTGATAAAGGATGAAATTTTAAGGCTGAGAGACGAAGGCGCTACAGTTATTTTTTCAACCCATAGAATGGAATCGGTGGAGGAATTGTGCGACGATATTGCACTAATCAACAAATCCAATAAAATATTGGAAGGCCAGTTAAATGAAGTAAAACGCCAGTACAAAATAAACACTTTCGAGGTGGGTATAAAGGCCGAGAACCAAACCGCTTTAAAGCATAAACTTGATGACAAATTCAGCATCAGCGAAGCGCATTTTAAGTCTTTGGACAACGAGTTGAAACTGAACATAAAACTTCAACCGGAACAATCGTCCAACGAATTATTAAACTACCTGACCCAACAAGGTGAAGTAACGCATTTTATAGAGCTAATCCCCAGTGTAAACGACATTTTCATCAAAGCCGTAAAGAACAACTAATTTTTCATGAACCACTTACCACTCATTATAAAACGGGAGTACTTAACCAAGGTTAAAAACAAGGCATTCATTATCATGACCTTTTTAAGTCCCATTATTTTTATAACCCTCATTGCGGTTGTGGCCTATTTAACCCAACTGAACAACGATGGCACCAAAGTCATTTCCGTTTTAGACGACACAAAAACGGTTGAACATATTTTTAAAAGTACTGACAACACGACCTACACCATCCTAAATATGCCATTGGAAGATGCCAAAGGATTGGTGCAAACCACACAGGGCTACGGTTTGTTACACATCAAAGAAAGTGGTGACGGCAGTTCAAATGCGATCACATTTTATTCAAAAGAATCCCCTTCATTATCATTAATTTCAGATATTGAAAGCACTTTAGAAAAGGAATTCACCAATTTGGAGCTCGAAAAACGGGGCGTTGACCTGAACATGATCAACGCGTCAAAAGTACATTTAAACATTGCCCAAGAAAGTTTTACGGGTAAAAAAACCTCAAAAACCGATAGCGTTATCAAACTTATTTTTGGCGGCGCAGCTGGATACTTGCTCTTTATGTTCATCATCATTTATGGCAATATGATTATGCGCAGCGTTATTGAAGAAAAAACCAGCCGAATTATCGAAGTCATTATTTCTTCGGTAAAACCCGTACAACTGATGCTGGGCAAAATTATCGGCACTTCTTTAGCCGGCATCACCCAATTTGTGATTTGGATTATTTTGGGCGGTATTTTAATGTTTGTGGTGTCGCTATTTTTGGGTATCGATATGGCGCAAATGCAAACCCCGCAACAGGAAATGATGCGGCAAGCCATGGAAAACCCCGAGATAAATCAGCAAGCCCAAGACTTGGTCAATGCCTTTATGCACTTGCCTTTGGTTAATTTGATATTTGCATTTATTCTGTTTTTTGTCGGCGGTTATTTACTTTATAGTTCGTTATACGCTGCCATTGGTGCTGCGGTTGATAACGAAACCGACACCCAGCAATTTATGCTTCCTATTTTAATGCCGCTTATTTTAGCCGTTTATATTGGTATATTTACGGTGGTTGAAGATCCGCATGGTACGGTTTCAACCATTTTTTCGTTTGTACCGTTTACCTCTCCGGTGGTGATGCTTATGCGTATTCCGTTTGGGGTGCCGCTTTGGCAACAGTTGATATCGTTGCTTATTTTGGTAGGCTCGTTTATTTTAACGGTTTGGTTCGCAGCCAAAATTTACCGCGTTGGCATTTTAATGTACGGCAAAAAACCATCGTATAAAGAAATTTTTAAATGGATTAAATATTAATTTGAAATGATTCAAAACCTGGAAGACATCGAGGAAAAAATTAAAGAAAGTTCCGCTTGGGAGAGTGTTCAAAACTTTCTGAACCTTCATATTAATTTTTCTGAAAAAATAAGCGTTTCCATTCTCGATCTTATCATCATTATAACCGCAATTTTTATAACTACACTAGTTTTAAGAATTGTTTTAAAACTGATAACCAAAAACTTACCCGAAAACGACAAATCTAAATTCAATGTGGTTTATGGCTATTTTAGGTGGTTGGTCTATTTGGTCATCCTACTTATTACCCTGCATTCGGTAGGCGTTAATGTTACGGCCGTTTTTGCTGCTTCTGCCGCCTTGCTTATTGGTATTGGTTTGGCTCTGCAAACCCTGTTTCAGGATATTATTTCTGGTGTTTTTATTCTTGTTGACCAAACCGTGCATGTGGGCGACATCATTGAAATTGAAGGTAAAGTAGGCCGGGTTGAAGAAATTAAATTAAGAACCACTAGGGCTGTAACAATTGACAATAAAGTTTTAATAATACCCAACCATTTGTATTTAGAAAACAGTTTGTACAACTGGACTCAAAATGGTACCACTACAAGAGAATCTGTTAACGTTGGTGTAGCTTATGGCAGTGATGTACAGTTGGTAAAAAAACTATTATTGCAAGCGGCAAGCACCCATCCCGATGTGTTAAGTGAACCAGAACCCACCGTTGTTTTTACCGATTTTGGAGATAGCTCGCTTAACTTTAAAATTGTTTTTACTATTAACGATAGCTTTAAGGCACAATTTCCTAAGAGCGATGTTCGTTTTGAAATAGACAAACTCTTTAGGGAAAACAACATCACCATCCCGTTCCCTCAAAGAGATGTGCACATTTACAACGAAAACAAATAAACGAGAACCTATAAACCTTTAATATTTTTCATCTGAAAACAAGCATTTTAAATACAGCCTTAAAACTTAAAACCTCGTTTTTAATGCTACTGTTTGTTCAGTTTAGTCATGCGCAACTTACCGATTTGGCGCGTTTGGAATATTCCTTTATTCCGAAATCTAAATCTGAAGACCAATATACGCGGCTGAGAGCACTTTTAAATTATCCTATCGAGCTCAAAAACGACACCTATTTGGTGATTGGGGGCGAATACAATAACATATTGCTTAACCTGGAAGACCATTATCCGTTCGACACCTCTACCCTAAATACCATCCATGTTATCGACCTCAATATTGGCTACACTTTTAAATGGAATGAAAAATGGCGGTTTGGAGCAAAATTCAACCCCAGAATTGCATCTACATTAACCAAATCGTTAAATTCCGACGATTATTTTATGAATGGAGGCATTTACGTGATAAATGACCGAACAAAGGAAGAAGGATTAAAACGTCCGTACCGACTCATCTTAGGACTCACCTACAACGCCACCACAGGCCTGCCCTTTCCGTTACCTTTTGTGAGTTATTTTCGAGAAGTGAACCCCCATTGGAGTTTCAATTTGGGCGTGCCAAAATCCAATGTAAAATATGCGCTAAATGAAAAAAATAACATTCAAACCTTTGTGGGGCTGGACGGCTACTTAGGCCATTTACAAGAACCTTCCGTTATTAATGGTGAAAATGTCGACCACATCTCAATGTCCCTAATTATTGGAGGCTTGGGCTACGAATATTTGCTATCGAAACATTTGGTAGGGTATTTGTATACAGGTTACACTTTTAGGATGAACAACGTATTACGAAATAAAGACCGAGATGAAATTTTTAAATTAGACGACGTCAATGCGTTTTATTTAAGAACCGGAATAAAAGTTAAAATATAAAGTATGCCAAAAATATTAGTAATAGAAGACGAAGCCGCCATTAGAAGAGTGTTGGTAAAAATCCTTTCGGAAGAAAACGACACCTATAAAGTTGAAGAATGTGAAGATGGCTTAAGTGGCGTTGAAAAAATTAAAAACGACGATTTCGATTTGGTACTTTGCGATATTAAAATGCCCAAAATGGATGGGGTTGAAGTATTGGAAGCCGCTAAAAAAATAAAACCCGAAATCCCCATCGTGATGATTTCGGGGCATGGCGATTTAGACACCGCCGTAAACACGATGCGTTTGGGAGCGTTTGATTACATTTCGAAACCGCCCGATTTAAACCGACTGCTAAATACCGTTAGGAATGCTTTAGACCGCAAGGAACTGGTGGTTGAAAATAAAATCCTAAAAAAGAAAGTCAGCAAAAAATATGAAATGATTGGTGAAAGCGATGCCATCGTACAGATAAAAGATATGATTGACAAGGTAGCGCCCACCGACGCCCGTGTGCTCATTACTGGTCCCAACGGCACCGGAAAAGAATTAGTGGCTCATTGGTTGCACGAAAAAAGCGCTCGTGCCAAAGGCAATTTAATTGAGGTGAATTGTGCCGCCATTCCATCCGAATTGATAGAAAGCGAACTGTTTGGGCACGTAAAAGGAGCCTTTACCAGTGCCAATAAAGACCGTGCTGGAAAATTTGAAGCCGCCAACGGAGGCACTATCTTTTTAGATGAAATTGGAGACATGAGCCTTCCGGCGCAAGCCAAAGTTCTGCGTGCCTTGCAGGAAAACAAAATACAGCGTGTGGGTAGCGACAAAGACATAAAAGTGGATGTGCGCATTGTGGCGGCTACCAATAAAAACCTAAAACAGGAAATTGAGGACGGTAAATTCCGTGAGGATCTGTATCACAGATTGGCCGTTATTTTAATTAAAGTTCCGGCGTTGAACGACAGACGCGAGGACATTCCGTTGCTGATCAACCATTTCACCCAAAAAATATCTGAAGAACAAGGTACAGCGAACAAATCATTTTCTGACAAAGCAGTTAAATTGCTCCAAGAATACGATTGGACGGGAAATATTCGTGAACTGCGCAATGTAGTAGAGCGATTGATTATTCTCGGGGGCGCCGAAGTAAGCGAACAGGACGTAAAGGCATTTGCTTCGAAATAACACATAGTAGATAAAAATGTCATGACCAAGGCGAAGGAGTTACATCCCGATAGCTATCGGGAGAAGTCATCTGTTTATTCTATAATTTCTGTTTAATGAGATTACTTCGTCGTTACCTCCTCGTAATGACGTAAATAAATCAAGGTTTTCAAAAACAAAAATGGCTAGTTTCCGTAGAAACTAGCCATTTTTTTAAACCATAATTTTCAGATTAGTTCACCTCGGGCAAAAAGTTATAGTTTTCACTATAATCCAACATTTGCTCAACAAACGATTCTGGATATGTTACGTTCACAGCAGTAATTTCACCAGCTTCATTTTTATCGGCAACCAAAACGGGATTCACATAACCGGTGTATGGTGCACTTTTAAATTGCTCGTTTCTCTTTAGTACTTCAGCATGAATGGATTGATCTACTTTTACACCATAATTTTCAACCAAAGCTTCAGCGGCTTTATAATCGCCTTCCGATTTTATACGCTGGGTTTCACGTAAAAGCTCCCCAAACAACACTCTCAATTTATCGTAATCGTTAATATTAAAATAGGTTTTGCCGTCTTTGGTCACCTTTTCAATCACGTTCTCTTTTTGGCCTTTTTCGAATACCCAGGCTGAAATCCATTGGCGGTTTCGCATGTGTGCTTCTTCCACATCATCACCTAAATTCAGTCTGATTAATTGGGTCATCAATCCGTTACGGATATATGCATCATATGATGCACGCCCAACAGCCTGCCAATCGTCCACCAAACCCAGTTCCTGCAGTTTGGGGTGGTACATGTAATAAAGCGCCACCAAATCGGCACGCCCCTCCTCTAGTGTAGAAGCATAATTTTTTAGGGTTTCTTTGGTCTCCCCCACCCCAGGATTTAACTTTCCGGAGGCATGACCAATCACTTCGTGCAAGGCCGTTTCCAACTTATCGGCCAACTCTCCATAGGCCTCGTGATTTTTAATTTCGTCTTCATCATGGGCAAACTCTTTTAAACGGTCCGAACTCCCTGCTTTATTGGAAGCGTTGATAATATTCCCCAAAGAAACCGACTTGCTCCCCACTTCGGCGCGTATCCAATTGGAGTTGGGCAAATTTACACCAATTGGCGTGCTGGGTGAGGCATCGCCGGCTTCGCCAGCCACATTCACTACTTTGTAAGTTACGCCAACCACATTTTCCTTTTTATGGGCATCCATTAAGGTGGAGTTATCTTCAAACCACTGGGCATTATCGCTCAACACCTTCATTTTTTGCGACATATCGAAATCGTTGATCTGCACAATCATTTCGTACGAACCACGGTAGCCCAACGGGTCGTTATACACTTCAACAAATCCATTAATATAATCCACATTACCATCGGTAGCGTTCGTCCACGCTACGTTGTAATCATCCCAAGTTTGTAAATCGCCCGTTTTATAATAGTCAACCAACAATCCTAGAGCATCAGCTTGCGCCTCGTTTTCGGCAACGCCTTTAGCTAATTCCAACCATTTAATGATTTCATCAATAGCCGTTCCGTAAAGTCCACCGCTTTTATAAACACGCTCTTTAATCGTTCCTCCCTCCATTATCAATTGCGAGTTTAAACCAAAAGCAAGCGGCCGGTTGGGGTCAGGAGACTTTTGTCCTTTGTGAAAGTTTATAACATCGGTATTGGTCACCTCGGGTCCATAAAAATTAACTGCCGAAAGTGCCACATTATCCACACCCTTGGCTTGGTTTACCTTTTTGCTATCCACATTGTTAAAAATAACATTGAACGCCTCGCCACTCAATTCTGTTTGGGTTTCTGCCAACAGCATTTTTAGATAATCGGGTGAAAATCCCGGCTTTAATTTATCATTTGAATAGTGGTGGTGAATACCATTACTGAACCATACCCGTTTCAAATACGTTTCAAAAGCTTGCCAATCGGTTGTCGATTTATCACCCGAATACTTGGCATAAACATGTTCAAGCGCCGCTCTAATTTTCAGATTATGTCTGTAATTTTGGTCCCACATGATGTCGCGACCTGCTAAACCGGCCTGAGTTAAATAGTATACCAGTTTTTGCTCTTTCAACGAAAGTTTTTCCCAACCCGGAATTTGATAGCGTAAAATTTTAACATCGGCAAATTGGTCTACTTTAAACTCAAAATCGGCAGTTTCACTTTGCTCCATATCGGCTGATTTTGGTTTGGATTTTTCATTTCCGCACGACCATAAAACAGTCGATAGAACCACTGTACTAATTATCAGTTTTAATTTCATATGCTACTATTTTCTATTTAATTATTCGTAAAAAGTTATTCCTCACCACACGCCTCATTATTGAAAAACCCAAAAAACACACGTTATGGTAAAAAATATCAATTTTTAAAGCAACAAATGTAATAATTTATTAATCGAAATTTAAAAATGATTATATTTGATTTACTAATCTTCCAAAAAATTAATAATGAAAGCACTTAAGTACATCCTTTTTTTATTACTCATTTTTGTTATCGGTCTGGCCATATTTATTGCCGTACAGCCCAAT
Organism: Bacteroidia bacterium; assembly: GCA_030430535.1. Taxonomy (GTDB): domain Bacteria; phylum Bacteroidota; class Bacteroidia; order Flavobacteriales; family Flavobacteriaceae; genus Flavisericum. The sequence continues at coordinate 10,969 of JAUIKY010000053.1, forward strand.
GAATTCCGTTTTTCACGTAGCACGGTTATTAAAGCTCCGGCTTCGGTAGTTTACAATAAGGTTAATGATTATAAAAATTGGCCCAGCTTTTCACCTTGGATTGAACACGAACCTACGGCCACCTTAACCTATGGCGACAAAACTGCAGGAGTTGATGGCAGCTATGCTTGGAATGGTGAAATTTTGGGTGAAGGCCAAATGAAAACGCTAAGTGTGAATGAAAATGAAAGCATAGAACAGCACATACAATTTATAAAACCGTTTGAATCGGAATCGGATATTATTTGGACATTCGAACCCAGCGAGGAAGGCACCAAAGTGACTTGGGAAATGGCCGGAAAACAAGATTTTATGACCAAAATGTTCACCACTTTTAAAGGCTCTATTGAAGAGATGACCGGTCCTGATTTTGAGCGCGGACTCTTTAAATTGGACAGCGTGGTTGTGGCCGACATGGAAAAATACAATATTGATATTGTTGGGGAAACGCAACACAGCGGCGGATTTTATATTTACAACACCACCTCGTGCAAAATATCGGATATTGAAACCAAAATGGAAGACATGATGCCGAAAATTACCCAATACGCTCTGGATAACAACATTGAAATGGCTGGCCCACCGTTTACTTACATCCACAAGTGGGACGAGCCCAATAACGCTGTAATTTTTTCATGCTGTGTGCCTACCATTAGCCGAGTAATTTCAAACGAAGCCGATGTTTTAACCGGACAATTGGAAGCATTTAAAGCCTTAAAAACCATACTTAAAGGAAACTACAGCAACTTAAAAGAAGCTTGGGAAAGCAGTATAGAGCACATTCAATCCAGTGAGGCTTTGGAAATGGACGAAAACGGCCCCATGCTGGAAGTGTACCTAAACAACCCAAAGACCACGCCCAACCCAGCCGATTGGAAAACCGAAATTTATATCGCCCTAAAATAAGAGTAAAACACGGCTATTTGGCATTCTCGGCATTTTTACCTAACATAGCCGAATGAAGTCGGGAGTGCTTTACACCCGTAAATTTCTTATTTAAATGAAACACATTTTACTGGTTTTTGTTGGTGGCGGTTTTGGCAGTGTACTGCGTTTTTTAATTGGTAAATACTTAAACAGTACAGAAACGGGCATTCCTTACGGCACTTTTGCTGCCAATATTTTAGGCAGTTTACTTATTGGTATCATTTTGGGTTTGGCTGCCAAAAACAACACACTGTCGCAAAACCAAACCCTACTTTTAGCCACCGGCTTTTGTGGTGGCTTTACCACCTTTTCTACATTCGCCTACGAAAACCACATTTTTTTAAAAGCGGGCGACTTTACCAGCTTTGCATTTTATACCATTGCTAGTTTTGTAGTGGGATTTTTGGCTGTGTTTTTGGGAATGTTTTTTGTGAAGTGAGAAAGTATAGTTTTATAAGGTTTTTCAGCTGACTAGAACTAACAAATAATTATATTTATCGGATAATATAGTTTGAATAAACGTATTGTGTTTATTCAATGTTGCAACCAATTTGAGAAAATGAGAACCCCATTCATCTTTATATTATTTTTGACAATATTTATTTCTTGTTCTTCAACTAAAGAAATAACTAAAAAAACAAATTCCAAAGACCAATTAAATGGTATAACAAAAGAATTCTACGAAGACGGCGAATTGAAAGTTGAATGGGAATACAAAAACAATCAACTAAATGGAATTTCAAAAGAATATCACAAAGACGGAACATATTCTGAATGGAATTATGAAAACGGAGAACTAATCGAAGGGAAATCTTATTTTAAAAGTGGAAAACTTCTTCAAGAATATACCTTTAAAGATGGTAAAAGAGACGGAACAGCCATCAGGTTTTATGAAACTGGTGAAAAAGAAACGGTATGGAAATTTAAAAATGACGTACTAATTAGTGGAATAGCATATTATCCGACTGGTGAAAAGAGAACAGACTTCAAATATAAAGACGGAATTCCAGAAGGAATTTCAACTGAATACTATAAAAACGGGAAAAAGAAAATTGAATGGAATTATAAAAATGGAAAGTTAAGTGGTGAATCCATTGAATATTTCGAAAATGGAAATGTGAAACGAATTTTAAAATATTAAAAAAACTTGTTATACAATGGCTATAAGTAAGTACTTGTTCTCGCCGAATTTTGAAAGTCCTTGCAGATTTTCAGTTTGGTATATACTTGCAAAGTTTAAAACTAAACCACGCAACTAAACATACGAGCCGAAACTGTTACCATACATTAGATGAAAACAGTAAAATCGACCATAATTCAGATAATTATTATTGGAATTCTCTTATTGATAATATTAACAGATTATCTAAATCCAATTAAGGAGTTTTTACCAATTCTATGGACTTTATTTATTATTTGGTCAATACTTTACAATATAAAATACCGAAAAGGAAATGCGACGAATGAGCTGAGGTTTTGGACAAATAATGATGATTATAATAAAATATATCCTTTTATAACCGGAACACTATTGTTGATTGGTAGTGTTTGTGCTATATTTTTTATAGAAGATTATTTGATTTTCTTATCACTTCTGACTCTAAATGGGCTTTTGCTAATTATTTCTGGTGTTCTATTCATACCTAATGGAGTAATTTGGATAAAAGACAAAGAATTGATTTCCGTTAGTGGAAATCAAAAAAATACTATCGAAATTGAAAAACTAAAGGAAATAAGCATATTCCAAAACAAAATTATTTTCGTCGACCAAACTCAAAAGCAATATAATCTCGAACACTTGAATTTAGAATTGTCTGATTTTTCTAAAATAACTGATTTTATAAATCAAAAACTGAATAAAACAATCGAGATAAAAACGTATAACAACAATGCATAATCGCAATTACCGCTGAATTTCCTCACGGAATTTAAGAAACCCTTATTTATAAGGGGTTTCAATTAAAAAGGCAACAATAAGGCAACAAATATTTGATTATAAGAACTAATCAAAGGAAAGAAATAATAGATAAAATTAGGAACTTATTAAACGATAAAAATAAAACCGTTCGTGTAGAACGGTTTTATTATTTAAACATCAACCGTTAATTAGCTGTTCCAGAGCCTAAATAAACGCTGTTTGACACGATACTACCATCTGCTGTAGTAAATGCCATAAAAAGCTCAACAGTATCTCCTGCGTATGTACTTGGAATTGTAATGATTTGTGATCCTACAGTTCTATCAGCACCATCAAGAATATACATTGATTCTTTTTTACTTGGATTATAAACTAAAATCATTGCTTTATCAGTTGCATTTGCATTACCTTCAGCAGAGTTATCATCCCAAGTAAATTCTACTTGCCCCGCAGTTGCTAAATCTGTTGCAGGGTTCAATGCTCCAGATAGATTACCTCTACTTAATAAAGCTAAAGAATAATCTACAGTAAAGTTTGGTGCAGCTCCTGTAATAGCATTATTCAATACATATGACATTGCTGCATTAAACTCTGTTTTTTGTACCGCATAAGATTTATACCCTTTCTTGATAAAACCTAAATTCGGTTGAAGATACTCCAAAGTAACAGTAAACTTGTTTCTTTGGTTAACTTGTCCTTCTGTTCGTGGATTTGCCACATTTGAAGGCTTAATTCTCAAATAGTCAATACCTTTCCAAGAAGCACCAACTACGTTTCCTACTTTACCTGATACACCGCCCAGGATTCCTTGTGAAATAACACCCATTGTATATAAAATTTAAAATTAATACTTGTTCGAAGTTGGTACGGACTTGGTACGGTCTTTAACCAACACAAGTA
>JAUIKY010000054.1 GCA_030430535.1 Bacteroidia bacterium
AAGTAGATAGACACATTATCAGAGCTATAATATTATTTTTTGACATAGTCGGTTTTATATTAATGGTTAGTAGTTTATAAATTAATACTATTTGTCATTCGTTTAGTCATAATGAAGCACAACGTTAGCGTATAAATTTCAGTTGCGGAAAATCGGCACGATTTTCCGATTGAGCTGAAAGATAGAAAATTGCAATGAATTTCCGTAGGAAATTCAGCCGCAATTGAATTTATACATTGTTATGTGCTGGCTTTTATTATTGTTTTTAATTTGTTTTCGTAATTCAGATTTTCAAAAAAAATCAGTTGCCTTTCGAATAGATATCCGTTTGCTATAAAGTCCATTTCATATTCAGCTGTTTTCAAATTCAATTCCATTTGGTCAATCGAATATTCGCTGATTAAAATTTTAAAGTATCGAGCGTATAATTTCGAAACTCCGAGTTTTAATAAAATCCACATTGGCGATAGAAAAAATGGGTCAATCTTTTCTTTTCCTCTCGTGATTGTAATTCCGATTATACTTTCTTTTGGGATTGGAATTGCAGTCAGCTTATTCGAATAATTCGCACGTAATAAAATTCCGTTTGTTCGCTTTTCAAAGTTGCATTTTGAATCCAGTTTCAATTTTTTAGATTCAGGATTTCTAGCTTTAAATGACTTAAGATAAAATCCAGCACTTCCGATTGCTTTCGGTTTTCGAAAGTCAATTTCCGCTGGTTTTCCAATCTGTTTTATTATCGCTTGTTCTGTCATTATATTTTATTACGAGCTTTTTGTCAGCTTGCACATAACAATTGGATAAACGCAATTGCGTTTATCTACATTATATTTATCCCGATAAATATACATATTATTCTTACGTGTCTAATGGATTTTGAATAGTTTTAAAACTATTTTTTGCCACATGGGTATAAATTTCTGTTGTTTTTGTTGAGTTATGTCCAAGAAGTAGTTGGATATACCTTAGATCTGTTCCACTTTCCAGAAGATGTGTAGCAAAACTATGTCTTAATGTGTGTGGGGTTATGTGTTTGGTAATTCCAGCCTTTTGGGCAGCGGAAGACAGTATTTTTATAATGCTGGTTGCACTGTATCTTTCCTTCTTTTGGCCTTCAAAAAGAAAATTTTCAGGCTTGTACTTTAAGTAATACTCCCTTAAATCGATTAAAACTTTTTCTGACAGGAGCGTATATCTGTCCTTATTTCCTTTTGCATCATTTATTTTAATGAGCATCCTTTTACTGTCAATGTCAACTATTTTCAGGTTAATTAATTCGCCTCGTCGCAGGCCCGCAGAGTAGAGTAAGGATAATATACAGCGATGTTTTATATTGTTGGCCGCATCAATTATTTTACGTATTTCATCTTTAGATAACACAACAGGTAGTTTTTTCTTCTTTCGAGGTCTTTCAATTTGGTAAAATCTATTGGGCATTCCAAGTACCAACTCGTAATAGAATTTAATACTGTTTATACTCTGGTTGATATAAGAGTGGGACCAGTTGTTCTGTACTAAAAACTTTAAATAGTTTCTAACATCTAATTCATCAAGTAAATCAATGTCCTTCTCCTTGTAATAATTAATAAACCGTTCAAAACATGAAACATATGTCTTAACAGTGTTATTGGCGTATTGTTTTAGTTCGAGTTTATCCAAATAAGACTCTGGGCAACACTTGTATGTACTTGCTTTTTTTCTGTTGCGAAACCATTGTACATCAAACTCTTCATTTAAGGACTTTGAGTTGGTTTTTTGAAAGAAATAATTGGTGTTGATCCATGCTATCCCCTTAAATAAACTAAAAATGGCATCCAAATTTTTTTTGTTATTTGGGACGCAATACATGCCAAACTCATCGTTCCAGCTGACTTCGTTTAAATCTTTAACAAGACTGTTTAGAATTTTATCCGATTGAAATTTTAAGCCAATACATTTATTTTGGTCAATTAAAAGATGCTTCAGTGTGATATGTTTTGTGATTTGCATAAGTTTTTTTTTGAAAGTACATCCAATTGTTTAGTTATCCGTATATTAAACGAATAGTATTCGTTTAAAATTCGAGTAATTTTCAAAATGAACAGAAAAGCGTGTAAACATTGTGGAAAAGAAATTGAAGGAAGATCGGATAAGGTTTTTTGTGATTTACATTGCAAAAGTTCGTACCATTACAGACTTTCTTTGGAAGAAGCGCCTCGTTTTTATAACAAGGTAGATAACCAATTAAAACAAAATAGGCGGGTTTTAAAAGCTTTTAATAAAGCGGGAAAGGCCACGGTAAGGGTAAGTGTTTTGAAAGAACAGGGTTTTAACCCAAAGTTTTTTACCCATTACTGGAAAAACAAAAAAGGAGATGTCTACCTGTTCGTTTACGAATACGGTTTCTTGAAAAGGATGGAAGGTGGTAATGAAAAGTATATTCTAATCCAGTGGCAGGATTATATGGAAAAGTAGGTTTTCGGTAATCGAAAAATCACTAAATTTACCGTATATTTTTTACTAACAAAGTGAACACAAAACTGAACACGTTTTGGAACACGATTTTCAAAAATAACATCGGGCAAGCCCAGTAAATGCGTTTAAATATTGTTAGACGCAGAGCTCATAACCCGAAGGTCACTGGTTCGAGTCCAGTTCCCGCTACAAAGCTTAAAGCTAATAAAACCAACGGATTGTGTTCTCACAATCCGTTTTTTTATGTCTTCGATTTTTTAGCCAATCCACAAAACCCCCTGTTCAATCCGGTTTCTACGAAATCTTTAGGAAAATAGTTTCAAGCTTTTTATTGTTCACTATATTTATATGTACTCAATTTTAATAATAATGAGCTATTTTGAAAAGGAATATACGTTGAGACTTGTGCCTCCCAGTCCAATTTATGAGGATGTTTTATGGTTCAAAGAAAAGTTTAAGAATAATTTCGGTAAACATATTTATGCCAACTCCAAGCCGCATATTACTTTGGCTGTTTTTAGAATGGAGACAAAATTTGAAGAGGGTTTGGTCAATGTGCTAGGCAAACTTTCAAATGAAAAGTGTTTTTCCGTCGAAATTTTAGGGATGGGCGCTTTTTATAATGCCAGAGTGCTTCTTTTGGAAATTGGGAAAAGCTCGGATTTAACTGGTCTTATCGATAAAATCGGTATCCTGTTCAATGAGGAACTTTGTGATGTAGTAACAAAGGTGTTTATTTCGAAAACACCGCATATGACTATTTCAAAAGTTAAAGATGCAAAAATGTTGGATGAGAGTCTTGAATTGTTCAGACCCAATGCATACCAAAATCGTTTTACCGTACGGAAATTGGTGTTGACTTCAAGACTACTCAATCAAACTTGGGATTGGGAAGTGTCAATTCCTTTGAGTGAATAAATCGGTACAATGCAGTAAGTCTTCAGTGAAAAAGGAAACGTAAGGTTTAAATTTTTTATGCTGGTTGAGATGCCGTCTGCAATTAAACCAATTACCTTAAACTTTTATTTTATTGAAACCAAACAACAAAAGAAAAATGCCATGGGCTTTATCGCCAATAGATTTCCGGATAATGGAAAACGCCTTAGTGATATGGGCTTCAACCGATTTTATTGAAATGTTCAAATATTCGGCAATTTCAATATTGGTTAAGCCGTCTTGTTTGCTAAGTAAAAACGTCTGCTTGCATTTTGGCGGAAGGTTGTCAATTTCCTTTTTAACCATGGCAATCAATTTTTCCAACGATTTTTCGTCTTCATCTTCAACCAATGTACTCAAGGCGTCAATGTATTTTTTTTCTAAAGGCAACACATATTTTCTTTTTCGGTATTGGTCAATAAACTCGTTATAGACCGATCGGTACAAAAAACTTTTTATGGAAAAATCAGGTTTCAGCTTCAAGCGGTGCTTCCAAGTTTTTATAAAAACATTTTGTACGATATCTTCTGCTAAATCGTAATCATTGGTGAGATTGTACGCGTAAACACATAATCTATGGTGGTATTTGTCAACCAAAAAAGTGTAAGCTTGGGCGTCTCCTTTTTTTAAGGATTCTATTAAAATGCCGTTATCTGTAAACTGTTTTTGCATGGCAAATTCATAATAAAATGCTGAAATAATTCCGCAATGTATAAAAAAAGTTATGAAAAAGTTAGGGTTGTGTAAAATTGACACGTATTAAGAGCGATTAAAGTTGAAGGATGATCTCTAAAAAAACAGAAAAACTAATTGTTAAATACCTTTGTAATCAGGCTACTGCCAACGATTTGGACGAATTGGAGGCATGGATGGAACAGCCGGGTAACGAGGTATTGTTTAAAACCTACGTAAAAATTAAATACGGGGTAGATTACAATGTAAAAACGTTTAACAATGAAAAGGTAAAAGCTAAATTACTTGGTTTAATTGATGAAGAAAATCGAGTAATAAAATTAAAAACGACTAGAAGATACTTGAAATATGCCGCAGCAATATTAGTTGTTGGCTTGATGGTGTCTGGGTATTTTTTCAAAGATCAAGTTTTAGGTAGCACAACATCCACAAGCCCCCAAATTACCAATACCCATATAATAGAACCTGGTTCCCAAAAGGCGATTTTGACTTTAGAGGACGGAGCCCAAATCGTTTTACAAAAGGGTGAAGTGTTCGCCACCCAAAAAGTAAGAAGTAACGGTGAAGAAATAGTCTATACTTCACAAACACCAAAAGCACAAACCTCAGTTTACAACCATATAACCGTGCCAAGAGGCGGAGAGTTTACCATAAAACTTTCTGACGGAACAAAGGTTTGGCTAAATTCAGAAACGCAGTTAAAATATCCGGTTGCTTTTCAAGATGGGCAAACCCGTGTGGTAGAATTGGTTTATGGTGAAGCTTATTTCGATGTGTCACCTAGCACAAATCACCAAGGGGCTAAATTTAAAGTAATGCACAACAGCCAAAACGTTGAGGTTTATGGTACAGAGTTTAACATTAAAGCATATAGGGATGAAACCAATATTTACACCACTTTGGTGGAAGGCAGTGTGCGCGTTTTTCATAAAACTAAAGAAATGAAATTGGTGCCGGGGCAGCAGTCTAATTTAGATGTTGCGACAAATGCGTTAACCGTGAAAAAAGTAGACGTATATAACGCAATATCCTGGAAAGATGGCGTGTTCAGTTTCGAAAGAATACCATTGAAAGATATTATGAAAGTGCTCTCGCGTTGGTACGATTTCAATGTAATATTTACTTCAAAAGACGTCGAAACCGAAAGATTTATTGGGGTTTTAGGTAGAAATCAAAATATTGAAGATATCCTAAGCTCGATAAAAGGATCAGGAATTATTAAAAACTATAAAATAAATGATAATGAAAAAACCATAGTATTGGAATAAAGAGGAAACGAGGTTTTGAAATTTGGACGTATCTGGCCTCGCTCCCCTTTTTTGTATTAATTAATTGTATAACTAACACTAAACAAATTTATGAAAATTAAACCGACTAAGGCTGTTTTTCATCATGGGAAACGGCTACAACTAACTATTATGAAATTTTTTATTTTTTTATTGTGCACCACCGCATTTGGTTTTACCTCGGTAAACACCTTTTCGCAAGAAAAAATAACTATCGATACCGATAAAGAGGTATCTGTTGATGAAGTTTTCAGGATTATAAAAAACCAAACAGAGTACAGGTTTTTGTATCCGGAAGATATGTTTTCTGAAGCGCCAAACGTTGAATTAAAAGCGGGCGAAATAGAATTAGGTACTTTGCTGAACCGAACTTTGGCAGTTAGTAAAGTACGCTATAAACTATCGGAAAACAATACCATTGTTATCGAAACTTCCACCAGCGAAGTAACTCAGGGCATACAGATTACAGGTACTGTAAAAGACCAAAATAACGTACCATTGCCCGGGGTTAATATATTGGAGAAGGGTACTACAAATGGGACGCAAACCGATTTTGATGGAAACTACAGCCTTAATGTAAGCAACAATAATAGCATTCTTGTGTTTTCTTATGTGGGCTATGCTTCACAAGAGATTCTGGTTAATAACCAACGCTCTATAAACATTACCTTAAAGGAAGATTTATCAGAGCTAGATGAAGTTGTTGTAATTGGGTATGGAACTGTAAAAAAACGCGATCTAACAGGAGCTGTATCTTCTGTTGACAGTGAAGAAATTAAACTAGCTCCAGTGGTTAGCCCTATCGAGGCCATCCAGGGTCGGGTAGCTGGATTGGACATTGCCCGTAACGATGGCCGTGCTGGCTCTAGCATGAGCATTTTGCTTAGGGGTAATCGGTCTTTAACGGCTGGTAGTGAGCCTATTTATATTATCGATGGTATTCAGGGAAACCCTAATTTCTTAAACCCTAACGATATCGAATCCATTGATGTTTTAAAAGATGCGTCCTCAACTTCTATTTATGGTTCTGCCGGTGCAAATGGAGTTATTATAATTACAACCAAAAAAGCAAAGGAAGGAAAAATGCAGGTTGATGTTGATTCTTATATAAGCATCAATGCTAACCCCTCTTATCCGAGTGCATTACAAGGTCAAGCGTGGTTTGACTATTTGGAAGCTGGTTATATGGCTTCTCAAGGAACCGCATCTGCTAGTAGAGATGATTTGCTTAACGCTTGGAGTTTGGCTCCTGGAACCCACAATCCCTATTTAGACAATTCAAAATACGTAAACTGGGTTGATGAAACTTTTAAAACTGGTATCCAAACCAATAATACCATTTCTATAAGAGGTGGTACAGAAAAGTTGCAAGCAAGTTTTTCTTTAGGGCATAACAAAACTGAGGGTATTTATGTTAACGATCATATTAACGTTTACACTATGCGTAGTGACGTAGGCCTTCAAGCGACAGACTGGGTTAAGTTTGGATTAACCACAGGGTTGAACTTCAGAGACAACCAATCGAACAGAAGCCGTGTAAACAGAGCTTTTGGTTTGGTGCCTCTAGGAGATGTATACGACGAAAACGGAATGATTAATCGTTTTCCTATAGACGGTGAAGCCGAGCCTAGTATATTGGCTAATAATATACCTGGTGTATATGATGTGAACAATAAGTCTATTAACATTACGGCTAACCCGTACATAGATTTTAATTTGACTGAGGGGCTAACTTTAAGGTCTATTTTAGGGGTGTCGTTGTCCAGTAGCCGAAGCGGACAGTTTGAAAGCGACCAAACTTATTTAAAATTAACAGGAAGTAGCAACCCTATAAGTACCGCTAGTTATAATACCGATTTAGCATATAGCTACAACTGGGAGAATATCTTAGATTATAAAACTACAATTGATGAAGATCATGAAATCGGTGCCACTTTCATTACTTCTTATGCGCACAACCAAAGTGAAAGTTCCGATTCTTATAGTGAAGATTTTTTAACAAACAACTCTTTATATTTCAATTTAAGAGACGGAAGCAATTTTGGTGTAAATACTGCGTATTCGCACACTAAGCGTATGTCGTACGCTGGTAGGTTAAACTATAATTATAAGGGGAAATACTTATTAACCGGATCGATAAGAGCAGATGGATGGTCACAACTTTCTGATGCTAAAGAATGGGATGTTTTCCCTGCCGGAGCTATTGCTTGGAGAATTTCAAGTGAAGATTTTATGAGTGGTGCTAATTGGTTAAGTGATTTAAAGGTGCGTGCTGGTTACGGTGTTGGGGGGAACGCCAATATTAGAGCTTATGCGTCACTTGATGGTGTAAGCAGCCAATCTAGAAACCCAGAAATGGACTTAGGAGGCGGATTGGTTCCAACAATTATACCCACAATTACTATAGGAAATGATAATTTGTCTTGGGAAAAGTCATATAACCTAAACATTGGTCTTGATTTCGGATTGTTTAAAAACAGAGTCTATGGTTCTGTTGAATATTATGACACGAATACTAGAGATGTTATTTATGATAGACCTCTTAATTTCTCTGTAGGGGGGTGGAGCCCTAAAGATCCATACGTTCAATATGAAAATTTAGCAGAGATGAACAATCATGGTATTGAACTTACATTAAATACCAGAAACATTGAAACCAAAGATTTTTCTTGGACTTCAACTTTCACTTTTGCTCGCAATTGGGAAGAAGTCGTAAAAGTAGATTTAGGTAATGTAGAAGTAGAAGATTTGGTAAACCTTGGACTTTTTATTGGACGACCTAAAGATGTTTTCTATGATTATAAGAAAATAGGTATTTGGCAATTAGGAGAAGAAGCAGATGCAGAAGTTTTTGGTTTGGCTCCTGGAGATGTTAAAATTGAAACTAGCTTAACCAAACAATCTGATGGTGTTTGGACCAGAACGGTTACAGACGAAGACGGCATTGAAACTGTAGAAGTGTATGATGCTTCAAACCAATACACAATCAACAGAAACGACGATAGAAAAGTTATAGGTCAAGCTGCACCAAAATGGACTGCAGGTTTCCAAAATACTTTCACATATAAAAACTTTGACCTGAGTGTTTTTGCAACTGCTAGGTATGGGCAAACAATTGATGCCGATTTATTAGGGTATTTTAGATATAACACACCTAACCTGCCGGAGAACTATAACTATTGGACACCGGATAATCCAACAAATGACTTTCCTAGGCCTTATATAACTCGCTCTAGTGTTAACAACCCAACCGAAGCATTAAGATTTGTTGATGGTTCGTACTTTAAAATTAAAAACATAACATTTGGGTACTCCATTCCTGATAGTTTTACTAATAGAATTGGGCTAAATAATTTAAGGGTTTATGGCACAATTTACAATTCGCTAATTATCACTAAAAGTCATTTATTGAAAGACTTAGATCCAGAAACCAGTGCTTCTGACGCGTTTCCACTATACAGACAAGCGGTATTTGGCATCAATGTATCATTTTAAAAAAAAGAAAAGAACATGAAAAATATTTTGAATTTTAAAAGAACATGGGCGTCGGTATTAATCATACTGATGGTATTTACATCATGTAATCTGGATGAGGTAAACTATACAATCAATGATACAGAGTTGGTTTATAGCGACCCTGAAGGGTATGAAGCGCTGATCAACTTCGGTTACAATAGTTTATATTTTATGTACGGTAAGTTGGATGGTATTGGAAACCAAGAGCTGGGTACCGATTTATGGTGGTCGGTTCAATATCTCCAACCTTTTGCTCAGTATGGCGATTTATTAGGAACAGATCAAGGACAAAATAAAGTGTTTTTCCAAGGGATGTATGCTGCGGTGAACTATGCGAATTTAGCCATTTATTTTGCCGATCAAGTGGAAGGCTACACCGAAGAACAAAAAAACGCAAAAGTTGCAGAAGCTTATTTTATTAGAGGCTGGAGTAACATGCAAATCGTGGAACAATATGGAGGTGTGGTATTACGTACTTTACCATCGGTAGTTAGCCAAGAAAGTGACAATTTCCCTGTAAGAAGTTCTGAAGAAGAGTTTTATGATCTAATTATAAGTGACCTAGAATTTGCTGCACAGCATCTTCCAATAGACCAAGGACTTGAAACAGGCCGAGCGTCTCGAAAAGCGGCTTTAGGAATGCTTACAAAAGCATACTTACAAAGAACCCGCTTAGGAGATGAAGCGATTTATGCAGCAAAAGCTTTGGCTACAGCAAAAGAATTAATTGACAACCAAGGTACTTATGGTTGTGGACTTTGGACTAGTACTGCAACAGAATCTGGGTACGAACAACTATGGGCTGGTTTAAACAACAAAAACAATAAAGAGTTTTTGTTTTCGCAACATATTGATGCCAACGACGAAACATTAAATAACCCTGAAGGTGCCAACCGTGGTCGTACACGTCAGTATTATTTAGCTGATTTAAAGCGAGTGGGGGCCGAATGGGGGACTTCAGAAAAGTACTGTGCATGGTACGGCAGGGCCAATAGTAGAGGGATAAAACCCACGAAATATTTATTGACGGAGGTATTTTCTCCAGAAAAAGATCCCGCCGATACAAGATTCGAAAACACGTTCTTTACAGAGTATTATAACTCTAGATGGTCAGATTTTACCATAACCCAAGAATTAGTGGATACTTACGGTAAAAATCAGAACCTAGTAGGTCACGTTATCAAAAATACAGCAGGTACATACGAACCTGGAGAAGTGTATTACGATGGGAGAACAGTAAATCGCCGTGTAAATGCATCTGGAAATGTTAATATGGTTGATGATAATGACGATGGGTACTTGGATGGTATTTCGGTATTTACACCTAATTATGCAATGACAGAGCAAGAAAAAACAGATTTACCTTTCTTAGTAGTTACACCAGACGAAATGTTTCAACCAAATGGACAATGGGTTACAGAAAATACAGGTACACTAAGTGATAAACACATGCAAATGTATCCCTCGTTGAACAAATTTTCATCTATTCATTGGATATACAACAACCAACGTTGGTTGGGTGATATTCCTATACTTCGTTTGGGTGATGTTTACCTTTTAGCAGCCGAAGCGGCACTTCGCGCTAACAACGATCAGGCTACCGCTGCGATGTATGTTAATGCTGTACGTGAAAGAGCCGCTATTTCCAGTCGTGCTGCTGAAATGACAGTAAGTCCGGGAGAAGTAGATCTTGATTTTATTTTGGAAGAACGTGCTCGAGAGCTAACCGGAGAGCAAGTGCGTTGGGAAGATTTAAAACGTTTTGGTAAACTTAATAACGCTTATTTAAATCAAACCAACCCAGATATTACAGGCTTTGTTGACGGAAAACATATTGTTAGACCGATTCCTCAGGATTTCTTAGATGCTATAGGAAACGCCGATGAATTCGGTACTAACGGATATTAAAATTTAGTTTTAGTTTAGTTGATAAAACCATGTACAGTGTTATACTGTGCATGGTTTTTGTTTTTATAGAGGTAAGCTATTTTTTAGTCGATTGAATGGTGATTTTGCCCGTTTTTAAACCTTTACCAGATACCGCTAAATTAATAACACCACTTTCTTTTGAAGCTTGTACCAGAACAACCAATTTTCCACTAAAAAGTTTCATGGTCGGTAAATGGAATTGTTCCAATGAAGTAGCGTCACCGTTGCATGCCGCTCGGTATGTGCCTTTTCCGGTAACTTTAAATTTTAACTGATTCGTGGCTGTTGGGCAGGGAATCCCGTTTTTATCAACCACCGATACCTCTACAAAACTAATATCCTTGCCGTCAGCTGTTATCGTTTTTCGGTCGGGTGACAAAACAATTTCATAAGGTTTTCCTGCGGTTTTTATGCTTTTTTCGGCCACTGGATTTTGGTCATCGTCAAAAGCAACTACTTTAACCGTGCCGGGTTCATATTTTACGTCCGTCCACATCAATCGGTAACGGTTTTGCGGTGTGGCATGGTGCTTCTTTTGTATGCCCATACTTTTCCCGTTTACAAAAAGTTCGGCACTGTTGTAATTGGTGTACACAAAAACGGGGGTGATTTCGCCTTCCCGACCTTCCCAATTCCAGTGAGGTAAAATATGCAGGGTTTCATTTTCGGTATTCCATCGGCTTCGGTACAGGTAAAAACGGTCTTTAGGGAGTCCCGCCAAATCCGAAATTCCAAAATAGGAACTGCGCGACGGCCATTTTTCATCATACGGCGTGGGTTCGCCCAAATAGTCGAATCCCGTCCAAACAAATTCACCCAAAACCCAAGGTTTGTCGTCCTGTAAAATAAAATCATCTTCAGGAAGGTTGGACCAACTGCAATACTCTAAATCATAAGATGAAGACTGATAATCGTTATGTTGCACCATGCTGCCTTTTTCAACAGGAAAATGGTAAATACCACGTGAACTTACTGTGGAAGCAGTTTCCGAACCTAAAATAAAGCCTTGCGGAAATTTGTTGTTGGCCTCTTCGTAAAGGTGTACCCGATAGTTTAGCCCCGGAATATCCAATAAGGCACCAAACCCCGATTCCATAACGGCTTTTACTTGATCCATGCCCACGGTTACTGGGCGGGTGGGGTCTTCCCGGTGGAAAATATCCTGTAGCCATTTGGCACGTTTTACACCGGCTTCGCCCCATTGGTCGGGTACTTCGTTACCCGAACTCCACATCACGATGCATGGATGGTTTCTGGTGGCGTGTACTAGGTTTACGATGTCTTTTTCGGCATAGTCATCAAAAAAGCGATTGTAACCATTTTTAACTTTTGGCTTTTTCCATTCATCAAAACTTTCGGCCAAAAACAGAAAGCCCATTTCGTCGCAAAGTTCCAGTTGCTCCAGCGAAGGCATATTGTGCGAGCTTCGAATAGCGTTGCAGCCCATATCCTTTAAAATGGTGAGTTGGCGTTTTAGGGCCGCTTTGTTTATAGCAGCACCCAAAGGCCCTAAATCGTGGTGCAAACAAACCCCTTTAAATTTGGTGATTTCGCCATTTAAGCTGAAACCTTTTTCGGCTTCGTATTTTATACTTCGAATGCCGAAACGTGTTGAAATTTCATCTTTTAATTCGTCGTTGACATACAATTTCGAAACGGCAGTGTACAAATATGGTGTTTCGGGGTTCCAAAGTTTTGGGTTTTCCACTTTAATATTTTGGTCGTATTCATGGCCAAAAGTGGTGGTCGATTTTAAGGAAGCAACCTCTTTTCCGTCGGCATCAAAAATGGTAGTAGTTAAGTATCCGTTTGTATTTGAAACTTTCGTTTTTACGTTGACCTTGGCCACGCTATCGGAAATGAAAGGAGTGGTGATAAATGTGCCCCATTGGTCGATACTTTCTGGGTTTTTTACGATGAGGCTCACGTTTCGGTACAGCCCAGCACCGGGATACCAACGCGATGCAAATTCTCTATTGGTAAGCTTAACGGCCAAAGTGTTTTCGCCTTCAGAAATCAATTCAGAAACATCAAAATAAAAATAACTGTAACCGTAGGCCCATTCGCCCACTTTTTTGCCGTTTAGATATACTTGGGGTTCGCTCATGGCGCCCTCAAACAACAAAATTACTTTTTTACCCTTTTGGTATTGCGGTAGGGTAAAGGTGTTGCGGTACCAAGCCGTGCCGATATGGGGTAGGGCTCCGGTGCGACCCGTTTTTTCGGTGGCTACCTTTTCACCATTTTGAATAATGGCCACGTTCTGTTTGTCGATTTCTTTGTCAAATGGCCCGTAAATGGCCCAATCGTGCGGCACGTTTACGGTTTCCCATTTAGAATCGTTAAACTGTATTTTGAAGGCATCATCGTGGTCGCCTTTTTGGAATTTCCAATTATTTTCTAAGGATAAAACTGCTCTTGATTGAGCGTTGTTTTCAAAGGAATTGAAACAAAGTGTCAGTAATATAAGGTTTAAAACAACATGGCGCATTATTGAATATATTTTGAATGTTTGATTATTGCGATTAACAAATATATGGTTCATATTTCACGAAATATTTTTTATTTAACGGTTGAGGCATTGATTGAGGCTATTCTAATTTAAGTGATATGATGGCTATGCCATGTTTGTTTTTTACATCACTTTCAGAAATACCAGGGCCAATGGAAAATTGTACGCTTTCAACATTGTTTATATCAAAATCTGAATCCAGATTATGGTCTAGGTAATATGGTAAAAAACTTGGGTATGGTCTAGGTAAGGACACCGTTTTAACCATTATTAAATCTTTAATTGGTAAAATAAACTCATTAAGTTCTGGGCCTACATTTATAAAGGCTCCAAAAGAAGCTCCATTGTTCATTACAAGTGCAATCTCTAATTTACAACTTTTATCGTTTAAAGACCGACCTTTTAAAACCAAATTTTGTTTTGAAGACAAATCGGTATTGCCATTGGTTAACTCTTCTTTGAGAAAATGCTTGAATGCATAACAATATATGTTTTCGCCGTTTAGGGTTTTGGTGTTTCTTTGAAGAAGGTTTTCAATATTTACTTGAAATTCAGATTCATTTTTGTTTTCTGTTGGCACCGTTTTGATGGTATTGACCCACTCTCTAATTAAAAACTGTGAATCTTCTTCGGCATTAAAAAGATAAATAGGATTTTCATTGGACACCACACGAAGTCTGTAGGGCGTGTTGTTATAGAAATCCCAATCAATAGGCCTTCCTTCTTCACCGGCGGGATAGGTGATAAAGTAATCTGCCTCCATCTTAACTATAATGTTGTAATTTAAAAAGCCCTTTATAACCTTGTTTGATGGTATTATTCCAGAGTAATTGTATCCATCGGTATTCACCATGTCAATGATATCGTTATTGAATCTGCCGCCTAAAACAATCTGAATGTTTTCGGGTTGTTTTGGTGCGACAAATTGAACCTTTAATTCTATTGGTGAATTTTCTATAACTTCATTTGGAGCATTATGTTTAAACCATGATTTGGTTACTGTTGTTTTTGGCGCATAAAAATCTTTAAGCTTATTCGTTTCGAAAGTATCATTTGGAGACCAACTTTTTTTATTGCCTTTTCTTGATATAATATAAGTTCCCGGCTTTATTTTAAAAGATTTATTGGTTACGGTTGTGGTAAATTCATTCCCATAATTTATAGCTTGAACGTAAAAATTTGTTCCTAAATCTTTTAGGTGAATGGACATATTATGCTCTTTCCAATTGATTACGGCTATTGTTTTTT
>JAUIKY010000099.1 GCA_030430535.1 Bacteroidia bacterium
ATCAACATTGGTCATCATCAACTGTACTTTAGAGTTTTCAAGAATATCGCCCGCCATAATCATCGCGTTTTCCTTTTCGTCAATTGTTAAAATACTTCTTACAATAGACTGGTGTTCGTCTACCAACTGAACATTCAAAGGGTATAATAAAGCAGCACCCGGTAATTCTTTTGATTTTTCCCCCAAGTACTTTTTATAAAGATCTAAAGCCGGTTGGCTATCCAATTCATACAGTACATTAGCATCCGATTTGGTTACGGTTCGCTCTGGTCCAAAAGGCGTCCATCCGCCGTGAATTGACGAAGAAACCTCTAAAGTTTCACCATAAAAACCAACAGCCACAATTTCGCCCTGTTTCGGATTTTCGTTATACGAAGCCAATGTTTTTTCAAATCGGTCATCGTCACCGCATAGCCCACCCGTTATTAAAACATCATGGTTTGTAGCGGCGCTCATGCCTTTTGTTAATTGGCTACCGTTTACAAAACTTCCTTCGGAGACCACCAATACATATTTTAAATCTTCATTCGGAAATTGCTTTATTAAATCGTGCCCTGTTTTAAAGCTGTCTAATTGAGAATCAATAACATTGCATGTTTTAATTATAAACTTACTTTTTTCAAACTCAATCGCCGTGATAGTAATGCCTTGATTGGCTACAGCTTGGGAATAGATGTCTCCAGATGTTGAACCAAAAACAATATGTCCATCAGGAAACATTGGCTTTATTTCATTGTATATATTGCCATGCTCAAATAGATGTCTGTCACCGAATACCAACACCAAAGGGTTCTTAAGTTTTTGTTTGGCTGATAAATACTCCCAATTGCCATCTTTAACTTTATGTAATTGAACCGTTTTCATCTGTAAGGTTTATTTTTTTAAAGTGAAATAGAAAGTAGTACCATGACCTGGTTTACTTTCCAACCAAATATCACCATCGTGAAGCTCTACAATTTTTTTAACAATACTTAATCCCACCCCTGTTGAATCTTTACTTTTGTTTAAGGCATGGAATATTTTGAATATTTTATCGTGGAATTGTTTTTCAATTCCCATACCATTATCCTTAACCGCAAACTGATAATGGGTTTTTAGGTCTAGACAACTAATTTCAATAAGTCCCTGGGCTTTATCCATAAACTTAATAGCATTGCTCAACAAGTTTTGAAATACCTGTTGCAGCTTCACTTTGCTGCCTTTTACAACAGGCAACTGATTGTTTATTTTTATCTGTACGTGTTCTGGCACATACAGTATCGCTATTAACTCATTAACCAGAATATTTATATCTACCCGTTCGGCCTTGGCATCGTCTGCTCCTACACTGGAATATTCCAATACATCGTTAATAAGCTGTTCCATTTTTTCCAAGGTGTCTTCGATATGCCTGATATTTTGAAAACTGGCTTCATCCAACACATCCTTATTGTCTTCTTTTAGCCAGCTTACCAAGGCATTTATACTACGCAATGGCGATTTAAGATCGTGCGACACCACATGTGCATACTCGTGGAGCTCGTCGTTACTTTTCGCCAATTTTTTCAGCAAACTTTCCTTTTGGAGTTGCAAGTTTTTTATTTCAGTGATATCGAAATTCACACCAATAGACCCCACCAACTCTCCATCTATATTATAGTTTGGTGTACCACTTACCAACCAATACCTAATATCGCCTTGCTTATTTTTTATACGTAACTCGTAGCTGTTGGTTCTGCCTTTTTTTCGAGCAGCCACTGTTTCATTAACAAGCGCTTTATCTTCTTCAACGGGTAAATAATCTTTTCCTTTAGAGCCTACTAGTTCCTTTTCGGTATATCCAGTCATTTCCACAAAACTTTGATTTACCATTAAAATCCTATCATCCGAATCGACTTCAACCAACCCTAAGTTCATATTGGATATAATGTTGTGGTACTTTTGCCTTTGCGCCTCCAATGTTTTTCTGTAACGGCGTCTTACGGTAACATCTCTGTACTTCCACAAAAATCCTTTATTCTTCTTATTGTAAACAATAGGAATAAAGTCGCGCTCTAAAATGGTTCCGTTGAGCATAATGACCTCGTCTCCAAGCACCTGTTTTTTATTTGCAAGTATTTGGTCGATACGCTGCACAAATTGCTCGGGATTTTTAAACACCGATTTACTTTGCTCTGCAATTACAGCCCGGTCTTGCCCTTTTAAATCTTCTGGAGCAACCCCCAATTGCATATATTCACAAAACTTTTTGTTGGTAAGTACTATTTTTCGATTTTCATCTTCCAGTAGTACGCCACTCTCCAAATTTAAAATTAGGGTGGATAATCTGTTTTCAGATTCAATCAACTGGTTTTCATAAGCCTTTTTTTCGGTAATATCCCGAACTATTCCTTGGGCCGCCAACGGAACGCCTTCATCATATATCATGCTGGCATTGACATGCACTAACAGACGCTTATTTTTTCTTGTTATGACCTCAAGATGAAAATCGGTAATGCTTCCTTGGTTATAAAGTGTTTTGAAAGCTTCCACCACACGATCAGCTTCGGCAGGGTGTACTAAATTCATCAGGTTAAAATCGTCCTTAACACTATTAAAACCCAATAAAGAAACGGCCGCATCATTCATTTTAAGAATGTTACCAAACAAATCCATAATAACATAGGCATCCACTATGTTCTCAA
>JAUIKY010000100.1 GCA_030430535.1 Bacteroidia bacterium
CGTGCACAAGGCTTTAAAGGAAATTTCTTCATCGAGCCAAAGCCTATGGAGCCGATGAAGCACCAGTACGATTTTGATTCGGCTACAGCCATTGGCTTCCTTAAGGAGTACGGATTGGACAAAGATTTCAAAATCAACATAGAAGTGAACCACGCTACTTTGGCACAGCATACCTTCCAGCATGAAATTGAAGTAGCTGCTAAAGCCGGTATGTTGGGCAGTTTGGATGCCAACCGTGGCGATTACCAAAACGGATGGGATACCGACCAGTTCCCGAACAATATCCAAGAAACCACCGAAGCCATGTTGGTATTTCTAAAAGCAGGTGGCTTGCAGGGCGGAGGTGTAAACTTCGATGCTAAAATAAGAAGGAACTCCACCGATTTGGAAGATGTTTTCTTAGCGCACATTGGTGGTGCCGATACGTTTGCAAGAGCCTTGTTGACCGCTGATAAAATCATTTCATCATCGCCATACGAAAAATTAAGGGAAGAGCGTTATGCGTCTTTCGATTCTGGGAAAGGAAAGGATTTTGAAGCTGGAAAATTAAACCTTCAGGATTTATATAACATAGCTCAGGAAAATGGCGAATTGCCTTTAAAGAGTGGAAAACAGGAATTGTTTGAGAATATAATCAATCAGTATATTTAATCAGAAAGAATTACTCGATGCTTTGTGTCGGGGTTTCCGTTGAAATTGTCATTCCCATAAAAATGGGAATCTAAATAAAGAATTTCTATTTATACTTTGAAGAACAAAAAAGGTTTAGCGAAAGCTAAACCTTTTTTGATTGCTGTAGAAAGGACTAAACATTGATTTTTTGATAAACAATCGACTAACCCGCTTTCAATTATAAGCCTAAATTAGGCAATACAAACGACTTAGTGTTTGGGTGCAATCGTATCCATAAACCAGGATTAGCGTTAAGTTGCTCCATAGCTTCATCTTCATTTTTGCTTAAAGGAGTGTTCAGCACCTTCGCATAAGTTTGAACTTTTGCAGGGGCAGAATCGGCATCTACTACAGACTGTACAATTTTTTTAGCTTGTAAAATGGCGGCTGGGCCTAAAGTGAGAATGTATTTGGCAGATCGGCATTCTTTTTCATCACTGTCACTTACAACGCTTCCGCCCGCTTTAAATTTACTAATATGGTGCTCTAAAATACTGCTGGATATTGGGATGATACCTGCTACATGTTGGCTTTCGGCACCAGAATAAGGCTTGATATATGCTAGGTGCGACGCTTGGTTTTCTTCGGGGCCATGACCAATGAAAAATATATCCAAACCGCCCAAACTTTCTAATTTGGTTAAATATTCTTTTAACGAGGATTCTAAATCTTCAGTATCGGTTTGCATCGGGGTAAAGCTTTTTATCTTTTTGAAAAAAGCATCGCCCAAAATACGCTCAAAATCCCTTACAAAACTAAAACCGTTGTCCATACCCATTGGAGCTAAGGCATCTTGAGTGAATACGTTCAATCGTGCTAATAATTCATCCTGTTCGGTTGTTTTGGCAAGCTCACCAAGTAATTTGTGCAATTGTTGAGCGCCTCTTCCGCCAAGAAGCGCAATATTGATGTCGCCTTCTTTTGAGTTGGCAGTTTTGTAAAGTTCATTTAGCATGGCCTGGCCAACTTCAGCTTCATTGTCAAGAACGGTAGGGCTTATTCCGTAATCGGTAAAACTGAAATTTTGATTGCTTTTTTGGGATAGCCACACATTGTTGTTGTTTTCGTGTCTTGTAAATTGTGAATTATTGGTGTGCATAATAACTGTCTTTTTGTTTTGTAATAGTGTTTTTAACCTAGATAGGCTTAAACTAATAGACCACTGCAAAAATATACGATTTGAAAGGATTAGCTAAAAAAGTAGCATGTTTATTTACGGCATTACTAAATTATATACATTTTCTCCGCAATAAATTACAAAGGTATTTTGAGGAGTTTGGTAAGGGCAAAAGTTACTAATCAAGTATTTTGAGGGAATAAAATAGCCCCATTTCTTTTATCAATTTTACAATATTGAGTAATGTGTTTTCTTATAAATCTTTTTTGCTTTGAGTGTGAATTCTTAAATTTTTATCAAAAAACATAATGTTATTTTGATGATTTATTAATTTTTTAGTTAAAAAGCAATCGATTGCACAGGTAGGTGCAGGATGGAACTGCTTGAAATTAAAAATATATTTGACCGCATCTCAGTGAGTGTTGCGTATAATTTTATAAAAAATCAACTAAACTTTCAGCTAAACAAATAACCAAATTAAACTAATTATGAAGACTAAACTTATCATTAAAATACCTCCGTTAATTTATGAATTAGCAGTAAAAAAATTATTTAAAAACAGGTTGCTCCTGAGCCTGTCTTTAATGGTTGTTATGACGCTTTCGAGTTCAACCCTCTTTGGACAACGTTACATGGAAAACCTTGATAGAGGCTTAATTGCTATGCGAACCGGCACGAATTCGGTACTGGTAAGTTGGCGAATTCTAGGTGACGAATACATCCAGAATGCCACTTACAACTTGTACCGAGGTTCGACACTAATCGCTTCCAACCTGAGCGTTTCAAATTTTGTTGACGCCACCATTATTGATGGGGCTTACAGTGTAGCTGCTGTTATTGGAGGGGAAGAGCAAACACTTTCGCCAGCCA
>JAUIKY010000101.1 GCA_030430535.1 Bacteroidia bacterium
GTAAGCAACATATTGCCTTTGCTAAAAATTTCGACAAATTCTAAATCGACTTGACCAGTTACTGGACTTCCGTTGGCGGTTAAACAAGAGCCATTAATACCTATGCTTACTCCGTTTTCTGATGTTAGGTTTACCCAACCGTCTTCAGCATTAAACTGAAAGTTTTGTTTTAAGCTTTCTAAAGCTTCGTCTTGTAAATTTGAATAGTCTTCAGCCGAAGGGTAAAAAATAATATCGGCATCGTCGTTGTTCTTGCTACAGCTTGTAAATAATATGGCTGTTAATAATAGTGTTCCTAAAATGTGCTTAAAATTCTTCATGATAAATTGGTTTTAAAATTGTTATTCGTGTTTATATCAACAGGGCAACTTTTTTGTTACCCTGTTTTGGGATTTTTTTTCAGATTTTATTGTTGAGGTTGACTTATGATGATTTTTGATACAATGGCATCACCCGAAGCTACGAGTTCAATCATTTTGTCGGCATAAGCTTTATTGGAAGCATAACCTTTGGCTTTGCCGGTTTTGGTTTCCACTTCCCAGAAATAGTTTCTTTTGGCGTTGCTGTTCAATTCAGATTTTAAAACCAAATAGCTTTTTATTTCTTTGCTTCTTACTACTTCGCCAGAGCTTGAAAGTGTCATCATATTTTGGGCTTCTTTTAGAGATAAAGCAGTTCCTGAGTAAGTGCTTTTTGTGGTTTCTACTTCCCATTCAAAAACCTGGGCAATGGCGTCTCTTGTAATTTCTACAGCTTCAATACTGTTAGAGGTCTCGATTTTGTTTGTAGCGTTTACATTTAAAATGGATATGGCTACGATTGCGATAGTTAAAATTGAATGTCTCATGATTTCTAAATTTTATGGATTAATTAATTTTTGTTTTGCCGTTTTGGCTGTTACACCCTTATATCAAAACCCTTTAAAAATTGTTACCCTTTTTTTTGAAAGTTTTTTTACATTAGTAGCAAATACAAGGGCTAATGGGCGAAAAAAAAATTCACGAAGACCAGAAATACATCGACGGATTGTTAAAAAACAACTCGTTTATCATTCAAGCTATATATGATAATTTTGTGCCCAAAGTGGTGAATTATATCAAGCAGAATAGTGGTGATGCCGACAAAGCTCAAGATGTGGTTCAGGACACATTAATCACCATTTATAACCAGGCGAGCCAAAAAAAATTGAAGCTAACCTGTCCGTTTGATGCCTACTTTTTTTTGTTGTGCAAGCGTAAGTGGTTAAACGAACTCAAAAAATCTTCCAATAAAGAGGTAACAATTAATGAGGAGGTGTTATCTAAAGATGACGACGCCCAAGAACTGGCTTTCGAAACTTCGGTATTTGGAGAAAAACAAGCTCTGTTTGCGGAAATGTTTGCCCAATTAGGCGATGCCTGTAAAGATTTGCTAAAAGCTACTTTTAAAATAAAATCGATGGAAGAAGTGGCCAAAAGTTTAGGTGTAACCTACGCCTATGCCCGGAAGAAAAAATCGTTGTGTATTGGCAAACTCACCGAACTGGTTCAAGGGTCGCCTAAATTTAACCAACTTAAAAATTAAAGTTATGGAAGACCAAAATTACATACTGTTTGAAGCCTACCTTGCCAACGAACTACCCAAGGAAGAAGTTGCCGAATTCGAAAACCGATTAAAAACCGATGCCGAGTTTAGCCAGGCATTCAATACCTATAAAGAACTGTCTGCTTTTTTGCAGCATGAATTTGAAAACGAAGAAACTTCAGCAGCTTTTAAAACGAATTTAAAAAAGATTTCATCCGAGCATTTCAGTAAAAATACCGTTGCTGAAGAAATGGTGAAACCGAAGGCGAGAAAACTGAATTTTTATAAATACGCCATTGCCGCTTGTGTAGTTTTGCTTTTCGGAATTTTTATGTTCAACCAATTTTCAACGCCAACCTATTCAGATTATAATGATTATGGCGCCATCAGCTTAAGTGTTCGCGGCGAAAACGATGCGCTTTTAAAAAAGGCCGAAACCGCATTCAACAATAAAAATTTCGCAGAAGCGGAAGCGGGTTTCGCCAAGCTTTTAAATTCGGATAGCAATAATACAGAATTGAAACTCTATCGGGCCATTTCCAATATTGAATTGAATCATTTTGAAACGGCCGATGGCTTATTAGAGGAAATTCGTAGTGGCAATTCAGCATATAAAAATAAAGCGACTTGGTATTTGGCGTTGAGCAAACTAAAGCAAAAGGAAACCGAGGCCTGTTTGGAAATTTTACAAACACTGCCTGAAGATGCCGATGATTTCAACCGTGCCCAAAAACTGATGGATAAGTTGGATTAAAACTTTAGCGGTACATTTAAAAAGTCGTCATTCCGAACAAAGTGAAGGAATCTTTTAAATTAAAGTTATTGATTGTGAGATTACTTCAAAATAAAAATTTCTCGTAATGGCGTTTGTTGATTGCTTTTTTTAGGTGGTTTCCCCATAATTTTTTACAAATCAAAATAGATTTTGCAAAGCCGCTTTAATACAAGTGGCTTTTATATTTTTGCACCATGATTATTACAGATACCCACACCCATTTATATAGTGAAGCTTTTGATGACGATAGAACCAAAATGATAAACCGAGCCATTGAGCAAGGTGTCTCGCGGTTTTTTATTCCTGC
>JAUIKY010000055.1 GCA_030430535.1 Bacteroidia bacterium
CAACAGATGAAGCTGTTATGAAGTCCACTTTTTTAGCTCTTAGAGAGGCTACCAAAAAATGGTCGATGCCTATTAGAAACTGGGGCATTATTCTAAACCAGTTTTTGACTATATTTGAAAAAAGGGTCCAGCTTTAATTAAGCTAAACCCTCGATTTAAAACTTACACACTTTACGGGATAGTGTCAGTAGTTTTATCCCAACCACCCCTTAAAATCCTTAACGCGTTCACGGGCAACGATAACCTCCTGTTCATTAAACGAATTCAGTTTTATTTGTAAACGCGAGTTGGTGTAACTTACCATATCCTTAATCGCATTGATGTTTACAAAGAATTTTCTGTTGATTCGGAAAAAAGTTTGGGGCTCCAGTTCGTTTTCCAAATGCTCTAAAGTGGAGTCTAAAAGGTAGTTTCGCCCATCAATAGTGTGCAAATAAGTGCCTTTGTTTTCGCTGTAAAAGCATTCAATATCGTCGATATTTATCAGTTTTAAATGCTGCCCCACTTTTACCGAAAATCGCTTTTTGTATTCGCGGTCTATCGGGTTAACGAGCAGTTTTTTTATATCGTTAAAATCTAAAGTTACGGCTTGGCTGTGGTGGGTACGTTCTTTGTATTTGTTTACCGCAATAGCCAAATCTTCGTCATCAATAGGTTTTAAAAGGTAGTCGATGCTGTTCAGTTTAAAGGCTTGCAGGGCATATTCGTCGTAAGCCGTAGTGAAAATAACCGCCGATTTTATTTCGAGAGTTTCAAAAATTTCGAAGGACAGCCCATCGCTGAGTTGAATATCGAGGAAAATTAAATCGGGATGTGGATGGTTTTGGAACCAATCGATGGATTCTTTAACGGAATGCAGCATGGTTTCGGCATTGAGTCCTAAGTTATGAAGCATACGTTGTAGCCTTCTTGCCGATGGTTTTTCGTCTTCTATGATAATAATGTTCATTTGGCAGGTTTTATTGGTTTGTATAAAATTTCAATGTGATTGTTAGAAAAGATTATTCCCATCGTTTGGTGTTTTCTTTGTTTAGATACTCTTTCATTTTCCGGGTTTCCCATTCTTTTTTGAAAACAATTCGGCCTTTAAATACGTGCCAACCATGGATGATGATAAAAACCGTCCAACCAACAAGAATGATAATATCGAACCAAAAAAAGAAATCGACATGCGGCCCTTCCATGATATACAAATTGTAGAGTAAAAGTGCCACCACGATAAAGTACCCCACCAAATGGATGTAAAATACTTTTAGGTGGTAGACCTTTTTTTTAGCTTTTAAATAGTCTTTTTCGGTGTTTTTTTCGGCGCTCATTATGAATCGAATTTACGTTTGTTTTGCTCTTTTTCCATGAACTCTTTTGTTTTGCGTTCTTCCCAGTTTTTTCCGAAAAGGAAATCGGGGCCAAAAACGCTTAAAAAGTGAAACAATAGGCCAATACCCCAAAAAATAGCCGTGGCAAAAGTGCCGAAGCTAAAAAGGGTTCCGCCGTTTGAAACGATGACGATAATTATAAATAGGTTGACGATGACGTAACTGGCAACGTGCCAATAAAAGCCTAGTAATTTTTTTACCTTTTCTTTGGCTCTGAGGTAAGCTTCCTCCTTGGAATACTGTTCTTCTCGGGAAGCTTCGTTGTTATAGGGTTCTAAATCGTAATTTTTCATGTGCCTTATATTTAATGCATTAAATGGGTGAAAAGAGTTGGTTTAAAAAGTTGTCATTCTGAACTACGTGAAGGAATCTTTAAAAATTAAGTTTCAAATTGTGAGATTGCTTCACTTCGACTGCGCTCAGTGCAGGCTGTGTCTTCTAAATCAATGACGTTTATTTTTTTACTTTTTAGATAGACTCATGTTTTAATAAATTATTTCCAACGGTTTTTCTCTTCCTCGCGCATAAACTGTTCTATTTTGCGTTGCTCCCAACTGTTGCCCAAAACGCTATTATTTACAAAAACGCGGTAGGCTTGTATGGCCAGTCCAAGTCCCCAACCAAACATGGGGAACCAAAACCATTGGAAGCCCCAAAAGGTTTTGTAGTTCACAAAAATGAGGAAAGGAATGACAACACAGTAGGAGATAAGACTGTAATAAAAGCCTTTTAATTCTTCAACGTGTTTACGAGCGCGTACGTAACGGTCGTCTAGTCTTGATGGCAATTCTGTTTGTTTCATGATTGATATTTGTTTTGTAAGCATTGGTAATGCCACGGCAAAACGTTTTGCTTCTTGATTGATGTTTACTTTTTTGTTGGTTAATAAATCGTAGCGTTGCTTGATGTTGCTAAGCCCAACGCCGCTACTCTTTTTTACAATTTGTTTGGGCTGTAGGTTGTTTTCTACCACCAAATAGCCATGGTCTTCACGTATGTTAATATGCAATGGTTTGTTGGGGGTGACCATGTTGTGCTTTACGGCATTTTCCAGAAGTAGTTGTAAAGATAGCGGTACGACTTTACTTTCGGGGTTTGTGGCGCGCTCGGGCATGGTGAATACAATGCTGTCTTCAAAACGCATTTTTATTAATGTCATATACGTTTTTGCGAATTGCAATTCTTCGTCTACGCTTACCAGTTCCTTGTTTTTTTGCTCCAACACGTAGCGATATACTTTTGAAAGTGATGTGGTGAACTTTTGGGCTTTATCTGGGTTTTCTTCAATTAAACTGGTAAGTACGTTTAAGCTGTTGAATAAAAAATGTGGATCCAACTGATTTTTCAGAGCATCGAATTTGGCACTGGCTGTGCCGGCAATAACCTTTTGTTCCTTTATCCTGTTTTGCTGGTACTTGTTATAAAAATAGATAACATGAAAAATGGCCACAATGGTTAGGGTAATCCAAAGCCCAAATTGGTAGTAACGGAATTTTTCATTCATTAAAAAATCACTGAAGGTTACGCCATTCATGAGTAAGGCTGTGGCTGCTCTTAACAAGAACAATCCTATCAATGTAATAATCGTGGCTCCTACAATACCAACACTAATACGCTTTAAGGTGTCGGTTTTTTTCCAATGGCGTTTTTCTAAATAGTCGAAAAAAAACATATTGGAATAGCCCAAAACAAAGGTGTAAATTTGGTAAAACACAAAGTTGGTAACAAGCTCGCCAATACTTTCAAAATCGAATCCGCCAGACAATAGATTGCCAACTACAAAAATGGCGCAACCAATTAAAAAGGTAATGATGATATTTTTGATGGATTTTGTCATGTTAAGCGAATAGTTGTGAAATTAATTTTTACAGGATTCCAATAGCATTTCAACGCGGTCTTTGCCCCAATTGGGGTGGAAGGCTGTTTCTGGTTTAAAGTTAGTAAAAAGTTCTAATGCCCTTTCTAAGTCTTTGCAAAATGGTGCGGTGTCTTGACCAAAATAACGCGCCCCACCAATGTTCCATTCGGCTTTGCAATACACCACTCTGGGGTTTTTCGGGTTGATGGTTTCGGCTTTTTCATAAAGTTCGACGACCTTGCCCGATAGCGTCATGCCGTATGTGGCGCCATCATAAGCAACCCAAGCGGTGTGGAGTAAGGCTTGCAAAACCAAAATTTCTGGGTTTTCTTTTGAAATGGCCGTGGCATCGTTGATTAAATCCTGACCTTTTTTTAACTGTGACGTTAATTTTTTTTCGTCCTTTTCGCCAAAACTGTATAGAATATTAATCTGAGCGGCGTAGTATGGTGGCAACCAATTATCGGGCTCGGCGGCCGCAATACGTTCAAATAAATTGGCTGCTTCAATAGGTTGGTTGTTTTTCCAAAGGTCGAAGGCCTTGTTCATGCCTTTTTCGTAGTTGGTTTGCGAAAAGGATAACGCCGAAACCAAAAGTGCTGCAATAAATAATTGTTGTTTCATTTGTTTTTGTTTTTTCTGAATTCGAATTCAGATTATATTATGGCACAAATATCTTGGAGAACACCTATTTTTTAAAAAGCGATATTCCGAATTGTAGTTTTTTGGGGATGAAATGTGGTGCGTTAAGATTTCGACTTGAAAAATGAAGAAAAGAAAAACCCCAGATAAAACTATCGGGGGTTAAAAGGGATTGATTATTGAACTAAGAATTAGATGCCAGCCAATTTAAAATAGATGGGCACGGCATACGATACTTTTACGGGTCTTCCGCGTTGCATGCCTGGTTTCATTTTGGGCAGTGAACCTATAATGCGTTCGGCTTCTGTTTCTAAAATTCTATCCGGTCCACGAGAACGAACATTGGTGGTAATGCCATTGTTATCGATAATGAATACTACAGACACCCTGCCTTGTATGCCCATGTCCAGCGCGGTTTGTGGATAGTTAAAATTCTTTATTACATGCTCTTGTATTTTTTTCTCGAAACAAGCCTTGGTCTCTGCTTTCGATTTTCCTTCGCAACCTGGAAAAACAGGAACTTGTTCTATCACGGCAAAAGCTACCTGTACGTCTTCAACGTAGTCTTCAACATGTACGTCGCCAACATCAACAATGTTTCTTTCAACAACAGCGTCTTCCTGGCTAATTTCGGTGCTTTCAATTATGGTTTCTTCAATTTCCTCAACGTCGTCCACAATCTCTATGTTGGTTTGCACAACAGCGGGCGGTGGCGGCGGTGGCGGCGGTGTGTTCATTTGTATAATTGGGATGTCTTCTTCCTCTTCGGCTTCAATTTGAACCACTTCAATTTCTGTTTCACTTTTTTCATATGTTCTGTACTCTAAGGCTTGCCATGAAAAGAATAACATTAAATTTAGCCCAATAGCAAAATAGGTACTGCTATTTCTTCCAATTTCGAGCTGGGGGTTCTTTTTAGCTTCCATAATCTATAAATTTTTATTTGGTGTCTGTCTTTCTATTGGTATGGTAAAATTATCCAATAGCTGAGGTTTCAACTATGACAATTGTCATATTGCGACGCCCGTAAATTGGCGCTATGGGCTACAAAAAAAGCCTGCGTTTTTTAGCAGGCTTGTTAACATGTTTAAAGAACTTAAGCTTAAGAAACTTTTATGCTTCTTGCCGGTTTTTGTTTGGCTTCCTCCTTTTTTGGAAGGTGAATATTCAAGATGCCTTCGTTATAATTGGCGTTGATTTTTGAATCTTCAACGGTTTCTGGCAGCGTAAAAATTCTTTTAAATGAAGAATAACCAAACTCGCGGCGAGTGTAACCTTCGTCTTTTTGTTCGTTGTTTTCTTTCAGTTCTGCCGAAATGGACAGCGTGTTATTGTCTAAGCTGATATTGAAATCGGATTTTTTTAATCCGGGAACTGCCATTTCTACAATAAAGGCATCAGCCTCTTCTTTAATATTTACTTTTGGAACTGAAATGCCTGTATTGAAATTAGACGAAAACAATGATGGAAATTCGCCCATTGAAAAGTCATCAAGCCAGTTCGATAACGAAGGGAAACCTGATAACGTTTTTTTGTTTGCTAAACCTCCATTTTTCGGTAATGTTGCTAAATTGCTCATAATTAAAAAAATTTAAGTTAAACATTTGTTTTTCAAATGTATAAAGGCAAAATGAGTGCCAATTTTAAAAAGTGTTCTTTAAAGTGCTTTTTAGGATTGAAAAGTGACAATTTTTCACGTGAAAGTGCCTTCGGCAGTGCCAAAATTTCGGTTTTAGGGCAAAGTGGTTATTGTTCATTGTTCCAAAACAAAAAAGGCCTGAACGGGGGAGTTCAAGCCTTTTTTTTGATGAATAACTGTAGGTTAAATATTAAAACTTAATGATATTGTAATGTTGTTGTTTACTCGGTCTATAGTGGCCGTGTCAATTAGCCCAATATTGTATAAAGGTGTGGTATTGGTGCGTTCGGAGCGGTCGTAGGTTAAATCCAGTTTTGTATTTCCGAAATTATAACCCAATCCTAAAGAGTAACCGCTTAAGTCGCCCACGGTAACGCCATCGGCATACGGACTTTCCTCAAAACGGTAACCGCCTCTAAAACTGAATTGCTTGTGTTTGTACTCGCCACCCAAACGGTAGGTTGAGGCATCGGTTAGTACGTTGGTAATACCTTCGTTTAAATCTACATAATCGCCTTCTGGCTTAAACTCGGTTTTGCCGTAATCCTTCCTGGAATAATCAAAACTGATCAATCCTTGTTGTCCAAACACATAAGCTAAACTACCTGTAATTTTTCCAGGGGTTTGTAGTTTGTATCTTGGGTAAACGTTAACAATGTCTTGTATATATATTATATCAGGGTCTGCTTCGTTGGAATTAATGTACTGTGTGGTTTCCTCTTCTATGGTGTACCAAGTGGGGGAGTCGTAAGTAACACCCAATCTAAATTCTTGGCTCAGTTTCATGATACCTCCCAGTTGAAAAGAAAACCCATTTCCTGTTGTAGATAAAGTATCATCAAAGTCAATATAATTAATAAGACCACCATTAGAATTGTCTTCTAATAAGGAAGTTGTACGCTGATAATCTACGAAATGAGAATTTAGATTAATCCCTAAATACAGATTGTCTTCATATTGAGTAGCAAAGTTAAAAGAGATTTTTCCATTATAACCAGTTGAAGTGTAAAGATAATCATGAGAAAAATTTCCTCCACGAACAGTATTAGTGGTGTTATAAGTTGTATTATTATCATCATCTAAATCAGGATCAAGCACATAAGATTGAAATCCTAAAAAGGCCTGTTGATGGGCAAAACCAAAAATACTTCCAATTTCTTGATAGGCCTCTTCAATAAATTCATCGCCTATTAGGGAAATATCTTCTAGTCTGATGCCATTAGCATATTGATAAAAATAATTAGCAATTGAATTAACAGGAACTACTTCGTTATCGTTATTGTCGACAATAACCAAATCATTTGTATTTAAACCTCTGGCATTCCAAACATCATCATGATTATTGGTGCGCTCATAAGCTACAGAAAACGTAAACTTTCGCCATGGAGAACTGCTATTCCTATTGGCAAACACAAAAGCCGCACCACCTTGGTTAATGTCAAAACTAGAGCGGTCTGTTATTACAGAATTTCCAAAATAATTTGTGTTGTTTTCTACAGAAACATTCGATCCCGTAAAAGCCACGTGGCTTCTGGAGAACACAGCCGAACCTGCAGGGTTAAGGCTTACGGCACTCATATCGCCACCAAGGGCGCCAAAGGCACCGCTTAGTGCTCTAAAACGGGCTGTACCTTGAATGTTATCTTGCGAATATCTTAGTGCGTCGCTTATATCTTGGGCGTAAACTGTAGACATAGATAGTAAGCCTACGCATAGTAACTTTAACTTTTTCATGTGCGTTTTGTTTCTTTAAAATTTGGGTTGAGGTTATCGTCTTCTTCCACTGCTACTTGAAGACGACCTTGTTCCTGAGCTGCTTCTGCTACTTCCAGATGATCTTGAAACGGATCCGCTGGAATTTGAACTAGAGCTTCGGCTTGGTGTGTAGGTAGAGTTTCTGGAATTGGAAGGCGTTCTGTAAGTGTTTCCAGAGCTTGAACTACTCCGCGTAGGTTGTCTGTAAACCGAGCTTGAACTTCTTCTTGTGGAATACGACGAGTTTCTTGAACTAGAGTTTGTTGAAGGTGTACGGGTAACGGTACTTCTTCGTGTAACCCCAGTATTGGCACGTGTACCATTACTGTTGTAGGTTCTTCTGTTTACAGTAGTTGACGAAGAACTCCTATTAACGCTACTTCTTCTAGCGGTGTTGTATTTAGATGATGTGCCACGGTTTAAGGTGCTCACGCTGCTTCTTCTGCTGGTGTTTCCAGAGCGGTTTGAATATGTGGCGTAGCTGTCCCTTCTGGTAGCGCTGTATGCTGGGCTTCTTCGGTTATAATATCGGTTGCCGTAGTAGCCATAATTGTTGTATCCATAGTATCTTCCGTATCGGTAAGGGTAACCGTAGTAGCCACCATACCATGGGTTGTAAGCCCAACCGCCATAAAATCCGCCGTAATAAAATGGGTCATAATACCCCCAATTGTTCCATCCCCAGCGGTTCCATCCCCATGGGTTGTACCTCCAACTGTTCCATCCCCAACCAAAACCGGCGTTCCAGCCCCAGTTGTTCCAGCCGTTATCAATATAATTAATGGTTACACTATTGCTGTTTTGCCCCCATCCGGCATAGCCTTCGTAGTTGTTGGCAATGGTGTCGTTTTCAAAATTACCGCTTTCGTAAGCGTCAATATCAGTGAAAATGGCGTCTTCGGCATTATAGCTATCAGCTTCTATAGCTTTGGTTTTAAAATAGTTTTTATAGTAGTTGCTATTGTTTTGGTTAGGCACTTCAACAACTGCATCTTCATAAACCGAGTACCTTTCGGTTTCTCCATAAATGCCATCGTCGTTCCCGCCGACATATTGGTACGAACCACATGACAATAAGCCAAATAGAAGCCCGAAAAGCCCCCAAATTGGCATTTTTCTTTTTATGTAGTTGTTAAGTTGCATATCTGTTTAATTTTATTGTTGAACATAACAAAAATAGTTAGTTTTGCTGAACTATTTTTTTATTTAACAAAGTCACAACATTTGTGCCAAAACTATAATATGAGCAAAAAACTTACCAGTAGAGCAGAAGATTATTCCAAATGGTATAACGAATTAGTTGTAAAAGCCGACTTGGCCGAAAACTCTGCCGTTAGAGGGTGTATGGTTATAAAACCTTACGGCTATGCGATTTGGGAAAAAATGCAGGCGGAATTGGATAAAATGTTCAAGGAAACGGGACATCAAAATGCCTATTTTCCGTTGTTTGTTCCTAAAAGTTTATTTGAAGCCGAAGAGAAAAATGCTGAAGGTTTTGCCAAGGAATGTGCGGTGGTAACCCACTACCGTTTACAGAACGACCCTGACAAACCCGGTAAGTTGCGCGTAGATCCAGAGGCTAGGTTAGAGGAGGAGTTGGTGGTGAGGCCAACTAGTGAAGCTATTATTTGGAATACCTATAGAAACTGGATCCAATCTTATAGAGATTTGCCTATTTTGGTAAACCAATGGGCTAATGTGGTGCGTTGGGAAATGCGTACGCGATTGTTTTTGCGTACCGCCGAATTTTTATGGCAAGAAGGGCACACTGCCCATGAAACGAAACAGGAAGCTTTGGCCGAAGCGGAACAAATGAACAACGTCTATGCTACGTTTGTTGAAAAGTTTATGGCCATACCCGTGGTGCAAGGTTTAAAAACAGAAAGCGAACGTTTTGCAGGAGCCGATGAAACTTATTGTATTGAAGCTTTAATGCAGGATGGCAAAGCTTTACAGGCAGGTACATCGCATTTTTTGGGACAAAATTTTGCAAAAGCTTTCGATGTGAAGTTTGCTAACAAAGAAGGAAAGCAAGACTATGTTTGGGCAACCTCGTGGGGTGTTTCTACCCGCTTAATGGGTGCCTTAATCATGACGCATAGCGACGATAACGGTTTGGTGCTTCCTCCCAGTTTGGCACCGAACCAAGTGGTTATTGTGCCTATATATAAGAGTGAAGAAGACTTAAACGCGATTACTGAGGTAGCTAACAGCATCATGAGCGATTTAAGGGCCAAACATATCACGGTTAAATTCGACAACCGAACCACGCACAGGCCAGGAGCGAAGTTTGCTCAACATGAATTGCAAGGTGTGCCTTTGCGAATCGCTATTGGTCCAAAGGATTTGGAGAACGGTACTGTAGAATTGGCTAGGCGCGATACCTTAAGCAAGGAAGTGATTGCTTTAGATAATATAAATGACAAAGTAGAAACCTTGCTGGCTGAAATACAGGAAACATTATTCAACAAGGCTTTAGCGTTTAGGGACGAACATATTACAGAGGTTGATACGTTTGAAGAATTTAAAACTGTTTTGGAGACCAAAACAGGGTTTATTTCGGCACATTGGGATGGTACCAATGAAACGGAAGACAAAATAAAGGAGCTTACCAAGGCAACCATTAGATGTATTCCTTTGGATGCGAAAGAGGAAGAAGGCATTTGTGTGTATTCAGGAAAGCCTTCAAAACGTAGAGTTTTGTTCGCTAAAGCATACTAATACAGCGGGTTGATAAACCTAATGAAATTTTTTTTCGAAAAATTTGATATAGGTCTTGCAGCATTTAAAAATAGTTGTATTTTTGCATCCGCAATGGAAACATTATTGTTCATTAAAAAAGTTTAAAAAAAGTGTTGCAGGTTAAATTAAAAGTTTTAAATTTGCGCACTCAAAACAAAATGGCCCGTTCGTCTATCGGCTAGGACGCCAGGTTTTCATCCTGGTAAGAGGGGTTCGATTCCCCTACGGGCTACAATATTTTATAATAAAAAAGCAAAATGGCAAATCATAAGTCAGCATTAAAGAGAATTAGAAGAAACGAAGCAAGACGTGTGGTGAACAAGTATCAGCACAAAACGACTCGTAATGCGATTAAGAAATTACGTGAGTTGACTGATAAGAAAGAAGCTGAAGCGTTGTTTCCTTCTGTGGTTTCTATGTTAGATAAACTAGCAAAGAAAAACATCATTCATGCTAACAAAGCTGCCAACCTTAAATCTGGCTTAGCAAAACATGTTGCTGCCCTTTAATAATTAAGGTTTTTAAAAATTAAAAAGCTTCTCGGAAACGGGAAGCTTTTTTTATTTATGCCTGTTTTAATACTGGCTTTAAGCTAAGTCTAGAACAATATTCTTTAGTTCTTTTAAAGAAATAGGCTTTACAATATAATTGCTGTCCATATTGTATTTTTTTGCCCTTTCAATATCTTCTTCGCTGTTAGAACTGGTTAAGATATAAATAGTAATTTTTTGTTTTGTTGGGATAGTTTTAAAGGCATCCAAAAATTGCCAGCCATCCCAAACAGGCATGTTTAGATCCAGTAAAATGAGTTCGGGAAGACTTTCGCCGTTTACAATAATGGCTTTTAATTTATCGAATGCATCTTTTCCGTTGTGACATATTAGTACAGATTCAACTACACCAGTTAAATCGAGGAAACGCTTAGTAATGTAAACGTGCGTGGAATCGTCGTCAATAATACAAGCTAGGTTAATCTTTTTCATTTCTTAAAAATACTTTAAAAGTGGTTCCTTTGTTTATTTCGCTACTTACTTCAACTTTTCCGCCTAAAGTTTCAATCTGGTTTTTAGTGATGAATAGCCCAATGCCTCGTGCGTCTTTGTTTTTATGAAAGGTTTTGTACATTCCAAATAGCTTTTTGCTGTGCAAGTCGAGATTGATGCCAACACCGTTATCTATAAATTCAATAATGGTGTATTTTCCATTCTTTAGTGAGTTTATTTCTAAATAGCTGTCACGGTCTTTAGATCGGTACTTTATGGCATTGGTTATAAAGTTAAGCGCAATACTTTCAAGATATGCTTGTATGGCTAAAACTTTGGTGTCTTGATTTATATTGTTGATGATG
Organism: Bacteroidia bacterium; assembly: GCA_030430535.1. Taxonomy (GTDB): domain Bacteria; phylum Bacteroidota; class Bacteroidia; order Flavobacteriales; family Flavobacteriaceae; genus Flavisericum. The sequence continues at coordinate 11,361 of JAUIKY010000055.1, forward strand.
TTTACCCTGTTTTTTTCTGCCAGTGGTAATATTGAGGTAATTTGTTTGTCTACAATCGGTTTTATTGGGAGTAAAGAGAAATTTTCTTTTGAAGAAAGGTTAATCTTAACAACCTCAGATAAGTGCTCAATGGTTTCATTTAAGTTATCTGATGATGACTCTAAGAGTTTTACAATTTCGTTTTCAAAATAATCAGGCTCGTCCTCTTTTAAAATAGATAAAAGTGCCGATAGCCCACCAGAATGCGAACGTAAATTATGCGACACGATATGGGCAAAGTTTTTAAGGCGTTCGTTTTGGTCTTGTGTAAGCTCGATAATACGTTTAAGTTTCTGCTCTTGTTCTTTTTGCTGTGTGATATCGATAATTTGTGATATAAAATAGAGTACATCATCTTTATCGTCCCTAACAACGGATACGGCAAGGTGGATATAAACCAGGTGCCCCTTTTTGTGGAAATAACGCTTGTCCATCCTATAATGGTCACGCTTTCCTTCGATAACTTCGTTCAATAAAGATAAATCTGAATCTAAATCTTCAGGATGTGTAATGTCTTGAAAGGTAAGTTGATAAAATTCTTTGGATGTATAGCCAACAATATCGCACAAGGTTTGGTTGACTTTTAGCCATTTGCCGTGCTTGTCCAGTAAAGCCATGCCAATGGCTGCATTTTCAAAATTCCCTCTAAAGGCTTGTTCGCTTTCTTCAAGTTTTAATTGATATTTCTTGAGGGCGTCTATATCTTGTATGGTACCGTATATTCGGTTTATGGTGCCATGATGGTTCCTTTCAGGAATACCGAGAACTTTAACCCATTTGTTCTCGCCTTGTTGGGTAACAATTTGGAGCTCTTCGTTATAGCCTTCGCCATGGTTAAGGGCTCTAAAAACAAGGTCAGTAATTTTATCTTGGCTGTAACCTTTTTTGAAAAAATTAATACCGGTTTCTAGATTTGGCTGATAGTCAAGGCTTACACCATGAATTTTTTTTGTAATGTCGCTCCAAGTAATGGTTTGGGTGCTTACATTCATGTCCCAGAAACCAATATTGGCCTCTTCATTACAATGCTTTAGAACATTTTCGCTTTTTTTTAGTTTGGTAATGTCTTGGTGCGACCCTAACATTCGGGTTGGAACGCCTTCAGCATTTCTAATGGCCAGTCCTTTGCATCTTATCCAGATGGTTTGTCCATTCTTATGGGTATATCTTACCGTTTGGTCATAGGGGTGGTTGGGGTCTTCTAAGTGCTTCTTTACGTTATTGGCAGCTACGGCAAGGTCATCTTTATTGATAATATCTTGCCATGCCGAAGCCTTGTGCGGCATATCTTTGGGGTTGTAACCGAGTACTTCCCAAAATCTTTCGTTCATCCATTCATTTTCGGGTTTTTCCAAATCCCAATACCACAACCCGTCAAGGGAATTGTTCTGGATGAATTCGAAAATGGCATTGTCGGTCTTTATAAGCTCATAAAGCTCTTTTTGAAGATAGTTCATTTTTAGGTTAGGAAGGGTTGCTATTAATGTTTTTACTAAGATAGGGGCGGAGATAATTTGTTAGTGAGAGAAGGCTAGGCAAAATATCGTATTTAGTTACAAATATATACTTTTTGTTCAATATGTTATGCGTGTATAATATTCGAAAAATTTAAGTATTCATTTTAATTTTGAACGGCTTTATTGCTACTATAAGCAATTATTCCGCTCTAAAATACAAATTTGTTTACATTGTACTAATCTTCAGCGTTAAAAAACACTTTGTAGTAGTGCATTTTCTTCTCTTCATCGTAACCACGCTCTAAATATTCGGTTGAGGCATCGGGCGCATCAATGTTCAGTTTTATCTGTATATGCGTATCGAGTTTTATTTCGGTTTTTATTTTACGTTTTTCTTTGTTGACTACAGCTTCGGCCACATCAAACTGGTTTCTGATAACCAAATTCTGCTCGCCTTCAAATTCTTTTTTAAAGTTGTCGAATTCTTGTTTATGTTTGTCTTCCTCAAAAATTTCGTCTTTAAACCGTTCAATGTTCACCACTTCATTTTCTTTAAAAAAATCGATGGTTTTGGTTAAAAAGGTGTTCTTTTCTTGGGCGCCGTAAGTGGTTTTAATGATTTCGGTTGAAAAATCCTTGCACAACTCAATGTACTGCTGGGTGTGGTTGTTGGCATCGTCGGCATATTTTATATTTAAAAAATGATTGAGCCAATATTGGGTGTCGTAACTGTTATTATCTACGCTAAAAACAATAGGGCCTTCGTTGTCGTTTTGGTTCAATATCAGGCAGCCTTTATCTACTTTTTTTGAGCTGATCCCTTTCTGCACCAACACATCGTAGCTGTTGTTTTCTAAATAGGTTTGAAAAAAATTAACCTTGTTTTCAATTTTGAAAATACCTAGAGCGTTTGTGGTGATGTCGTTAAATTCAATCCCTTCAAACATCACAACCAATACATCGCCGGTTTTAATGTTTGCCGAATTGGATTGTTCGTACAAGTGCATTACAATATGCTTCGATACCTCGATAAAATCATTGTCGTCTTCATTAAACATTTGTGCGGCGTAGCTGTTAATTTCGTTAAGGGCAATATTGGCGTGGTGGTTAAAACGGTAACTTTGCACCACGCTTCCAAACGGGCGAAGCAAAAAAGGCAGCATTAAATCGTAGCTGGCTTCATCAAAATCGACCAAGCTTTCCGAAAAGGCATTTTTAGTGTCGTTGAATTTGTTTCCAACTTTATGGATTATAAACTTTGAAATGGAGGCGTTTTTTCTTGAAATCATCTGCTATAAATTAGTA
>JAUIKY010000102.1 GCA_030430535.1 Bacteroidia bacterium
GTAGTTTACAGTGTTTGCTTCTAAAACCAATTCATTATGATTGAAAGTTTCCGTTTTTAAACATCCATTGGCACGCAATTGCGATTTATAACCTTCCACTAAGGTTTTGGCATCAATTCGGCCTGTGCCGTTTACTTTTCCAAAACCAAATGGCGCTTCAATAGCGGAATTATCATTTTTAATGATTTTTTCGCTCATATATTCCGACAGGAATGGTCTATCGGAAGCGGCAACCCAATTGTTTTGTTCTTCTACTGAAGCAAATTTTCTGTAAACAGGGGTTTTATAATCCAGTTGGGCGTTTAGTTCTTCTTCAATTTTCGCATACAGCGGCAATGCCAAACGGAGTTGCTCTGCACTTTTCCAAACGGGTGTAAAACGCTTTAGTACCACAGGGTTGTACATGCCTCCGGCCACGGTTGACGACTGCTGGGATGCATCATCAAACACCAAAAATGTTTTGTTATTCGTTTTAAGCTGTTCGCAAAAACTAATACCGGCCAAGCCCACACCAACTATAATATAATCTACTTGCATAATGGCACGAATATAGCCAGAAAAACTATTGGGAGAGCATATTCGCTATAAAAAACAGGTCTAAAAAAGTTCATCATTCTAAATTTCGATACCTCTCAATAGTTATCGTTTCGGGAATTGAGTTTTCAACAGGATGAGATTTCTCGACTTTAGTTTATCTTGAGCAAAGCCGAAAGACTCAGAAATGACAAGAAAACTACTTTTTATATTCTCCACAAAAAAGAAAGCCATCATTAAAATGACGGCTTTCTTTCTATAATCTTTTCAGATTTAAAACTAGTATGTCCACATATCGAGTTCAAAATCCCTGATTTTATCTTTAATTCTCTCAGATTCGAGCAATTGCATCAAAGCGTTATCAGACACGTATTCTGAAATGGCTCTGTCCTGCTGAACGTTTTCTTCTTTGTAAATATACGCTTGGAAACGTCTGGCATTCAGCACATGATCAAAAGAAAATGGCATAGAGCTGTTCTTGTTATTGAACGATTTGGCTTCATGCAAAACTTCTCTGGCATCTGGGAAAAATACCCAAAACAACTCCACTAAATCGGGCGTATCAGAATCAATAAAGTTTACGTCGGGTGCCACGGGAGCAATACCCAATAATCTGTATTTCATTTCAGCTTGGCGCTTATCGAAATACCAAAGTCCTCTAATACGGTACTCCATGATATCGGCAGCAGTAATGTCTCTTCGTACAATATATTCTGGCGACAATTCTTCACCGGCATTGATTTGCTCGATACCCAATTCTGTGGTATCAATTAACGTTAATGCGCCTTCGATATCCTTTAGGGTTCGTTTTGTAGTAAAGTAAGAATCATCATAAATGTTTTCTATCTTACCGTTTTTGATGTTCTTCATCAAAACATCGTACAACGATCGTCTATTGCTTCCGATATTGTTGGTATCTATGGGGTAGTACAGCGGAAAGTTTGCACGCTCATCGAGTACAATTTTTTCCCATACCATTTTAGAGTACAAAATATCCCTATCATCAACATAACCATATTCCAATGGCTTATCATTGTCAACTGCTTTTTGGGCTTCGGTTCTCACACCAATTTCCTCTGGACTTTTGGCGTTAAGTATATTAGCTTGTGCAAACATACCTGATACCGTTAAAACAGTTGCGGCGGTTAATAAAACACTTTTTAGATTCATCTTAAATATTATTTTGCATTATCAATATTTGGGATGGCTTGTAAAAACCACCCCAAATAGTTTTTCTAATTTGTAAGCTCAATAAATACTGGCGATACTTTTTTAAGTATAACGCTTACGCCAGTGGCTTTAGCTTCAATATCGAATATTTGAACGCCCTCGCCACGTTTTGCTTTACGCAATGCGCTTTTGGCTCTACTATCTAACTTATTACCGTTAACATTTATTGTAGGCTGCCCTGGCACTTTAAATTTAAATCCGGTTACACGTAATGGCAATTCGAAATCGAAATCGTCGAACATCGCACCAACAGTAGAAATCTCTAAACTGTTACGTTGCATTTTTACTTGGCCATCTTCCCCTCTTATTGTTCCGGTTGGCTTTGGTAAATCTTTAATTCTGAATTTCGCGTTATCGCTAACTTTTCCTCCATCCGGCAAAGTACCGGTAACATTAATAGTTACCTCACGACCTTGAATTCTGGTAGCATCCATAACATATTTGCTACCACCAGCTTTTGATAACCCTTGAGCACTTGCCGTTACTTTGTTATCTGGAATACCTGCAAATGAAATGGTCATTGGGTTTTTAACACCACGGTACACTACGTTCATTTTATCGGCCGAAATAGTTGCTGCGTTTGGCTTGGCTACGGTTGCGAAAGATGAACTTACAGGTACTGCAATTTCTTCTCCACCTTCACCAAAATAAAGGTTACCTTCTATTTTGTGCTCACCAACGCCTCCAGTTCCTACTTTAAGCTTCACCTTACCATCTTCGATTGAATATTGGTTTTCAGTTAACTTTCTGCCGTCTAAAGTCAGTTCTACTCTTTTAGGTTTTGTAGAAGCATCTTTACGACCCAATACGATCTGTCCGTCAAATTGCTCTCCAT
>JAUIKY010000056.1 GCA_030430535.1 Bacteroidia bacterium
TTGGGCGGGCGCCCCTTTGGGAATGCGCGAAGCTGAAAAAGGGGCCTTTATATATATGTGCAGGGCGGGAAATGCACGAACGCTACCTATATATACGGAGCAAGGTGGCCGGAACCCGGAACGGCAACGGACACCGGCAAACGTGCCCGCGTTAGGGATTGAGCCACTGTCGGAGCTCCCCCAAAGGAGCGACCGGTGAAAGCCCGACCCGAAGGGAAACGCCATTATAAATGATAAGAATTACAAAAAGAAGTTCCAAACAACCCCGAAGCGGATAATAAAATCGCGGTATGGGTAATTGGGCGCCGAATAATAATTGTAACCCGTGTAGGCTGAATTAAAATGTTCGGCCTTAAAATAGATTCGGGTTTGGCGGATTTTAGCGTTTAGAAAGAAATCCAATCGTGGAAAACCACCATATTTGGTATCGGTCTGCGTGTAAAACTCTGCCAACAATGGACTATAGGCATCCATATAATACTCTGTAAAGTAATTTAAGGTTACACCCGTTTGCATGTACAGTGCCTTTTGAAACACGTGGCTTGAAAAATAAAAGGTGTTTCGGGTGTTGAGCTCCGGCATGTTTAATACGTTATTATCGTCTTTTACGTTTTGATACATTATAGTATTGGCCAGCGCAAACTTTCCGAACTTAATTTCGTTTTCAAACTTCAGCCTTAAATAATTTATGGTATTGTTATTTTGATACGGCCTTACCTGCATGCTAGTGGTATCTTGTTTAAAATACACGTGGTCGTTGATGGTAGAAAAATCTAAAGTGACCTTAGCCCAGTTTTTCAATTTCACCTGAAATGCCAGTTGCTGGGTTTCTATATTATTAAAATTGTTCTGCCAATTGTAATTAGTGTAATTGCTTTGATATAATAATGTATTATAATTTGGCGCATGCGCACTGTGATTCAGTGAGGCCTGTGCCGAAATATCGTCGTTGAGTTTAAAACTGGCCACCGCTTTAAAGAAATTGCCCTCGAAATCGCCAGACACATTAACCCCGAGCTCACCCTGCAGATTAAATCCTTTGTATTGTTTTTGGTATTTTCCGCCAGCGGAAAACACATCGCCCTTCAATCGGTTAGTGATTAACTGTCCATCGAGCAAAACCAACTTGTTATATCCGTAATTATAGTTACTGTTACTAATGTTGAATTGAAAATCGCCCAATATGTGGTTGTAATATTCCAACTGTAGTTTATTGTAAAAACTTTCGAGGGTGGCACGCTCCTTTAAATTTCGGGCATTGAACGATTCCCCGAAGAATCCGGTTGCCGCCGTGGTTTGATCAAACTGAAAGTATTTGTCTTCAAATGAAATAATATGCCGCAAATCGAGTTTGTTCTTTGCCGCGAATTTCCTTCTGGGTTTTCTCGCTTGAATGGAATCGTTTAACGAGTCGACTGAGGCTTTTGCCCTGCCTAATTCTCCTCGATAGTTGAAAAGGTTATAACTATGGTTTAAATAAAAGCGCTTGCCCCGCAGCATACTTTCGGCGTTTTCGAAATTGACGTCTAAAATGGAACGGTCCAGAAACTCGGGTTCTCCGGTTTCAAACGGTTCAATACTATTATCTGCCAAACCTCCATTTTCCTGATTCATCAAATCTTGGGTCACTATGTGCCCTTGCGCATTGTAACGTCCGTTTCGCGACTGGTAATTGGAAGTAAAACTAAAATTGCCCGTACTGGTTAATATATGTTGGTATTTACCCAACGACCGCAAGCCTTTGTAAGCTATGGAAAAGTTGAACCGCGGCGACGTGTTTACCGTAAAAAAGGATTCAACCAATTGTCCTTGCTCAAAAGCGGTTTTAAAAAACAGTTCGGTTAACGGCGTCGGTACGCGGTAATAGTATATATCTTCAATTTCCTTATAATTAAAATGTCTAGCGCGCGCGCCAAAATGCGGCATCAGTCCGGTATTCTCAAAATCACGGGTTAAACTGTTGTACGTTTGCCCCAAATTGGAAAACGGAATGAGCCCAAAATTGTCCTTTCTTAGATAATTGAATTTATAATCTTTTTGAATAGTTAAAGAAGTATCGACGTAAGTAGTATCTTTTTCATGCGAAATAATAAGGTAATCCTGAATTTTTGCACCTTTATTGGTGGCTTCGTCAATGCCTGTAATCTTTTTTAAGGCACTCACCACTTTAAGCGTATCTTTTTCTTTGGATGATTTTTTTAATGAATCTTGTCTGGAAAGTGCAGCTTCCCTTTGCACTCCATCTTTTTCAACTTCTTTATCTTGGGCTTGAAGACTTGGTATAACGGACAATAAAAAGATAAATAAAATTGCTTTTTTCATAATGCCTTTTGAGGTTGCAAATGTAAACACAAAATATGATAACGCTAAAAAGTGGATAAATTATTTATTGGGTTTGATTATTCTATAAAAAGCCAAAACCTTCTTTTGTAAGGAGGTTTTGGCTTTTATTTAATTCACGGCAACCTTAGCAGTTGTTTAAGCGAAAAAGACCTGGCTAATTTAATATTAAAGCTTAATTGAACCACAAGCCATATACCCTTAAATTAGGCTGATCGGCACTAGTAAAGGTAGACGACAAGTTAGAATAACTAAACAAATCTGACGAAAAGGAGCCCTCATCTGTAAAATATAATCCTTCCTGGCTATTAAAAAACAATAGCATTGGGATTAAGGCATCAAAAAAGTATTCACCATTTCCGTTGTAGGCACGAAGAGAAAGGTACAACTTATTGTTTTCAATGGCTTGCGCAAACCAGTAGCCTCCATAATAGGTATCACCAGTATTCATATCTGTTATACCTATAAAAATAGCTACCTCACCATCGGCATCGGGCGTGGCATAATATTCGAACCCGCTATAGCTCCAATCCCCTAACTGTTGAAGGTTTTCGTTTACCGTATCAATCATAGCTAAAAAACCAGGTGAGGTTAACGGGTTATAGCCAAAACTTAGATAAGACCCAAACACTTGGTGCCCTGGGGTTCCAATGGCATTTACGTCTTCTTTAATGATTGCTGGAGCCGAATCGAACAAAATAGTAGCTGTAGTACCATTTACATTGGCTATAAAGCTATTGGTTGCCTCATTATAAGTGAAAACTTGATAAGCTTCACCCCCAAACTCTAAAGCAGGACTAATGACCAATCCGTCTTCAGTAAAAGCAACTCCAAAATTAAATTCCTTTACGGCATTCACCCCATTTTCCTCTACAATAACACTTGGCGTGGCATGTAGCCTTAAGGGATCGTAATTCAAATTGAAATTTGACACCTCATTTCCATTTTCAATTTTTAATATTTGAAAAACAGAGCTGGAGATGGTAGGCAAAATGTTTTGGCGCTGATGCAAAGAAGCTTCTGCACTGGCTATACTCTCTGATTCGAAGTCGGAAAAATTAGTTGGCACTAAAGTAAGCAACGCTGTATCTTTATTTCTTACATCCCGAAAGATTAAGGCTCCATTTTCGTAACCGAAAAATTGAAAAACCGAAGTGCCTTTAAAGCCTGTTCCGATTAAACCGGGGTGGTCTGGGTCACTAACTTTTTGTATGTGGTTTCGGGTGGTAAAGACCAACTCGGTAGTGGTTCCTGTACGTACTTCGTACGATGACGACTGTATTTCGGTTTCGTCATCAAAGTCTGATGTCATCCTAACTGTGCCATCGGCATTAAAGTTCATATAGTAGGTAAAGCCTCCAAATTCATCGTTTTTAGAAAAATAAACAGCCTTGTAACCTTGATTTTCTGAAAGCAACAAATTTAAAAGCTCTCCATTTTGTTCTGCTATTCTATCTGCTGGGCTTTCTGAAAACAGTTCGTCACCATCATCTTTATTACAAGATACGGTCAAAAACAAGGTTAAACAGATTAACCAGCTATGTTTGTATATCTTTTTCATACTTTTTTAATTTACAAGTTCTTGGGTTGCTACTGCCGTTATAGCCTGAAGCTCATAGATATCGATATCGAAATGGGTTTTATAATACTCGGCAACCATAGCTTCTTTTTCTCGAATGAATGCTTTTGCTTCTTCATTTTGTATACTTTCAACCATGGCATCAAATTCTTCTTTTGAGTTGGTAAGCATTTCTGAAACCATTTCCACAAAATCTTCGCTTTCTTGGCTAGAGCCATAGGCTGTAATGTAACCCAGTTCCCTAGCCTGTTCATCTGTTCTATTAAACCACTGGGCCGTATAGTTTTCTGGGTTTACCAAACCATAATCCGTACTTATCGGTACGTTTTGATTGAGAATATGACCGTATTCATGATGTACCGTTTTTAAGGGTTGTTTTATGCTGTTGATATTAGTGAAATCTAAATAATCTATATTGAACAAAGTGATTTTTGTACCAGCCTCGGCCACTCCCAATGTAATAGTGGGGCTATTGGGATTATAGTTAAAGCTTCCTGCAAAGGTAAATTGCCTTGGCGCAATTTTCTTTATAAAATCTTCGCCCCCCACTTGGGTGTAGGGTTCAATCCATGCCTTTTGTAGTGCTTCGGCAACGGGTTGCACACTAGCTTCATAAGGCGGGTGCAAAAACCTATCGACATCCGTGTCGTTTATATCCCATTTATAAAGTACCTCAATATTATAAGGTTGAACAAAATTATTACGCAACCAAATATCCAGATTGTTTAATATAGGTGGATTGGTATCTATTTGACTCTCACCCACAGGCTCCTCGCCTGTATTGCACGACATTAACAGCAATAAAACAGCCAACGTCAGTGTAGAGATTACATTTTTTTTCATGTTGTAATATTTTAAAATTTCCATTTCTATCTAGGGTTTGGAGTTATACCAAACGACTGCGCCGCTTCCGGTATTTGCAACTGCTTTCTGTTATCATCTTTTGTTAAGGTATAAACATTACCCAAAATATCGGTATGCCTCACTTGCATGTTATGTCTTTTAATATCGAACCACCTTAAGCCGTCGTTGTAAAAAATGGTTCTTTTAATATCTAAAATAGCAGCAACAAAAGGCAGGGATGTCTCTGTTATAGGGTAGAACGGCGTATAAATTGAAGCTGGGTAGCCTTGGTATATTTGGGCTATATCCGCCGCTGTCAATTCATCTTCTTCTGGATTATAGCCATCGGTTTTAACCGATAACGACAAATTGATATCGGCTGTTGCGTTTTCAAACTGGCCAAGCATAGCATAAGCTTCAGCCCTATTGAGCAAAACCTCGTCTGTAGATAACAAAACATAAGTCACAAAGGCATTACCTGTTCCTGCAGCTTGATTGGTAACCTTAAAATATTCTTGGTACTTTGGAATATTGTAAAACAAATCACCGCTTCCGTAAACATCAAAGGCCCAAGCCTTACCTAATAGGTTCCCACCAAAGAACAACTGGCCAGCCAAATTGTTATTTAACTGGTACCTTGCCGAAAAATGATATCTATTGTACAACGATTCGGCTGACACCAACAACAAATTAGCGGGCTCTAAGGTTGAGGAAGAATAGCGTAATGTTTGCTCACTATAAGTTCTCGGGCTGTATTCGTTTTCCCAATCGCGCAATACCGTTGCATTGCCGGCACCTAACGCCAAAGTACTATGTGCTATTACTTTTTCCCATTTGCCAGCATGTAAATAAAAGCGCGAAGCGAATGCATGGGCGGCTCGAACCGTAAAGTGGAATGCCCCAACCTCGTAATTATCGTCTTCAATTAATGGCAAACCATTTTCAATATCCTTTTTTATATTTTCATATACCTCTGCCACTGTACCTCTATTATAATCGCCCAAAAGAACGGTTTCTGGCTCGACCACATAAGGGATTCCTAAATCAGAGGTTGCCGTATTTGGGTTATATGCTTTTGAAAATATACTAACCAACATAAAATGTGCGTAGGCACGGCACAACAAAGCTTCTCCTTTTAAGTAGCTATACTCTGTACCACCACCCAACGCTTCTATAGACGCCAACGCTTGATTGGCCTGGGCAATGGCTTTGTAGGCTCTGTTCCAATAATTGGTTGGAGTGTCTTCGTCCACATCATTTATATCATCCCAAAAAAACATGCGCTGGTTTAGAGTTGTAGCAAAATCAATTCCGGTATCTGCGCTTGGCCCCTTATCGCCTGCGTTATCAGACATGGGTTCCAAAAAACTAACATACGCTGCCTCAGGATAAGCCCCTACTAGTAACTCAGCTATTTTGTCTGGCGTATCAATGTTCTCAATCCTGTTGTCTGGCGCCTCATCCAACACCTCGCTACAAGAAAACACCAACAATGCCATGGCTAAAATTCTTATTATATTAAACTTTATATTTTTCATACTTTATTTTTTTAAAACCCAATATTAAGTGAAAAAGTAAACAGCCTTGAGATAGGGTAAGCTACACCACCCGACCTGAAAAACTCGGGATCCTGTCCGCCTAATTTAGAATCCGAATAAATCAAAAATGGGTTGGTACTTTGCAAACTCAACCTAAAATTTGAAATCCCCAACCGGGTGGTTGTTGCAGTATCAAAAGTATAACCTAGTGATATGTTTTTCATTCTTATAAAACCGCCATCGGCTGTTCGTGCCGTAGAATAATTGTATGCATTGTACGCTCTTTCCACTTCGTTATCTCCAAAGGACTGCAATACACTTTGTGAAGCTATAGCTGGAACATCGGTAATGGTCTCATCACCAGGAACGAGCCATCGGTTAACAAATTCCCGAGGAAAAACATCCAAATCGGTATATTCTGACTTGTAAGCAGGTGCCAACCTCACTTTATTACCGGCTGAAAAGGAAATAAAGAAACTCAAATCCCAATTTTTATACTTAAAATTGTTTGAGAGTCCACCTGAAATATTCGGCTCGGTAGCGCCCTCATAAACTAGATAATCCAGTACATTGTCAGTATCCTGAAAATCAATCAAATCATACGGTTTTGACGAATTGAAATCGGGGTCTCCGGTTAAAAATGTAGGTAATCCGTATTCATTAAGGCCTTCAAAATTGAATGAGAATAGCGAACCTTTGGGATATCCGACCGCATTTCCTCTACCGGTTCCAGTTACTAAATCGAATACGTTGGCCTCTTGTTTCAACGAAGTTACCTCTTGATTAAAGTGCGAAATATTAAAACCTGTACGCCACTTAAATTTTTCGGAATCGATATTTACGGTATTGAATTGAAATTCTATACCATTTGTATTCATTTCAGAATTGTTTCCTAATTTAATAGACTCTCCTCCAATTCCTGTAGTCCGTATTAAATCTATCAAGTCTTTTCCCTTCCTAAAATAGGCATCAAAATTCATTGTAATCCTATTATTGAAAAGCCCCAGGTCTATTCCCAAGTTAAGTTCGAGAGTTTTTTCCCAAGTTAACTCTGAGTTTTGAAGATCTTCAATGTCAATATAATTTTCGCGGTCGTTATTATTAAAACGATCGGTAATCTGGCTTCTAAAAACGGCAAGGTTGTTGGTTGCGTTATCGGCCAAAAGCCCTACCAGTCCGTAACTAGGCCTAAACGCTAAATTTGAAATGACATCTGAGCCGCTTAAAAAATCTTCTCTATGGACGTTCCATTTACCCCCAATAGTATATGTTGGCAACCATCTGGAATCTGACGATTTACCAGCGCGGTTAGAGCCCTCATAATTTCCGGTTAGGTTTAGCACATATTTTTTATCGTAATCGTAGGTTGCATTCGCAAAGAATGAGACTTCACGCTGTCTAGTTTCAGCAGACGCAAAGTATGGGTTGCCTTCTAAAATGGCCTTTCTTAAAATGTCAGGATGTGTAAACACCGTACCACCTCTATCAAATTGATAGCCATAACCAGTGTTTTCACTTGATGATCTATCTGTATAACGAAACTCTTGCCCGCCGTAAATTCGCAGGCCATGCATACCTTCCCCAAAGCGTTTTGTATAATCCAGGGTATTCCTGAATGTGTAGGTAACCAAGGTGTTTTTTGAAGTTTTTAAAATACCCCCAACTGGCAACACCACATACGGCCTGGAGTTGGGCAAGTCTGGATCGGTAAACAAAAATACATTGGCATCTTGCACAATGGTTGTTTCGTCTGATCTATAGGCCGCCGCAACATTCGAGTTTTCTGTAATGGCATGCTCTCCATTAGAAGTTACATAACGTGCCGACCCCAGAAAATTGTAAGTTAGGTTTTCATTAATTTGGTACTCTGCCTGCCCTTGGAATTTTATGTCGGAGACATTAAGCTCAATACCATTATTGGCCAATTCATCTAAAATATTAAATGGCGCCCAGTTATATCTAGAATATTCCAAATTCCCGTCGTTGTCTCTTGGGCGTAGAGCGCGGCTGGTATTGATAGCATAACTGAATGGGTTGATATCGAAATCTCTTGTATAAGACCCGCTTACCAAATCTTCCTCTCGGGCAAAAGTACCTGGAGCGAGTTGGTTTCTAATGGAGCCTTGCATTTGCAAAGTAACCTTTAGTTTATCGTCTGCCATATAATAGGTGTTGCGCAAGTTGCCCGTAATACGCCTTACTCTATCGGCAACGCTCCAGCCCCCATCAGTATAGTAACCCATTGAAGCATACGATGTAGCGTTTTCGCCTCCACTTGAAAAACTTAAAGTATGCGTTTGTGTTGGCGCAGTATTGAACAAGGTTTTAAACCAATCGCTATTTGCCAATTCATATTGTTGCAAAAATCGGGCTCTAGCTTCTGGTGTGTTTTCAAGCTCAAAAGTGCCCGTATTTTCATTGTAATTATCTATAGCACGGTACATAATATTGTATATACCACCATAACGGCCTTGAAAAGACGAGGGCATATCCAAAAAGCCTTTAGACTCCATTTCTCTGTATACCGAAACCGTTTCTTGCGAGTTTAACAAATCGTAATTTGAATATCTGGGGATATCCCTAACGGCATATTCGGCAGCATAATTAAAAGTTGGTTTTTGGTTTTTCTTTCCCGTTTTAGTGGTAATAACCACTACACCATTAAGAGCCCTAGCCCCATACAGTGCCGTTGCTGAGGCATCCTTAAGGATTTCAAAGCTTTCAACATCTGAAGCATTCAAACCAGCCACAGCCGAGCTCAACAAGGTGTTGGCATCGCCAGAAACCAAATCGGAAACAGAGAGGTTTACAATTTCTTCTTGGATAACACCATCTATAATCCAAATGGGTTTGGTATCCCCCAAAATAGATGATGATCCACGGATGGTAATTCGGGGAGCTGCACCAAAAGTACCGGTTACATTTTGTACACTTACACCCGCTGCCCTACCTTCAAGTGCCCTAGAAACATCAGCGACACCGTCTAGTTTCACATCTGCAGCCTTAATGGTTTGCGATGCCCCTGTAAAAAGCTCCCGCCTAACATTTTGATAACCCGTTACTACAACGGCATCCAAACTTTCAACATCTTCAACCATAGTTACGTTTACAACGTTACTTTCACCTATGGTTAACCGCTGGGTTTCCATGCCCACATAACTAAACCTTAAAACATCACCAGTGCGTCCGTCGATTTGGTATTCGCCATCAAAGTTTGAAGTCGCCCCTTTACTCGTCCCTTCCACCACTATGGTGACCCCCGGCAAGGGCATTCCGTTGGCATCGAATACGGAGCCGGTAATTTTTTCCTCTTGGGCAAAAGAAAATTGGATTGAAAATACAGCCAAAAGCACTGTCAATCCAGCGAATTTTAATTTCATAAATCAATTATTTGAGTTAGTCCAAACCCAATTTCTTAATATTATCTTAATAAAACAAAGTTTAAAAGAAAAATCTTAAATCTTTTTAAAACAAGCCCCACATTTTCATTAAAAACGTTTAACATTTAGCGTATTATGTTTTTGATAGTTACTTTTACACAAACATTTTTTTTATGTTGTTATCAAACCACTCTAAATTCACTTTAGAATGCGGTACCGATGAAGCCGGGCGTGGTTGTTTGGCTGGCCCCGTTACCGCTGCGGCCATTATACTACCAAAAGATTTTGAAAACTCGGTATTGAACGATTCCAAACAACTCAGCGAAAAAAACAGAATCAATTTAAAACCCATTATCGAACAAGAAGCCTTGTGTTTTGGTGTGGCCCATATTTTTCAGGAGGAAATAGATCATATTAATATATTGAACGCATCGATATTGGCCATGCATAAATCTATTGAAAAACTGAATCCGCAACCCGAATTTATTATTGTTGACGGCAATAAATTCAAACCTTATAATAATGTCCCGTTTGAAACCATTATAAAAGGAGACGGAAAGTACGTTAGCATTGCCGCCGCATCAGTTTTGGCCAAAACCTATAGGGATGCCTACATGGATGCGATACACGAAGAATTCCCTATGTACAACTGGAAACAAAACAAAGGTTACCCCACCAAACAGCACCGTGAGGCCATTAAAAAATATGGCATAACAAAATACCACCGAAAATCGTTTAGGTTATTACCAGACCAATTGAAGTTAGCACTTTAGCTGAAACAGATCTTTTTAAAGCGTAAAAAAAATATTAGGTTTGCATTACCTTGATACCAATAAGAACCGTTCATTTAAAAAATTCTCGATTATCGAGTAAAAATTAATGACATTCATGAGAATAATTTGCTTGTCCCTCCTACTTTTTTCGGTGTTTGCCTGCACCAATCCCTCAAAAAAAAGAACCGAACTAATCGATTTTGTTCCAGAAGATGCTTCGGTCATTTTAAGGACTTCAAATTTAGAAAGTTTAAAAAGCAGCATAAAGAACAGCCATTTTTTACAGCAATTGGATAAAACAGAGGGTTATTCGAAGCTTCAAAAAAAGCTGGAACACTTGCCGCACTTCAGCCCTTCGGGTGATATTTTGATTTGCTTTTCTTCTGACGAAAACGACTCGCTACAATACACGTTAATAACCAAATTGAGCAAAAACCTTTTTAAAACCGATTCGCTGAGCAATTATATTGAAGAATCGCTTACCATAGAAAACAAACAAATCACCAAATCTACAGTAAACCAAAATACTTTTTACAGTACGGTTATCGACAGCGTGTTTTTCGCCTCCTCGTCGCAGAAAACAACCATCGATGTTTTTAACCCCAAAAGCCACAACGGCGAGCTCAAAAAAATGTTCAGCACCACAAGCAACAACAAAACGCTTTCGATCATTTTAAGAACAAAAACCAAAACGCCCATCCATTCATTTTTTATTGAAGATTCTCTTTCTGTTGAAACTTTTACGGAATATTTGGCCGCCGATGTAGAATTGGAACAAAACGAAATTTACATTAATGGCATTACCAAAGCTACCGATTCCACCAAAAGTCTCATCAACGTTTTTAAAAATACGGTAGCTCAAGAAAACCAAATACAGCATATTACTCCTGGCAATGCCGATGGGTTTTCAAGTATCACCTTTAACGATTTTAAAACTTTTGAAGCCAACTTAAACCGGTTCAAAACAAAAGATTCAGTGACCAATTCTGCTCTTTTCAACAACATTTCTGAAATTGGTGTAATTTACGAAGGGCAAAATCGTGCTGTGGTTTTAAATTCCAGCGACGTTATTGCCACCCAAGATGCACTCTTAGCAGAACAAAATAAACTGGACACCTATCGGGAAGTCGATATTTTCAGCTTTAGCCACCCTACCGTGTTCGCCGATGTATTTTCTCCATTCATTACGAACGCCGACGCCAATATGTATTGTGTTTTGGATTACTTTTTTGTGTTTACCAACAATATGGAAACGCTTCAAAATATTATTGCCAGCTACCAAAACGAAACCACTCTAGGCCAACGGGAGTATTTTATCGCCATATCTGAAAAATTGAGTTCGGCCGCCTCTTATTTACAAGTTGGCGATGCTTCTGCCCTTAAATCTATTTTTGGTAAAAATTTGGAAGGCGCAAGCCATTTCAACTTAAACAGCGACAATATTTCTGCCATTCAATTTATTTACGACAAACATTTTGCCCACCTTAACGGCATTATTAACAAAAACAAAACCCGTGCGGCTCAGCATTCGGTTTCCGAAGAATTGAACATTAAACTGGACAACGATATTCTTAACCGTCCGCAATTTGTAAAAAACCATATTTCTGGGCAAAAGGAAATTGTGGTGCAGGATGTCAACAACAACCTTTACTTGATTTCCAACACAGGAAAAATCCTTTGGAAAAAACAACTCCAAGGCGCTATTTTGGGAACCATCGAGCAAATTGATATTTATAAAAACGGAAGGCTACAACTCATTTTTGCAACACCAAACCGTGTTTATGTTTTAGACCGAAACGGCAAAGATGTGAGTCCGTTTCCATTAAAATTCAACGATAAGATCACTCAACCACTTTCAGTTTTTGATTACGACAAGCGAAAAAACTACAGGCTGCTGGTTACGCAAGATAAAAATGTACTGATGTACAATGTTCAAGGGAAAATAGTTAATGGCTTTACATTTAAATCGGCCAACGGCACTATTGTTTCGCAGCCCAAACATTTTAGAATAGGCAGCAAAGATTACATTGTCCTAAAAACAAAAGACAAACTTTATATTTTAGACCGTACCGGTAAACCTCGCGTAACGCCAAAAAGCCAAGCGAATTATTCCAATCGCCCCTTATTTTTGTACAACAATAAATTTACAACCACTACCGAAAACGGCAAACTTTTTATGGTTGATGCCAAAGGCAATGTATCGAGTTTAGACTTAAAACTTTCAGAAAACCACTTTTTGGAAACTACTAGCAAAACATTGGTAACGCAGAGCGACAATAAACTCTCCATAAAAAACCGAACCACCGAACTCGATTTTGGCAATTATTCGTCGCCTAGCATCTTTTATATTTACGATAAAATTTACGTATCAACTACCGATTTGCAGTCGCATAAAATCTATCTTTTTGATAGCCAATCGGAATCCATCCCCAATTTTCCGGTTTACGGCAACTCGCCTATTGAACTTGATAATATTGACAGGGATCGAAATTTGGAATTTGTAACCAAAGGCGAAAGCAACTCCATTTTGCTTTATCAAATCAATTAAACCGAAGCAATAAATTTAGTGGCAGCGATTTGTGGGTAAAAAAGTAATTTTTATATTTAACACCACTATAAATCAAAACGTTACTCAAAAACATTTCAAGAAACTCCAAATGCGCTTTGCTTTTAATGTTCTCTCAATTCAAAACACAACCCTTCATAAAATTTAACGATAACCAAATCGCAAGTCCTCAAATCTTGAATGCCAAAGCCATGTGCTTTGGCATTCTTTTTTAGGTTTTTTTCTTTTGAAATAGTACTATTGCAGTACTAATTTATAGCAGATGATTTCAAGAAAAAACGCCTCCATTTCAAAGTTTATAATCCATAAAGTTGGAAACAAATTCAACGACACTAAAAATGCCTTTTCGGAAAGCTTGGTCGATTTTGATGAA
>JAUIKY010000057.1 GCA_030430535.1 Bacteroidia bacterium
TGCGTTGGATATTGGACCACAAAGCTGTAAGCACCATTATCCCTGGAGCCAGTAGCCCAAAGCAGGTTGTTGGAAATGCCTTAGTTTCTAACATTGAAAGCTTGTCTCCAGAGGTTCACGATAAATTAAAATCATTGTATGCTTCCAAAATCCATGAAGAAATCCGTGGCGGATACTAATAGAAATTCAAAATAAACCATGAGGAACATCACGTTATGGTTTGCTGCTGTTTTTTTACTGTTATTGAATTGCAACAAACCAGAGCCCATTTTGGAAGTCGGGAAGTATGCCACCTTCGAAAAAAAAGTAGAAAATACGAACGCTTACAGCAATAAATTTGCAGATGTCGAGCTGACTACAGAGTTCGTTTCCCCATCAGGTAAAACCACTAATTTCTACGGTTTTTTTGACGGCGACGGAAAAGGTCGTGGCGATTCCATTACCGGAAACACATGGAAGTTCCGTTTTATGCCCAATGAAATAGGCGAGTGGAAGTACACTTGGACATGGAGTGACGGCACCAAAGGCGGCTCCGGTACATTTTTATGCACTGAAACCAACGCCCGAAAAGGGGTGTTGCGCCCGTATGATAAAAACCCCAGATGGTTTGCCTACAACGGTACCGAATCGGTTTGGCTAAAATCATATTATGAGAGCGGGCACAGTTCCATAGCGCAACCTTTTCAGTGGATTAAAGACAACGTATATCAACCGATGATAGACCGTGGTTACAACCATTTGCAGGTTAATTGGCTATTGTCGTTGTGCTGTTTCGAGCAATATTACCACGATGGCCCCGAACCAACCACAAAAGACCTAACGCTTTTCAAAGAAGGGAAAGCACCAAGTACCATGCGATTGGATGTGTGGCAAATGATGGAAACCCATGTGGATTGGCTCAACCAAAAAGATGTTGGTCTACACATGTTTTTGGGCTTTGATGGCAGTAAAAACTATGGTCCCAAATGGATAAATTTAAGCGAAGCCGAAAAGGATTTTTATGTTAAGTATGTAGTGGCGCGTTTGGCACCGTATGCCAATATAGCCGGTTGGGGCTATGTTTGGGAGGTGCCTGGCGATAGGCCCGAAGAAGAGCTGGGTTGGGCGCAGTTGGTAAAAAAATACGATGTGTTCAATCATTTACGTACTTACGAAGACGAGCACCCCACAAAAAACGAATACCACCGCGACGCCTATAATTTTGCTGCCATAGAAAACCATTCCATTTTTTCAGAAAACAGGGATGAAGACCGCCCGTACTGGAAGGAACCTTGGACACACCACCAAGCCTGTTTGGATGGCTACGTAGCAGGGAAACCCGTTTACATGATTGAAGGCAACGCCCTTTGGCGACGCTTTTGGCAACAACGCACCAAGGCCACTTTGGACGATTTAAGGCAATCGGCATGGGCTTGTGTAACGGCAGGAGCCTCGTTTAATTGGTGCGGGCATGCTGGTGAAGAAACCTTAGTCGCTTTTGGCGAAGAAGGCTTGCCGTTTTTCGGTGATGACAATCCGTATGCCGAATCGGCAAAACACATCGATATTTTAAGCCAAATTATGAGTGAAGAGCTGTCGTTTTACAATATGGTACCTTCCGATGATTTGTTATCCAAACACGACCCGAAAAAAGTATGGTGCCTTTCTGAAAAAGGAAAACAATATTTGGTGTTTGCTTCCTTCGGTAATCCATTCGATTTGGATTTGGAAGCGGCCGATTACACCAATAGCAAATGGGTCGACGCCAAAACAGGGGAAAGCCAACAGGTAAGCGACCTCGCGTTAAAAAATAATGAGTCCATAAGCTTCAATCCGCCTAGTACAGAAACCGATTGGATTTTAATACTAAAGACGCATTAAGCCAATGGAAAAATCATACTTTTGCAGTAATTTACAAAACAGAACACTAAGTTAATGGATCATTTAATAGCGTTTTCAATAACGGTTTTTACTGGTTTTTTTGCCATTACCAATCCTATTTCCAACATGACGATTTTTATGTCGTTGGTTGACGAGGCCGATGTGACCGAAAAACGGGCCATTAGCCGAAAAGCAGCGTTCGTGGCTTTTATCATCGTTTTGGTTTTTGTGATATTGGGGAAGTTTATTTTCCAATTGTTCGGCATTACCATTCCGGCGTTTAAAATTACTGGGGGGATTTTAATTTTCTACGTGGGTTTTGAAATGTTGCAATCAAAAAAATCGAACGTTAAGCATTTAAACAAAACCAAGTTGGATGAAGATATCGCCATTTCACCCTTGGCCATTCCCATAATAGCGGGTCCCGGAACCATTGTTACGGCCATGAATTTTGTATCGAATGCTGATTATATTAAAATCACGATTGTAATCGCTATTTATGCGGTGATGTGTTTTCTCAATTATATCGCCTTCAATTTAAGCGATTTTATAGTGAGGAATTTAGGTCGAAATGTCATTTCTGTAATTGGTAAAATTATGGGTTTAATCATTGCCATTATCGGTACCAGTATGATCATTCAGGGGATAAAAATTTCGTTTGACTTACCGATGATGCAATAAGCAAATTACCGATTGGAAAACCGACTGTTCCAAATGGCCGAATTAAAATTCTTCCCGCGGCTTACCCCAAAGAAAATCAGGCAAAAGCCAATCACTTTAAACCAAAAGAAGCACAAATAAATGAATTGTGTGGTTTTATACTCGGGGTGGAAATAGCTTTCCGGGAAACTCAACGCCAATAGAAAGGCTGCCAAAACGGTGGTGACAATGAGCGTATCTAAATTTCGGAAGGGATACATGAGCCATTTGCGCCAAACGCTTAAATCGTTGCCCCATTTGTGAATGAAGTAATAATAGCCATTGCCCATGGGCGCAAACAACAACGGGTCGTCGTAATTTTCAAGTCGGAAGAGTTTGCTCGGCGCCATAATTTTAAAATCGCCCAAAGTGCATTGGTGCGCTTTTTCCAATTGCTTGATTTTACTAATGGCTTCGTTGGGGATTTCGGCTTTAAACAAATGACTCTCCAAAAACCGTAAGCGGTACACCACGCATATTTTTTTAATGTCTTCGATATGGAAAATTTTGTCGGTGTCCAGTAAATCGAGGTTAAAAGTGTTTTGCCCAACTTGGCTTTTCTCGTTAACCAAAGCTTCGCGAATGTCCTCTTCGTGCTGGGCATCATCGGCCAAAACCTGCTGAACCTTTAGCAAGATGTCGTTGGCTTTACTGCGCTTATTACGCTGTTTTAATAATTGTTGTTCAATATTAACTCGCATGGCGTAAAGAGTTTGCTCCCTTAAAGTTACGGTATATTTTGTTGATTTTTAGGTTGTTGAAAACTCTTTAAAAAGTGTTGTAAGAAAGAGTGTAGGGTTAGAGCGAAAAGTTATAAATTAGCTTTTTATGATAAAGTAAATTGAAACTGGACTTTATCTTTACGTTGTAGCCAATTAAAAAAAATCCTAACCCTGAATGAACGAACAGAAAAACTTTGAGCATATTCCTAAAATTGATGATTTAAAAAAGAGCATCAAAAAATTGAAAGAATGTGATTTAAGTAAAATTGGATTTGGAAAGTTATGGCAAATTCTTGAAAATGAATTTGGAATAATTCCTTTTCTCAAAAGAGGTTTGGTTAATATAGAAGTAGATAGAGTTAGAATAAACAGAAATATAGGAGAAATATTTACAAGCGAAAACGAAATATCATACAGAGAAGATGTAAAAAATATTAAGAAATTTGGAAGAGCAAATTCACCTTTCCAATCAATGTTCTATGGTGCTATTTCAACAAAAGAAATAAAATATTCGCGCATAACAAGTTTGATTGAAACTAGTGAAATTTTTAGAGATATTCCTAATAACAGAATGACAGATGCATATTTTTTAATGACTTTAGGAAAGTGGAAAATAACAAAACCAATTACTGTAATAGACTTAATTTTTAACAAAAAAAATGTCGAGGATATTGAAGATATTAAAATTTCTCACGAAAAAGGAAGAAAGATAATTGCCGAACAATACCCAAATAACGTTGAACAGATAGAGCTTATATTAGAATTTTTCTCTGATGAGTTCGCAAAAGAAAATATAAAAACTCATAATGATTACAAAATCTCTTGTATTTATTCTCACATAGCACTGAATCAAGGAATAAACGGAATAATTTATCCAAGTGTTAGAACAAAAGCTATGGGCTATAACATTGCACTGACACCATCAAGTGTGGATTACTGCTTAAATCTTACGAAAGCTGCAATGTTTAAAGTCGAGAAAGTGAAAGATAACACGTATGTCAAAAATTATAAGTTAGCATTAGATTTAGGAAACTATAATACAGATTTTAAATGGAAAGAAGCAGAAAAACAATTGGATACAACCAAAGTATAGCAAATAACCGTCATTGCGAGGAGGTACGACGCGGCAATCTGTTAAATGGTAACTTCTTCAATTAAACAGATTACTTCGGTCATGCTTCCCTCGTAATGACGTTGGGTTGATGATTTCAGAATCAAAAACGAAAGTAAACAGGTTTTCGTCATTGCGAGGAGGAACGACGTGGCAATCTTTTAAATTATAACTCTTACTTCAATTAAACAGATTCCTTCGCGCTGCTCGGAATGACGTCTTTAATTAAACCGCATAAAAAAAAGCGAAACCCCAACCGGCGTTTCGCTTTTCAGTTTTATTAAACAGTGAATTATATATTCGGAATGATCAATTCTTGGTCGGGGTAAATTAAATCCGGGTTTTTCAAAATATCAGAATTGGCCTTAAAAATGTCTTGGTATTTGGCAGGGTTGCCGTAGTACTGTTTGGCAATTTTTCCTAAAGTTTCGCCACTTTTTACAGTGTGCCTAGCATAAACCGAGGTATCCGCCACTTTTATGTCGGCCATAATATCGGCGGGGTTTTCGCCACCAATCTCCTTGATTTTATCCCAAAGCAGATTTTTTTCATATTGGTACTTTGTGGTGCCCCACACTTTCAGTTTTCCATTTTCTTCTTCCACTTTGCCGTCAATAACGTTCAGTTTTTCGCCCAAATCTAAAACGGGTTGGTATTTTGCTTTTGCTGTCATAGGTATTAAGTTTTATTTGTTTTAATTTTTTGTTACACTTTATTTTCAATAATATCGACTGTAGTCACCTTGAGCGCAGTCGAAAGGCCTTATTGAACGAAGGTTTTAATTAGGTTTCCACTCTGCTCAACCTGACACACATTTGTTAAATATAGAAAAAAGCCACATTATATTTATCCGTTTTATGGTTAATAATTGTTGTGGCTTTCAAATGGAACAAATAATACCACTGTAATTAGGCTAATTGATTGAAAATATGTATTTTTGCACTCCTTTTAGCGAAACCGGAAAGATAAAAGGAAACATTTTGAAAATCAATTTATAACGCTTCTGTGTGTTTATCGCTTAAATCTTCCGAAGCATACAGAATACAAATCCCGAATGTTGTTTGGTTTTAAACCATTGCAAACCAAAGCATTCAAGTTAATTAGCATAAATGGCTGAAAACGAAAACAAAGCTGAAGTTGAAGCAACTGAAGCAAAAACTGCACAAGCTCCAGTAGTATCTGAAGCACAAGCAAACCCTGAAAAATTCTTAAAGGAGTTTAACTGGCACAACTACCAAGAAGGTATTGACGAGGTTGACGACCAACAATTAAAAGAATTTGAAAAATTAGTAGCCGAGAACTTTGTTGACACTTTAGATGATGAAGTGGTAACTGGTGAAGTGGTACACATTACAGATCGCGATGCTATTATCGATATCAACGCAAAATCTGAAGGTGTTATTTCATTAAACGAGTTCCGTTACAACCCAGATTTAAAAGTAGGCGATAAGGTAGAGGTATTAATCGACGTTCGCGAAGATGCAACTGGTCAATTAGTATTATCTCACCGTAAGGCGCGTGTAATCAAAGCTTGGGATCGTGTAAACAAAGCACACGAAACTGGCGAGATCGTAAACGGTTTTGTAAAATGCAGAACTAAAGGTGGTATGATTGTAGATGTATTCGGTATCGAAGCATTCTTACCAGGTTCTCAAATTGACGTTAAGCCAATTAGAGATTACGATCAGTACGTAAACAAAACTATGGAATTCAAAGTGGTTAAGATCAACCATGAGTTCAAGAACGTTGTTGTTTCTCACAAAGCGCTTATCGAAGCTGATATTGAAGAGCAAAAGAAAGAAATTATTGGTCAATTAGAAAAAGGTCAAGTATTAGAAGGTGTGGTTAAAAACATCACGTCTTACGGTGTATTTATCGATCTTGGTGGCGTAGATGGATTGATCCACATTACAGACCTTTCTTGGTCTCGTATCAACCACCCGAACGAAATCGTAGAATTAGACCAAAAACTTAACGTGGTAATCCTTGATTTTGATGAAGATAAATCAAGAATCCAATTAGGATTAAAACAATTGAGCAAACACCCTTGGGAAGCTCTTGCTGATGAAGTGAAAGTTGGTGACAAAGTAAAAGGTAAAGTAGTTGTAATCGCAGATTACGGTGCATTTATCGAGGTTGCTGATGGTGTTGAAGGATTGATTCACGTTTCTGAAATGTCTTGGTCAACCCACTTACGTTCTGCACAAGATTTCGTATCTGTAGGTGACGAGGTTGAAGCGGTAATCTTAACTCTAGATAGAGAAGACCGTAAAATGTCTCTTGGTATCAAGCAATTGACTCCAGACCCATGGACTGATATTACAGGTAAATACCCAGTAGGTTCTAAGCACACTGGTATTGTACGTAACTTCACTAACTTTGGTGTATTTGTAGAATTGGAAGAAGGTATTGACGGATTGATTTACATCTCTGATTTATCTTGGACTAAGAAAATCAAGCACCCAAGTGAGTTCTGTAACGTAGGCGATAAGTTAGACGTTGTTGTATTGGAGTTGGATGTTGAAGGACGTAAATTATCTTTAGGTCACAAACAAACTACTGAAAACCCATGGGACAAGTACGAAACTGAGTTCGCTTTAGATACAACCCACGAAGCTGAAATTTCTGAAATCGTTGACAAAGGTGCTACAGTAGAGTTTAACGAAGATATCGTTGCTTTTGTACCTGCACGTCACCTTGAAAAAGAAGATGGCAGCAAATTGAAAAAAGGAGAGAAAGCCGAGTTTAAAATCATTGAATTCAACAAAGAATTTAAGCGTGTTGTAGCCTCTCATACTGCTGTTTTCAAGGAAGAAGAAGCTAAGATTGTAAAACAAGCTGCTAGAAAAGCTGAAGCTGCTGCTGCAGAAGCAAAACCAACTTTAGGTGATGCTAACGATGCTTTACAAGCACTTAAGGATAAAATGGACGGGAAGAAGTAATACATTTCTTTTGTCACACTGAGCGCAGTCGAAGTGTCTCAGTAAAAATTAAAAGCCCCGCAGAAATGCGGGGCTTTTTTTGTTCCCATCATTGAAGTCAACTAATAGGTCATTGCGAGCGAAGCGAAACAATCTTATATAAAGGAACCGCAATTAAGCAGATTACTTCGGTCATGCTTCGTTTGTAATGACGTTGGGTTGATTATTTTAAGCTACAAAAATGAATACTTTCGTCATTGCGAGGAGCAACGACAAAGCAATCTTATCCGAAGTGGCGTTTTATATTAAAACATCCTTTTCAACTTCTAATTTTTTGCACTACCTTTGTTTACCAGATACGTTTGGATTAAATATGAGTCAAAAAGTTTTACTTAACGCAAAAGAGGTAAACATCATTCTTCACCGTTTGGCTTGCCAACTTATTGAAAAACACAACGATTTTAGCGACACCGTACTTATTGGTTTACAGCCTCGTGGCGTGTTTTTGGCAGATAGATTGGCAAAAATTTTAAAGGAAGATTACAAAGTGAAAAATATCCAATTGGGGTATTTGGACATTACTTTTTTTAGGGACGATTTCAGAAGGGGCGACAAACCCTTGGAAGCCAACAAAACCAAAATCAACTTTTTGGCAGAAGATAAAAACATTGTGTTTATTGACGATGTGCTTTATACCGGTAGAAGCATCCGTGCGGCATTAACCGCCATACAATCGTTTGGCCGCCCCAACGAAATAGAATTGCTGACTTTAATCGACCGACGCTTTAGCAGGCATTTGCCCATTCAGCCCAATTACAGGGGGCGTCAGGTAGATGTGATAAACGAAGAAAAAGTAAGGGTAAACTGGAAAGAACACGATAACGAAGATTCGGTTTACTTAATTGAAAAATAACGGCACAAGCTTGAAGACTGAAGTGTGAAGTCTGAAGTTTTGTGTCTGGTTGAGTGTCACACTGAGCGCAGTCGAAGTGTAGCCAAAACCTAAAAATAAAAATGATTAACTAAAGTTTAGTTTAAGTGCATCCTAAGCAACTTGAAACTTTAAATAAACTTTAAACTTTAAACTTTTAAAATGAGCGAATTAAGTGTAAACCACTTATTGGGAATAAAATATCTTAAACCCGAAGATATCCAACTTATTTTTGAAACGGCCGACCATTTTAAGGAAGTGATTAACCGGCCCATTAAAAAAGTGCCCTCGCTACGAGATATCACCATAGCCAATCTGTTTTTTGAAAATTCCACCCGAACCAAATTATCGTTTGAGCTGGCCGAAAAACGGTTATCGGCCGATGTGCTTAATTTTTCATCGGCGCAATCATCGGTAAAAAAAGGGGAGACCCTCATCGACACGGTGAACAATATTTTATCGATGAAAGTAGATATGGTGGTGATGCGCCACCCCAATCCGGGCGCTGGTGTGTTCCTTTCTAAGCATATTAACGCTAGTATTGTAAATGCTGGCGATGGTGCGCACGAACACCCCACACAAGCGTTGCTGGATTCGTATTCCATCCGTGAAAAATTGGGTGAAGTTGGCGGAAAAAGAGTTGTGATTGTTGGAGATATTTTACATAGTAGGGTAGCCCTTTCGAATATTTTTGCTTTGCAATTGCAAGGCGCCGAGGTGATGGTTTGTGGCCCAAAAACATTGTTGCCAAAATATATCGATAGCCTTGGAGTAAAAGTTGAGACTAACCTTCGTAAAGCCTTAAATTGGTGCGATGTAGCTAACATGCTTCGTGTGCAGAACGAACGTATGGATATCAGTTATTTTCCGTCTACAAGGGAATATACCCAACAGTTCGGGGTGAGCAAAGATTTGTTGGATTCGTTGGATAAAGAAATTATCATCATGCACCCAGGGCCCATAAATAGAGGTGTGGAAATTACCAGTGATGTGGCCGATTCCAGTCAGTCCATCATTTTAGATCAAGTACAGAACGGTGTAGCCGTACGTATGGCCGTAATATACTTATTAGCTTCAAAAATTAAACAGTAGATCATGATTTTAGATCAAAACGGAAACCTTTCTATAATCACGCAAGAAAAAGCCACGGTTGTAGAATTGGTAAAAAAAATTCAAGAGTCGTATTCAAAAATTAAGAACGATAATATTATTGTAGTTTTAACGTCGCTAAAACCTTTGGGATTGAACGACATTGTTGAGTTTCTACAAATCTCCAACACCCATCGCGGTGCAAAAAAGTCGTTTGTAATTGTTAACAATAAAATTGATTTAGATAATGTTCCAGACGAAATTGTAGTGGTGCCCACCATTCAGGAAGCCCACGATATCATCGAAATGGAAGAAATGGAGCGCGATTTAGGATTTTAATATGAACAAGTACCATCTTGCACAAGTGAATATTGCCAAACGTTTAGCGCCCATGGACGACCCCATTATGCAAGATTTTGTTAATAACATTGAACGGATCAATGCCATTGCCGATAGTAGCCAAGGGTTTGTTTGGCGATTAAAGGACGAAGACAAAGACGAAGCTAATGCTGTATTTCAGGACGATTCTCTTTTAATCAATATGTCGGTTTGGGAAAATCAAGAATCATTGTTTAGTTACACCTATCAGTCCAATCACATTGAGGTTTTCAAACGTAAAAAGGAATGGTTCAGTAAAGTCAAGATGTCTCACATGGCGTTTTGGTACGTTCCAATTGACTACATTCCGACTTTTAAAGATGCCAAAAAGCGTTTGGACTATCTAAATGCCCACGGAGAAACGCCTTTTGCTTTTACTTTTAAAAGTAAATTCAGCATTGAAGACGCCCTAAATTACAAACAGCTTAAAACAATATGAAACTATCCATTTTAGGCTGTTACAGTGCCACGCCCCGAACTCTAAATAATACCACGTCGCAAGTACTAGAAATAAACAACCACATGTTTTTAATTGACTGTGGTGAGGGCACGCAGGTAGAATTGCGAAAACACAAAATAAAGTTCAACCGCATTAAGCATATTTTTATTTCGCACCTGCATGGCGACCATTTTTTTGGGTTGGTAGGGCTGATTTCAACGTTTAGATTGCTTACCCGTGAAACCGATTTGCATATTTATGGCCCAAAAGGCATCAAAGAGGTGGTAACACTTCAAATGAAATTGGCCGACTCATGGACCAATTATAATTTGATTTTCCATGAACTGACTTCAAAAGAATCTGAGCTGATTTTTGAAGATGATAAAGTGGAAGTGCATACTATCCCTTTAAACCATAGAATTTACACCAATGGTTATCTATTTAAAGAAAAAGAAGGACCAAGAAAGCTAAAAATACATGCTGTTGAAAAGGCTCAAATAAACGTGGCCTATTACAGGAAACTTACCCAAGGCTTTGATGTTGATAACGAACATGGCGAGCTTATAAAAAACGAAACGGTAACCAAGCCTGGGCCAAAACCAAAGAGTTATGCGTTTTGTAGCGATACCATGTACAAGGAAGATATCGTGCCCATAATTGAGAACACCACTGTGCTTTATCACGAATCGACTTTTTTAAACCAACACGCTCATTTGGCGGTAAAAACAAAACATTCCACTGCTCGAGAAGCCGCACTAATAGCTAAAAAAGCAAAAGTAGAAACTTTAATTTTAGGGCATTACTCTACTCGATATGATAATTTAAAGGTTTTTAAAGAAGAAGCCAAAGAAGTTTTTCCAAATGTAGAATTGGCCAAAGACGGCAAAACTTTTGAGTTTTAATTGAAGAAACTCAACATCTGTGAATCTTACATAATTAATCAATATTTAAACTTAAACCCCACTCTATAGCTTCTTCTAAGCTAGAAGCTATTTTTATGGTTTTTGCTGTAAACTGTTTTTCTATGGAAGCATTCATATAAGTTGTAGGATTGTATATAACAATGGCGCTGGCGGCTAAAAGTTGATATTTTCCTCCAGCCTTGAGTAATTTTGAGGGTCTATTGAATAATTATTAATTCTGTTTGACACAAATACTAGTTTGGCCTGTTTACCATAAAAATCAATGGCTTCTAAAATTAGTGTTTCTCCCTTTTCCCAGTCAAAATGAACCCCTTCGTTTAATTCACCAATAACCAGTTTTTCAGTAAGATAGAAATTTCCAAAAGGTAGTTCTAATTTGTAGGATTTTATTTTTTTATAGTATTTGGAGTCTTCAAAATGCATTAAATTTTAATTTTTTCTTATTAAAAATCGTTCACTCAATGGTATGTTTCGCTTACTAGGTTCTTTAACTTATCAAGAGGATATCACTGTAATACACGTCATTTTGTTAAAATATAAAGTCATTGCAGGGGTAAAAGCTATCAAATGGCATTTAGAGTTTATTTGAACTCAAATCACCATGGTATTTTTTAACGTCAATAAAGTTTAATTTACAAAATTAGTGATTTTATAAAAAAGCAATAACAAAGCTTCCTGCTTTTTCGTTAATTTGTATTTATGGAAAAGGATTTAAGCAACTACAGGAAATCGTACGAAAAGGCAGAATTGCTTTTGTCTGAAGTACCCGAAAACCCTATTGAGTTATTCCAAAAATGGTTTTATGAGGTCGATAACCATTTTGCTGAAATTGAAGCCAATGCCATGACGGTTTCTACTTTGGGTCTTGATGGCTATCCAAAAAGCAGGGTAGTTTTGCTTAAAAAGTACACTTTTGAGGGTTTCATTTTTTACACCAATTACAATAGTGAAAAGGGAAAGGCCATTGCGGCAAACCCCAACGTTTGTCTTTCGTTTTTTTGGCATGGTGCCGAAAGACAAATTATTATAAAAGGTAAAGCCGAAAAAATAGCTGAAAATTTAAGCGATGGTTATTTTGAATCGCGCCCAAGGGGAAGTCAATTGGGGGCTTTGGTCTCCAACCAAAGTGAAGTGGTAAATCGTGAGGATTTAGAAAAGGAACTTCTGAAACTTGAAAAACAGTTCGCTGGAAAGGAAATACCAAGACCATCGCATTGGGGCGGCTACATTGTTAAACCTGTTGAGATGGAATTTTGGCAAGGCCGTCCAAATAGACTGCACGACCGTATTAGATATAAACTTTTAGAAGATTATAATTGGCAAATAGACCGATTGGCTCCATAAAATTATTTGAAACTAAATTCTTTCATAATTTTTCATTTTAACGATTAAAAACATTAAAAATCGATTAAAAGCATGTTTTTGGTCGATTTTAACTTTTTATTAACATTTACTTCGGGTTAGGGTTATAATTTTACAATCCCAAATCTAAAATAACTTAACCTAATGAAGTTACCAATCAAACTGCCATTATTGGCATTGTTGGCTATGTTCACTTTTGCCTCATGTTCAACCAACAATCTGGACGATGAAGCTGCTGCCATAGAGCTAAAATTAGTATCACAACAGGCCAAATCAATCGAAATTGAAATCCTAAGTCTAATTAACGATCACAGACTTTCGCAAGGTTTGAGTCCTTTAGAGGATATGGATATTGTAAAATCTGTAGCCTTTAGCCACACCGACTATATGGTGGATAGTGGAGAGGTTTCCCATGATAATTTTTATTCACGAAGTAATTATCTAAAATCTCATGCCGGAGCAAAACGAGTTTCAGAAAATGTGGCTTACGGTTATAGCTCTGCCGAGTCTGTAGTGAGAGCTTGGCTTAAAAGTGAAGCACATAAAAACAACTTGGAAGGCGATTACACAAATTTTGATGTATCAGCCGAGAAGAACGAAGAAGGTAGATGGTTTTACACCAATATCTTCATTAAGAAATAAAGCACCTCTAAACACATTAAAAGCATCCTTTTTAATTTCAATTAATAGCCAGAAAGAAACTTAAAAGGACACACTGATAACTGAATAAGTTATTTAAAGACACTATCCCGTAAAGTGTGTAAGTTAAAAATCGAGGGTTTAGCTTTTTTAAAGTTGAACCCTTTTTTCAAATATAGTCAAAAACTGGTTTAAAATAATGCCCCAGTTCCTAATAGGCATCGACCA
>JAUIKY010000058.1 GCA_030430535.1 Bacteroidia bacterium
TGGAGGCCAATCCGCCTACCAATGCGGGTTTCGAACTGGGAAAAAAACTGTTTTACGAAGGCAATTTGTCGTCTAGCGGAATCATTTCCTGCGGATTTTGCCACGAGCAGGCTTCCGCGTTCACCCACCATGGGCATACTATTAGCCATGGCGAAAACGGACTGGAAGGTTTCCGAAACACCCAGCCCATTCAGAATTTGGCATATTTCAACGAGTTTACTTGGGACGGTGCCGCTATCCATTTGGATTTGCAACCCATCATCCCGATTACCGCCGAAGTAGAAATGAACGAAACCATTCCGTCGATATTGGAGAAATTGGAAAACTTGCCTGATTATCCCGATATGTTCAACCGTGCTTTTGGAAGCCCCGAAATTAATTCCGAGCGTATGCTCAAAGCCTTGTCGCAATTTATGGTGATGATGGTGTCGTCAAACTCAAAATACGATAAAGTGGTTCGCAGTGAAGAGGGGGCTGAGTTCACTGAATTGGAAGCCGAAGGCCGAGCCATTTTCAACGAAAAATGTGCCTCCTGCCATGCCACCGATTTATTTTCCGATCAAACCTATCGGAATAACGGTATTCCCTTCAATCCAAAATTTGAAGACGAAGAACAGGGTAGGAAACGCGTTTCTGGCTATGCATCGGATTTTTACAAATTTAGGGTGCCCAGTTTGCGAAATATTGAATACTCCTTTCCGTACATGCATGATGGCCGCTTTGGAACTTTGGAAGCCGTACTCGATTTTTACGCTTTCGGCATGGCTGAAAATGGCGGTGAAATCGACCCTGTTTTAAGAAAAGACGATGGCCGTTTGGGCATCGACCTTTCTGAACATGATAAAGAAGCCATTATCGCTTTTTTGAAAACATTGACTGATCACGAATTTTTAAACGATGAACGTTTTGCAGAATTTTAAAATGAAATATTTAGTGTTGGCTTTAATGCTGACTTTTTTCTCAGCGAAAACCCATGCCTCAAATTGTTGCGACACACATACGCATTACAGTTTTGAACCCGAATGCGATTTGTGCGGCTGCTCAACCAGTAGCGGCAGTTTTGGTTTTGGCTCATTGAAAAACTCCAATTTTGTGGGACTGCGCTATATCTATCAAAATTTTAAATCGAAGGACGGGATTTTCAGCAACTCGCCATCCAGCGAAGAAAGCTTTAATACCTATCAACTTTGGGCGCGTGTGCCAGTAACCAAGAATTTTTATTTAAGCAGCATTGTGCCGTATCAGGATTTATACCGAAAATTTGAAGATCGCACTGAGCACATCAATGGTTTAGGCGATATGAATGTGGTGGGCTGGTACCAGTTTACGTTTTATAAAAAGCAAAAAGAAGGCGAAGTGATGTTTTCAACCGAGCGTGAACCCTCGGGACACAGATTACAAATAGGTATTGGTGCCAAATTGCCTACGGGCGAATTTGAAGAAACGCTTACCGATAGGGTAAACCCGGGCTTTCAAGTGGGCACAGGAAGTTTTGATGGCATTTTTGCGCTCAATTATGGTTATAGCGGTAAACGCATTGGTGTTAATAATACAATAACCTATTATTTAAAATCTGAAAATAAAAACGATTACCGTTTTGGCGACCAGTTTAGTTATGCTTCCAATCTGTATTATTCCATCCCGAAAACCACCTATATTGTGATGCCGTTTGTGGGGGTTTCGGGCGATGAGTACCAATCCATTGAGCAGTTTGGCGAAGAAGTGCCAGAAACCGATGGCAATATTTTAAGTGGTTCGTTGGGCTCGGAAGTGGTTTTTAATCGCTTTACGGTTGGGGCAAATTATACTTTTCCTATTCAACAAAACTTATTTGGTGATAATGTGAAATCCAAAAATAGGGTGTCGGTTTATTTTAATTTGACGTTGTAGTTTTTGCTATCTGTTTTTCAGAGGATGAAGATCAATTTAAACAACAAACGCCCTTAAAATGGGCGTTTTTATATCGTATTTTTGCAAAATTATGGGCTTGTGCAACGGTTGCCGTTGTTGCCACACGTTTTTTATCCACAACATTTTTTAAACTTAATTCCACTTCCACAAAAACAGTAATCATTTCTTCCGATATTTTTAATTGATTCAGGGAAGTTCATTTCATACTTTTCCATAAGCGGTTTGTAGTAATCTAAATCAAACCTTTGTGCAAAATCAGTGTCAAATGCCACTAAATCTGAATTTGGTCTTTTCTGTAATTTTGTTCTTAAATAGCCTCCAAAAAAACCGAGTTCACTGTCTGCAATGAAGTATTTTGAGTTTTGTGTTCTTTTCTTAAAATAATCAAATAAAGAGTCAAAGTTATCTGAGTATTCCATTATTATTTCAAGGTCAAAAATACTCATAGTTATTGGGGTAACTTTTTCTTCTTGAAAGAATAATCTTGTGTGGGCAGTTATTGAAGCATAACTATCCAAAACTACACAAGCGCAATAAATTTCATTTATTTTTGGGATCTCGATTCTTTCTCCACTTTCTTTATACTGAAAATAGCATTTATTACTCAAAATCAGTTCGTAAGGTAAAGTAGCTTGGTCATATGCGTCCTTTACTGCAAGTTTAAAATCCTTTTCAAAAGTTTCAATATCTCCATTTTTTGATAGCTGGCTCAATCTCTTTGATTTGACTTGAAAAATTAACATTTTGTTGTCTTTAACAACGCAGACATCAATGTCAGTAACTGTTGTTGCTTTTACTTCTTTTACTTCAACCTCAGAATGAATAAAATTTGAATCTATCTTTTTTGATAGTAGTTCAGCTACTATTTGTTCTGCTATATCACCTCTATTTTTTTGTGCTTTATTTCTATATTTTCTATCATCAATCATCCAATAAAATGGACTGTCATAAATAGCTTCTGCGAGAGTATAGGGTAAAGGAATAATATAACTTGTGTCTGTTTTAATAACGGGTTTAATCTTAAACTGATTTAAATCTCCGATTCCGTTGAAATCTTGATTTACAATTTCATTTTCTCCGAACGATAAAGAATCTAATATTTTCGTAAAATTTGGATTTTTCTTAAAAATATAGTTGTTAAAATTGAAAGAGTAGAGGCTAATGAATTCATCTCCAAAATCTTTGACATTCAATTTGAAATTAATAATTGACTTTAAACTTATGTAGAGATTTTTGGCGTCACTTAGATTGTAATTTTTGTTAGCTATTAGCCAATTTTTATCTTGAGAATATTTTGTTTCCAAAAAATTCACAAATTGATAATCATATGCACCTGAAGGTCCGTAAAAAACGGTTTCTCTTACTGATGCAGGATTTGTTCTAAATTCTAAATGAAAATTTTCAGTTTCTCCAGGTTTTGGAAAATGTTTTAAGAAAGTTAAATGGTAATCATCCATTAATTTATGAATTTTACCAGCTCTAACTTTAAAACTGACTTTACTGGATACTTTTTTATGTCGATTTTTTAGCCATAGGCCGAATAGAAATGTTATTTCATTTTCATTCAATAATGCTCTGAAATTTCTTGTAGCTAATTGGTCGGTCGAACAGTTTAAGTTTTCTCCGACTAAATAGAGTAGGATAGTAAGAAAGTCAGAATGAGAAGAAAATTCATTTAATTCGGCAATAATTTCATTCTCATCTCTCATTTTTTTTCAAATGTGTGGCAACTTGTTTATATAAGTAATCGGAAACTCCCATAATATTCCATCCTGGAAGGATAAGGATGTTTTTAGCATAATTTCCATTTTATCCCCGGGGTTTTTCAATCAGCACTAATATAAAAATAATTCTTACAAATTATTTGGGCAACGGACTAATAATTTTTACATCCTGAAAGGCAATCGCCCCACGGATGATGCCCGAAATAACATCCTGCAACGCCTCAATAATTTGCATTTTTAATTCACTTTTGTGGTAAATAATACTGACCTCGCGGGCAGGTGAAGGCTCTGTAAAATAATGTAGGTTGGGTTGCTCTTTTTCGTTGATATCCAAAGTGTGCAAATAGGGCAACAGCGTCATGCCCAAACCTTCGTTGGAGAGCTTTATTAGCGTTTCAATACTGCCACTTTCCAACTGGAATTGATCGTCATTCTGGTTTTTAAACGCTTTACACAGGTTAATAACACCATCACGGAAACAATGGCCGTCTTCCAGCAGCAACATGTCGTTAATATCCAAATCCGCCACTTCAATTTTTTTGTTGGTATGCAAGCGGTGCCCTTGGGGAATGTAACTTACAAACGGCTCGTAATACAGCACACGCTCCTTAATGCTTTCCTGTTCTAAAGGTGTGGCGGCAATGGCGGCATCTAAATGGCCGTCTTTTATTCGGGCAATGATTTCTTCGGTGGTCAGCTCTTCAATTTTAAGCTTTACCTTGGGATGTTTTTTTATAAAAGTTTTTAGGAACATGGGCAACAAGGTGGGCATAACCGTGGGGATAACGCCCAGTTTAAACTCGCCGCCAATAAAGCCTTTTTGTTGGTCCACAATATCTTGAATGCGGTACGATTCGTTAACAATATTGCGGGCTTGGTTCACTATTTTTTTGCCCACTTCGGTAAGTTCGATGGGTTTTTTGCTGCGGTCGAAAATCTGGATGTCCAACTCGTCTTCCAACTTTTGTATTTGCATGCTTAAAGTAGGTTGGGTCACAAAACATTTTTCGGCCGCCTTGGTGAAATTTTGGTTTTCGGCCACGGCCAATACATAATATAATTGGGTAATCGTCATACTTATAAATTTAGGCTATAAAAATATAAAAACTATCAATAAAACTTATCGATTTAAGGTTTAATTATAAATTAAATTTGTGGTAAATAAAAAAAACAGAATAAAAATGACACTTAATAGTATTGGATTAGACTCACAAAAAACAAAAATTTTAGCCAACGATTTGAACACATTATTGGCCAATTTTCAGATTTATTATCAAAATTTACGAGGCATCCATTGGAATATAAAAGGAAAACGTTTTTTCGATTTACACGAAAAATTTGAAGAACTGTACACCGATGCCAACGCTAAAGTAGATGAAATTGCCGAGCGTGTATTGACCTTGGGCGAAACGCCGTTGCACACTTTTGAAGACTATTCCGCGAAAGCGCAAGTGCCCGTTGGAAAGAATATTTCTGAAGACGAAAAGGCTGTAAAGTTGATTGTGGATTCGTTAACCGAATTATTAAAAATTGAAAGACAGATTTTGGACGAATCGGACGATGCCAACGATGAAGGTACCAACTCGATGATGAGTGATTTTATTACAGAGCAGGAAAAAACGGTTTGGATGATGAAAGCTTGGTTGGGCGAAACCGTTTAACCCAAGCGGGATTGATTGATAGCGATGAAAGGCGGCCCTTGTGGTTGCCTTTTTACCTTTTACAATAAGCCCCGTGCCTTGATTTCCAAATATTTGTTTATCGTATCAATCGTTAAATTTTCGGGAGTAGTCAATATGGAATGGATGCCGTGTTTTTTCAGTTCGTTGACGATAAGGCGTTTTTCAAAGTCGAATTTTTCCGCAATCACTTTGTCATAAACCTGTTGAATGGTTTTGGCGTCATCATGAATTAAGGCGTCCAATTCGGTATTTTTAAAGAAAATAACCACTAATAAATGACTTTTGGAAATGGCTTGCAAATACGGAAGTTGCCGTTCCAAACCATCTAAAGTTTCAAAGTTGGTGTACATTAAAATGAGGCTACGTTGGGTAATGTGCCGTTTTACGTTGGCGTACAATCGGCTGAAATCGCTTTCAAAAAAATCAGTTTTCACGTTGTAAAGCGACTCTAGAATTAACTGCATTTGTGAACTTCGGCGTTCGGCCACCACTACATTTTCAATCTTTTTGGAAAAGGACAGCATTCCCGCTTTGTCGTGCTTTTTCAATACCACATTGCTGATCACCAAAGCCGAGTTTATGGCATAATCCAACAGGCTTAAACCATCAAAAGGCATTTTCATAACGCGGCCTTTATCGATTATAGAATATACAGGCTGTGACTTTTCATCCTGAAACTGGTTCACCATCAATTGGTTTTTCTTGGCTGTGGCTTTCCAGTTTATAGTGCGGAGGTCGTCGCCCAAAACATAATCCTTTATTTGCTCAAATTCCATGGAATGCCCCAGTCGACGGACTTTTTTCAAACTATATTCCAAGGAATTCTGATTGATGTTTAAAAGCTCAAACTTTTTAAGTTGCTTAAAACTGGGGTAGGTGGGCACCATAGCTTTGTTGTTGAATGTGTAGCGTTTGGCCACGATATTTAATGCCGAATGGGCGTATACGTTCAAGCTGCCAAAATGATATTCGCCACGGTCGGTAGGGCGCAAATTATAGGTGATGGTTTTATCTTTTCGGGGAGAAATACTGTTCTTCAGTTTAAAATCCCGTACTTGGAATTGTTCCGGTATTTCATCAATGATTTCTAAATGAATGGTGAAAGAATACCGATTTTCAATCTGTAAAGTCACCGTGTTTTTATCGCCGTTTGAGAATTTATCGGGCACTATTCGTTCGGCCTGTATTTTGTTTTTTCCGAGGAAAACAATGAACACGTCCAAAATAAAAAGCACCATCAAAATCAAGATGGAAAGTTGTGCCACGTTAAACAGCAACGGAATAAAGTAACTAATGGCAAATAGCACCACAATGCCAATTCCGGCATAGAAAAATCGGGGTTGTATGTAAAACGGTCTAAGGAATTTCAAAGGCTGATAGTTTATTCCACTTCTACTTCAATTGGTTTTCCAATGTCCTCGATAGCATCGTGGTTGCCTTGCCCTTTGGGATTATCGCCGTATTTGTTTGGGCCGTAATCACTATCGGCGAAAAGCATCCAAAATACATAAAAAGGAATGATTTGGTACCAGCCACTGTTGCCCCTGTCATGGCAGCGTTTGGCACCTTGAGCCCAAAAGAACCATATTCCTGGGATAAGGAGAATCAAAAAAATAATTGCCGCGCTGTCACCTGGTAAAGAGGTTATCGATAAGTTGATAATGGTAGAATAAGCCACGTAGATGATGTAGCTTAAACCAAATTCCGTTCTTCTGATTCTACCTTTAAATGAAAATGGATTTTTAAACATAATTTCTGATTTCTTTAGTGATTACTATATGATGTGACTGCGACTGCCAACTGGCACTGATTACTGAAAACTACCTCGGAATTTCCACCGTTTCAATAATCTGTTTTATGATTTGCTTGCTGGAAACGCCTTCCATTTCACGCTCGGGCGTAACGATAACGCG
Source organism: Bacteroidia bacterium (assembly GCA_030430535.1). GTDB lineage: Bacteria > Bacteroidota > Bacteroidia > Flavobacteriales > Flavobacteriaceae > Flavisericum. The sequence goes on from JAUIKY010000058.1 coordinate 7,231, forward strand.
GTGGTGCAGCACCGGTGTGGCGGCTCGTTTGATGTCTTCGGGCGTTACGAAATCGCGCCCGCCCATTGCGGCAAAGGCCTTGCTGGCTTTTAAAATGGCGATGGATGCCCGGGGCGAAGCTCCCAAATATAAAAACGGATTGCTTCGGGTAGCAACTATAATTTGTGCAATGTATTTTAGTAAATGGGCCTCCACCAAAACTTGGGTGACCAACTGCTGATATTCAGCAATTTGATTGGCTGTTAAAAATGCTGTGATTTCATCGGTTTTGGCTTTGTCTTTCAGTTGATGCTCTCGGGTTAATATTTCAATTTCATCGTTTAAATTGGGGTAATCCACATCAATTTTAAACAGAAAACGGTCCAACTGCGCTTCGGGCAAACGGTAGGTGCCCTCTTGCTCGACGGGGTTTTGGGTGGCCAAAACCATAAACGGCGTGTCCAATACATATTTATGGCCGTCAATGGTAATTTGTTGCTCTTCCATCACCTCAAACAGTGCCGCTTGGGTTTTTGCGGGCGCCCGGTTTATTTCGTCAATTAAAATCATATTCGAAAAAATAGGGCCTTTTTTAAACTCGAATTCTGAATCTTTCAGATTGAAAACCGAAGTTCCCAAAATATCACTCGGCATTAAATCGGGCGTAAACTGAATGCGACTAAAACCCACGCTTAAAGACTTCGCCAAAAGTTTGGCCGTAATGGTTTTCGCCACGCCAGGAACACCTTCAATAAGCGAGTGCCCTTTGGCCAATAACGAGGCAATCAGCATATCGACCATATTTTTTTGGCCCACAATCACTTTGCCGACTTCCTGCTTGATTTGGTTAACGCTCTGTTGCAGTCCAGACAAGTCCAATCGGTTTTTAAATTCTAAAGTACTGTTGTCGTTCAGGGCGCTACTATCCACCGAATTAACAGTGTTTTCCTGAGTGTTTTCGTTAGCAGGATTCTGGTTTTGGGGTGCTTTATTGTCGTCCATAATTATGCGGTATAAAATGCTTCAATGTGGCGGTTTAGATTAATAAGGTTGTCTTCGAAAAATTCGTTTTTGCTTCGTAACCAATTAATATATCCGATGGTTTTTTTGACCAACTCTTTTTTTCTTCCGGATTTTGAACTCAGTTTTTCAATGAATTCATCGTTTAAATCCGAAGTGTCCAAATGGTAATCGGTTCTAATTTTTTCCAAAAAGTACGTTATTTTTTTCTCAATGAGGTTTTTGTGGTCCTGAGTTTCAAAATATAGGTTCGAAACTGTCTTAACAAAATCTACCGTAGTATTGGGCAGCGGCTTAATGATTTTGATGATGCGCTGTCGGCGTTTGGCATTAAAAATCATAAAAAGAATACCGAAAATAATGGCGGTGTACCAAGCCCATCGGAACGACAGTTGCTCTAGAAACCACCCAAGATTCGATTCTTTTTCAACATTGCCATCATAGCCCGTTTGAATTTTGGTGTACGAGTCAAAATACACATCGTTTTCGGGTAAATACGACAGTGCTGCCTCTACATATTTGTACCGGTTGTTTTTTAAAAGGTTGTAATTGGTAAAGGCTTTGGGTTCGGTATGCAGGTAAATTTTGCCACCTCCGAAAGGGATTTCAAGAAAATTAACATGCCAGTAATCGATTCTTGAATACCCTAAAACGCGATAGTTTATCGAGTCGAAACGTGAAAAATAATTGTCGCCTTCATTGCGGTCAATTTCAATGGTGTTGATGTTGAAGTCTTCCAGTTTTTGAGCCGAAATGCTATCGGTTTTATTCGCGATATATTTTACGTCTATATGCAGGGTGTCGTGCAATTTCTGCGGAAAGGTGTAATCTGAAATAAACAAGGTGTTGCCTTTATCCACAAAATTTAATAGTTCATCCACCGAGTCGTCTTCCAGGTAATTGGAATTGCCAATAATAATGTAGCTCCCCAGGGCCACATGGTCGCCGAAACCATCTTCGGAATGCGCCTGTAAATAACTGGCTGGTTGGTGGTAAACGGTTCGGATTTTATGGTTGCTGAATAATTTTGGCAGTTCTTTGTAAAGCACACTAACGCCGTAAGGCTTGCTACTCTTTTCGTTGAACGATTCTTCCCAATCAACCGTTTTGGTGCGTTTGATGCCCACAAATACCGAGGCGGTTACCACCAAGGCAAGGAGAATGAGCAGTATGGGCAAAACCTTTTTCATACTTAACCAACTTGCTTTAAAAGGGTTGAAAAATGGGTTTTTGCCGTTAGGTACTGCTGTTGGTTTATGGCAAACTCGCCGTACCAAATGTAGTTGTAAAGGTAGGCTGTGTATTCAAAATTTTTGTTGAATGGCTTGTCGATTATTTCATTGAGGTACTCGCTGTTGGTTTTGTCTTCCTCAACTTTTATATAGTTTTTTAGGCTTAAATGTTTTAAAACCAGTAAATAATAATAACGAATGGCGAGGCGATAATCTCCAGATTTTTCAGCATTTAAAATAAAGGCGTCGATGTCGGATTGTTCAATGTTTTCAGCTGTGATGTCTTCGTATTTACCAATGTTTCGGTGGTGGTTTCGCGAAAATAATCCGGAGCTGCCTTCGTTGATTAAAATATAGGCCAGAAAAATTACCGCGCCAATAATAGCGATATAAAACAGCCAACTAATCGGCCTTAAGTCCAGTGAGAGGAACCCCTCGTCGTTGTCCTCTTTGCTTTTGATTTTGTCGTTTTTTTTATAATCTTCGTAATTGCCCGAACCCATGGGTGTTTTACCAACTATGTCGTGCCCTTCGTAATTGTATTTGTTTCCGCTGTAACGTTCTTTAAAATCGTCATCGAACTGCCGGATGTGCTGTGGTGCTTCAGAAAATGAAAACGCCAATGAAGGCTGAAAAAGAAAGCAAATCAACAGTAAAAATTGGGCAATATGTATTTTGGGAGTTTTCAAAGTTGCGACAGACTTAACACAGGTTGCTGTGTAATTTGCTTTTGGATTTTAAACGGATACACTAAATAATAGTAACTGATGATGCCCAAAGTAATTAAAATAATGCTCACCGAAAGCCAATGCGGCATAATGTTGGAATAACGGGTTACAAACCCCTCCAAAAACCCAGCGGCAAAGGTAAATGGCATGGTGCTGATTAAAATTTTAATGCCGGTTTTGGCGCCCATTTTAAATGAAGTGTATCGCGAATGGGTGCCCGGAAAAAGGATGCTGGCACCTAAAATGAGTCCGGCGGCACACTCGATAACAATGGCGAAGATTTCCATGCTACCATGAATCCAAATGCCGCGAACGCTTTCCCAAAATACGTTTTTTTCATAAAAGAAATATTGGAACGAGCCCAGCATAATACAGTTGTTGAACATGATGTAAAGCGTGCCAACGCCCAAAAATACGCCCAAAACAAAAGCGATGATGCCCACCCGTAAATTGTTGATGGTAATGCCAATAAAACTGCCCCAATTGCTGCCGCTTTTATAAACAGCCACGGGGTCGCCTTTTTCAATATTTTCCAACGACATGTTTACATAATTATCGCCCAAAACGGAGCGCACGAACTCGCCATCGTTGGCGGCCGAAATCACGCCAATAAAAGTAAAGGCGAAAAAAATGATGAAGGCCACATAAATAAACTTCCGGAATTGATAGCAGATTAGTGGCACTTCGGTTTTCCAAAAACCTACCAATCGGTTGGTATCGTGGCGTTTGGTTTTATAAATTTTTTGAAAGGCTTTGGCGGCCAATTGGTTTAAATAGGTAATAACCTTGCTTTTGGGATAGTAGGTTTGGGCGTAAGCCAAATCGTTAATCACATGGATGTACTGTGAGGCTAGCTCATCGGGGTTTTTAAAATTGTTATTGAAAATGGCTTTTTCAAAACTCAGCCATTTTTCCTTATTTTGTTTGATGAATGAAACTTCCCTCATGTATTTTTTATAAATTTCAACCCATGGTGCATTTGATGCATTAATTTTACTCAAACGTCAATTCGAGTGATTTTGAGTGGTTGCTGAGCGTAGCCGAAGCAGAACGATAAATTGTATCGAGAACTTTCTTTAGGTTAAAATTCTTTTTCTCGATACAAATTTCACTCATTCTGTCGTGAAATTCACTCGAAATGACGAATTTTATCAAAATGTACGATAGGTAAATTAAAATATAAAATGTCAGAGTTACAAATTAACACGACCCAAAATGTAAAAATTGCCTTCCGTGCCAGTGGAGCGGGAGAGCGGTTATTGGCATTCATCATCGATATGGCCATTAAAATTGGGTATTTAATGTTGATGAGCTATGTGTTCGGCGCTTTTGATAACATGGACCAGTGGTCGCAAATTGCCATCAATACGGTGTTGAGTTTCCCGGTGATGTTTTACACTTTGGCATTGGAGTCACTTTTTGAAGGCCAAACCATAGGAAAAAGGGTGCTGAAAATTAAAGTGGTGAAAATTGATGGGTATCAAGCGTCGTTTGCCGATTATGTAGTGCGCTGGTTTTTTAGGATTGTAGATATTTATATTTTTGGGATGGGATTTTTTGTTATGCTGTTCAGTAAAAAGAATCAACGCATTGGCGATATGGCTGCCGGCACGGCTGTTATCGGGCTAAAGGACAGTGTAAACATTAGCCATACCATTCTTGAAAATTTACGTGACGATTATAAACCCACCTATCCGAATGTGATTAAGCTGTCGGATAACGACGCCCGAATTATAAAAGACACGTTTAGCGTGGCACGAGTGGCGAAAGATTACCAAACTTTGATAAAACTACGGAATAAAATTGTGGAAGTAGTGGGCATAAAAGAAGTAAAACAAAAAACGGATATGGAATTTATTGATGTGATTTTAAAAGATTATAATTTTTACACCCAAGATATGTAAGCAGGTCGCCAAATTTTTCAAATGCAATGCAGAAAAATTTGTGCAGACTGCTTACCCTGAGCGGAGCCGAAGGGTCTTTTAAAAGGTCGCCAAATTTTTCAAGTGCAATGCAGAAAAATTTGTGCAGACTGCTTACCCCGAGCTTGACTCGGGGTCTCAGAGAACCGTCATTGTGAGAGAAACAGCCTGCACTGAGCGCAGTCGCAGTGAAGCAATCTGTTTAATTTTTAGGTTCAATTTATGAGATTGCTTCACTACGTTCGCAATGACGACCTTTAAGAAAATTAGTGTTTAAAATTATATGATGCTGAATTGCACTTCGACCTTGCTCAGTGCAGGAGTTCAGCATGACGATTAACAAAGAAAACGTATGTTCTACACCATAGATATTTTAGGAACCATTGCCTTTGCCATTTCGGGGGTGTTGGTAGCATTTAACAAACGAATGGATTTGTTCGGTATTTTGATTATCGCCTTTGTTACGGCCGTTGGTGGCGGTACACTACGCGATGTGCTTATTGGCGAAACACCAGTGAGTTGGATGCGCGACATGACCTATACATACGTGATTTTGGCTTCGGCTATTTTTGCCATCATTTTTAGGAGTAAAATCAATTATTTGCGCACTTCGTTGTTTTTGTTCGATACCATTGGAATTGGGCTGTACACCTTGGTAGGCATCGAAAAAGGCTTGAATGCCGGATTAAACCCTATTATCTGTATTGCTTTGGGGACCATGACCGCCAGTTTTGGAGGGGTAACCCGCGATATTCTCTGCAACGAAATACCCGTGATTTTTCGAAAGGAAATTTATGCCACGGCCTGTATTTTGGGAGGTGTTATCTATTTTGTGCTGCGCGAATTTCCTATTAAGGAAGATTTTGTTTTTATCATCGCCGGTCTGGTAGTTATCATTACGCGTTTGCTGGCCGTAAAATTTAAGATTGCTTTGCCGAATATTTATCGGGGTGAAAAATAACTAATAATTGTTAAAAACAACAAACGTCCTTAAAATGGGCGTTTTTATATCATGTCTTTACAAAATTAAGGGCTTGTGCAACGGTTACCGTCTTAAGTTTACAATCTCTTAAATTTATTGAATAATCAGAAAGAACAAAAGAGTGGAGTAAGGTTAAGGTTACCGTTGGAACTTGTGATTCCGTCAACATTGATAATCCCCGCTCTTT
>JAUIKY010000010.1 GCA_030430535.1 Bacteroidia bacterium
TTTTTAACAAGTAGTACGGCATTGGCACCATTTATTTATACCTTGTTTTAAAATGACTATAGAAAAAAGTTTTGAAACCATTATTGTTTTAGCATTGGCATCACTTATTGCCTTCTTAACGTTTGATATAAATTGGCTCATATATTTAGCATTATTACTTCTCTTTATTGCAGTTATTTCCAAAAAACTAACTTTTATCATAGGTAAAATTTGGTTTTCCTTTTCCTTTTATTTGGGTTTGGTAATGAATTGTATCATTATGTTTTTCATCTTTTACCTTATTTTAACTCCGTTGTCTTTTTTTCAAAAATTATCAGGAAATAACCAATTGTTAAAAAAAGGTAGCGGCGATTCCTATTTTAATAAACGAAACCATTTGTATACCAAAAAAGACATTGAAAAACCTTGGTGAATATTTAGTTATCAATGCCCTCAATCATTTCACTGTTTTCTTCCTGAAGCATTTTAGTAAATTCTTTTACTTTTAAGCCTTTATTTTTTGCTTCTGAAAGTGTTTTTTTGGCGAGCTCTATTTTATTCAGTTTTATGTAAACTAAAGCTAAATCTTCATAAGACACGCTGTTTTTTTCAAGAGCATTGAATTTAGAAAAGTAGTAAGCTGCTTTATCTAGTTCGCCTAAATTTAAGCTCATATTTCCCGCCATTTGATATACTCTCCCTTGTTCGGGGTATTCAAAAATTAAAGATTCAGACACATGCAATGCTTTTTTATAATTTTTATCACCTTTATAATTGTTATAAGCAATCGTCATAGCTTCTTTCCAGGTTACCTTTTTGTTATAAAGGTCATGCGCTAGCCTTTCGTCAAATGATGAAGCATTAAAATTGGTAGGTTCTGGACGCTTTCCAGACATATTCATATCATAAGGCCAAGATTTTTTTAAATCACTTACGGCGAATTTCCCTTTAAGTGAGTCAACTCTAGATATTGGAATTTCTTTAAAAGCTTCATCATAAGTTATATAATTGTGCCAATCATTTAAAAAGCCTAATTCTTTAATTTTATTGTAAAAGGTATCAGCCATTAAAAATTGACCTTCTATATTTGGGTGAACATGTTCTGTCATCAACTCATATCCAACAATATTGTGTTTTGAATTTGAGCTAAAAACCTCTTCCATGTCAATTAATGAGGTATTGTATTTTTTAGATAGTTTAATAATTGATTCGTTAATTTTTGCAGGGGCTCTAAATCTTAAAAAGTCAAGCTCTTTTGCTAAATTCAAGTATTTTTTAGCTGAATCATTGTTCTTTTCAAGATAGTGAGATCCTAATGTGTAGGCTGCTAAAGCATTGTTTTCTGCCAATTTGTTTGCCTTATTGTTTTCTAGTTCTATGTTCTCTAAAAACTGATTCTTGTCAGGGATGCTATCGCTAATAAATGGCTTTATGTCTTTTATATTACTCACGACAGTAGATAAAATAACTGGAATTTCATTTTTTTTATACTTATCTAAAATAAGTTCTAAGTTACTTTCAAACTGGCTAATTCCGTTTAGATATACTTCCGAATTGTATGGAATACGTTGTTCTTTAGCCATCACTTCCATTAAAGTTGTTTTTCTTTCAGATGGTTTTACACTCTTATTAGATACGAGTTTATTATATCCATTTTCAAAGAATTGAAAGAAGCGGAATTTTTTAAGATTTAGATAGCTTCTAATCAATGTAGGATGAGATCCATAAGAAATTGATGAGCCTACGCCCAAAGCGCCATAATATTCATTATGGCCAGCATAAATGATTATCAAGTCTGGCTTTTGCGCAATAATGTCGTCGGTTAAGTCCCAAATAGTATACGAATTAACTGCCGTAATACCTGTGTTTATAACTTCAATATTTTTATTTGGAAATGTTAGGGACAGCCTGTGTTTTAACATTCTGGGAAATGAACCACCTTGATAAAAAGGAAATCCCACTACGGTAGATGCACCTTGTACAAAAACTCTAAACGTGCTGTCTGTTTTTGTTTTTAAAAACAAGTCAGATTGGTTGTCAGAACGCAAACCATTATCTTTAAAATATTTGCGAGCCATATTATTGTTCATAATAAGATAATCAGGCCTGTTTTCAATTTTAACTCTATGGAAAAGTTGATAGTCTTCACCATAATCAACCACTCTTAATGTCATCTCTAAAATAAAAATTAAGATAAAAGGAAGTAAAATAGCGGTAATTCTAAATATAATATGTTTTTTCATGGATTTTAAATATATGTAATTTCACAATTGTAAAAGTTTAAACCTTGACTGTATTGAACCGCAATTTAAAAACATAACAATAACAATTGGTAAACATGGTTGATGTTATTTACATCTAAAGTTAATGGCATGGGCTTCACCTTTAAGGTAATGGAATGTCTAACCCCTTCAAAGAGATCATGTTTTAATAGAATATTCAAAACTGTAAAGTTGATATATATTTATTTAAAATAGCGACCTTAATAAGAAAAGAAAAAGGTTTGAAGGTTTTCTATGAATCCATCCCGGAAAAAATTACGATCATTTCCGTATTCAAATTCAATTTTACACTATTCACATATTTTAAAGTACTTTTTTGCAGAAAAAAACTTACAAAACATTATCATAAGGAATACAAAGTTGGAAGATTGTGAAGATGGTTGCTTCAATTCAGTATATATGATGGTTTAATCAAAAAGAATCCCTCGATGCTTTGCGTCGGGGTTTCCATTGAAATTGTCATTCCCGTGAAAACGGGAATCTAAATAAAGAGGCGATTATAAAACATTAACATTGGATAGTAAATTAAACTAGTTTTAAATATCAAATGCAACAACCGATTGTTGTATTGTTATTTTAATAAAAGTATTTTTCAATTAATTGTTATTTGGGTATTTAGTTTAATTCTTGAAATTGCCATGATATTATGTGTGTTTTTTTATGCTTATATGATTGTTAATGTCACTTTTTATTAAAAAAATGTATATTTGGTTTAATCAAGCCATTTTAGATGAAGGAGCATACAGAAGTTACTATTTATGATATTGCTAAAAAAATGAACTTAGCAACGTCTACTATCTCAAGAGGATTAAAAGACCATCACACAATTAGTAAAAAAACGATTGAAAGGATAAAGAAAACAGCTGCCGAAATGGGGTATAGGCCAAACAATTTAGCAGCAAGTTTAAGGGGCAATAAAATGAAGACTATTGGGGTGTTAGTTCCTACGGTTACACAACCGTTTCTTTCATCGTTAATCAGTGGTATAGAAATAGCTGCGCAAAAGGCTGGTTATACCGTTATTATTATGCAATCTCATGATTCGTATGAAGAAGAAATGAGTTTAGCCCAATCCCTCTATGATAATAGGGTTAGTGGCGTTATATGTTCTCTTGCTATGGGAACTAAGGATACTGCTCATTTTAAGCGTTTTATTGAAAGTGATACACCTTTAGTGTTTGTTGATAGGGTTCCAAATGATTTCAATACATTTCATGTGGTTATTGATAATTATAGCGCAGGCTATAAAGCAACAAAGCATTTAATCGATCAAGGATGTAAACGAATTGCTCATATAACAGCAGGTTCTGAGTTCAGTATTTACTATGAGAGAAGAAAAGGGTATTTGGCTGCTTTGAAAGACCATGGGTTACCTGCAGACGAATCCTTAATTGTAAAAGTTAACGGAATAACTTACCAAGAGGCGCTAAAGGCAAGTAAAAAATTGTTGGGAATGAAAAATCGGCCCGATGGTATATTTGCCCCCGGGGATATCTTAGGGGTAAGCGCTATACAATGTGCTAAAAAGAAAGGGTTGAAAGTTCCTGATGATTTGGCAGTAATAGGTTTTAATAATGACCCAATCTCGTGTATTATAGACCCTAATTTATCTACAATAACGCACCCCGCATCTAAAATGGGGCAAACGTCGGCAGAGATTATTCTTAAAAATTTAAAGATTTCTAGTAAGAAAGATGAAATTGTTAAGCAAATAACATTTTTAAATACAGAAGTTTTAGAACGTGAATCTTCTAAAAAAGTATAGTACGTGAAACAGTCTCTAAAATTCTTATGTTTTAGATTTTGAGTTACTATATTGAACCGGAGATAAGGGTGAAGAATTAACTCAGAGGGTTTTATAACCAAAAAGGCACTGAGTGGAAAATCCCGAGTGTACAGTTTGTAATTTAAGATAAAGGCGTAAAGTTTAGCCGTGCACGTGGCAGAGTTACAGAAGTCTGTAAAGTAATTGTATATTCCAAAATAAGTGCTTAGCCGCGGAAATACCGAGATAATCTATGGACTGGAAGAGTGAATTTCTACTTATATGGGTGAGGTTTAAGTCCCAGTTAGGCTTGTCTTGATCTGCAAAGTTGAAGATACTTGGTGTTTGTTTTATCACTATTCTAGTTTGTCAGAAAGCGTAGCACATTTGTGATCCATACAGATTTATGAAATTAATCATGATAAATATGGGTTGTATTCAAATCTTAAACCATGTAAATGATTCATAAGTTTATGTTTTTTTGTAAATTTTTAAACAATCGGTTGTTTTATTAAAGTGTAATTATTACATTTGTGATTATATAAGTGTATTGTTTAGTTTTCCAAACTTTACTACCCATTTATATAATTAATTTTTTAAGCCAACTAACCAGTTAAATTAAACTAAATGAAAAATGTAATACCATGAGACAATCGATTGTTAAAACATAAAAGTAAAGCATAAGCTATAATTATCTCATAAACTGTTTTATCAATTACTAATCAATAATTTTTAATAGAGTTATATCAACAGGAAGATTAGTCTTATAATAATCTTAATTCCTGGTAGAGGTGTCTTGTCTAGTTTCAATACTATTAGAAATCATTCAAATTAAAAATTTCAATAAAAATTCAGGGCGAATTTTTTTATTGACTGCTCAATGATTGAAGTTGTTGTTAGCTATTGTGATGAGTTATGGGTATAGAGTGCGGTTTTATAGCGATTATTTAAATGTCAAGATTAAATAGATTTTAAAAAAACGTCAAAATAATAATATGAAAATACAATTATTAAAAATTCAACATTGTTTTAAGTGTGTTGGGTTAGGAATTATCTTTCAGTTTCTGTTTTCGGGCATAATGTATGCCAATTCGATGGATGTCGGTGTAATGAACCTGAGCGATGGAAATGAGATAGTTGTCCAGTCAATTACAGTAAAAGGTGTTGTTGTTTCAGGTGAAGACAATACCCCAATACCAGGAGTAAATGTATTGGTAAAAGGCGCTAATATTGGAGCGGTAACCGATTTTGATGGAGAATTTGTAATCTCAATTCCAAGTTCAAGTGCGACTTTGGTTTTTAGCTATATAGGGTTTAAAACCATAGAAAGAAAAGTAACAGGAGATTCAGAAATTCAAATTACTATGAATTTGGATCAAACCTCGCTAGAAGAAGTTGTGGTTGTAGGGTATGGTAAACAGAAAAAGGCTAGTGTTGTAGCTGCTGTGGCTCAAGTCAAGGGCGAAACACTTGAACAAGCTGGAGGGGTTTCAAACATAGGTGCAGCCTTAACGGGAAATACGCCTGGGGTTATTACCACTGCAAGTACTGGTATGCCGGGTGAAGAAGATCCGCAAATTTTTATTCGTGGACAAAGTACATGGAATGGTTCTTCTCCCTTAATCCTTGTTGATGGAGTAGAACGTTCCATGAACAGCGTAGCTATCAGTGAAGTAGAATCACTTACAGTTTTAAAGGATGCTTCCGCAACTGCCGTATATGGAGTTAGAGGGGCAAACGGAGTTATATTAATTACTACAAAACGAGGTAAAATAGGTAAGGCCCAAATACGTGCTCGGGTTAATACCACTATGAAAGTGCCTTCTCAATTACCAGGTAAATATGATGCCTTTGATGCGCTTTTAATAAAGAATGATGCCATTGAAAACGAACTGTCATTAAGCCCGGAAAGCTGGAACAATTATTTGCCATTTGATATTATTAATAAATATAGAAACCCTGCAAGTTTAGAAGAGGCTGAACGCTACCCCAATGTAGATTGGGCAGACATTTTATTTAAGGATTACACAATGTCCTATAACGCCAGTGTTAATGTTAATGGCGGGACAGAATCGGTAAAATATTTTGCAGGAGTAGATTTTCTTCGTGAAGGTGATTTATTTAAGGATTACGATAATGGAAGAGGTTATGATCCAGGATATGGGTTTAACAGGCTTAATGTACGATCTAATTTAGATTTTGTAATTACACCAACGACTAAATTAAGAGTTAATCTGTCAGGTTCCCATGGTGTTAGGAAAAACCCTTGGGGGGCAAGTGGCTCAGAATATACAATGTGGGATGCTGCATACTCGACAGCTGCTGATGTGTTTTTACCTAGATATTCTGATGGATCTTGGGGGTATTATGCTCCAAATGAAGGAAAGGCCTCAAATTCGGTTCGAAATTTAGCTATTAGCGGTATTCAATATAGAACAACCACCAAAGTTACTACAGATTTTACACTGGATCAAAGTTTAGATATGTTGGTTGATGGCCTGAATTTTAAAGGAATTTTAGCGTTAGACAATACGTTTTCTGAGGGAGATCGAGGGGTAAACGATTTATATAACGATGTTCAAGAAAAATGGATAGATCCGGTAACTGGTTTGCCAACATATAAAAGAGCTTTCGATTCTAATAATAGATTTGATTTTCAAGAAGGTGTTAAATGGTCATCAACAGGTGGTAATGTTCAGGATTGGGCTTCGTATAGACGATTATTTTATCAATTACAGTTAGATTACAATGTAAGACTAGACAAGCATAACATTACGGCCATGGGACTTGTTAATAGAAATGAGTTTGCTACCGGAAGTCAAATACCAAATTATCGAGAGGACTGGGTGTTCCGTACTACCTATGGCTATGCGGACAAATATTTGTTAGAGTATAATGGAGCCTACAATGGTTCTGAAAAATTTAGTCCAGAAAACCGATTTGCATTTTTCTCATCTGGAGGTGTTGGATGGGTACTGTCTAAAGAAAAATTCATGGAATCACTTTCTTTTATCGATGTACTTAAATTAAGGGCATCATACGGAGAAATTGGTGACGACAATATTAACGGAAGGTTCCTATATTTAACGCAATGGGGCTATGGTGGGAATTCAACCATGGGAACCACTGGGGAAACTGCAGAATCAAGTCCTTACAGTTGGTATAGAGAAACAGCAGTTGGTAACCCAGACGTACATTGGGAAAAAGTTAAGAAGACAAATTTTGGTGTAGATTTCGAACTTTTAAAAGGATTTGTAACCGGTACGTTTGATTACTTTTCAGATGAGCGTAGTGATATTTTAATTTCAGGAAACCGAAGGGCAATTCCTAGTTATTATGGAACTCAAGCCCCAGTAGCGAATTTGGGAAGGGTTAAAAACAAAGGGTTTGAGTTTGAAATTAAATTAAACCACACCTTTGCAAATGGTTTAAACCTTTGGTCAAATTTTAATATAACACACGCTAAGGATGAGGTGCTTTATGCCGATGATCCAGGTTTACTACCTGATTACCAAAAGCAAGAAGGGAAACAAATAGGGCAAGCTTATACATACGTGGCTAATGGTTATTATAACACCTGGGATGAACTTTATGCAACCACTATGCATAATACAAACGATGACCAGAAATTACCAGGGAACTATGCCGTTTTAGATTTTAACGCCGATGGTATTTTAGATACTTATGACAATATTCCTTACGGTTTTTCAGGAAGACCGCAAAATACCTTTAACACTACGGTAGGGTTTAATTGGAAAGGTTTCAGCGGGTTCGTACAGTTCTATGGGGTTAATAATGTATCCCGCCAGGTGGTGCTTAACAGCTTAAGCTCGCAAAATCATGTGGTATATGAAGTAGATAGTTACTGGTCTAAAGATAATGTTAACGGAGCGGTTCCGGTGCCTAGATGGTTATCAACACCAAATGGTGCTTATACAAGTGCAAATCGCTTCTTTTACGATGGTTCTTATTTGCGATTAAAAAATGCGGAAATAGCTTACACATTTAATTCAGCTTCTAAGTGGGTGAAAGCTTTAGGAGTAAATGATTTGAAATTTTACTTGAACGGGAATAATTTGTTGCTATGGACAGATATGCCTGATGACAGGGAAGCAAACTTTGCAGGAACAGGCTGGGCTTCTCAAGGTGCTTATCCAAGTGCACGACGATTTAACTTAGGAGTTAACATAACATTTTAAATGCTTATTATTATGAAAATATATATCAAAACTATATTAAAGTGCAGTCTGGTTTTATGTCTGTTAGGTACTGTGATATCCTGTGAAGATTACCTTGATAAAGATCCAGATACAGATATTTCATCTGATGAGGCCTTTAAAAACTTCATTAATTTTCAGGGTTTTACGGAGGAATTATATCAGTGTGTGCCTGATTTTACTAATCGTTATTGGACTAATTCTTGGAACTGGGGAGAAGACGAAATTCAGTCAACTGCTCGTGATTTCCATTTTGGAGTAAAAATAGATAATGGTGATTTTTGGGGCTGGCAGGATGAGCACGATGGTTGGGGTGCTGGATGGATGAATGCTTCAAACGCTAATACTTCAAATGATCGTTTTGCAAAAGATTTGTGGAAAAATGGATGGTATGGCATCCGTAAAGCGAATTTAGGGTTAGCCAATATTGATAATTTAACGGAAGCTACGCAAGAAGAAAGAGATTTAATAAGAGGGCAATTATTATTCTTTAGAGCTTGGTTTCATTTTCAATTTATCCAGTATTTTGGGGGGTTACCTTACATTGATACCGTTCTGCCAAGTGATGAGCCTTTAACCTTACCAAGATTAAGTTATCATGAATGTGCAGATAGAATAGGTGTAGATTTACGTTTAGCAGCGGATTTATTGCCAATAGATTGGGATGATACTACAGCAGGGAAAAGAACTTTAGGTAAAAATCAGTTACGTATCAATAAAATAATGGCTTTAGGCTATTTAGGAAAGAATTATTTATGGGCTGGAAGTCCATTAATGAATAAAGAATCTACGGGAAGTGAAACTTATGATGCCACTTATTGCCAAAAAGCAGCCGAAGCTTTTGGAGAACTTTTGTCTTTAACGGAAAGTGGCGATTCCCAATATGCTTTATTACCTTTTTCAGAATACAGTAATAATTTCTACACCACAGGACAGAATTGGCAAATACCTGGAGGAACAGAAGCTATTTTTAGAGGCCCTTACTGGGGTGCAAACGGTTCTAACTGGGGAACAAGTAAACAGTATCAGCCTGCTCCGGTAATAGCCGATGGGGATGTGAAGTTTCTTCCAACAGCTAACTATGTTGATTTTTATGGCATGGCAAATGGATTGCCCATTGAGGATATAACCCAGCCTGATGCAGAATCTGGGTATGACCCAGAATTCCCATGGAAAGATAGAGACCCAAGGTTTTATAATGATATTGTTTACGACGGCGTAAAATGCGTTCAAGGTTCTATGCCTGCTGAAGTGTCACAAGATAGATATGCTAATTTATATTCGGGAGGTAGTTATAGAAATATTAGTACAGGAAGTAGAACAGGGTATTTATTATACAAGTTTATTCCTATTACAGCAAATAAGTATGATTTAGGATACGATTGGGGAGCCAATTTAAATATCCACCTTCCTTGGATGCGTTTAGCTGATGTGTATTTAATGTACGCAGAGGCAGCTACAATGGCATTCAACTCGTCAACAGGTAAAGCATCAAATTATTCTAAAACGGCTGTTGATGCCATAAACGTTATTAGAGACCGGGCAGGGGTTGGCCATGTGGCTAGCAAATTTTTAGGCTCAGCGGATATGTTTTTGGGCGAGGTAAGAAGAGAACGTGCCGTAGAATTGGCTTTTGAGCGTCATAGATTCAACGATTTACGCCGTTGGTTATTATTAACAAAGAGCCCATATACCCTAAAAAAATCTATCGAATTTGATCGTGTTGGAGATTTTAATACAGAAGACCCAACACAAAACAGAGTAGCAAACATCCATGAAGAAGTAATTCTAGAACGCAATTTTACAGATAAACACTATTGGTTGCCTTTAAAGAATGTAGATGTTAATATGTATCTGGAATTTTCTCAGAATCCAGGTTGGTAAACAATTCGATAATATTAAATAATATAAAACCAAATAGAAAATAATGAAATATATACAACTTAAAATAGTTCTATGTTTTGTGCTTATTGCTTTCTGTCCGTTACTAATAACTGCACAAGAAAATAACTTGATAGATGTTGAAGGGGTTGTTGTTGGTGCTTTAGGAACTCCGCTTAAAGAAGCTGTTGTTGTAAGTGAACAGGACAGTAGAATATCTAGTAGAACAAATGCTGATGGTAATTTTTTTATAACAGTTCCAGAAGGATCTCGTTTACTTGTTTCTGCATCAGGTTACCAAGAAAAAATTATAAAGGTAAATAACAGTTTAAAACTAATAACCTTGGAAGCTTCATTGGGAGAAAATAAAGTTCAGGTAGCTTTTGAAAAGGTGAAGGAAAAGGATTTGTTAGGAGGTATTTCTTATGTTAACCTTCCCGAAGTTCTTGAAAAAAACTATACAACCTATAGTTTGGAAGGTT
Organism: Bacteroidia bacterium; assembly: GCA_030430535.1. GTDB lineage: Bacteria > Bacteroidota > Bacteroidia > Flavobacteriales > Flavobacteriaceae > Flavisericum. Next base: position 10,607 of record JAUIKY010000010.1, read on the forward strand.
TACAAGCTTTTGTTGGTGGTTATAACGGAAATATCTGGGGGTCAGGTGGTGCTTTGGTGTTAGTAGATGGTGTGCCAAGAAGCGCGAATACTGTAATGCCAACAGAAATAGAGCAAGTAAGTTTTCTTAAAGGGGTGTCAGCCGTTAACTTGTATGGTAGCCGAGCCGCTAAAGGGGTGATTTATATCACGACCAAACAAGGAAAGGTTCAAAAACAGGAAATAAAAGTAAGATTCGATGGAGGAGTATTAACCCCTAAACGTTTTCCTAAGTATTTGGGATCGGCAGAATACATGAATTTTTACAATCAGGCCAGACAAAATGATGGCTTGGACGATTTATACTCTTATGAAACAATTTACAATTATGCTTCAGGTGAAAGCCCTTATAGGTATGCCGATGTAGATTATTATTCTAAAGATTATGTTAGTGATTTTTACACCAGATATGATGCCAATATGGAAATTACAGGAGGAAGTGATGTGGCCAAGTATTATACTACCGTAAACTTTTCAACTTCTGGAGATTTATTGGATTTTGGTGAAGCAACTAATAATAGAACCGAACGTTTTAATGTAAGAGGTAATATTGATTTCGATATTATAAAGAATGTACTGTCTGCAAACATTGGAGCAAATGCTATTTATTACAATGGAAGAGGAGTAAATACAAACTATTGGGGTAGTGCATCGTCTTTAAGACCTTATAGGTTTACACCACTTATTCCAATTGATTTGGTAGAGGAAGGCGATCTAGTATCCCAAACTTTGATCAGTAATAGTAATAACATTGTAAATGGTAAGTATTTGCTTGGTGGGACTCAGTTAGACCAAACAAATCCATTTGCAGCCATTTATGCGGGAGGATATAATACATATACCAATCGTCAATTCCAATTTAATACAGGCATTAATGCCAATCTTTCAGGTTTGTTGAAGGGCTTAACTTTTAAGAGTTTATTTGGTGTTGATTATGAGACCTCATACAACCAATCTTTTAATAATAACTATGCTGTTTACGAAGCACAGTGGAATACATACGCTGGATTCGATCAAATAACAGGTTTAACAAAGTATGGAGAAGATTCTAAATCTGGAGTACAGAATATTAGCAATAGTGCCTATACCCAAACAATAAGCTTTTCTGGACAGTTTGATTACTCAAAAACTTTTGATGATAAAAATAAAATTAGCGCCATGCTTATCGCTAATGGGTACCAACAGTCTTATTCTGAAGCTTACCATAGAGTTAGTAATGCTAACTTGGGCTTGCATTTCGGGTATAATTATGCAGATAAATTCTATGCAGATTTTAAGGAAGCTATTGTGCATTCAGCCAAATTTGCAAAAGGAGAGCGTACTGCCACTTCACCGTCAATTGCTTTAGGGTGGAGAATTAGCGAAGAAGACTTTTTGAAGGACAGTCGGGCCATTAACAACCTAAAGTTAACTGTTTCAGCGGGAATCCTGCATACCGATGTAGATATTAATGATTACTATTTATATGAAAGTATTTATACCCAAACCGATGGCGCTTGGTATAGTTGGAGAGATGGAGCCCTTAACCGAACTACAGATTCCAGAAGAGGAGAAAACCTAGGTCTAACTTTTGTTAAAAAGAAAGAATTAAATTTAGGTTTGGAGGCTGCGTTTTTTGATAATCTTATTACGTTAAACAGTTCATTTTTTACCAGTAAATTAAACGGCAACGTTATCCAGGCTTCAGTCTTATATCCCAATTACTTTACTACGGGTTGGCCAAACTCTTCGTTTATTCCAAATGTAAACTACAATGATGATCAGCGCATTGGGTTTGATTTTGATTTAAGGTTTAACAAGAAAATTGGGGATGTGGATTTTGCCTTAGGTTTAACAGGGATGTATTATGATACTAAGGCTTCAAAAAGAGCTGAGATGTTCGAAGACGAATATCAGAATAGAACCGGTAAGCCTTTAGACGGTATCTGGGGGTTACAGAGCGAAGGTTTCTTTGCCGATGCAGCAGATATTGCCAATTCTCCAAACCAAACTTTTGGACAGGTACAGCCAGGCGATATAAAATATAAAGACCAAAATGGGGATGGTGTAATTAATACCCAAGATGAGGTGTTTTTAGGTAAAGCAGGATGGGCCGGAGCGCCATTTACTTTCGGCGTTAATTTAACGGCAAAATGGAGAAACTTAACCTTCTTTGCCCTAGCAACAGGTCAATCCGGAGCGTATTCAATGAAAAATAATTCATATTTCTGGATGGATGGTGAGGATAAATATTCTGTTGAAGTACGTAATAGTTGGACCGAAGAAACTAAAGATACTGCCACATATCCGCGTTTAACGACTTTTAATAGTGATAATAATAATCGCTCGTCAGATTTTTGGATGTACAGTTCAAATAGAATAGATCTTTCTAAAGTTCAGATTTCTTATGACTTTCCAACAAGCATGTTCCAAAATTCATTTGTTAGCAAACTAGGAGTATATGTAAGTGGCGCTAACTTATTGACCATTTCTAGTTATCGTGATATCATGGAAATGAATATTGGAGGAGCTCCACAAACAAGGTTTTTTAACTTAGGTGTTAAAGCTTTATTTTAAATAAAATCATTAAGTATAAATTAAATGATATGAACAAAAGACTATTAATTTTTTTATCGGCTTTAATTATTTTTACAAGCTGTGATGATCTTTTAGAACCAGCTATAGAAAATAATAGAGGACTAGAGGAAATGTATGAGGAAGCTGAGTTTGCTCAAGGCATTCTCCTTAATGGTTATACACGTCTTCCCAATAATGGGTGGTCGTTTAATGATGTTGCGACTGATGATGCTGTTTCAAACGACAACAACAACAGCTATTTAAAAATTGCAACTGGCCAGTGGACCTCTAATTTTAATCCTGCAGATCAATGGCGAAATGCTAAAGCGGCCATTCAATATTTAAACATTTTTTTATCGGAGGCCGATAAAGTAAGATGGGCGAAAGATGAAAATGTGAGTGAGCTGTTTCGTCAAAGGCTAAAGGGAGAGGCCTATGGGTTACGAGCGCTTTTTATGTATTATCTACTTCAAGCACATTCTGGTGTTGCAGAAAATGGTAATTTATTAGGAGTCCCTATCGTTATAGAACCAGAAGGAGCGAATTCGAACTTCAATATTCCTCGTAATACTTTTGAGGAATGTATGAATCAACTATATAGCGATGTAGCTATGGCAGAAACCTTGCTTCCATTAGATTTTGAAGACGCTTCTACCTTACCGTCCGGGTACGATAATCTAGATGATTATAACCGAGTATTTGGTTTTTATGCCAGACAAAGGATGACTGCCAGAATAGCTAAAGTGGTAAAGGCCCAGGCAGCACTATTAGCGGCAAGTCCAGCTTTTAGTAACGGTAATTCAACAACATGGGAAGATGCGGCTAATTTTGCCGGAGAGGTTATAAACCTAAATGGAGGAGTTGCTGGTTTGGCTAGTAATGGTGTAACTTGGTATGCCAATGTGGATGAAATGAATAACATTGAAACTGGAGTAAACCCTCCCGAAATTATTTGGCGTACAGATATAGGGGACAGTAACAATTTAGAAGCCGATAACTTTCCTCCAACGCTTTATGGCAGAGGTAGGGTAAACCCAACACAAAATTTAGTGGATGCTTTTCCAATGGCTAATGGATACCCAATATCGCACTCGGGAAGTGGCTTTGATGCGACAGACCCTTATACAGGTAGAGATCCCCGATTAAAACAATTTATTTTAGTTAACGGTGAGGTTGCAGGAGTAAACAGTACAGCCATTAACACAGCTAGCGATGGTACAACTAATGATGCTTTAAATCGTGTGGAAACATCAACAAGAACGGGGTACTATTTAAAGAAACTGCTTAGACAGGATGTAAATTTAAATCCAACGTCTCAAACGTCTCAAAGACATTATAAGCCAAGAATGAGATATACAGAGGTATACCTTATTTATGCAGAGGCTGCGAATGAAGCCTGGGGGCCAACCGGAACCGGTTCCTTTGGTTTTTCAGCCTATGATGTTATAGCTGCAATAAGAAAGAGAGCCGGAATTTCTGATCCAGAGATGGATTATGATGGGTATCTGGAATCTGTTAAAAACGATAAAGCATTAATGCGAGAATTAATTAGAAACGAACGTCGTTTAGAATTGTGCTTTGAAGGATTCCGATTTTGGGATTTAAGAAGATGGAACGAAGACTTAACAGAAACAGCAAAAGGAATTAATATAGAAGATGAAAATTATAGCGTCATTGATGTAGAAAATCGTGTATTTGATGATTATATGAATTTTGGGCCAATACCTTATAGTGAAACTTTAAAATTCAATGCCTTACAACAAAATAAGGGCTGGTAATTTTTTAGAGATTTTAATGAAATTAAAGCAAATAATAAAAAAACATAAATATGAAAAATAAGGTTTATATAATGTTCGCAATTCTCCTAATGTTTTTGACTTCTTGTGAAAACCAAGGATGGGAATTCGACGATTTTGAATATCAATCCGTTTACTTTGCCTATCAGTATCCAGTGAGAACTATAACGCTAGGGGAAGATATTTTTGATACCACGTTAGATAATGAACATAAAACGAAAATTATGGCAACCTTAGCAGGTGTTTATAATAATGATAAAGATGTAACTATAGATTTCTCGGTTGATAACGCTTTGGTGTCTGGGTTTTTGTTTGAGTCTGGAGATAGACCAATAGTGCCTATGCCGGATAATTACTATAATTTATCATCAAATACCATGGTTATTCCTAAAGGCGAAATTATGGGAGGTGTAGAGGTTGAATTTACAGATGCTTTTTTTAATGACCCTCTAGCCGTTCAAAGAAACTATGTTATTCCAGTAAGAATGAACAATGTGGTTAATGCCGATAGTATATTATCGGGCGAAGCTTTGGAGGATAATCCTAGAAGAGGCTATGGTGAAGATTGGAGTATTCAACCTAAGGATTTTATTTTCTATGCCGTTAAATATGTCAACCCTTGGCACGGTATTTATTTAAGACGGGGTGAGGATGTCATTACAGGAAATAATGGAAACACCTCTTTAAACCAAACAATAGTTAGACATGAGCAGTACGTAGAGTATGATGAAGTTTTTAATGTAAATACCCAGTCTTTAACAAAATCAGGAATGCGAGTTGTATTTAAAGATGAAAATGGAGTAAACATTAATTGTGATTTGATTTTAAGCTTTGATGATGAAGGAAACTGTACCGTATCAACAGATTCTGAAGATTTCACCGCCTCTGGAAACGGAAAATTCGTTAAAGATGGAGAAAAAAATAGTTGGGGAAGTAAAGATAGGGATGCTCTGTATTTAGATTATGAAATTAATTTAGAACAAATGCATGTGGCTACAAAAGACACTTTGGTATTGAGAAATAGGGGAGTAATTGCAGAGACATTCTCACCGGTCATTCAATAATTTTAGACTAAACTTAAATTAAGACAAAATGAAAAAACTATATAAATTATGGGCGTGTGCTTCTGTTTTTACAATGTTTCTTTCTTGTGCAGATAGAGAAGTGCCAGAATTCGAAGTAGAAAAGCCTGAAAACATTGCGTTACAGGAAACTATTGACGGGTATTCAGACTTAAAGACTTACGTAAACAGGGAAACAGATCCAAATTTTAAATTAGGATCTGGAATTTCCATATCCGATTATAATAATCAAAATGTCATGTACCGACTGGTTAATAAAAATTTTGATGAAATGACGGCGGGATATGGTATGAAGCATGGAGCCATTGTACAATCTGATGGAAGTTTGGCTTTAGATAATGTAAATGAATTTTTAACAAAAGCTTCAGACGCAGGTATATCTGTTTTTGGTCATACTTTAGCTTGGCATGCCAATCAGAATGCAGGATATTTAAATAAATTAATAAGTCCGTTGGTGGTAACACCTCCATCAATTGCTAATTCATTGGATTTAACAGGCTTAACTAATGCAGATTTTTTAGATTGGGGAACAACAAACGATGGAGAAGGAATATCTGTTGAAAGTAACATGGGAATGACAGGTAGCAGTCAGGCAGTAAAACTAATGGCATCAAGCAATTCTGGAAGTGCTGATGATTTAGAATTAGTTTCGCCAAGTATTCCAGTTGTCCAAGAGCATAAGTATGAGGTGGTATTTTATATCAAATCAGATAAACCAGGGCAAGGTAGAGTATCTTTTGAAGGACTATTGGATAATGAACCCATTTTAGATTGGATGGGTACAGGTGAAGAAACAGAAACTTTTCAAACTGATATTTCCTGGAAAGAGGTTAGATTTCAAATTAATGATTTTGAAACGGATACCTTTAAATTTCATTTAGATTTGGGTTATCGGCCAGATGTTACGTATTACATAGATGTTGAGAATTTTTATGTTTACGATACACAAGGGGAAGTTGCAATTGTCAATTTGGTTAACAATGGTGATTTTGAAGAAGGAAATATTGATGGCTGGGTAGGCTGGGGAAATAATTCAACCAGAGAGTTAACCAGTGACGGAGAAGGTTTTGGTGGTACAGGTTATGCAATAGCCGTTACAAATCCAACTGCATCAAGTGGATTCTGGACCGTACAGACAAGTTTTGCAGTTCCTGAGTTAGAAATGGGAGAACAGTATGTTCTAAGTTTTTATGTAAAGTCAACGGATCCTAATGGGAATATAAGGCCAGAAATGCAAAGTACTTCTTGGCAGGATGGAGCCGACGGATTCGGTACAGTTTATTTAAGTGATGAATGGAGCAAGGTGGAGCTTTTTGTCACGCCTTCTGTAGCAGGAAGAAATCGATTAATCATCAGTTATGGAGATATGGTTGGAACTGTATATTTAGATAATGTTGTTCTGCGTAAAGCTGGAGGGGCTTCTAGTGAACCCATTTTTGTTGAGAAACATCCCGAGGTAAAAGGCCATATTATTAGCGAAGCATTAGAATCATGGATTTCAGAAATGGTTACAAACTGTGCGCCTTATGTAAAAGCTTGGGATGTTGTAAATGAACCCATGTCCGATTGGCCAAACCAATTCGAATTAAAAACAGGAGTAGATAAAGATAAAGCTTCCGATGAGTTTTATTGGCAAGATTATTTAGGAAAAGATTACGCCGTAGAAGCCTTTAGGCTGGCCAGACAATATGGAAACCCAGATGATATCCTTTTTATCAACGATTATGGTCTTGAGGGAGGCGGCGATAAATGTGATGGACTTATTCAATATGTAGAATATATTGAAAGCCAAGGGCAAGTTGTAGATGGTATAGGTACTCAAATGCATGTAACTTTAGGGGCGACTACCATTGAAAACATTAGAGAAATGTTAACGAAATTAGCAGCCACTGGTAAACTTGTAAAGATATCCGAACTTGATATGGGAATTGTGGTAGATGGAACAACGGTAAATATTAAAACAGTTACTCCAGAGCAACTCCAGCAGATGTCCGATTTTTACAATGAAATAGTAAAGGCTTATTTTGAAATAGTGCCAGCCAATCAACGTTATGGTATTACGCAATGGGCTGTAACAGATAGTCCGGAAAATTCATCGTGGCGAGGTGGAGAACCAATAGGGCTTTGGAGTCTAGATTACACTAGGAAGCCTGCTTATGTAGGTTTCGCAGATGGTTTAGCTGGGTTATAATAAAATTATTAAAGAAATAAATGATTATTAATAATACTAAAAAATACAAGGGAAAAATTTTATATTTTTCCCTTGTGCTTTTAGGGTTAAATTTTACTTGTTCAAGTAACGATCTTGAAGTTATTAAAATTTCAGACCCCAATAAAGAAGAAGAACTTGAAGAACCTGTTATAACGCGTTCTTTGGAAACGCCTAAATTAACAGTCGAAGGGCGCTATTTAAAAGATCCTTGTGATAATGTAGTGTTGCTACACGGGGTTGCCATGACACCTAGCCCCTGGTTTAATGGAGGAGCAGTTGGCGATTGGCGTTGGAATAATTATGACATTGAAGGTTGTCTTAATTACAATAAAGGCGTTATGGACAAACTTACCAATACAGAAGAGGGATGGTATTTAAATTATATCCGGTTACACATAGATCCTTATTGGACTAATAATGTTGGAGTAAGCGGTATTTCGGAAAATGATATTTCTGAGTTTAATTTTGAAAGGTTTAAGGCATCTGTAAACAATGTTATTATTCCCTTGATAAAACATGCCAAGTCTAGAGGAATGTATGTAATTTTAAGACCGCCGGGAGTATGTCCAGAGGTAATTGGAGTGGGCGGCCCATATCATGAGTATTTAAAAACGGTATGGGGGTATTTGTCAGGGCATTCAGATTTGAAGAATGCCGATAATGTAATGTTTGAGTTAGCTAACGAACCAATAAGGATAAAGTTGCCAAATGGAACAGAAGGAGGTAATACTCAGCCACATTTCGATCAACTTAAAATTCTTTTTCAATCCCTAGTGAATATTATTAGAGATAATGGTTCCGATAATATTCTTTGGATACCAGGTTCAGGATATCAATCCCAATATAAAGGCTATGCCAATAATAAAATAGAAGGCGACAATGTAGGTTATGCCGTTCATATTTATCCGGGATATTGGGGACAAGACAATAACAATCCTGAAACCTTTCAAAACAATTGGAACGAAAATATAAAGCCAGTAGCCGATTTTGCCCCAATAGCAATTACAGAAATAGATTGGGGCCCTGAGCAATATGGCGTATGGGGTAAAGGTGGAGTTACGGGTGTTGCAGGAGATTGGGGCTTTGGGGCCAATTTCAAAGCCCTAGCAGATAATTCTGGAAATGTAAGTTGGAATTTGTTGGCTCCCGAGAATTTAATTGATAAAGGGGCATTAGATGGAGGAATTGCTTATAATGGCGATCCCGAAGCTTGCGCGTTACCAGTATTTAATTGGTTTAGGGAATATGCAAGTGAATACGTTAAATGTGAAGATTAAGGTTGAAATTAAACTTACATAGATTTTTATAATCATATCTTTTTTTACTCGCTCTGTTTTGCTGAGATTTTAAAGGTGACTTGCTAAAATGGTATTAAGTGTTTTATTTGTCAATAAATTACGGAGCCGTAAATAATTATTAAAATAAAAAAATGAGGAAAAGAATTTTATTTATTAGTCTTTTAATATCAGTTAATGTTTTTAGTCAAAATACTCTGAAATTAAACCCAGAGCCATCTACTGTAAAAATAAATAAGGATATATATGGTCATTTCTCAGAGCATTTGGGGACCTGTATTTATGAAGGTATTTATGTGGGTGAAGATTCAGATATTCCAAATATTAAAGGGTATAGAAAAGATGTTGTAGAAGCCATTAAAGAGTTGAAAGTACCGGTATTGCGATGGCCCGGTGGTTGTTTTGCGGACACCTACCATTGGAAAGACGGAATAGGCCCTAAAGAAGACCGACCTTCAATTGTAAATGTCTTTTGGGGAGGTGTAACAGAAGACAATAGTTTTGGAACACATGAATTTTTAGATTTCTGTGAATTGGTAGGTATTGAACCTTATTTAAGTATAAATGTTGGTACAGGCACAGTAAAGGAAGCTGTTGAGTGGGTGGAATATGTTACTTCTAGTAACAAAAGTCCAATGACAGATTTGAGAAAAAAGAATGGAAGGGAAAAACCTTGGAACGTTAAGTTTTGGGGTATAGGTAACGAGAATTGGGGCTGTGGAGGAGAAATGGCCCCTGATTATTATGCCAATATTTATAGAAATTATTCGGCTTACATAAAAGGAGATGACTTCCAGAAAGTAATATGCGGTCCATCTGGAGATGATGTCGAATGGACAGAAACAATTTTGAAAGGCTTAGGTGGCAAAAATTACCTAGCTCAGGGCTTGTCAATGCATTATTATACTCTACCTACGAATGATTGGGAGGGTAGCAAAGGTTCCTCTATCGATTTTGGTGAAGACATGTGGTTTTCTACCATACTTAATACCATGAAGATTGAAGATATTATAAAGAAGCATTTGGCAATTATGGATAAATATGACCCTAATGGGGATATTAAACTTATTGTTGATGAATGGGGAACTTGGTATGATAAGTTGCCAGGAACCAAAGAAGGATTTTTACAACAACAGAATACTGTTAGAGATGCTTTGGTAGCAGGCATTAATCTTAATATTTTTAATAACCATGCAGGTCGTATAAGTATGGCAAATATTGCACAGATTGTTAATGTTCTACAGTCGATGATTTTAACTAAAGGGGCTGAAATGGTTAAAACACCAACCTATCATGTGTTCAAAATGTATAACGTTCATCAGGACGCTAATCTTGTTCCAATTCAACTTGAAACAGAAAACTATCAGTTTGAAGATAAATCAATCCCTGCTTTAACGGCATCAGCTTCCGAAAAAAATGGAACAATTAGTTTAACAATTACTAATGCAAACCCAAATAAGCCAGTTTCAATAAACTGTGAACTTGGTTCAAAATCTAAAATCATAAACAGTAAAATAGTTACGGGAAAGAAAATAACCGATTATAATGATTTTGGAAAAAAGGAGAAGGTTACCACCTCTAATTTTTCTGTTGGAAACATTAAAAATGGCAGTTTAAAACTTGAAATACCAGCCCATTCAGTAATTTTAATTCAATTGAAGTTGAATAAGTAATGGACTGTCCATAAGAACAGTGAACCGTTTCAAATTGTTATAACGTACCAAAAAAACACTGCTCAGATTTATGCTAGGGTTGTCGAGAAAAAAATACGTCAGGATATGGACAAGTTAAAAATTTTATTGGGTTGCAATTGAGACAAGCCTAATTGAATTTTTGTACATTTGTTATGAATTGAAGGCTGAAGATAAAGAATGAGGATAGCTGGTTCACAAATCGAAATCGGTCAGTTGATGACAAACGGTAAAGGAACCCCCTTGTTATTACTGGGTTTAATTAAATAGGTTTGAATCCCTCCGGACTAAAGACACGATTCCGATAATTCTCCATAAATCCATAAACTTAAAGATGCTGTTTTTTAAAAGAACATATAGAGTCTGTTTAATCCACAATAATAATTCTAGGAAATAAGATGATGGTATTTATTAAATGGATCATATAATGTCATTTAACATTATATGATTATATTTGAAATCTACGATGCCAGATTTCGAATAGCAGTCTGTAATTCGGTTAGTAATAAAAATATAGGCAAGGCAAACCCAGTAAACATAGGGGCTAAAGAAATAGGTTCGAATCCCTTCGCGCCCACAGAACAAAAAATCCTAAAGCAAATGCTTTAGGATTTTTTTGTTTAAATTTTCAAGTGAAAATTCAGCTTAATTAGTACTTTTAGGGAAATCTCTCTACCCTATGAATTTCAGTAAAGTAAAAAACCTCTACAAGGAAATATTCAAATCTTACGATGCGCCGTCGTTAGAGGAGCATATCAAAAAAATAGTTGAATGGGATGCCTTCTTGCCGTATAGTTCCACTTTTTTCTGCATAACAAACACTCAAGAACTGGCTTTTGAATATGTTAGTAAAAACTACTCGGCGTGTTTGGGTTTAGATGGAAACACGTTGCGGGCACAGGGAATGCGTTATTTTTGGAGTAGGATTCATCCCGATGATTTGGAGGCATGGCTTAAAGCCTTGAACGATTTGATGGCGTTTACGCTTAGCGAAATCGATTTGAGCGACCGGGGGAAAATGAGCTACACTTGGAATTACCGATTTAAAAACAATTCGGATGAATATGTAAATATCATCCAGAATACGACGCCTTTGGAATTCGATTTAAATGAAAAACCGATTATCGGTTTGGCCCATTATACAGTTGTTTCGGGCGAATTACAATTGCCAATTACGGCATCGGCAAAATTGCTCAATGACAAAAATGAATACGAAACGGTATATTACAGCAACCTGTCACAAAAACTTTTGTCAAATGGGGTGAGTAACAGAGAGCGCGACATTATCCGGTTGTTGGCATTAAACTATTCCAGTAAACAAATTGCCGACAAACTCGGCATCAGCCCAAATACCGTAGATACGCACCGGAGAAATATTTTAAAGAAGCTCAATATATCATCTACAGGTGAATTAGTGGGTATGCTAAAATCCAACAAAACCTTTTTGTTTTGATAAAAATACTCAAATTGAGTATTGTGCCTAATGTGATAATTATGCAACTTTGTTGTGCTATTAATTAATTCTTAGGAGTTTGTTTCGAAGTGTCTGTGAAAAGTGCTTAACTACTTTTTTAGGCACTTCTTGTTTTAGATTGCATCCAAAACCCGCTCCAAAGCCATCCCACGTGAACCCTTAATTAAAAGGGTAGTGTTTTCAATGTTCGATAAGTCGAAGTTGGATTCAAATTCAGAAAACGATTTGTATTGTTTTGCTTTTTTGGAATTGATGGTGGATTTGTAAAAATTCTCGCCCACAAAGAAAATGGAATCAATGTCCATTGCAATCGCTAAATCTGCAATACTTTGATGTTCCCTCTTGGCGTCTTTGCCCAATTCAAACATATCTCCCAAAATAGCTATTTTATAACCTTTTTGTTTTTCAAAATTGCTTAATGCGGCGGCCATGCTGGTCGGGTTGGCATTGTAAGCATCCAAAATTATTTTGTTGGAGCCTTTTTCAATAATTTGCGACCGGTTATTGGATGGAATGTAATTTTCAATGGCTTTTTTAATCAGTTGGTCTTCCACTTTAAAATAGTGGCCAATAGCAATAGCGGCACATATATTGTGAAAGTTGTAATCGCCGATAAGCTGACTTTCTATATCCAAACCATTAAAAGCCGATTTTACAAAAGGTTGGGCGTTTTTGAATTCAATGGTGATATCGGCTATTCCGTTGGAGTTTCCAAAGGAAAATATAGAGGCGTTTTTGGTTTTTTCAACCTGTATGGTATCATTGGCATTCACAAAAATGGTTTTGTGGTTTGCAATAAGATAATCGTACATTTCGCTTTTTCCTTTTATAACGCCTTCAACGCCGCCAAAACCTTCTAAATGTGCTTTTCCAAAATTGGTGATGTAGCCATAGTCGGGGTGTGCAATAGCGCATAAAAATTCAATTTCCTTTAAGTGGTTGGCGCCCATTTCAACAATTCCGATTTCGGTATCAGCGTTCATAGACAGCAAGGTTAATGGAACACCAATATGGTTGTTTAAATTGCCTATGGTGGCCGTGGTTTTAAACTTTTGCGAAAGCACGGCGTTTATCAGTTCTTTGGTGGTGGTTTTGCCGTTACTTCCCGTTAAAGCGATAATAGGAATGTTTAAAAACGTTCTGTGGAATGAAGCCAATTGCTGAAGCGTTTCCAATACGTTGTCAACTAAAATCGTTTTTTCTGAAGTTAGGTATTCTTCTTCATCAATGATGGCGTATGCAGCTCCAAGTTCCAATGCTTTTTCTGCATAACTATTGCCGTTAAAATTGTCGCCTTTTAGGGCAAAAAACATATCGTTGGGGCGTATTTTACGTGTGTCGGTATTAGCGGAGTTGCAGTTTAAAAACAGGCTGTGGAGTGCTTTTATTTCCAAAAGTGATGGTTTTATTTTTGAGGAATTAAATGTATAAAAAAAGTCCTGATACATCATCAGGACTTTTAAGGATATTTTTAAAAACTGAGCTTAGTTTTTCTTCTTGTTTTTCATTTTGCTTTTTGAGCCTACACGAGACATAGCGCATCTAAAACCAATATAGTCGGTAGCCATATCTTGTGGGAAATAGCGTCTTTGGGCAGGGTCTAGCCAGTACTCTCTGTCTTTCCAAGAGCCACCTTTGTAAACTCTAACTTCATCATTAATTAACGACGTTCTGTTATTGCTTTGGTCGTACTCCCTAACAATGTTTCCAAGGGAATCTCTTGTTATTCTGTGTTTAGGAGAGTTGTACATGCTTCTAGTTTCGGAAGAAGCGCCTTCGCCTTCGTCATCATTAAAACTTTGGTAGTTGCGTGATGAACGCTTATCGCCATCTCTAAAGTTTATTTGGTTACTTCTGTCGAAATTGGTTCTTAAGTAAGTTTCATTTTCATCAATAGGCACTTGCTGGATTTCGCCAGGTAAGTTTCTTGCGATTACTTTTCCGTTGGAAAGTGTGTCGTAAACAATATCATCGGTGGTTACAATCTTTACAGTGCCATCTTCGTTTATAGCGTTTTTGGTGTAAACGTTACCACGGTAGTAGTTAAAATCGTTAAACTCGTCGTCAATAATGGGCCTGTAAACATCGGCGACCCACTCGGCTACGTTTCCTGCCATATCGTACAAGCCAAAATCGTTTGGTTCATACGATTTAACAGCGTTGGTAATATCAGCACCATCGTCAGACCAGCCTGCAATTCCGCCGTAATCTCCTTTGCCTTGCTTGAAGTTTGCTAATTGGTCGCCACGGTATTTACGAGATCCGTTGCGGGTATATTGACCATCCCATGGGTATTTTTTACGTCCGCGGTACAGGTTGTAGCTTCTTATTTCACTTAAACCTAAAGCTGCATATTCCCACTCGGTTTCGGTTGGGAGTCTGTATTTTGGAGGAATAACACCTGTTGAGCGTGTTGCATAAACACCAGATTCGTTACCGTCTTCATCAACTCTTATGTTTCTATTACCGCGTTCAGGGCGTAGTATTTCTTCATTGCCACCAAAGGCTTCAGAAGGTGCGTTAATATAGGTATCCGTGCTAAACGTTTGGTCGGCTTCTTCTTCAAGGTGAGAATTACGCTTTAAATAGCCTTCTAATTGTAGTGCTCTTTGTGCTACTTGGTCAGATCTCCAATTCGCAAATTCTACAGCTTGAATCCAACTTACTCCTACTACGGGGTATTCGCCGTAAGCAGGATGACGTAAGTAATTTTCGGTCATTACTTCGTTGTAGCCTAAACGGTTTCTCCAAACTAAAGTATCCGGTAAAGCACCAGTGTAAATGGCTTTGTACATGTCTTCAGATGGTGGGTACACTCGCTTTAGGTAATCCAAATACTCAACATACATCATGTTGGTTACTTCGGTTTCATCCATATAAAACGACTGTACGTGCTGTTGGGTGGGGCTGTTGTTCCAATCGTGCATGACATCATCCTGAACACGTCCTTTGGTAAACGTACCGCCTTCAATAAATACAAGCCCTGGAGAAGTTTCTTGTTCTTTAAAGTCTGTATTATATTGAAAACCGCCTTCCCTTTTATTAATGTCCCATCCGGTTGCTCTGGAAGTGTTTTTGGAGCTCGATGATTTTTTACAACCAGTTGCAGTAACTGTTAGTGCGATAACCAACAGAAATTTTAATGCTACTACTTTTTTCATATCCATACTTTTAAGTAAGCTAATGTTGTTTTGGTGGTGCAATATAATAATTAAAGCCAATAACGCAAGCTATTTTTTGCATTTTAACCAAAAAAATGTGTATTTCACCCTATTTTTTAAACCTTACGTCGATGTTTTTGCTGTTTTTTGACGGTGTTTTGTGTTGTATTAACGTTCGTATTACAAATTTATTATTGTATTTTTGGTCTTGTTTACCGAATTGTTGTTTTTTTGATAATAACAGGGCTTTATTGGCGTTATTTTAGCAATGAAAAAGAAAATACTACTTACACTGTTGTTCATTTCGGCAGTGACATTTGCACAGCAGAAAAATTATAAAATCACTTGGAAAGGAGCTAAAAGTCTTTCTGTTGGTAGTGTATCCGTACAAGTTCCGGCTTTTGACGATGCTTTTTTTGCGTTCGATTTTAATGATGGTTTGCAGTTTGTCGATCAATGGAATGAAAAAACCACCGTTGATGAAAATTCAGCCTCCATAAGCAATGTGTCGTATCAGCCTATTTCAAAAAATGAATTAAAGGATTTAGATGTTGCTACAATTCCAAATGGATTGACTTTCAGCTTAAAAAATTCAACAGCGCGTGATAAAAAACATGTTTTGTTTCGTTTGTCTCCCATTTTGAAAGATGACAACGGACAGTTTAAAAAAGTGATATCTTTTCAGCTAAACTATAAATTAGGGCAAACCAGAGTACGGAATGCCGTTTCGGCTAGAAAGGCTGCAACAATTAAAACGGTTTCCAATTCGGTGCTGAGTTCTGGTGAATGGTACAGGTTTTATATCGATACTACAGGCGTTTTTAAACTGTCAAAAAGTTTTTTACAGCGCTTGGGCGTAAATGTTAATAGTGTGGATCCCCGAACTATAAAGTTGTTTGGGCATGGTGGGCGTATGGCACCCCATTCCAACGCAGTAGCTTATCCATTCGATGTGCCCGAAAATGCTATTAAGTTTGTAGGAGAGGAAGATGGCGTTTTTAACGATAGCGACTATATTTTATTTTATGGCGAAGGGCCAAAGGGCTATAACAGCGATAGTAGAACACATATAAATTGCTATACCGATAAAACGTATTATTACATTAATGTGGGTTCGGGCACAGGTAAGCGCATTCAAGCATTTGCCCAGCCTTCCGCTGCACCGGATGTGGTGATTGATACTTATGAAGATTATCAATTTCATGAAGTGGACGAATATAATTTGGTGTCGTTGGGCAGGCGCTGGTTTGGCGACCGTTTTGATGTGGAAAGCAAAAAGGCTTTTCATTTCGATTTTCCGGACTTGGTAACCAATCAACCCATCAGGCTATCGGTTGTTGCTGCAGCAACGGGAAACCTTGGTAGTGCCATGAACGTAAGGGTGAATGGAAACAACCAAGTGGCGTTGGCGTTTTCAGGGGTAAGCAGTCCTACCTATGCTAGTGGGGCCACTTTTAGTGGAGATGTTAATGTGACTTCGCCTAATGTTTCAGTGGAATTGGAATTTGACAACCGAGGAAATCCCAGCACACTGGGGTATTTGGATTATGTGTCGGTTGAAGCGACCAGAAGTTTGAATTTCAGTGGGAAACAGTTTAAGTTTAAAAACAGTGCCGTGGCTTTAGCTTCGGGCGTTGGGCAGTATAATATCAGTAATGCTTCCAATCTTTCAGAAATTTGGGACGTTACTGATATTTACAATGTTTCAAATTTTGTGAATACCGACAACAGTTCCACCTTAAGTTTTAAATCCGCAATGGGAAGTTTAAAAACTTATGTGGCTGTTTCGCCGTCTGATTACTTTACACCTCAATTCGATAGAACTACTACGGTGGCCAACCAAAATATAAAAGGCACGGTATTTCAAAATAGTCAAGGCCAGTTTCAGGATGTCGATTATTTGATTGTAGCCCCCGATAATATGGTTAACCATGCCGAACGCTTGGCGCAAATTAACAGAAATCAGTACGGCTTAAATGTAAAGGTGTTCAGTCTTACTGAAATTTACAACGAGTTTAGTTCTGGCAATCCCGATATTGCTGCGATTAGAAATATGGTCAAGTACGTTTACGATAATGCCAGTTCGCCAGAAAATAGGGTTAAATACTTGTGTTTGTTTGGCGATGCTTCTTTTGACTATAAAGACCGAATACCGAATAATACCAATGTGGTGCCGTCGTGGTATTCCTATAATAGCTTTAGTTTGGCCAGTTCGTTCGTTTCGGATGATTTTTACGGAATGATGGACGACAACGAAGGCATGATGGGGACTTCCGAAGGGCTCGATATCGCTGTTGGAAGAATATTGGCCGATACACCGCAGCGCGCAAAAGTATTGGTAGATAAAATAGAGTCATACTATGTTAAAGAAGCTTTTGGAAGTTGGCGCAATAATTTTGTGGTGATTTCTGATGATGTAGATCAAGACTGGGAAGGTTTGCTTCAGGAAACCACAGATGAGGTGGGTAATTTAGTAACCAATGAAAAGCCTTTTATGAATGTGGTTAAAATACACTCGGATGCTTTTCAGCAGGAGTTTTCAGCTGGTGGCGAACGGTATCCCGCGGTAACCACCGAAATTGCCAATGCCGTTGATAATGGGGCTTTAGTTGTTAATTATTTTGGGCACGGCGGTGAAGATGGCTTGGCAGAAGAGCGTATTCTGCTTAAACCAGATGTGGAGAACTTCCGCAATTTCAATAAACTTAACTGTTTTGTTACCGTAACTTGTGAATTTACTAGGTTTGATAATCCGTTTAGGCAAACAGCTGGAGAGTTTACCTATTGGAACGAGCGTGCCGGAGCCATTGGTTTAATTACCACTACCAGACAGATTTTTGTAAGTTTTGCGATTAACTTTAATAGTATTTTAGGAGAATACTTGTTTTCGTATAGCGATAACGATACTTACAGCGATTATGAGTACCCTTCTATGGCTGAGGCATTAAGATTGGCCAAAAGCGACCCGGCTGTTTCCGGTTCCAGTCAAAAACGTTTGATATTTTTTATTGGCGATCCAGCCATGAAATTGGCGTTTCCGCAGCCAAGCGTTAGGCTAACGGAAATTAACGATGTGCCCATTGCGCAAGCCACCGATACTTTAAAAGCCTTAAGTTACGTAAAACTGGCTGGCGAAGTCACCGGCCTGTCGGGCAATTTGCTCTCCGACTACAATGGTACACTTTCAACCACCATTTACGATAAAGATATTGAACGCCAAACCTTAGCGAATGATGGTACTAGATTGAATGGCGAATTGGTGAAACTCGATTTTAAAACCCTTGGCGAAATTATTTTTAGAGGGCAGGCTTCGGTGAAAAACGGACAATTTGAGTTCGATTTTGTAGTGCCAAAAGACATCGGTATTCCTGTTGGTTTTGGTAAGGTGAGCTTTTATGCCAAAAACCAAGAGCTGACGCAAGACCGATCGGGCGCGAGTGTTAACACGGTTAAAATTGGAGGCCTCAATGAAAATGCCGAAGAAGACAATATAGGGCCGGTGATTGCCCTTTACATGAACGACGAAAGTTTCGTTTCGGGTGGAATCACTAACGAATCGCCCACCTTGTTAGCCAAATTGGAAGATGCCAACGGCATAAACACGGCCAGTGGCATTGGGCACGATATTGTGGCTATTTTGGATGGCGATGAAACCAACCCGATTATTTTAAATGATTATTACCAAACCGAGGTGGACGATTACACCAAAGGTCTCGTTAATTTCCCGATGCGTGATTTAGAGCCCGGTTTACACACTTTAACCCTCAAGGCTTGGGATGTTTACAACAATTCGGCAACTTCCGAAATCCAATTCATCGTATTCGATAAAGACCAAGATTTGGTCATTAATAATGTGCTAAATTATCCCAATCCGTTTGTGAATTACACAGAATTTTGGTTCAATCACAATAGTTCGGAGGCTTTAGACGTTTCTATACAGATATTCACCGTTTCAGGGAAATTGGTGAGAACCCTTAACGGACAAACCTCGGGTGGGGCCATAACCAATAGTTCGTTGTCCCGTGATTTGGTTTGGGATGGCCGTGACGATTTTGGTGATAAAATAGGAAAGGGCGTTTATGTTTATAAATTAAGGGTACGCTCCAATCTCTTGAACAAAACGGTCGAAAAAATTGAAAAGCTTGTTATACTCTAAAAAAAATTATATTTGCTAACTAAAAATGAATTCATGAAGAATAGAATATTGCTATTATTAGCATTTGCTTTTGCCCTAAAAACCAATGCCCAAGAAACTACCGTGATTATACCTAACGAAAACGATTCGAGGGTAATTACAACAGGCGTGCCGTTTGTGCTTATAGCGCCAGATGCGCGTGCAGCAGGTATGGGCGATATGGGGGTGGCCACTAGTGTTGATGCCTTTTCACAACAATGGAACTCATCAAAGTATGCTTTTTCAGAAACCAAATCGGGTATCGGGGTAAGTTATACGCCTTATTTGAGTAAATTGGTGAACGATATTTTCTTAGGAAACCTAACTTATTTCAATCGTTTGGATGAACGTAGTGCCTTTGGGGTGAGTTTGAAATATTTTTCTTTGGGCGATATTGAATTTGTTCCAGATGAATTTTCAGAACCTTTAATTCAGCGTCCGAATGAATTGACGATTGATGCATCCTACGCCTTGCGTTTGTCCGATCAATTTGCAATGTCGGTAGCTATGCGTTATTTGCGTTCCGATTTACGGTTGAATGGCGTTGATGGGGATGCTACGGCAGCCAATACTTTTGGAGTGGATATTTCAGGATATTACCAAAGTGAAGAGCAAGCCTATTCCGATTTTAACGGAAGATGGCGTGGTGGTTTTGCCATCCAAAACGTGGGGCCAAAATTTAAGTACGATGAAGGCGGAACAGAAAACTTTCAGCCAACCAACTTACGCTTAGGTGGTGGTTTCGATTTTATTTTCGACGATTACAATAAAGTGTCGGTAACTGCCGAAGTGGCAAAGTTATTGGTGCCAACACCTCCAAAATTAGGAACGGAAATTGTTTTTGATGACCAAAATGGAAATGGCACTTACGAAGAGGGTGAAGACAATTTAATTAGGGAAACCGAAAACGTTATTTACGAAGGTCAGTCTCAAGACGTTAGCTTTTTATCTGGAATATTCCAATCTTTTGGTGATGCACCTGGCGGATTCAGTGAGGAGTTAAAAGAGTTTACTTGGGCTTTAGGTGCCGAGTATACTTATCAAGATTCGTTTGCTTTCCGTGGAGGTTATTTCAACGAAAGCGAAGAAAAAGGCGCTAGAAAATTTTTGGCTTTAGGTGCTGGATTTAAAGCGAATGTGGTGAATATCGATTTGTCGTATCTGTTCTCGGCTTCAAAAGTGCAAAGTCCGTTAGAAGGTACATTGCGTTTTTCACTGACGTTCAATATTGGGGCTGGAGAGTATTATGAATACTAGAAAAGTACAGACACGTTGTGTGATTTTCTAAAATTCATCAGTTCGAGTGAATTTTTCGATTGAAATGAGAAATAATTTGTATCGAGAATTGGAATTTTAGAAACAAAAAGTTCTCGATATGATTTTTTAAGCTCCGCTTAGGTATCTTCAATCAAAATGTATTTTGATTTCAATAATCTCAAAATCTACTCGAACTGAGGACTAAATAACATTTTTAGTTCAAAAAACACATATCGGTTATTGATACAAAAAAAACTATGGCTTCGGCTATAGTTTTTTTGTTTAAAGGAGTTTCTTAAATTTACCGAACACGCACCCAACAGATGAAAGAAATAAAAATAGAAACGACATTAAAGCTTTTTGAAAGTGTGGATGAACTGCCAACCGAAGTTTATAACCTAATGCAAAGTGCCGTTGAAGCCAGAAAAAGGGCTTATGCGCCCTATTCCAATTTTAATGTGGGTGCAGCCATTTTGCTTGATAACGGCGAAGTGATTACCGGAAACAACCAAGAAAATGCATCCTATCCTTCAGGACTTTGTGCCGAACGAACAGCCGTTTACTATGCAGGGGCACAATTCCCCGATGCTAAGATTTTAAAAATGGCTATTTGTGCGGGATCAAAAACCCATATAACCCAAACACCCATTCCGCCATGTGGCGCCTGCAGGCAGGCCATTTCAGAATACGAAATCAAACAAAACACACCCATCGAAATTTATTTTATGGGAGAAACGGGGCAGATTGCCCAATCCCATTCCCTAAAAAACCTCTTGCCTTTTATGTTCGATAAGTCTGTGCTTTAGTTGGTTTTAAAGCGGTTCAACATGAATGTAATCGATTAAATTTTGAATAAATCTACAATTGGCTAAAAAATATTGTTAAATATTTAAAGAAGCAAGGTAGAAGTAAAATATTTGCATTTTTTTTACTTAAATGAAATTGGGCTTTTTCAATACGGCACAATGTGTTACTTTTGTATTTCGCTTATAAAAAATTATAAAAGTATTCCATGCAAAAAATCACAAAAGAGGTTTACCTCAAATGGTATGAAGATATGTTGTTCTGGAGAAAGTTTGAAGACAAGCTAGCTGCAGTATATATTCAACAAAAAGTAAGAGGATTTCTTCACTTGTACAATGGTCAGGAAGCTGTGTTGGCAGGAGCGCTACACGCCATGGATTTGACCAAAGATAAAATGATAACTGCCTACCGTAACCACGTACAACCTATAGGTATGGGTGTGGATCCAAAACGTGTAATGGCCGAATTGTATGGAAAAGGCACGGGAACCTCACAAGGTTTAGGGGGATCGATGCATATCTTTTCAAAAGAGCACCGTTTTTATGGTGGTCATGGTATTGTTGGTGGCCAAATTCCTTTAGGAGCAGGTATCGCTTTTGGAGATAAGTACCACGGTAGCGATGCCGTTACCTTGTGCTGCTTTGGTGATGGTGCTGCCCGTCAAGGGTCGCTTCACGAAGCCTTTAACTTGGCTATGCTTTGGAAATTGCCAGTAGTATTTGTTTGTGAAAACAACGGGTATGCTATGGGAACTTCAGTAGAGAGAACAGCCAACCACACCGAAATCTGGAAATTAGGTTTGGGTTACGATATGCCTTGTGGTCCTGTAGATGGAATGAACCCGATTAAAGTGGCCGAAGCATTTGATGAAGCCATCCAAAGAGGACGCCGTGGTGAAGGCCCAACATTTTTGGAACTTAAAACTTACCGCTATAGAGGGCACTCTATGAGTGATGCGCAACATTATAGAACCAAGGAAGAAGTTGAGGAATACAAGAAAATTGATCCGATAACCCAGGTTAAGGATGTTATTCTTAAAAAGAAATATGCTACCGAAGACCAAATAAAGGAAATAGATAAGCGAGTAAAGGATCGCGTTTCAGAATGTGAAAAATTTGCAGAAGAATCACCTTGGCCAGAAAAGAGCGTGATGTACGATGCGGTTTACGAGCAAGAAGATTATCCATTTATTCAACACAAAATATAAACTATGGCAATAGTAGTAAATATGCCGCGTTTAAGCGATACCATGGAAGAAGGTACCGTTGCGGCTTGGTTAAAGAAAGTAGGAGATAAAGTAGAGGAAGGCGATATTTTAGCTGAAATTGAAACCGATAAAGCCACTATGGAGTTCGAATCTTTTAACGAAGGAACGTTGCTTCATATAGGTGTTCAAGAAGGCGAAACTACAAAAGTAGATGAACTTTTAGCCATTATTGGTGAAGAGGGTGAAGATATTTCTGGTTTGTTGAATGGTGGTGGTAGCGCTTCCGAGGAAACAAAAGAAGAAACCACTGAAGAGAGTGCTTCTGAAGGTTCAAATGAAGACGCTGGTTCAGCGAGCGAAGTCGAACTGCCTGAAGGTGTAATCGTGGTGACCATGCCTCGATTAAGTGATACCATGGAAGAAGGTACGGTAGCCACTTGGTTGAAAAAAGTAGGAGACAAAGTAGAGGAAGGCGATATTTTAGCTGAAATCGAAACGGATAAAGCTACTATGGAATTCGAATCGTTCCAATCGGGTACCTTATTGGAAATCGGATTGCAGGAAGGCGAATCGGCAAAAGTAGATTCGTTATTGGCCATCATAGGCCCGGAAGGAACCGATGTTTCTGGTGTGGCTGCTAATTTTTCAGCTGGTCCGGCCAAAAAAGAAGCTGCTCCAAAACAAGAAGCGCCTAAAAAAGAAGCTCCAAAGGCAGCACCTGCAAAAACAGAAACTAAATCGAGTGCGCCCAAACCAACGCCTGTTACAGAAAACGGACGTGTGTTTGTGTCGCCATTGGCGAAGAAATTGGCCGACGAAAAAGGCATCAACTTAACGAAAGTTCAGGGGTCTGGTGAAAACGGACGTATCGTTAAGCGCGATATTGAAAATTATGAACCAGCTGCAGCAGTTGCTGAAAGTTCAGTAGCAGTTACCGGTTTTGCTATTGCGGGCGAAGAAAAAACCGAAGAGGTAAAAAATTCTTCTATGCGTAAAGCGATTGCTAAATCTTTGGGTAATTCCAAATTTAGCGCACCGCATTTCTACTTAAATATTGAGGTGGATATGGATAATGCGATGGCTTCCCGTAAAACGATTAACGAGATTCCAGATACCAAAGTATCGTTTAACGATATGGTGGTTAAGGCTTGTGCTATGGCATTGGTAAAGCACCCTCAAGTAAATACAACTTGGAGTGATAACGTTACTAAATTCCACAGTCACATCCATGTTGGAGTTGCCGTTGCGGTAGATGACGGTTTGGTGGTGCCAGTAATCAAGCACACCAACTCGTTGAGCTTAACGCAAATAGGTGCTTCGGTACGTGATTTAGCTGGTAAAGCTCGTAACAAGAAAATCAAGCCAGACGAAATGACCGGCAGTACCTTTACAGTGTCTAACTTAGGTATGTTCGGTATTGAAAGTTTTACATCGATTATAAATCAACCAAACTCTGCTATTTTATCGGTAGGAGCAATTGTTCAAAAACCAGTGGTTAAAAACGGACAAATTGTAGTTGGTAATACGATGATGTTAACTTTGGCTTGCGATCACCGTACTGTTGACGGTGCCGTAGGTGCGCAGTTTTTGCAAACATTAAAAACATTTATTGAGAATCCTGTAACTATGATTGCGTAGTTGTAAATCAACTCAATTTATAATACAAAAGCCTGTTTCATTCATTTGATTCAGGTTTTTTTTATCTTTAACCTGAATAGGGGCAAATGCGTCACTTCTCGATACAAAATTCTTGTAGAATTTTGTATCGAGAAGTGCGTTTTGGCAGAAATTTTCTTGTTTTCGATAGTTCTGCTGAGCTTGTCGAAGTGCGAATTCCACTCATTTCAATCGTGAAATTCACTTTAACTGGCTAAAATTTCTTATCTACTATTCACCTACATTTAGTTTTTTTAAATTTCAATATGAATAAAATTTTAGTTTTTTCTTTCGCCCTGTTGGTTTTGGGCTGCGGTTCCCAAAAAAAGATTTCAGAAGTAGCTTCCCCACAAGAAACAAGTGAAAATTCAGTAACCAAATTGCCGAAGACCGATATGAAATCGGCTCTGAAATATTTGGCTTCCGATGCTTTAAAAGGAAGACAAACAGGGACAGTAGGGTTAGAATCGGCGGCACAATTTATTGAACGGGTTTTTGAAGAACACCATGTTCTGCCTTACTTTGAAACCTATCGCGATAGCTTTAAAATAAAGACTATTGATGGCTATAATATTGTGGGCTATCTTGAAGGCCATGACCCAGAGCTGAAAAACGAGTTCGTTATTCTGGGCGCCCACTACGATCATATTGGAATTGTAGACGCCGTAAACGGTGATAATATTGCCAATGGCGCCAACGACGATGCATCGGGAACGGTGGCGGTGTTGGAGTGGGCTAAATACTTTGCAAAAACTAAAAACAACAAACGGAGCATATTGTTCACGCTATACGATGCTGAAGAAATGGGCTTAAAAGGTTCGGAACATTTGGCCGAAAGACTCAAAAAAGAGAATTTGAATCTGTACACCATGATCAATTTCGAAATGGTGGGTGTGCCGAGAGCTGCAAGCGAAACTATGGCTTATGTTACAGGTTTTGAACTATCGAATATGGCTGAAAAACTGAATGAATATGCCCAAGAGGACATTGTTGGTTTTTTGCCGCAAGCCAAGCAGTATAATCTGTTTCAACGTTCTGATAATTATCCATTTTACAATAGTTTTAAAATTCCGGCGCAAGCCATTTCAACCTTCGATTTCACCAATTTTGATTATTACCACCACGTTGATGATGAAGCCGATAAAATGGATTTAGTCCATATGCAAAACTTTATAAATAAAATGATTCCAGCGCTAGAAGGTATGATTAATGCACCAACAAAAGAAATAAAAATAAGCAATGAGTAAAAATATCATCATAACAGGAACAAGTAGAGGCATTGGGTTTGAGTTGGTAAAACTGTTTGCGGCTGCGGGCCACCAGGTTTTGGCACTTTCCAGAAACGATGGGCCTATCCTAGGTTTGGATTTGGAAAATGTAACAGCTTTTTCGTTCGATTTGGCCAATGCTGAAGCTTATTCAAAAGTTGAAAAATTTATAACTGAAAATTGGCAACAAGTTGATGTGTTGATTAACAATGCGGGAATGTTAGTTAACAAACCGTTTTCAGAAATTACCATGCAAGATTTTGAGGCGGTTTACAAAACTAACGTTTACGGGGTTGCCGAATTAACCCGCGTGGTACTACCTTTTATGGAAAAGGGAAGCCATGTAGTTACTATTAGCTCTATGGGAGGTGTTCAGGGCAGTATGAAGTTTCCGGGCTTGGCCGCCTACAGTTCCAGTAAAGCCGCAGTAATCACTTTAACCGAATTACTCGCCGAGGAATATAAAGAATCAGGAATATCATTTAATGTGTTGGCCTTGGGCGCGGTACAGACCGAAATGCTCGAGGAAGCCTTTCCAGGCTACCAAGCACCAACAACAGCTTTAGAAATGGCAGAATACATCTTTAATTTTTCATTAACTGGACAAAAATACTATAACGGAAAATTGTTGCAGGTTTCTAATTCTACGCCATAGAAACTTTACCTTTTTTTACCTTGATATTTATCATGCAACCCTTCCCCATTTAAAATTTTACCTGTGCATTTTTCAATTCTTGAAATTCGGGTTTTAGATTGTTTTGGAGCAGAAAAGTAAAGGATGTAACCGCGCTGTCGTCCGGGCGTTAAAGCTTCGAATGCCGTTTTTAATGTCGGGTCTTCCTCAAATTTTTGTTCCAGCTCTTCGGGTAGTGGTTCGGGGTTCTTTTTGAATTCAATTTTCAATCCTGCTTTTTCGGCTTCAATAGCTTCAAAAATATAAGCTTTAATATCGCTTTCCAGAGATTTGATTTTATCGGTATCGGTAAATTTAATCAACCGAACGGCTTGTGAGTTTTCGCCCGGCCTTTCTAAAATATTTTTGGAATCGTTCAGCAGCGCACCTTTAAAAAAACTGATGGCACTATGGTTTTTAAAAGCACAGAGCATCAATATATTTTTTTCATTGTATGTGTAGGTGGGCATGCCCCATTTGCAATCTTCAGTTAATCCGCATTGCAAAACCAGTTTTCTTAGCGCTTCCAATTCGGCAATCCATGTGTGTACTTTGCAATCGGGCGTGCCGCCAAGAGCGCATCTTCCGCAGCCTTCTTCAAAATATTGCTCTGCTGTTTGAGTCATTTCCATGGGTGTCAGTTTTAATGGTTAAAACGAATTTCATCATTTATTTTGATAAAGTCAAGTTTGTGTTTGGCAGAAAACTATTAATTTAGCAGTAATGCAAGAACGACTTCAAAATTACATTCCCCCCAAAGCATTGCCTAGAGTTTTAGGTTTGTTGGAGCACGACCATTTAACCGTTAAAGTAAAAAAGGAACGCAAAACCCGCCATGGCGATTACATGCGTTTGCCTAACGGAAAGCATCAAATAACCATAAATTCGAACTTGAACCCCTACCGTTTTTTAATTACGTTGGTACACGAAATTGCTCATTTTGAAGCTTATGAGAATTTTGGGAAGTTTATAAAACCACACGGTAAAGAATGGAAGAAAACGTTTCAGCATTTAATGTTGCCCTTTTTAAATCCGGATATTTTTCCTGTTGAATTGTTGCCGCTTTTAGCAAAGCATTTTAAAAATCCCAAAGCATCGAGCGACACCGATGCGCCTTTAGCCTTAGCTTTAAAGCAATTTGACGAACCCAATAATAAATCGTATGTTTTTGAAGTACCTTTGGGGCGGGAGTTTAAACTCTATAACGGACGGGTTTTTAAAAAAGGAAACAAGCGCGTTAAGCGTTTTGAATGCATTGAGGTTAAAACAGGCCGATTGTACTTGTTTAACCCCAATGCCGAAGTAGAGATTGTTTAATTACGGAATATGCATAACGAGCTAATTTATGTGCATTCCTATAAAATAAAGTAAATATGAATAAGAATTATTATGCCATATTAATGGCAGGAGGAGTAGGGTCTAGATTTTGGCCAGTAAGTACGCAGGATTTTCCTAAGCAATTTCACGATATGTTGGGTACTGGAGATACTTTGATTCAGAAAACATTCCAGCGTTTGGCTCATTTAATTCCTAAGGAAAATATCTATATTTTAACTAACGAGCGTTATAACGATTTGGTGTTGGAACAATTGCCAGAAGTCACCCAAAAACAGGTGGTTTTAGAACCAGCCATGCGAAACACAGCGCCCTGCATTTTGTATGCTTCGTTAAAAATACAGAAGGAAAACCCCGACGCGGTAATGATTGTGGCACCCAGTGACCATTGGATTGAAGACGAACAAGCTTTTTCAAACAATGTTAAGCAGGCCTTTGATTTTTGTGAGAAAAACGATGCGTTGATGACCTTGGGTATTCAGCCTACTTTCCCGAATACGGGGTATGGTTATATTGAGTTTGATAAATCTGCTTCGGAAGATATTAAATCAGTTAACCAATTTAGGGAAAAACCAGATTATGAAGCCGCCAAAGAGTTTATTGCTAAAGGAAACTTTTTATGGAATGCGGGCATATTTATGTGGAGCGTAAAAAGTGTGGTTGAAGCTTTTAAGAAGAATCAACCAAGTTTATATGCGCATTTTGAAGCAGGAATTTCTACCTATAACACTCAAGGAGAAGCTGCTTTTATTGAAGAAAACTATCCCAAAGCCGAGAACATTTCGGTAGATTATGCCATTATGGAAAAATCGAGCAATGTGTTTGTGATTGCAGCCGATTTCGATTGGAACGACTTGGGTACCTGGGGCAGTCTTTACGATAAACTGGATAAAACCGAAAACGGCAATGCGGTGGTTAATGCCAGAACCTTAGTAGAAGATGCCACAGGGAATATGATCAGTACCCCAAAAAATAAGATTGTGGTGATTGATGGTATTCAGGATTATATTATTGTTGATAAAGACGAAGTTTTACTTATCTTTCCTAAGTCGAAAGAACAGGATATTAAGAAAACCCTCCAAAAGGTAAAAGACAAGTTTGGAGAGCAATATGGCTAAAATATGAGCGAAGAAAGTAAGTTCAATTTCTCTGAGGAAGAAGGGAAAAAAAAGGTAAACGTCGAGCAGTCTAAAAAAGAAATTAAAAAGGAAGCTCAGGGTCTGGCGGTTAGCGTTAGTAAATTTTTAAGTGAACTTTTAGATTTTAGGGACGATACCGACCGCGATGCCACCATTACAGCCATAAAAGCCGATATTTCCTTTAAAGGTGCAACGGCTTGGATTTTGGTCTGTTCCATTTTCGTGGCGTCTATTGGTTTAAATGCCAACTCAACCGCAGTGGTTATCGGGGCCATGTTAATTTCGCCGTTAATGGGGCCTATCTTGGGCGTGGGGCTGTCTATCGCCATTAATGATATAGATACCTTAAAACGATCGTTGGTCAATTTGGCTATTATGATCGTACTCAGTTTAATTACGGCTTTTTTATTCTTTTGGCTTTTTCCGCTTAGCGAGGAAACCTCCGAACTTTTAGGGCGAACCCGCCCCGATATTAGGGATGTACTTATTGCCTTTTTTGGTGGATTGGCACTCATTATTGCCCGTACCAAAAAAGGAACTATCGCTTCGGTTATTTTTGGTGTGGCCATTGCCACTGCTTTAATGCCGCCATTGTGTACTGCTGGCTACGGGCTGGCCGAAGGTAACTTGATTTATTTTGGTGGTGCTATGTATCTGTTTACCATCAATACTATTTTTATTGCGTTGGCTACATTTTTGGTGTTGAAGTTGTTGCGTTTCCCCATGTTGCGGTATGCCAATTCACAAAAGCGCCGCTTTATTTCAAGGGTAGCCATGGGCTTGGCTATAGTGGTAATGATTCCTGCGGTTTGGACTTTTATAAATGTTTTGACCGAAAGCCGCTATCAAAGAGATTATAACAACTTTATCAAGAATGAAGTAGAATCCAACGAAAACTTGTGGTTGCAAAGACATAGCATGAATATGGATACCCAAACCATATCACTTTATTTTAATGGTGAATTGACCGACGCCACAATAACCGACTTGGAAAATGAAATGAAAGGCTACGAAAATATTCAATATTTTAAACTGAATATCTCTGGAAATAAAAATAGAAGTTCCGATAAAATTTTAGAACTTTATGATAAGGCTACTGTAGATATAGAACAAAAAGATTACATTATTAAAGGGCTTAATGAGGAAATAGAAACGCTTAAAAACAATGTGGTGAGCCTCAATAATCAACTGGAAGATAAAGCTAAAAAAGCCAATATGGTACTGTATTCCACCGTTGCTAAAGATGCTAAAATTAAGTTTTCAGATTTACGTTATTTCGGGATGGCCAAAATGCTAGAATCAACAGATTTCATTAAAGTAGATACTGTTGATGTGGTTAGCGTAAAATGGAATTCGAAACTTGCAGATAGCGTTATAAGCAAAAAGGAAGCCGAATTAAAAACTTGGCTTAAAGGCGTCCTTAAAACAGATAAATTGCTGCTGCTGAAAGAAAAATAGATTATTGATCTTCCTCCAAGTACATTTTACGTACTTTTTTAAACAATTCGGAGGAGTAAACAAAATTGGTAACGGCCTTATTGTCGGTTTTAAAAATGTTTTCGTTGGAACCTTCCCATTCTTTGTAACCATTTTTTAGGAATACGATTTTTTCGCCAATCTCCATCACCGAGTTCATGTCGTGCGAATTGATTACGGTAGTAATTTGGTATTCATCGGTAATCTCTTGAATTAAATTGTCTATAACCATCGATGTTTTGGGGTCAAGCCCAGAATTGGGCTCATCACAAAATAAATACTTGGGCTTGTTAACTATAGCACGGGCTATGGCTACACGTTTTTGCATGCCGCCCGAGGCTTCACTGGGCATTTTTTTGTGCGCATCATCAAGGTTAACCCGCTTCAGTACAAAATCGGCACGGTCTTGCATTTCACTTTTTGCCATTTTGGTAAACATGCGCAATGGGAACATCACGTTTTCTTCAATAGTCATCGAATCGAACAACGCGCTACCTTGAAAAACCATACCTATTTCGGCACGTATGTTTCGTTTTTCGTCTTCAGACAGTTTTGAGAATATTTTCCCGTCGTAAGCGATGCTACCTTCCTCGTAATTGAATAAGCCAAGCAAACATTTTAAAAATACGGTTTTTCCAGAGCCACTTTGCCCAATAATCAAGTTGGTTTTTCCTTTTTCAAAGGTGGTGCTGATGCCTTTTAAAATATGGGCATCTCCAAACGATTTGTGTAAATCCTTAACTTCTATCATTAGCCTAGCAACATATCGGTTAATAAATAATTCAGTAAAATAATAACTACCGAGGTCCAAACAAAAGCGGTGGTGCTGGCTTTGCCCACTTCAAGTGCGCCGCCTTTCATGTAATACCCATAAAAAGAAGGCACGGTGGCCAAAATAATGGCGAATACAAAGGTTTTAATAAAAGCATAGGCCACATGGAAAGTTTCAAAATCGGTTTGAATTCCAGTAATATAATCCTGTAATGTAGAATAGCCTCCAAAAACGCAAGCCGCCATACCGCCCAAAATACCCAAAAACATGCCAATGGCAATGGCAAACGGGTAGAGCATTAAAGCGATGGTTTTCGGAAAAACAAGGTAGTTGAGGGAGTTTATACCCATAACCTCCAGCGCATCAATCTGTTCGGTAACGCGCATAGTACCAATGCTGGAAGTGATGAACGATCCTACTTTTCCAGCCATAATGATGGAGGTAAAGGTTGGCGCAAATTCCAAAATAATGGATTGGCGTGTAGCAAACCCTACTAAATATCCGGGAATTAGCGGGTTGTCGATGTTCAAAGCGGTTTGAATGGTGATTACGCCCCCCACGAAAAATGAAATAAAGGCAATAATACCCAATGAGCCTATTATGAGGTCGTCAATGTCCTTCAGTATCAATGTGCGCATAACCGACCATTTGGTAGGCTTTCGGAACATTTCAGCAATCATTAAAAAATAGGCCCCTATATTTTGAAGGTAAGTCATAAGCAAATTTGTTGTGCTAAAGTAAAAAAAAGTTAGGGGTATTTAACTTTAATTTTAAATTATGATGTGTTTAAAACTGTATTTTTGGGCAAAATTTAACGTATGAAAAATATTCTATTCGCAACCCTTCTATTAATTACCGGGTTTCCCACTAATTCACAAAACGCTCCTACCTCAAATAAAATAGGTTCAGATTTGTCAAGACCTAAACTTGTGGTTGGGATTGTGGTAGACCAAATGCGATATGATTATTTAACCCGTTTTTACCATAGATATGGCGAAGGTGGTTTTAAGCGCATGATGGCCGAAGGATTTAATTGCAAAAACAACCATTTTAACTACATCCCCACAAAAACGGGGCCGGGCCATGCATCGGTGTATTCGGGTACAACCCCAAAATATCACGGCATTATTGCGAACGATTGGTATGATAAAGAAACCAAAAGTATGGTGTATTGTGCAGGTGATAATAGCGTGAATTCTGTAGGAACCACTAATTCTGACGGAAAAATGTCGCCACACCGTATGCAAACCACCACTTTTGCTGATGAAAACAGATTGTTTACCCAAATGCGCGGAAAAACCATCGGGATTTCCATTAAAGACCGTGGGTCAATCCTTCCTGCCGGCCATACCGCAAATGCTGCATATTGGTTTACGGGACGCAACGAAGGCCATTTTATAAGCAGTACTTTTTATATGGATGCTTTACCAAAATGGGTGGAAAAGTTCAACAAATCTAAAACTGTGGAATCTTATATGAAACCGTGGACTACGCTTTACGATACGGATACTTATGTAGAAAGTGGAAGCGACAAAAACGATTTTGAAGGTTCATTCAGGGGAAAAGAAACGGCTACTTTTCCGTATGATTTAAAAGAGCTATCGGCCCAAAACTCAGGATTTGATATCTTAAAAACCACGCCTTACGGA
Organism: Bacteroidia bacterium; assembly: GCA_030430535.1. Taxonomy (GTDB): domain Bacteria; phylum Bacteroidota; class Bacteroidia; order Flavobacteriales; family Flavobacteriaceae; genus Flavisericum. The sequence continues at coordinate 43,322 of JAUIKY010000010.1, forward strand.
AACAGCATAGTAACCGATTTTGCCATTGCTGCCATTAAAGGAGAGCAACTTGGGCAAGATAATATTACAGATGTGTTGGCAGTTAGTTATTCAAGTACCGATTATATCGGACACAAATTTGGGGTGAACTCCAAGGAAATTCAAGATACTTATCTACGTTTAGATTTAGAGCTGGAGCGGTTTTTTAAATTTTTAGATAAAGAAGTTGGCAAAGACGAATACACCGTATTTTTAACTGCCGACCACGCCGCCGTTGAAGTGCCTGCTTATCTAAATTCCGTTAAAATCCCTGCTGGCTATTTAAATAACAATCAGCGTAAACAAGATTTTAACGACTTTTTGATTGAAACGTATGGCACCAGCGATATTCTTGAAAATGTAAGTAATGACCAAATTTTCCTGAACAGGGAAAAGGTAAAAGAATTGGGGCTGAATTTAAGAGAAGTACAGGAGGCTATTGTTTACGAGCAACTGAGTTATCCAAATGTTTACAAGGCATACACAGCAACGGCCATGAGTTCGGTAAACTTCGTTGACGGTATCGAGGCCCTTTTGCAAAAGGGGTTTAACCAAAAACGCTCAGGAGATGTGCTTTTGGTTAACGATCCTGCTTTTGCATCATACGGGCACACAGGCTCCACGCATGGAACGGGTATGAATTACGATACACACGTGCCGTTATTGTTTTTTGGAAAAGGCATAAAAAGTGGGCAAACCTTCCAAAAAACTGAAATCACAGATATTGCTCCAACCATGTCAGCGCTTTTGGGTACTAGCTTCCCGAATGGAGCTGTCGGGCAACCTTTGGAATTTGTTTTTGAATAATGACTAAGAGAACGGCATATTCGCTTGTAGCTATCCTTATCGTTGTTGGGATTTATGGCTATGAGCATTTTTTAAAGGAAGAAGAAAAAACCGAAGTGGTTGCTGATGGCGAAACCATAAAAACCGAAACCAACGAATACTTTTTGCCTACCAGTAACACGGGGCAAGTGGTACATCACAATGGTTACTCACTGTCTTATAATGAAACGCACGAACAAGCAGAATGGGTGGCTTATGAATTGAAGAAATCGCACCTTTCTAGCACTAACCATAAACGCCCTTACTTTGAAATAGACGAAGCTGTAAAAACAGGCGCGGCCCATTGGCGTAATTATAAAAACTCGGGCTATGACCGCGGACATCTGTGCCCGGCTGGCGATAGGCGTTACAGCAAACAAGCCCACGATGAAACGTTTTTAACCAGTAATATTAGTCCGCAAGAACATCAGTTCAATTCAGGTGTTTGGAATACTTTGGAACAGAAAGTGCGTTATTGGGCCAGTAAATACGATGGCGTTTTTGTGGTGACAGGAGGTGTTTTGAAAGATGGATTGGAAACCATTGGTGAAGAACAGGTATCGGTGCCCAAGCAATTTTATAAAGTATTGATTGATAATAATAATGGAAATCCCAAAATGATTGCTTTTTTAATGCGACATGAAGATTCCGATAAGCCCCTTTACGAATTTGTAGTACCGGTTGACTCTATTGAAAAAATTACAGGAATTGATTTTTTTCAGCAATTGGACGACACTATTGAAAACAAATTGGAAGCCTCAAGCAGTTATAAAGGCTGGAGTTTTTAGTTTCGTTAGAAGTAGGTAGTATGGTCATACTCAGCGCAGTTGAAACATGTATAAACTGCTGCCAAGAGATTGCTGCGTTTTTTTACTTGAAAGACTCAAATTATACCAATTTACCCAACATCCCTTTCCAACGTAAATTTCTAATAAATTTCCCTTCGTCTTCAGAAACCAAAAACGCTATGTTTTCCTTTTTAGCCTTAAAATAGCCCGCCATATAATCTTTAAACAAAGAATAGCTTCCTTTTTTGTGAGCCAGTTTTAATGCTGAAATCAAAGTGATAAAAAAACCGTAACGCATTTTGTACATGGCTTCACCTTGCAAATATTTTGATGCTTTGTTGTAGCTGATGCCCGTGGGTTTTAAGTGTTTTACGTGTAGGGATTCGTCGGTTAAAATCTCCCAACCGTAGTATTTGGCCAAAAGTTCATCAACCGTGTCCCAGCCCATGGAGGGTTTCAGCTTTCCAATTTGTAAAAAGCAGGCTTTTCTATAGGCTTTCAAGGCACCACGAATATGGTCTTTACGGGTTAAATTTTCCAACACCCAATTGCCGTTTTTTTCAATGTAACAAAAGCCGGAAGCCATGCCCAATTTGGGGTTGTTGTTAAAATGGACAGCCAATTTCTCTAAATAGTCTTTCGGAAAAATTAAATCGGCATCAAATTTACAGATTATGTCGTAGTTGTCATCTAGGGTTTCAAAACCTTTGTAAAAGGCATTAATGATTTTCGAGCCCGGCAAATGCTGGTTCGATGACTTTGAATTCAGCAAAGAAATGACATTATGTTTTTCAGCATAAGCTTCAACAATATCCTGCGTGTTGTCGGTAGAGTTGTCGTTTACTACAACAACGCGTGTGGGAGGCAGAGACTGGTTCAAAAGGGAATCTAAAGTTAGCCCAATAGAACTGGCCTCGTTGTGTGCGGGGATGATGATGTGGAAATTCAAGGTTTAGAATTTAAATTTTAAAGTTAAACCCTTTCGGCATAAACAATGTAATATCTTGGGGTAAACCAGCGCAAAATGGGGCGGATGCCAATTTTTTTGGTGGGATTAGTCCATTTTTGACTATCCACAATTTTCCATCCCGTTTTTTCCAATAGCCAATCAAATTGCCAATCTTCAAATTCGTGGTAATGTCTGTCCCATTTATCGGTTTTACTTTTATAAGCTGGAGAAAACCAAAGTCTTAAAGGCACACTAGCGACTAACTTATCTGACTTTATGGATTTTAAAACAGTAAACGGTGAGAGCAAGTGTTCAAAAATTTCGAAAGCTGTAACCACATCGGTATCGGATTTTTCGATATTAGAGGTGTCAGTATCTAAATCTTCACCTTCAGTATTTTCAACTTTATAGCCATGCTTTTCCATGATTTCTGAAAAGGGATTCCGAACCCCCAAATCTAAAATGCTTTCAGAGTTTGATATGTGTTTTTCTAAAAATTCTATGGTGTGTCTAAAACGTTTATTAGGAAAATTTTTTTCGTACATTGTTTTCTGAGACAAAGATTGTTTTCTGATAAAAAGTTGTTGCAAATATAAGAACTAGTTTTAGGTGAAATCTGAATGTGATAAATTAAGTCTTTCAAATTATTCGTTCGTAATCATTTTGGAAAATTTTTTGTCAAATTTTAATATAATTTAAAATTTGACAAATGAGTTGTTTGTCAAGAATTAACTTGCTTTTGCTTAAGTAAAATATGTCGAATTAGTGCGGTTCGGTATTACGACATAAAATTCAATCTTATTAATTAGCCTTTTAAAAAATTAAGCGATGAAAATTATTCTTCCAGTATTAATAGCCTTTTTGAGTGTTAATGTTTTTTCTCAAGATTTATCGGAGGGTTTATTGATAGATTATAAATTTGATGGAAATGCCGACGATAGTAGTGAAGGTAATTATCATGGTTTAAATTATAGAGTTAATTATGGATCCGACCGTTATGGAAATGCGTTTTCGGCTGCTGTGTTCAACGGAATAGATAGTTATATAGATTTTCCTAACAAAATGGAGCTAAAGCCTGAATTACCCGTTTCGTTTGCTTTTTGGGTGAATTATAACGATTTAAGCTATGAAAATTCAACAGTATTCAATACATCCTTTGAGGAAGATGTTAATTCTGGTGTCTATATGAATGTACAAAGTAGTACTTCGAAATACCAAATAAGTTTTGGAGATGGAACAAATTTTTATTCATCTGGCACTAGACGTACCTTTACAAGCGATTTTTCCATCCAACCTAGTGAGTGGCATCAAATAATAATAGTGTTGAACGGAGCTTCTGATGTTAAAATGTATGTTGACTGTGAAGAAACTTTCGGCAGTTATTCTGGAAGTGGAGGAGAACTCAAATACTCTAATTTGCCTGGAAGCATTGGCAGGCATGATAGAAGCCTAGTTGAGGTTGCAAATTATTTTAAAGGTGTTTTAGATGATTTTAGGTATTGGAATAGGGCGCTTACCGATGATGAAATTAACCTACTTTGTAAGGAGTGCAATCATTTGAGCGTGGCCGATACTGATTTAAACCCAAAGACTTCAATTATTTTTCCGCAGCCCGCTGATGGTTTTATAAATATTAAAGCCAATAGAACAATTGATGAAATTGTAATCTTAAACTCTATGGGAGAATTAGTAATGGCGGAGGTTTTTAAACCTCACATCGATTTGGCACATCTTACCAGCGGAATTTATTTCGTAAAGTTAATAAGTGAATCTCAGGTAGAAACCAAAAAAATAATTATCAAGTAACGGTTCTTTTGGTCCTGTACTAATATTGATACACAATAGCATTAATATGCATGCCGGCACCAACACTGGCAAAAATAACAATATCACCTTTATCTAAACTGTGGCCTTCAAGCTGGTTGCGTTTTACCAAATCCAACAGCGTTGGTACGGTAGCCACCGAACTATTTCCTAACTTTTGGATGCTCATGGGCATCACGCCTTCAGGGATTTCGGTTTTATAAAGTCGGTAAAAACGTTTAAGAATGGCCTCGTCCATCTTTTCGTTGGCCTGATGGATAAAAATCTTTTTAAGGTCTTTTATGTCAACACCGCTGTTGTCCAAACAGGTTTTCATCGCCTTAGGGACATTGGTAAGGGCGAACTCGTAAATTTTACGCCCATCCATTTTAATATAGCGAGTATCTTGAGGCAGTTCTGGATTGTTTGATTTTCCGAAGAACAAATAATAGGCTTCATCATAAGTGAAACTCGCCGTTTCGTGTGCTAAAATGCCTCCTGGTTCATCACTGGCTTCCACAATGGTAGCACCGGCACCATCAGAAAAGATCATGGCATCACGGTCGTGTTTGTCGGTAACTCGCGATAACGTTTCGGTACCAATAACCAAACAGCGTTTAGCCATGCCCGATTTAATGAATGCTTTGGCTTGAATAACGCCTTCTACCCATCCAGGGCAACCAAACAAAATATCGTAGGCTACACATTTTGGGTTTTTTATTCGCAAACTGTGTTTTATCCTCGATGCTAAAGAGGGCAACATGTCACTTTGGATGGTGTTATGTTTAACATCTCCAAAATTGTGTGCAGCAATAATATAATCGATGGTTTCGGGGTCTATTCCGGCATCTTCAATGGCCTTTTCGGCTGCAAAAAAACCTAAGTCGGAAGAATTTAAGTGGTCTTTTGCATAACGGCGTTCAGCAATACCGGTAATTTCCTTAAATTTTTCAACAATAACCTCGTTAGGGGAGTTTATGGCCGAACCATCTGCATTTAAGAAGGTGTGGTTGTGAAAGGCCGTATTTTTCTCTACAGTACTAGGTATGTAACTCCCCGTGCCAGTAATTTTAATATTCATAAAACTATTTGCCTTAAAAATTTAGTATGGAGCAAGATACTTGCTTTTGTTCAAACATCAATTTGTAACCATTGAAATTTACGATGTTCAACCCATGTTTTACGCCTCGGCATAAGCCTCAATAGGGGTGCAGGAGCACACCAAATTGCGGTCGCCAAAGGCATCATCAACACGGCGAACACTGGGCCAAAATTTATTGTTTCTAATATATTCTAACGGAAAGGCTGCCTCCTCACGCGAATAAGGGAAATCCCATTGGCTGGCAGTTACCATGCCCAAAGTATGCGGTGCATTTTTTAATACGTTATTGGTGTTGTCTTTTGAAACTTGGTCTATTTCCTTTTTTATGGAAATCATGGCATCACAAAAACGGTCTAGCTCCGCTTTGCTTTCACTTTCGGTAGGTTCGATCATAAGCGTTCCAGCTACGGGGAACGATACCGTTGGCGCATGGAAACCATAGTCAATCAAGCGTTTTGCTATGTCGCTAACCTCTATGCCGTGGGCTTTAAACGGACGACAATCTACAATCATTTCGTGGGCGGCTCTACCGCGTTCGCCCGAATATAGGGTGTCGAAACTGCCTTGAAGGCGCTGCTTTATGTAGTTGGCATTTAAAATGGCTGTTTTTGTGGCAGCGGTTAAACCTTCTGCACCAAGCATTTTAATGTAACCATAAGAGATCAAGCATACCAAAGCCGATCCAAAAGGCGCTGCAGAAATGGCTGTAATGGCTTTGTCGCCTCCTGTTTTAACAACGGGATTGCCCGGTAAAAAGGGTACCAATTGTTCTGCTACGCAAATAGGACCTACGCCAGGGCCACCACCACCATGGGGAATAGCAAAAGTTTTGTGTAGGTTGAGGTGGCATACATCGGCACCAATGTTTCCAGGGTTGGTCAATCCTACTTGAGCGTTCATGTTGGCGCCATCCATATATACTTGTCCGCCGTTATCGTGAATAATTTTGGTGATTTCCCTGATGGCCGATTCGTAAACACCGTGGGTAGATGGGTACGTCACCATCAAACAAGATAGGTTGTCTTTGTGCAATTCGGCTTTTTCCCTTAAATCGTCTACATCTATATTGCCTTCATCGGTCGATTTGGTCACAACAACCTTCATCCCGGCCATTACTGCAGTGGCAGGATTGGTGCCGTGTGCTGACGATGGAATTAAGCAGATATTTCTGTGTTGCTCGCCACGCGATTCGTGGTAAGCTTTAATAACCATTAAGCCTGCAAATTCGCCTTGAGCACCGGAGTTTGGTTGTAATGATGTCGCGGCAAATCCAGTGATTTCTGTCAATTGGTCTTCCAATTCTTTTAAAACCTTGGTGTAGCCTTTGGCTTGTTTCAGTGGTGCAAACGGATGGATATTGGCCCACTTATAAATGCTCAATGGCAACATTTCGGAAGCAGCATTAAGTTTCATGGTGCACGATCCCAATGAAATCATAGAGTGGTTTAGAGCCAAATCCTTACGCTCTAAGTTTTTCATGTAGCGCATCAATTCAGTTTCGGAATGATACAGGTTGAAAACGGGGTCGGTTAAAAAATCTGATGTTCTTTTAACGGTATCGTCGATGCTGTTTTCATCAGTAATGTTAGAAATAACAATGGTCTCTTCGTTAGCCGCTTCAGCAAATACCGAAATCAAATAGTTAAGGTCTCGGATTGATGTGGTTTCATTAATGGAAATTGTTACCGTTTTTTTATCGGGATAATATAGGTTGACCTTTTTATCGGTAGCTACTTTTTTGATTTTCTTCGCTTTGGTTTTGATTTGAAGCGTATCAAAATAAGAGCTGTTTACCTGTTCATAACCCAAACGTTTTAGGGCATTGGCCAGAATTACGGTGCGGTTGTGCACTTTATTGGCAATGAATTTAAGTCCTTTTGGTCCGTGATAAACGGCATACATGCTCGCCATAACGGCCAACAATACTTGTGCGGTACAAATATTTGAGGTGGCTTTATCCCGTTTAATGTGCTGCTCTCGGGTTTGTAGCGCCATACGCAAAGCACGGTTGCCATCCATATCTTTGGTTACGCCAATAATACGCCCGGGGAGGTCACGTTTGTAAGCTTCCTTGGTGGCAAAATAGGCTGCATGTGGCCCACCGTAGCCCATTGGGATTCCGAAACGTTGCGTAGTACCAACTACCACATCGGCACCGAATTTTCCGGGAGCTTCCAGTTTTACCAAACTCAAAATATCGGCAGCCACGGCCACTTTTATGCGTGAATTATTGGCCTTTTTTATAAATGACTTTATATCGGTGATTTGTCCGTGTTTCCCTGGGTATTGTAAAATGGCTCCGAAAAATTCTTCAGAAAAATCAAAATCATCTTCTTTTCCTACCACCAATTCAACGCCAATAGGGGTAGCCCTAGTTTGTAAAGTAGAAAGTGTTTGAGGTAAAATATGTTCAGAAACAAAAAACTTGTTGATGCCCGCTTTTTTCTGGTCGCGCTCACGAACGGCAAATAGTAAGCTCATGGCTTCGGCGGCGGCAGTAGCTTCATCTAAAAGCGAAGCGTTGGCAATTTCCATTCCCGTTAAATCAATCACCATGGTTTGGAAGTTTAAAAGGGCTTCCAATCTACCTTGGGCAATTTCGGCTTGATAGGGCGTGTACGCCGTGTACCAACCCGGATTTTCAAGAATGTTACGCTGAATTACAGCCGGCATAATGGTAGGATGGTAACCCAAACCAATGTATGTGGTGTATGCTTTGTTCTTTTTTGAAAGCTCATGAATGTGTAACAAATACTCATGTTCGGTCATGGGTTCGTCCAAATCCAACTCCTTTTTTAAGCGAATGTCGTCCGGAATGGTTTCGTATATCAATTGGTCTAAACTGTCAAGACCAAGGGCGTCCAACATTTGTTTTTGATCGGTTTCACTGGGGCCGATATGACGTAGGGCAAATGCGTTAGTATTCATGAATTTTAGGTTTTCAAAAAATGATTCGCAAAAATAAGCATTATTTAAGGCTTTTTATTGCATAAAATGGAAAGTTTTCAACCGCAAGGAACTCTTATCAACAGTTTGATTATTTTTGTTTAATGAGGGTGTTTAAGCAACTTTTCGATTTTTACATTAATGCCAGCATCCATGTGGCTTTGGCAGTGTATGCACTCTCTTGGGTGACGCTTTTTGAGTTTGAAATCCCTTACGATGAAAACGTGTTATATTTTATATTTTATGCATCAATCACCGGATATAACTTTGTAAAGTACTTTGGTGTAGCCAAATTTCATCACAGAAGTTTGGCCAATTGGCTTAAAACCATCCAAATATTTTCTTTTTTCTGTTTTTTGTTGATGTGTTACTATGCTTGGCAATTAAATCAAAGCACGTTGTTGTGTATTGCCGTTTTTGGGCTAATCACCTTTTTTTATGCCATTCCATTTTTGCCGAAACATTTTTTTGTGGACCAACAGCAAAATTTAAGGAGTGTAAGCGGACTCAAAATTTATTTAATAGCCTTGGTGTGGAGTGGGGTTACTGTGTTTTTGCCGTTAATAAACAATGGATATCCAATAAATTGGGATGTGATCATTACCGCTATTCAACGTTTTATTTTTGTTATAGTACTGATGTTGCCTTTTGAAATTCGTGATTTGGCATTCGACAGTTTAAAACTCTCTACTGTGCCACAAAAAATTGGAGTTTTGGCCACGAAACTATTGGGGATGGTTTTACTTACGGTAATGTTTTTTATGGAGTTTTTGAAAGATGAAACGGCAACGTTATGGATTGTGGTTTTGGCGGTGGTTGCTGTTGTAACGGGGTGGTTTGTGTTGTGTTCTAAAACGGGAAGGAATAAATATTATACGGCGTTTTGGGTTGAAGGGTTGCCTATTTTATGGTTGGCGCTGTTACTTTTGTTGGGCTAGACCGATTGCTCTTCCATGGCCTTTTTTAATTTCCTTTTCATGTTTTCTTTACAGGCTGTGTCTAAGCATTCTAATTTTGAGTGTTTTACAACTTGGGTTAATTTGCTGTTGTTTTTGGTGTATTTACGGCAGGCTCTGCAGTAAACTAGGTGTAGGTTCAGTATTATTTTTTCCCAAAATGTAGCCTCACAATACTGTGCTTTGTCGCATACATGATTCACTTTTTCGCAAGGCATAAACACCTTAAATTTTGCACACATAATTAAAACCAATTTTCTTTTAGGCATTCGGCTAAGGCAGTACGTGCCCTGTGGATGATTACCCAAAGGTTAGACGGTGTAATATTCAGTTCATTACAAATTGCCTCTGTATCGTGACCCAAAATGGTTTTCATTTTAAAAACCTCGGCTTGTTTTTTGGGCAGCTTGTCTAAGCAATTGTATATGGCATCTCCAAGTTCTTCGTTTTCAAGGGTGTCTTGGGCGGTTTTGTCAAATGGGTCGCCAACGCGTTCTTCCAGCCAATCGCCCTCATTTTCATCTCCCGAGTTGTAGTTCATCCTAACTTCGGCCTGGCCTTTGTTAGAATTTATTTTTCGGTAATAATCTATAATTTTTCGCTTTAAAATGGAGATGAGCCAAGTGCGTTCACTAGCTTCTCCTTTAAAGTTTTTCATGGATTTGAGTCCAGCCAAAAAGGTGTCCTGCACCAAATCTTGCGCAACTTCTCTATCGCTTACGCGGGAAATGGTGTAGTTGAACAAGTAGTCGGAATATAAATCGATCCACTTGTTGGGGTCTATTTGGTGGTTGGGCATTTTTATGCTGTTTTCTGTTATCAAAAATAGTGTAAAAATGTTACATATTAATCTTGTTACATATTTCAATATTTTCATTAATTTTAGAATATGTCTAAATCACACTACAACAGACGCGACGTTTTAAAACTTTCAGGCCTTGCCGGGATGGGAGCATTACTGCTCCCCATGATGTCTGGGTTCGACGATGAAACCGGAATGTTGAAAAGAAAAATTCCTTCTTCAAGCCAATGGTTGCCTGTTGTGGGATTGGGCACTTGGCAAACTTTTGATGTGGGCGATTCGGTAGCAGAACGAAAAGTGCTCACGGAAGTATTGCATAAAATGAACAGCTTGGGTGGACGTGTGATAGATTCTTCGCCAATGTACGGAATTTCAGAGCACGTGGTTGGCGATTTAACGCAAGGTAAAAGTTTTTCAAACGATTTGTTTTATGCCACTAAAGTTTGGACTACTGGCAAAGAAGCTGGAATACGCCAAATGAATACGTCGTTTGAACTGATGAAACGCAAACAAATGGATTTGATGCAGATCCATAATTTGGTCGATTGGAAAACCCATGTGAAAACATTACGGGCATGGAAAGAAAGCGGAAAGATTAAATATTGGGGCATTACCCACTATACCAATTCGGCGCATTCCGATTTGGAACGGGTTATCAAATCCGAACGCCCCGATTTTGTGCAATTCAATTATTCTATAATGTCTCGGCATGCCGAAAAATCACTGTTCGAAACCGTTAGGCAAAATGGTACCGCGGTTTTAATCAATCGTCCCTATGAAGGCGGAAATTTGTTTAGGGCCACTAAAGGCAAAACTTTGCCGGATTGGACAAAAGAGTTTGGCATTAAAAGTTGGGGGCAGTTCTTTTTAAAATTTATACTCTCGAATGAATTAGTGAATTGTGTAATTCCGGGTACTTCCAAACCCCATCATATGGTTGACAATATGATGGCCGGATATGGTAAAATGCCCGACCAACATACCCGCGAAAAAATGTATAATTACATTAAAAATCTTTAATTTAAAATTAAATACGATTAATTAAGCATTGTTTTTCAGTTGGATAATTTTTTTTGTAGAAAACCTATTTAGATTATCTTATTATCATTAAATTAATACCCTGTCGTGTCAGGTTGAGCGGAGTCGAAACCCAATCAAAATCCTAATTTTTCAAGACCTTTCGTTCTGCTTCGCAAAGTGCTTTCAAAGAAATATATTTCTTTTTCAACCAATGCTCAAGGTGACAATAGTCCATTTTATTGAGGATACAAGCGTTGTTTTTAGATTATTAATCGAGCTCACGTTAATTTAGCATTGGCTTATTATTTTTCAATCAATCCAGCTCGGCGCAATAGCGCTTCTGGTTGGGGTTCCTTTCCGCGGAAACGTTTGTAAAGCGTCATAGGGTCTTCTGATCCGCCTTGCGACAACACATTATCCTTAAATTTTCGGGCAACGGTTTCGCTGAAAATACCTTCTTCCTTAAACATTTCGAAAGCATCGGCATCGAGTACTTCGGCCCATTTATAACTGTAGTAACCCGATGAATAACCACCTTGAAAAATATGCGAAAACGAGGTGCTCATACAGTTTTCGGCCACATCAGGGTACAATTTGGTGCTTTCAAACGCTTTATTTTCAAAGTCTTTTACCGAAAATGCTTTTAAAGATTCATCATCGTGCTTGCTCTGAGCGAAGTCGAAGTGCCAGCTCATATCCAACAAGCCAAAACTTAATTGGCGTAGCGTTTGCATACCTTCGTGAAAAGTGGCTGAGGCTTTTATTTTTTCAATGAGTTCCATGGGAATCACTTCGCCTGTTTCGTAGTGTGTGGCAAATAACTCCAAGGCTTCTTTTTCGTAGCACCAATTTTCTAAAACTTGGCTGGGCAACTCCACAAAATCCCAAAAAACACTGGTGCCCGATAAACTGGGGTAGGTGGTATTAGCCAGCATACCGTGTAGGGCGTGCCCAAATTCGTGGAACAGCGTCGTCACTTCATTAAAGGTTAAAAGCGACGGTTTGGTTTTGGTCGGTTTAGTAAAATTGCAAACTATGGAAATATGCGGACGACTATTTTCGCCATCTTTTACATATTGTGGTTTGTAAACCGTCATCCAAGCACCGTTGCGTTTTCCGGGTCTTGGGAAAAAATCGGCGTATAAAATGGAAACATAATTACCGTTGCTATCGGTTACTTTATAGGTTAAAACTTCGTCGTGGTATTTGTCGATGTCGTTTATTTCTTCAAAATGTAAGCCGTAAAGTTTGTTGGAAACGGTAAACACCCCCTTTATGACATTTTCTAGTTTGAAATAGGGTTTCAGTTTTTCGTCATCCAAATCAAAAAGCTTTTGTTTTAGCTTTTCAGAATAGTAGGCGCCATCCCATTTTTGAAGCTGGTCTATGCCGTCTAATTCCTTAGCGAATTGTTCCAGATTTTTAAATTCCCGTTCGGCCGCTGGTTTAGCTTTTTCCAATAATTCGTTTAAAAATTTTTCAACGGTTTCCGGTGTTTTTGCCATGCGCTCTTCCAAAACAAAATGGGCGTGGGTTTTGTAGCCTAACAAGTTGGCGCGTTCGTGCCGTAGTTTGGCGAGGTTCAATACATTTTCTTGATTATCTAATTCGTCATTATGGAATCCTTTTGCTCCAAAGGCTATGGCCAGTTTTTTTCGCAATTCGCGGTTATCGGCATAAGTCATAAACGGAATGTAGCTGGGGTAATCCAGTGTGATTAACCAGCCCTCTTTACCTTTGGCTTCAGCCGTTTGTGCGGCAGCTTCTTTAGCACCTTCTGGCAGCCCAGACAAATCGTCTTCATTGGTAATGTGCAATTCAAACTTATTGGTCTCGGCCAGTACGTTCTCGCCAAACTTCAGTTTCAGTTGGCTCAATTTTTTATCGATTTCCCGTAATTTTAGTTTTTTGTCTTCGGGCAAATTGGCACCGTTCCGCGAAAAGCTTTTGTATTTTTTGTCGAGGAGCGTTTGTTGCTCAATACTTAATTCAAGTTGGTCTTTTTGCTCGTAAACGGCTTTAACACGCTTGAACAAGTCTTCATTTAATGTAATATCATTACTGAATTCTGAAAGTAAAGGCGATACTTCCTGTGCTATTTTTTGAATCTTCTCATTGGTTTCGGCAGAATTCAAATTAAAAAAAATACTCGAAATGCGGTCTAATTGCTCCCCCGAAAAATCTAGTGCTTCAATCGTGTTTTCAAAAGTGGGTGCTTCGGCGTTGTTTACAATGGCATCTATTTCGTTTTTAGCGATTTTGATGGCTTCTTTTATCGTTGGAAGAAAATCTGAATTTTCAATTTTCGAAAAAGGAGCGGTGTTATATTTAGTATTAAACGGAGTAATTAGCGATTTCTTTATCATTTTTGTAATGAATGTGTTAAAAATTAATTTTACTATGTATGCATAATAAAATTTTTATATTTTTGCAGCCGACAATAAGGAAGAGTGACTAACTCATGAGATTATTTGTTAATAGCTGGAAAGCCCTGAACTTAGTTCGGGGCTTTTTTATTGCCATGCTACTAAAGGTCTTTGGCCGATTCGTGTACCTTAACTTTAAGGCCTTCTTTGTAAGCTACTATTTTATCGAGTACGCATTTGTCGCTCGCACCAATAATTTGAGCGGCTAAAATGCCAGCGTTTTTGGCACCGTTAAGTGCCACAGTTGCGACGGGGACACCGCCTGGCATTTGTAAAATAGACAATACAGAATCCCATCCGTCGATGGAATTGCTGCTTTTTACGGGAACGCCAATAACGGGCAATGGCGATAACGAAGCAATCATGCCCGGTAAATGGGCTGCACCACCAGCGCCAGCAACAATAACTGAAACCCCACGGTTGTGTGCGTTTTTGCCGTAATCGAAAAGTTTTTCGGGAGTACGGTGTGCCGAAACAATATCGACTTCTACTTCAATGTCAAATCCTTTTAAAATATCTATGGCATCTTGCATAACGGGAAGATCGCTTTTGCTTCCCATAATAACTCCTACTTTACTCATATATTTAAATTTTTAAAATTCCAAAAACACAAAAAATCAAAATAGAAATAAACTCTGTAGTTGGAATTTAGTGTTTGTTTTTTGTGATTTATGTGCTTATCACCTTTATCGTTTTCTTTACATCTTCGGCCACTTTACGGGCTTGGCTCAAATCTTCGTCAACAATGGTAACGTGCCCCATTTTACGGAACGGTCGGGTTTGTTTTTTTCCATAAATGTGTGGGGTAACCCCATCCATTTTCATAATGCTTTCAATGTTTTGGTAAACCACGTTTCCGGTGTGGCCTTCGGCGCCCACTAAATTCACCATAACGCCGCCCACTTTGCTGTCGGTTCTTCCCAAAGGTAAGTCTAAAATGGCACGGATGTGCTGCTCAAACTGCGATGTGTAGCTCGCCTCAATGGTTTGGTGACCCGAATTGTGGGGACGAGGCGCTACCTCATTGATTAAAATTTGGTCGTCTTGGGTTTGGAACATTTCAACAGCCAATAAACCAACATGGTTGAACGCTTTTGAAACACTTAAAGCTACTTCTTGTGCTTTTTTGGCAACGGTTTTATCGATTCTTGCAGGGCAAATAACATATTCCACTTGGTTGGCTTCGGGATGGAATTCCATTTCTACCACCGGATAGGTTTTGATGTCGCCCGAAGCATTTCTGGCTACAATTACGGCTAACTCATTTTTAAAAGGCACCAAGTTTTCGGCAATGCATTCGCCTTTTGGCAAACCTTCCAAATCGGAAAGTTGACGAACCACTTTTACGCCGTTACCGTCGTAACCAAATTGAGCCGCCTTCCAAACGAAGGGCAGTTGGAGTCCGCCGTTTTCAATGGCGTCTTCAATTTCCGAAAGGTAGGCAAATCTTGAAAACGGAGCGGTTGGCAAACCGTTATCAACATAAAACAACTTTTGTTTCGCTTTATTTTGAATGGTTCGTAATGTTTTTGAAGCCGGATATACTTTTATGCCTTCTTTTTCAAGGGCTTCCAAGGCATCGACGTTTACGTTTTCAATTTCAATAGTCAATACATCTACTTGTTTTCCGAAGTTGTAAACGGCATCAAAATCCATTAAATTGCCCAAATGGAATTCATCGCATGCAATTTTACATGGCGCATCTTCGCTCGCTTCTAACACACAAGTGTAAATATCAAATTTTCTGGTATTGTAAAGCAGCATTTTTCCGAGTTGTCCGCCGCCTAAAATACCGAGTTTAAAATCTGAAGAAAAGTAATTCATTTTGAGAAAAATTTAGCTAAAACCTTGAAATTGTTCCGCAAAAATACACTTAAATCTTAAATTAGTTCCCAAAACATAAATCAAAAAATGGTTATTGGTCAATCTATTGATTATCTTTGCCACTTTCTAAAATAGTAACCGTGATCAAGCTACACGACAAATATTTTAAACCGTTTATTTCGGCGCAGCAAATTGATGAGGCCTTGCAACGTATGGCTAATGAGATAGCTGAAGATGTGGGCGACGAAATTCCTGTGTTTGTGGGCATTTTGAATGGGTCGTTTATGCTAACAAGCGATTTTGTGAAAAAATACCCGAAAACCTGTGAGGTCACTTTTATAAAACTGGCATCTTACGAGGGCTTAAAATCTTCCGAAGATATTCAAAGATTGATTGGGTTGACCCAAGATTTAACAGGCCGTACCGTTATTATTTTAGAAGATATTATCGATTCTGGCAAAACACTGGCGGAGGTACACCGCATTTTCAAAAATGAAAAGGTGAAATCGTTAAAAATAGCCACGCTGTTTTACAAGCCCGAAGCCTATAAAAAAGACTTTAAACTGCACTATGTGGGTATTGAAATTCCCGATAAATTCATTGTGGGCTATGGATTAGACTACGATGGGTTGGGGCGCAACCTCACAGAAGTGTATCAAATTAAACAAACACAACATATGACAAACTTAGTATTATTTGGCCCTCCGGGAGCAGGGAAAGGAACACAAGCAGAATTTTTAAAGGAAAAGTACAATTTGGTGCATATTTCTACCGGCGATGTTTTTAGGTTTAACATAAAAAACGAAACCGCTTTGGGTATGTTGGCCAAATCGTACATCGATAAAGGTGAGCTGGTTCCAGACCAAGTAACTATTGATATGTTGAATGCCGAAGTGGAAAAAAACACCGATGCCAAAGGGTTTATTTTTGACGGTTTCCCGCGTACCAATGCACAGGCCGAAGCTTTGGATAAGTTGATGGATAGCAAAGATTCGCAAATTAATGCGATGATTGCTTTAGAAGTTGAAGACGAAATTTTGGTAAAACGTCTAATTGGAAGAGGAAAAACCAGTGGAAGAGCAGATGATGCCGATGAGTCTATCATCAGAAATCGAATTAAGGAATACTACGATAAAACCGCCATTTTAAAGGATTACTATTCTGCACAGAGCAAATATTACGGTGTTAACGGCGTAGGCAGTATAGAAGATATTACCGAGCGATTGAGCAAGGTGATTGATAATTTATAATTGTCATTCCCGCGGAAGCGGGAATCTCATCATTTTTGTTTGAGATTTAATTAAAAAGATTCCCGCCTTCGCGGGAATGCCAGAATCATGACTGAAGGAAATTTTGTTGACTACGTAAAAATGTATGTGGCTTCCGGAAACGGAGGTAAAGGCTCTGCGCACTTACACCGCGAAAAATATATTGCCAAGGGCGGGCCCGACGGCGGCGATGGAGGTCGGGGCGGCCACGTTATTGTTCGTGGTAACGCTAACCTTTGGACACTTTTTCATTTAAAGTTTAAAAAGCACGTTCGTGCTGGCCATGGCGAACACGGCAGTAGCAACCGAAGCTTTGGTGCCGATGGTGAAGACGCCTATATCGATGTGCCATTGGGAACCGTAGTGCGCGATACTGAAACCAACCAAATTCTTTTCGAAATTACCGAAAACGGTGAAGAAAAAGTTTTGGCCGAAGGCGGTAAAGGCGGGTTGGGGAACTGGCATTTTAAAAGCTCTACCAACCAAACGCCACGTTACGCGCAACCTGGTTTGCCCATGGAAGAAAAGTACGTGACCATGGAACTCAAAGTGCTGGCCGATGTCGGTCTGGTTGGGTTTCCAAACGCAGGAAAATCGACGCTACTTTCTGTGGTCACTTCTGCAAAACCTAAAATTGCCGATTACGAGTTTACCACCCTTAAGCCCAATTTAGGCATCGTAGAATACCGCGATTATCAAACTTTTGTAATGGCCGATATTCCTGGGATTATTGAGGGTGCCGCCGAAGGAAAAGGACTTGGGCATTACTTTTTGCGCCATATTGAAAGGAATTCTATCTTACTGTTTTTAATTCCTGCGGATGCAGACGACATTAAAAAACAATATGATATTTTGTTGGATGAATTACGCCGCTACAATCCAGAAATGTTGGACAAAGAACGTCTTATCGCCATTTCGAAAAGTGATATGCTGGACGAGGAGCTAAAGGCTGAACTTAAAACAGAATTGGACACCGCATTGCCCATTCCATATTTGTTTATTTCATCGGTGGCCCAAAAAGGTATTACAGAATTAAAAGACAGACTTTGGAAAATGCTCAATGCCTAAAACAAATGTGTTTTGAAGCAGTACCTAAAAAGCATAGTTGAAATTAATGATAACAAAAAAAGTAGATATTTTGCTTTTTTTATTCAAGGTTTAATTCTGCTTTCCATTGTTACGTTTTCCGTTGAAACCATTCCTGACTTAAAGCCACAAACCCGAATGCTGCTCAGGGCTATTGAGTGGTTCAGCGTTATCGTTTTTACATTGGAATACGTGCTGAGAATTTATGTGGCCGATAGCAAACCCAAGTTTATTTTTAGCTTTTTCGGCATCATCGACCTGTTGGCTATTTTGCCTTTTTATTTATCGTTTGGTTTAGATTTAAGGTCGCTACGTGCGTTACGTTTTTTACGTTTATTCAGAATATTGAAGTTGGTACGTTATAACAACGCGATGGGCCATTTTACACGTGCCATCAAATCGGCCAAAGAGGAGATTTTACTTTTTATATTCATCACCCTGATTTTGATATACTTTTCGGCTGTTGGTATTTACTATTTTGAAAATGAAGCCCAGCCCGAGCATTTTTCGTCTATTTTTGATAGTTTGTGGTGGGCCGTTATTACATTGACCACTGTGGGCTATGGGGACGTTTACCCGATAACCGTGGGCGGAAAAGTGTTTACCTTTTTTATCCTGATGATTGGTTTGGGGATTGTGGCCATTCCAACCGGAATTATTTCTTCTGCCTTAACAAAATCTGTTGATAAGAACGAGGATGCAAAGTAAATTGAGCGACTAAAACTTAATGTTTAATTCCTGCTGTTTTACGCCTTCGTCGGTATTGTATTCGTAGACCCAATTGTCGCCCGATTTATAAATCACGGCATCTTCACCTTCAACCAAAAATAAATTTTCGCGTCCTGTTTTTTTAATTTTATAAACCACTTTCGGAGTTCGGTCTACCAACTGAAAACCGTTTTCAATTTCTTGGGCGTATAAAACTATTGGACCGTTTGAGGTTGCTTCAGGTTTCACGTTTGGAACTTTTACTACGGGAGTTTCAGCTTTCGGAGTTTCGTCAAGAGTTTCAGTTTTTTCAGTTTTAGCCTCTTTTTCCTTTTTTAAATTTTCAATTTCTTGTTTGAGTTGCGCAATTTCTGAAGCCGTTTCATTTTTTGCAGTGGTATTTACGGCTACGGTAGCCACATTATTTTCGTTGGGCTCATATTTGTATTCCAGGGCTTTAACCGACTCAAAAGCGTCCCTTAATGCCAAGTTGAATGCACTTTTAAAATCCTTCTCCCGGCTTTCGCCCACTTTCGAAGTAAAAACAGTTTTTCCGTTACAGTCTTTAAGTTCAACAGTGAGTTTTGTTTTGAACAATCCGGAATCTTTTAAAACATCCGCATTTAAAGCCAAACAACGATTTACGGCTAAATCTTCAGGGTAATCGGAACCTTCCATTAAAGCCTCAAAGCCATACTTTTCAAATAAAAATTTGGTTAGGGCATTGAGTTGATATTGGTTCTTTTCCTTTAAAAAATCGTACTTGTTAGGTACAATAACATATTTGTATGCGTTAAGTGAAGCTTGCGAAAATACTGTTGTGGCCACGAAGCAGGCCACTAAAAATGTATAAAATTTGGTGCTCATTTGATGTGTAAACGTTTTAAAAGTACAACTTACAAATATTTCTTTAATTGTATGAGGTTATTGATTTTTTTAACGTCATTTTGTGTCGGGCAATGGTTGCCCAAATCAAAATGTACCACGTCCATGCCAATGTTTTTGGCGCCCAAAATATCGGCCTCGTAATTGTCGCCAACCATAATGCTGTTTTGTGCAGTGGTTTGTGCCAATTGCAGTGCGTAGTTGAAAATTTTAGGATTGGGCTTTTTTACTCCGGCATTTTCTGAGTTGGTAACGGTTTTAAAATAGGTATGGATTTTAGATTTATTTAGTTTGGTGTTCTGTACTTCGTCAAACCCATTGGTTATAATATGCAAACGGTACTTTGTGCTGAGGTAATCCAAGATTTCAAAAGTGTTTTCAAACAAATAGTTGAAGCTTGTTAAATGCGTAATATAATCGTTCGATAATTTATGGATGAGTTCCTCTTCCGCAGAAAATCCAACGGCCAAAAACGTGTCGTTTAAACGGGAAAAGCGCAGGGCTTCTTTTTCAATTTGTTCCTCGCGGTAAAGTTTCCAATATTTTATGTTGATGGGTTCGTAATGCAATAAAAAGGCATCGACATCCAGATTGAGTTTGTTGATTTCAAAAATCTTTCTAAACGTTAAGGCCGAATTTTTATCGAAATCCCACAGCGTATGGTCCAAGTCGAAAAAGATGTCTGTTATACCGTTAGTTTTCATTTGGTGAATCCAGTATGATGTTAAACAATTCCTTGAATCCGCTCCAACGGTTGTGGTCGCTGAAGGTGTAATTGTGAAATATGGGCACAAAAAGGCCGTTTACTTGCTTCACTTCGTTAATGATGTTGCTTAAAGCCTGTCTTTTGTCTAACAACGAGCGGTGCTTTAAAAGGGCATAGTCCATTACGTGGTAGGGTACTATTTTTAAAGGTGTTTGCACTTCATAGTCCAAATCATAGAATAAAAAAGGCGTACACGATCCGGCCCTGAAACCAATGTGGCCCACATAACCCATGGTATAATCTTCCTTGATTTCCAGCGAGATGAGGTTTCTGTACGATTCGGGTAAATTAAGTTTTGAAAACGACTGGCGGGAAGCATTTAAGCTCGTGTTGATAATTTCTTCCATTCTTAATTTTTCTTTCTTTAGTATAGAAAGGTTTTCAATGGCGAAAAAGGAAACTTTGAGCCCTACCGAGCCATAGTCGCCAACATGTTTTATCAGTGAAACGTATTCTTTCTTATTGGGGTTAATACCTTTGTCGTAAGTGGTGTAATCGCCAATTAAAAAGAAGAACAAAAATTTAAACGGACTGTTTTTCTGCCTGTTGATGATGTATTTAAAGGTATCGTAAGGGTCGTGCTGAAACCCAGCCAACACCAACAACCTGATATAAATGTTTTTTAATCTTAGGCTTAAAATATCCTTTATGGTGCCTCCCCAAGTGCGCATAATGCCTTTCAGTTTGTATTTGTAGGCACTGGGCACATCAATGATGGGTTTTATGCTGTAAGCCTTTGTAGGGAATTCAAAATCCGGAAACTGTTTTTGCAGTGCTGCTTTGAATTTATATGCCCAAATATCCACAACGGGCTGATGTAAAAAACCTTCTTTGAAAGCCAAACTTTCGGTTGCCGTGAAACGCCCGTATTCATCCTTCATGTGCGGCAGGTACTCTTCGTAACGGGATAGCAAGTAAAATGAAGCCGAAAAAATATCGAACGGGATGGTGCTCTTTTCACCCACGTAAAAGAAGCATTTGGTGTTTTCCCAGTCATGGATATGGATTTCTATATCGTTAATGCCCTGCTCAAATAAAATATCGTGACTTTTTACAAAAAACTCATTCCCCAACTGTTTTGCGGTGTACGACATTTTTAGGCTGTCGTGGGCAATAAAAGCCTCAATTTGGGTGGTGAAGTTCACCTCGATACCCAAAATACGTTTACAAATGTGCCTGAACACATATTTTAAACGGGGCGATATTTTATGGGTGTAAACTAGTAACATCGATTTTGTGGACAGTTTTCAGTTTTTAGTGCCGTTTTTTGAAATTTGATTTTACAAAATCCCATCATCGGCAAAACTAAAATAGGCTTTTTCGGTAACAACTAAATGGTCCAAAACTTTTATGTCTAAACTTTGTGCGGCCAGTTTCAATTTTTGGGTGATTTCTTTGTCGGCCTCGCTCGGTTTTAAAGTCCCCGATGGGTGGTTGTGTGCCAAAATCAAGCCTGTGGCACCAACTTCCAAGGCATTTTTCATCACCAATCGTACATCTACCAAAGTGCCCGTCATCCCGCCTTTGCTCAATTGGTTTTTTTGAATCACTTTGTTGGAATTGTTCAAATAGACAATCCAAAATTCTTCATGTTCCAATTCACCAATTATGGGTTGTAAGAGTTCAAAAACATCGGTACTAGAGGTTATTTTTTTCTTTTGAAGGGCTTCTTCGCCACGCCTTCGTCGCCCTAATTCCAAAGCAGCTGCAATGGTTATGGCTTTGGCTTCACCAATACCTTTAAAATCCATAAGTTGCTTGATGGACAGTTTTCCCAACTGGCTCAAATTGTTGTCAACGGTTGATAAAATTCGCTTGCACAAGGCTACAGCACTTTCGTCCCTATTGCCCGAGCCGATTAAAATAGCCACCAACTCGGCATCACTCAAAGCCGCTCGGCCTTTGTAGAGCAGTTTTTCGCGGGGCTGGTCGTCTTGGCTCCAGTTTTTTATTGAAAAGGATGGCTTTTTTTCTGTCACGCACTAAAGATAAATATTGTAAATTACAGTAGCAATAAAAACCAAAATTATGAAATGCCCATTAACAAAAAGTTGCAAACCAACCGGACATGATAACGGGGCATTGCATCTGACCATTAAAAAACAATAAATATTAACAGATGAAACCACTGAAAAAAGAAGACATTAGCCAAGAGGTGTTCGATTTGTACGATGATTACGCCCACAATAAAATAGACCGCCGAAAGTTTGTTGAAAAACTATCGTTGTATGCCATTGGCGGTGTTACGGTGTCATCACTGCTCAGCTTTATAACGCCCAATTATTTGGATACGCTTTTGGTAAAACCTGATGATCCACGGTTGGTGTCAGAATACATCACTTATAATTCACCCAAAGGAGGTGGAAACATAAAAGGGCTATTATCTAAACCGAAGGATACCAAAGGGAAACTGCCGGGAGTTTTGGTGGTGCACGAAAACCGCGGTTTAAATCCTTATATTGAAGATGTGGGCAGGCGCACGGCTTTGGAAGGTTTTATTTCTTTGGCTCCCGATGCTTTAACGCCCCTTGGGGGTTATCCGGGGAATGACGACGATGGCAGGGCTTTACAACGCCAACGCGACCGCAATGACATGCTTGAAGATTTTATTGCGGCCTTCGAATATTTAAAAAACCATGAAGACTGCGATGGAAATATTGGAGTAGTGGGCTTTTGTTTTGGAGGGTGGATTTCGAATATGATAGCGGTAAAAGTCCCAGATTTAAAAGCAGCTGTTCCGTTTTATGGCGGACAACCTTCGGCGGAAGAAGCCGCACAAATAAAAGCACCACTTATGTTGCAATTTGCCGAGTTGGACCAACGGGTAAATGCCGGCTGGCCAGATTATGAGGCAGCATTAAAAGAAAATAATATTGAATATACCGCCCATTTTTACGAAGGCGTTAACCACGGTTTTCATAATAACACCACCCCAAGATATGACGCAAAAGCGGCGAATTTAGCATGGGAGAGAACTATTGCTTTTTTTAAGGATAAATTAAAATAACATGAAACCAACACCCGAACACAACGCACGAATAGCAAAAATGACCTTTTCATCGGTTTACCCACATTACGTTGCAAAAGTTGAAAAAAAGGGCAGGACAAAAGAAGAATTACACCAAGTTGTTGAATGGCTTACTGGGTTTAACGATAAAAAAATAAAGGAACTCATTGATGAAAAAGTGACTTTTGAAACCTTTTTTGAAAAAGCCAAACTAAACTCCCGTGCCCATTTAATTACGGGAACCATTTGTGGTTACCGTATTGAGGAGATTGAAAACGAACTGACCCGAAACGTACGGTATTTGGACAAGCTAGTGGATGAATTAGCAAAGGGCAGGAAAATGGAAAAGATTTTGCGGGAAGCTTAAATGCTCCAAAACAATCGTGATTACGAACCTTTTCGACTGTCGCTCAAGACAGGCTAAATTGAAGTAATCTGTTGATTTTTTTCTTTCAATTGGAAAGATTGCCACGTCGTTTCATTCCTCGCAATGACTATTCTACTTAATCAATCCTTTAACCTCATCAAAATCCAAACCGCCATAATTGCCCGAACTCATTAGCAATAAAGCTTTATTGTCGAAATTCTGTTCAAAAAGGAAATTCTTAAAATCGTCCGGATTGGTATAAATGATTAAATCGTCTCGCTGAAACGCATCGGCAATTTGTTCGTGTGTTACTTTTTCAAGTTTTTTAATCTCAACGGCATGCGGACTGTAAAATACCACAGCCACGTCGGCAGCATCTAGTGCGCCTTTATATTCTTTTAAAAATTCGGCATTTAGGCTGCTGTAAGTGTGGAGTTCTAAACAAGCAACTAAGGTTCGGTTTTTGTACTGCTCCTTTACAGCTTTTGTGGTCGCTTCCACTTTGCTGGGCGAATGGGCAAAATCTTTGTAGGCAACACTGTTTTTGCTTTCGGCAATTTTTTCCAAGCGTTTGCTGGCACCTTTAAAGGAGGCAATGGCTTCGTAAAAATCGTCCTCATCAATGCCCATGTGCTGGCAAATCCATTTGGCGCCGGCTAGGTTGTTGAGGTTATGCTTGCCAAAAATTTCGATAGGCAAAGGGCCTTCGGGGGTTTCCAAAAGGGTTTCGCCGTTTTCAACGGCATATTCGGGCGTGTGGTATGGTATTTTTCTAATGGTATTTTCACTGGCTTCCACTACGCGTTTTACTTCAGGGTCTTCTTCATTGTAATTGATACTGCCGCCACTAACAATCGAATCGACAAAAATACTGAACTGCTCTACATAGTTTTCGTATGTGGGGAACACGTTAATGTGATCCCAAGCAATGCCGCTAAGCAACGCAATATTGGGTTTGTAGAGATGGAATTTCGGTCGTCTGTCTATGGGTGAACTTAAATATTCGTCGCCTTCCAAAACCATAAAATCGTTATGCTCGGTGAGTTTTACCATCACATCAAAGCCTTCCAACTGGGCACCTACCATGTAATCCACATCGCGGTCGTGATAGTGCATCACGTGCAAAATCATGGAAGTAATAGTCGTTTTGCCGTGGCTTCCACCAATAACCACACGGGTTTTTTCTTTTGATTGTTCGTACAAAAATTCAGGATACGAGTAAATTTTAAGTCCCAATTCCTGGGCTTTCAATAACTCCGGATTGTCGGCTTTGGCATGCATCCCCAAGACAATGGCATCTAAATTTTGGGTGATTTTTTCGGGAAACCAACCAAAAGATTTGGGTAAAAGCCCTTGGGCTTCCAATCGGGATTTTGAGGGTTCAAAAATAGTATCGTCACTACCGGTTACTTGGTATCCTTTGTTGTGTAAAGCGAGGGCCAAGTTGTGCATGGCCGCGCCGCCAATAGCTATAAAATGTACGTTCATAGTTTTTTTTGTGTGCCGTAAATATAAGGATTGATTGTTTTTGGGGCTTATCCGAATGCGCTAAAATTTTACTGAAGTTTTTCTTCTATGGCTTCAATTTGTTGCAATAAATCTTCCTTTTTGTGTTTTTTATAAGCTTCATTTAAATTGGCAATGGCCTTTTCGGGTTCTTTTTGTGATAGATAAAACTGGGTAAGTTTATCGTAACACACCAAAGACCCCCCTGTATTTACGGCTATTTTATAATGTTTTTCAGCAAGTTCGGGCTCGTTATCATAATCATAAATATAGCCTTTGGCCAAGTGTCCATCAACTTTTGATAAGGCTTCCAACTCGTTAGCAAACTTTAGCGCTTTGCTTTTGCTTCCGCCAATAATTCCGGGAAGTTGCATATAGAGTTCTACCAAGGCCCAACGCGCACCGATATGGTTTTTGTCCAATTCGGCAGCTTTTAAAAAAGCGCTTTTTACATCACCAATAAAACCGATGGCTTTCATTTTGTTTTCACGAGCTTTCATGCCCAAAACACCGCCATATTTATAGTGGTAGTTGGCATTTTTGGCATCGACTTCAAGTAACTTGCTGTATTGGTTTATGGCGGCATCCCATTTTTTTTGGTGGCTGTAGGCATCCCCCAACAACTCTATGGCTATTAAATTTTGGGGCTGAGATTTTAAAATTTGAACGAGCTGCTTTTCCGCCAATTCAAATTGCTGCTTTTCAAAAAGTAATGGCACAGTCTCCAAACTGGATTGTCCGAATACACAAAACGGAAATAACAGTAAGAATAAAAGCTTGTTCATCATGGTTTTCAGTTGAAAAATCAAAGTTAGTTTTTAATCATTGGTATTTGGGTGGCTAAGCATAAAAATAATCATATTCGTGATAATAATTTAATCCTGTCGATTTCGGCTTCACTCAAAAAATAGCTAAATTCCCTCAGCAAAAAGTGCGATTGGCTCAAAGGCCGTTGGTTTGGTACAGCTTTTGAAACTAATTTTAATGCAAACATGGATTGATTTCCGTAGGTGAAAATGCGGAAAACCCATTAAATCTGTAATACATGAAACGTTTACTACCCTTATTTATGATATTGTTTTTCGCTCATTTTTTAACTGCACAAACCAACGACTATAACCATTTGTGGGCCAAAGTGGAACAGTTGGAAGCTGAAGGTTTGCCAAAATCGGCTTTAAAAGTGGTTGATGAGATTTTTGAAAAAGCCACCAAGGAAGGCAATGCGCCACAGCAAATAAAAACCATGCTATTTAAAAGTAAATTTGCCCTGGTTTTGGAAGAAGATGCACAATTGAACATCGTTAATGATTTTAGAAAACAGATTGAAAACAGCGAATTCCCCACAAAACATATTTTAGAAAGCGTATTGGCCAATATGTTTTGGCAATACTTTAACCAGAACAGGTATCAGTTTTATAACCGAACCAAAACTGCCGAGAAGGTTTCTGTTGATGATTTTAGAACATGGGATTTGCAAACCCTTTTTGATGAAATCCATCTTCATTTTCAAAATTCACTGAAAAACGGGTTGATGTTGCAACAGGAACCGCTTAAAAAATACAGTGTTTTATTGGAAGAAGCGAAAGGTTCGAAAACGTTTAGGCCCACGCTGTTCGATTTTTTAAACCACCAAGCCCTTGATTTTTATAAAACCAATGAAAGCCACATCACCAAACCGGCATACAGGTTTGAAATTGATAATCCGGATTTTTTGGGCGATGCCCGAGCTTTTTCAGAATTGGAAATAAACTCGAAAGATTCCACCTCGCTGCAGCTTAATGCGCTGAAAATTTTTCAGGATGTAATCCAGTTTCATTTAAAGGATAAAGCTGCGCTGGCATTGGCCGATGTGGATATTGAAAGGTTGAAGTTTGTAAACCAACACGCTACTTTTAGCGATAAAGAAGACCTGCTGCTCGCCGCTTTAAAAAAGGAAAGTGAACGTTTTAAACCCCACGAAGCTTCTGGTCTGTACGATTTTGAAATCGCATCCATTTATTTTCAGCAGAGCCAAAAATACCAACCAAAGGCAGGTGAGGCTAATACCGATAGTTACCGTTGGAAGGCGAAGGAAGCCCTGGAATTATGCAACAGCATCATTTCCAAATTTCCAAAAAGCATAGCGGCCGAAAAGTGCAAAACCCTAAAATCGCAAATTGAATATACTACGCTTCAAATTACAGCCGAAGATTTTCTGCCCATTCAATCACCATCCAAAGTGCTGGTACGCTATAAAAATTTGGAGGCCCTTCAGTTTAAAATTTTCCCAATTTCTGAAAGTGAATTTAGAAAATTCGGTAAAACATACAGAAAGGACGAGCAGCTTAAATTCATTAAAAAACTCGAAGCAGCTGAATCTTGGGAAAGCCAACTGAAAAAAGAAGGCGATTACCAAATCCACACCACCGAGGTTTTAATCCCGAAACTTAACAACGGCAGGTACATTGTTTTGGCCACCGTTAAAGGCGAGGATGACGTGTTAGGTTTTGCAAATATTCAAGTCACTAATTTGGCTTTGGTAGAAACCGAAACGCCACAGCATAAAATATTTCAGGTGATAGACAGAAATACGGGCGCACCCGTGCTAAACGCCAAAGTTGAGTTGACTTTTAATGAAAATAACAATAATCGTACTATCAAAGAAAGTCACTCTCCCGATGCTAACGGACAAATTAAAATAAGAAAATCGAGCGACCGCTACCGAAATGTTATGGCTAAGGTAAGCCAAGGTAATGATACTGCTTATTTTGGCGATTATTATGTGAGTTCATTTTACAACAGAGATCAGGATGAAGATACATATAAAGCTTTTGTTTTTACAGACAGAAGCATTTACAGGCCTGGGCAAACCGTGTATTTCAAGGGTATTGCCATGGAAGTGGTAAATGGAAAATCGCAGGTGGTGCCCAACGAATTGGTGTATGTTACACTGTATAACGTTAATGACGAGGAAATAAAGGAATTGGAATTAAAGACCAACGAGTTTGGTTCGGTTTCGGTCGAATTTATTCTACCCAACAATGGGTTGAATGGCGAATACTACATTGAGTTCGACGGCGTGAAAGAAGATTTTTATACTAAGCATTATTTTTCGGTGGAAGAATACAAGCGCCCCAAATTCAAAACCCAATTTAAGCCCGTCACCGAAACTTATAAAATAAATGATTCCATAGCGGTAAAAGGCACGGCCTTGGCCTATGCGGGCAGCAACATTACCGACGCCAAGGTGGTGTATCGCGTTCACCGAAAGGTGCAATATCCACGTTGGTATTTTTGGTATCACCCTTGGTTTAACAGCGAACCACAGGAAATCACGCAGGGTGAAAGTATAACGAACGAAAAAGGGGAGTTTGAAATTACGTTTAAAGCCCTGCCTGATACCAGTGTCGATAAAAGCAGTTTGCCAGTTTTTAATTATGAAATTACAGCCGATGTTACCGATTTAAACGGCGAAACACGAAGCGCCACAACTATAGTCAATGTGGGATACCATGCGTTGTTGGCCAAAATGGAGGTGTCAAATCTTTTGGATAAAACTAATAAAGATTACCGTATAAAGATTGAAACCCAAAACCTAAACGGCGAGTTTGTTCCTGCCAAGGGCAGTGTAAAGGTTTATAAACTGAAAGCTCCAAATACGGTGCTGCGTCCGCGACCGTGGCCGGCTCCGGATTATAAAATGCTTTCAAAAGACGAATTCAAAAAATTATTCCCTCACGAAGCTTATGCCAATGAGCATCAATCCGAAAATTGGGAAAAGGGTGATTTGGTTTTTGAGAAAAGTTTTAACACCGAAACCTCAAAAGAACTTAATCTCGGAAAAATTAAAAAATGGGCTTCGGGGCAGTATATTATTGAACTGGAAAGTAAAGATAGATTCGGCCAGTTGGTAAAAGACCAAGCTAAAACGACTGTTTTCAGTGACGATGATGACACTTTGGCTGATAACCAATTGTTCAGTATCAGTACTGATAAAGAAACATATCAAATTGGAGATGTGGCAGAAATAACCATGGGTTCTGCAGCTCAAAATGTTTCGGTAACCATTTCTATTGAAAAAGATGAGAAAACCGAAAAGACAGAAATGGTTACTTTAAGTAACAATAAAAAAACAATCAAAATTCCTGTTGAAAAAACCGATTTGGGCGGATTTGTGGTGCATTACAGTTTTGCGGCTTTCAATAGCTTTCAGTCGGGTACTGAACATATTTCAGTGCCGTATCCAAAAACCGATTTAGAAATTGAAACGCTCACTTTTAGAGACAAATTGCAGCCCGGTACAGATGAAACATGGCAGTTTAAAATTAAAGGTCCTCAAGGTGAAAAAGTTAGTGCCGAGCTGTTGGCCAGTATGTACGATGCGTCGTTAGACCAGTTTAAAACACATATTTGGAATTTCAACCCCATACAGAAGCCAACATATCATGCCAGTAGCTACAGTCAGGCCAACCGCAGTTTCGGTACACAAAATTTTAGGGTGTATAACAATTCTATGCGCATAAGTTATCCGCAGCAACACTACGACCAACTGAATTGGTTTGGGTTTAGTTTTGGAAACCGAAATATTATGATTCGTGGTGTTTCAAGTGTGTCTAATACATTAAGCGGAAGAGCGGCTGGAGTACAAATTGTTGAAGATGCAGTAGAAGAAGAAACAGTCGCATTTTCTGCTTTGGATGAAGTCGTGACTGTTGGCTACGGAATACAAGAGAAAAAGGATTTTACTGGGGCTACGCTACCTCCTCCGGCATCTCCTGAGGAAGGAATGGAAAAACCAAACTTCGACAATATCCAAATCCGTAAAAAATTACAAGAAACCGCCTTTTTCTTTCCGCAGTTACAAACCGATGAAGCGGGAAATGTCAGTTTCAGTTTTAAAACCCCAGAGGCTTTAACCCAATGGAAATTGCAATTGTTGGCGCACACCAAAACTTTGGAAAGTGCGGTAACCCAATTGGAAACCGTAACCCAAAAAGAGTTGATGGTCATCCCCAATGCACCCCGTTTTTTACGCCACGGGGACCAAATCACCATCAGTACAAAAATTGCCAACCTCACCGATAAACCATTATCGGGGCAAGCCAAGATTATTTTAACCGATGCGATTTCAGGTGAGGAAATTAATGAAAGGCTTGTCACGTCGAGCGGAGTCGAGACGTTTTCAGTTTCATCCAATGGCAACACCCAAGTATCATGGAGTTTAACCATTCCCGAAAATATCGATGCCGTACAGTACAAAATACTGGCCAAAGCAGGCAATTTTAGCGATGGTGAACAAAACGCCCTGCCCGTTTTAAGCAACCGCATGTTGGTGACCGAAACCCTGCCTATTTGGGTAAAGAGCAACGAAACCCGAACCTTTGTTTTGGATAAATTGATGAACGTGGCTTCGACTACGCTCAGCCACCATCAGTTGACTTTGGAAATGACCTCCAATCCGGCGTGGTATGCTGTGCAGGCCTTGCCTTATTTGATGGAATATCCTTATGAGTGCAATGAGCAAACTTTCAGCCGTTATTATGCTAACGCTTTGGCGAGCCATATTGCTAATTCCAATCCGAGGATTCAGGAAGTTTTCAACCAATGGAAATCTCAAGATGCACTAATTTCTAATCTTGAAA
Organism: Bacteroidia bacterium; assembly: GCA_030430535.1. Classification (GTDB taxonomy): domain Bacteria; phylum Bacteroidota; class Bacteroidia; order Flavobacteriales; family Flavobacteriaceae; genus Flavisericum. The sequence continues at coordinate 73,995 of JAUIKY010000010.1, forward strand.
AAAATGAAGAATTGAAGTCCATTCTCATTCAAGAAACCCCTTGGTTGCGCGATGCCCAAAGTGAAACCGAGCAGAAAAAACGCATCGCCCTGTTGTTCGATTTAAACAAAATGAACAACGAATTGCAATCGGCCATCCGAAAATTGAAAAACAACCAAATGCCGTCGGGCGCCTGGGCGTGGTTCAATGGGGGCTACGAAAACCGATACATTACCCAACATATTATTGCAGGTTTTGGGCATCTTTCTAAACTCGGTGTCACGTCGAGCCCTTCGACTGCGCTCAGGACAGGCTCCGACGAAGAATCTATGATTGAAAAAGCCATCAATTACCTCGATGCTCAATTCATAAAAGAGTATAAAGACATCAGAAAATACGATGCTAAAGTCGATTTAAAAGAAGACCATTTAAGCTACACCCAACTACATTATTTGTACATGCGCAGCTTTTTTCCGGAGGCAAAAAAATCGAAGGAAGTGGAGGAAATCATGGCGTATTACCAAACCCAAATTCAAAAATACTGGTTAAAACGTCCGTTGTATGCCAAAGGTTTGATGGCTTTAGTTTCATATCGAAATAAGGATAAAAAAACAACTTCCAAAATTTTAAATTCGTTGTTGGAAACCAGTATCACTTCCCAGGAATTGGGCATGTACTGGAAAAGCAATGCCAATTCGTGGTTTTGGTACCAAGCCCCAATTGAAACCCAGGCGTTGATGGTTGAAGTCTTTTCGGAAGCCGGGAATGTTGTTCAAGACGAAGCGAAGAATCTTGAAGCCTTGGACAACCTAAAAATCTGGTTGCTAAAAAACAAACAGACCAACCGCTGGAAAACCACGAAAGCCACGACTGAAGCGGTTTATGTTCTGTTGCTTCAGGGTAGTAATTGGTTGGAGGCCAGCACTGAGCGGAGTGGAAGTGTAACTGATGTTGTTGAGGTTTTAGTGGGTAATCAGAACATTGAGCCTAATAAACTTGAAAATGTAAAAGCAGAAGCGGGAACAGGCTACTTTAAAACCTCATGGAATGCAGGGGAGATAAAACCCGAAATGGCCAAGGTTAAAATTTCGAAGAAAGATAAAGGCATCGCTTGGGGTGCTCTGTATTGGCAGTATTTTGAAGATTTGGATAAAATTTCTTCGGCGGAAACCCCTTTGAAATTGAATAAAAAACTTTTTTTGAAAAAGAACACCGATACGGGCGAGGAAATTTCAGAAATCACAGAAAACACAAATTTAAAAGTCGGCGATTTGGTCCGTGTTCGTATCGAACTGCGTAGCGATAGAGCTATGGAGTTTATCCACATGAAAGATATGCGAGCCGCCGGATTAGAGCCCGTAAACGTGATTAGTCAATACAAATGGCAGGATGGTTTGGGCTATTACGAAAGCACCAAAGACGCCAGCACCAATTTCTTTTTCGATTATTTACCAAAAGGCGTTTACGTTTTTGAATACGATTTGCGGGTGAACAACGCTGGAAGCATGAGCAACGGCATCACCACCATACAAAGCATGTATGCGCCCGAGTTTAGCAGCCATAGTGAAGGCGTTCGGATAGAAGTAAAATAGTAAGTAGTTTATCGTTAAACGGCACGGGTCGTTTTCAAAATAGGCTTTTTTAAACAGATTCAAGGTTTTAATCATTAATTTTGTAGAAACCTTGAGTCTGTTTTGACATTTATTCTAAATCATAAAATCTTAATAACCGTTTCGTGTTTCAGTTTACTTTTTTTGTTCTCTCTATCTTGTGCGGGAAAAAAGCAGGTTATGAATTCTTCTGCTGGCCTCGAAAAGAGCAATAGCATTATTTTTTTAAATTATAAAGTGAATAAACTCGCAGATGGAAAAAGGGAGGTTGAATACCTAGACCATGTGCTGCGCCAAGGCCGTTTAAAAAAGCATTTTGATATAGCTGGGCAGGAAGGCGATTTGGAAGTTGCTCAATTGGATAAACAGAATAGGGTTTTAAGCAATATGATTATTAAAAATCCTTTAAATAAGACTTTGGAATTTGTTGATGAATCAAAAGGCTTTCAGACCAAAACCTTAGATTTGGGTGAAGCGTTGTTTTCAGTTCGGATGCAGCTTCATCCGGATGCACGAACGATTTCAATAAAGCATTTTTCAGAGGATAAAATGTTAATCCAAACCAAAATCGACCAAGAATGAAACAGCAGTTATTGGGATTGATATGCTTTTTGACGAGCTTTTCTTTATTTGCTCAAATATTTGAAGTTGAGCCCATAAAAGTTTCAGGAGCTAACGAAAATCGAATCAATTTAGTGGTGTTAAGCGAAGGCTATCAAGCTTCGGAATTTGATGATTTTATTGATGATGTTACGGTATTCAGCAATGCCATGTTCAATCAAAGTCCGTTTAAGGAATACGCCAATTATTTTAATGTGTATGCCATAAAAGTACCTTCCAATGAAAGTGGAGCCGATCATCCCGCAACTGCCATCGATGTTGATGAGTCTGGGAGTACACCAGAATTTGTAGACACCTATTTTAATGCCACTTTTGATGCTTTTGGTTACCACCGCTATTTGTATTACGGCATAGATTATGTTGATGCCGCAAGTGCCGAGGTGAAAATCCGTTCTGTGTTGGCAGATAATTTTCCAACCTACGACCAAGCCTTGATTTTGGTAAACACACCTTATTATGGTGGCACGGGGGGCGAGTTCCCCATTGCTGCAGCCAGTGCCGATGCCAACGAACTGGCATTGCATGAATTGGGACATTCTATGTTTTATTTAAAGGATGAATACCTATTGCCCGCGGAGTATTATTCAGAAGGCATTAACATGACACAAGAATCGAATTCCAATTGGGTTAAATGGAAAAACTGGATGGGTATAAATGGTATTGGTATTCACGCCTATGGGGCTTCCGGTGTTCCGTCCACATGGTACAAACCCAGAAATGGGCAATGCAAAATGGAGGTTTTATACAAACCTTTTTGCTCGGTTTGTACAGAGGGTATCGTTGAAAAAATACACGATTTAATTTCTCCCATTGAAATGTATGCTCCAGTTTCCAATACGGTTGAAGGCTCCAGTTTTCCGTTGGATTTTCAGTTGAATTTAATAAAGACCATCCCGAATACTTTAGAAATAGAATGGACTTTAAATGCAACGAATTTTGCTAATAATCTTGATGATGTTTCCATCGAAGAAACCGATTTGGTTGAAGGGGAGAATACACTTGCTGCTGTAGTGCATGATGCATCGTCGTTCTTAAAAATTGATAACCACGAAAGCTTGCACATTAATACCGTAACTTGGACGATTAATTATTCTACGTTGGGTGTTCAAGGCATTACAAGCACAGAAAACAGATTGAGTATTTCAATGTATCCCAATCCAACGAATAGCATAATTAATTTTAAGTTTGAAAACAGCAACAGGCAAACTTTAAAAATTGATATTATTGGTGTTGATGGAAAAAGGTTAAAATCGATATCAGTTTCAAACCAAAGCCACAAACAATTCAACCTCGAAAATCTAAAAACGGGCATATATGTTGCCCGCTTTTATTCCGATAATGTGCTTTTAGCTACTAAAAAAATAGTGAAAAACTAGTTATTTTTTAGGCGGCATTGTTGGGCGTACTTCCACTTTGCTGGGTAGTGTGCGCGGATGCATTTTCAATAAATCTACCGCCAATTCGCCAATATCTTCAATTTGGATTTTCCAATCGTCGTTTTCGCCGGGCGTTCGATTGTTAAAATAGGTAGATACCGAACCGGGCATAATGGTACTCACCTTTACACCGTGGTGCCTTAAATCGAGCATAACGGCTTGGGTGAATCCGGTCAGCCCAAATTTACTGGCATTGTAAGCCGAGCCATTAGCAAAAAAGTTGGTGCCCGCCAAGCTTGAAATGGTGATGAAATACCCTTTTGATTGTTTTAGGGCTTCTACACTTGATTTGATGGTATAAAACACACCCGTTAAATTGGTATCTATGGTTTCGTGCCACTGTTCAAGGCTTAAATCTTCAATACTGGCATAGTGTCCCAAACCGGCATTGGCTATTACAATATCCAATTGGTTGAATTGGGCTAAAACTCTTTTAACCGCATTTTGTTGACTTTCAAAATTTCTCACATCGGCTTTTATACCGATGGCCTTTGCTTTGGAGGTGTTTTCTTTGTTTAATGACTCTGCGGCTTCGTTTGCTGCCGATTCACTGCGGCTAGTAATGGCAACATTTATACCTTCTGCCAAAAATGCTTGCGCGATACCAAAACCTATACCTTTCGATCCGCCCGTTATTAAGGCGACTTTATTTTTTATATCGTTCATAATTCTATCGTTTTTTGTAAAACTACAAAATCACAAAAAGACTACAGAATTAAATATGTTATGATAATTATAAAATGTCGGAACTATTTTGAAGGTGGATATTCTGAAAGAATTTTTTCTGCAACGGCATTGAATTTTTCTTCTCTCTGTTCAGGTTTGGCATTCGGGTTAAAGCTAAATTCGCTAACGGCTTGCCAAAACAGTTGCTTTTTGTTTTCGTCTACAAAATCGATGGTAATTTGTTTGTTGACGTTACTTTGCCCAACGGGAATACCGATGGAGATACCACCGCCAACGTTTCTGCCGCTGCCACCTAAACCAACGCCAACCGAGTTACGCTGGGGGGTATGGTATTCGGCACTTTTGATGTCGATAAAAAAATCGGGGGTTTCTGAAATCGAAAAACCTTTTGCAACCATTTGGGCATCAATGGCATCCAAGAGGCGTTTGGTATCCAGTTCGCTTAAGCCGGTTTCCATGTCGCCGTAATACTGATATGTTTTGTAATTGGTGAACACGGCCTGTTTGTCGTAATCGTAATTCACGCGAATAGGAGCGCATGCGACCAAAATTAAGGCCAAGAGTGCGGTGTTTAGAAATTTCATAGTGGCTGTTTTAAGGTAAATTTAATCAAAAATTATTCCAATGCTGTTTTTGAGTTTGGGGTTGCGCTAGGGATTGCAGTGGTTAGCTTTTGGCGAGGCGCGCATCGAGCCAAAACTAGTAACGTAAAGCCCGACCTTTGAGGTAGCGCCCAAAAATTGCTAATAGTTATATTTATCTTTCCAGCGTTGTTTTAAAAACTCGCGGTGTGCATTTTCGCGGGCGTTGTTTCCGGGGTCGTAAAGTTTGGTATTTTTAATTTCGTCGGGCAAAAATTCCTGATTGGCAAAGTTGTTCTCGTAGTTGTGTGCATACTTGTAGTTGTCGCCGTAACCGAGTTCTTTCATGAGTTTGGTTGGGGCATTTCGGATTTCCAGCGGAACGCTTAAATCGCCCGTTTGCCTTACCAATTGTTGGGCGTCACCAATAGCTTGGTAGGCCGCATTGCTTTTGGGCGAGCAGGCGAGATAGGTGGCACACTGGCTGAGGATAATGCGGGATTCGGGGTAGCCAATGGTGCTTACGGCCTGGAAGGTGTTGTTGGCAATGACGAGGGCCGTGGGGTTGGCGTTGCCGATATCCTCGCTGGCCGATATGAGCAACCGGCGGGCAATAAATTTTACATCTTCGCCACCCTCAATCATGCGGGCCAACCAATACACGGCACCATTGGGGTCACTGCCACGAATGGATTTTATGAAGGCCGAAATGATGTCGTAGTGCTGTTCGCCTGTTTTATCGTAGCGTACCGTGTTGTTTTGTACGCGTTGCAATACGGCATCGTCGGTGATTACAATGGGTTCGGAATCGTAGGAATTAATGATGAGTTCAAAAATATTGAGCAGTTTACGGGCGTCGCCGCCAGAGAGTCGTAAAAGCGCATCGGTTTGATGAAGTTCGATATTTTTTTTCGAAATAAACTCGTCTTTTTCAATAGCACGGTGTAACAACTGTTCTAAATCGGTTTTTTCGAAAGCCTTTAGAATATAAACCTGGCAGCGGGAAAGCAATGCAGAAATAACTTCAAAACTGGGGTTTTCGGTAGTGGCACCAATAAGTGTAATCCAACCTTTCTCAACGGCTTGTAACAGCGAGTCTTGTTGCGATTTGCTGAACCTATGGATTTCGTCAATAAACAAAATAGGGTTTTTTGTGGTAAAGAGTCCACCGCTTTTTTTGGCTTTTTCGATAACGTCCCGAACATCTTTCACTCCCGAATTTATGGCACTCAAAGTATAAAATGGCCTGCCCGATTCGGTAGCGATAATGTTGGCCAAAGTGGTTTTTCCTGTCCCCGGCGGGCCCCAAAAAATCATTGATGGAATCAAACCTTGTTTAATGTGCTGCGTTAACGAGCCGTTAGGCCCCACTAAGTGGTTTTGGCTAACATATTCGTCTAATGTTTTTGGGCGTAATCGTTCTGCTAAAGGTTCGTTTGCATTCATAAATGTAAAATTAAAACAATTCCTTTGGAAAAAGGAAGCTTAATGATAGCTAATTTTTTTAGGCCACGAATTGACGAATACTTAAGTTTTGATGAGAATCTGGACACGAGTACTGGCTACATATAATGTCTGCCATTTTTACACAGTTAGCCAAATTGGTCAGCTATTTGCTATCTTTAGGTTAATGAATTCGCAGCACCATTTTAAATTTTCAACAGGGGTAGTGGCCTATCCCATTTTTTTTGTGCTTACTATTTGGCTGGTATTTTGGTTCGAAGTGCGTTTCGGGTATAACTTCAGTAAATACGGGGTTTATCCACAAACTTTCAAAGGACTTCGGGGCATAGTGCTTAGCCCTTTTATCCATGGTAGTATCCAACATATTTATCATAATACCATACCGTTGTTTGTGCTTTCGGCGGCATTGTTTTATTTCTACCGAAAGATTGCGTGGAAAATTATAGTTTATGGTATTTTAGTCTCCGGTTTTCTAACTTGGTGCATAGGACGGTCGTCTTACCATATTGGGGCTAGCGGACTCATTTATGTTTTGGTGAGTTTTACCTTTTTTAAAGGTGTTTTTGCAAAGCATTTTAGGCTTATTGCTTTATCGTTGTTAGTCGTGTTTCTCTACGGAAGCATGATTTGGTACACCATGCCCATAGAAGAAGGTATTTCGTGGGAAGGCCATTTGGGAGGTTTGATAACTGGACTATTGTTTGCCATTTTTTTTAGAAAACAAATTGCAAAACCCCAAAAGTATGAATGGGAGGAAGATACCTTTAATGAGGATGATGATCCGTTTTTAAAACATTTTGATGAAGATGGAAACTTTATCGAACTCAACGAAGAATCCACGGAAGAAGAACCATCTAAAGTAAATTATATTTTTAAGAAGAAGGAGCAGTCTGATTAACGGCGTTGCCTAACCACTTCGTATAAAAAGGCGCCACAGGCCACCGATACGTTCAACGATTCAATTTCGCCCAATAAGGGGAGTTTTGCTTTAGCATCAACCACTTTTAAGGTTGATGGGTTGATGCCCCTAGCTTCTGACCCCATAATGATGGCACTTGGTTCGGTAAATGAGATATCGTAAAGTGTATCGTTTGTTTTTTCGGTTGCGGCAATCACTTTTATGCCCGATGCTTGCATGTAAAACACGGCATCTTTAATATGGTCTACCTTGCAAATAGGCACTCTAAATACTGCTCCTGCACTCGTTTTAATAGTGTCGCCATTAATAGGGGCTGCGCCCTTTTTTTGTATGATGATACCGTCAACACCGGTGCATTCTGCTGTGCGGAAAATGGCGCCAAAATTACGAACGTCGCTTAATTGATCTAATAACAAAAACAAAGGTGTCTTGCCCGACTCAATAACCTGTAACACCAATTCTTCCATGTCATAAAAAGCAATGGGGGAAATTTGGGCCACTGCGCCTTGATGGTTACCTTTTGTTAGCTTGTTGAGTTTTTCAACAGGCACATAAGATTTATTTAAAGACTGTTGGTTGATTAGTGATTCCAG
>JAUIKY010000011.1 GCA_030430535.1 Bacteroidia bacterium
GCACAATATTGTGGCCTGGGGAAAAACGGCACAGATAATTGAAAAATATGTTTCAAAAGGAAAAGAAGTCGCTATTGAAGGCAAATTGACCTCACGAAGCTACGATGACAAGGAAGGCAATAAACGTTATATCACAGAAATTGTTTGTAACGAACTGCTAATGCTTAGCAAATAACCCTTTTTTTGCCCTTAGGATAAGTAAAGTCGGTATGAAAACCGACTTTATTTTTTTACGTTATCGATATTAAAATAGCCACCTTTGTTTTCGGTGCGCTCCAATGACTGCTTGATAATTAAATGAGCGACGTTAATCATATTCCGAAGCTCGCAAAGCGATGTGGTGATTTTGTGTTCTTTGTACAAATCTTCTACCTCGCTGTAAATTACATCGATACGTTTTATGGCCCGCTTTAACCGTTTGTTGCTTCTAACAATGCCAACATAATCGCGCATCAAGGCCTGTAATTCTTTTTGGTTGTGCTGAATTAAAACATGCTCTTTACTAATGGTTGTGCCCTCATCATTCCATTTTGGGATATCTACATTTAGCTTCACCACATCGCGCTTGGCTTGGTATTTAAAAATATTGTGGGCATACACCAAAGCCTCAAGCAATGAGTTTGAAGCTAACCTATTGGCGCCATGCAGCCCCGTTCTGGAACATTCGCCACAAGCAAACAGATTTTTAATGGATGTTTTCCCTTTTTTGCTCACCTTAATGCCCCCACACAAATAATGTGATGCTGGCACTACCGGAATCCAATCGGTTTCAATATTAATATGGCGGCTTTTACATTTATTATAAATATTCGGGAAATGATTTTTAAACGCTTCAATATCTAGATGGGTACAATCCAAAAACACATGCTGGTCGCCCGATTTTTTGAGTTCATTGTCTATGCATTGCGACACGATATCTCTGGACGCCAACTCGGCGCGCTCATCGTAATCGGGCATAAACCGATGGCCATTTTGGTTTCTAAGATACGCTCCAAAACCTCTAACTGCTTCCGAAATTAAAAAAGACGATTCGCCCTTGGCATCATAAAGCGCCGTGGGGTGAAACTGAACAAACTCCATGTCCTTAATCTTCGCTTTGGCCCTATACGCCATGGCTATACCATCGCCGGTAGCAATCGCTGGATTGGTGGTATGCCCGTACACACGGCCAATGCCACCAGAAGCCAACAGAGTTACCCCCGATTTAATGGTAAAAATATCGCCCGTTTTTTGGTTGAGGATATAGGCTCCATAACAAGTTAACTCTTCAGCATTTGCATCTTTCACATGGTGATTAGTTACCAAATCGATAGCAAAATGGTGGGGCATAATAGAAATATTGGGCAACTGGTGCGCCCGTTTTAGCAAAGCCCTTTCAATTTCATAGCCCGTAATATCTTTATGGTGCACAATACGGTATTCAGAATGTCCGCCTTCTTTTCCCAAATCGAACTTTCCGGCATCGTTAACATCAAAATTCGCTCCCCAAAGTAAAAGTTCTTCCAATCGGTCTGGCCCTTCCTTTACCACCATTTTAACCACATCTTCCTTGCAGAGTCCGTCACCAGCGATTAAAGTATCTTTAATATGCTTTTTAAAGGAATCGTCTTCTTTATTTAAAACAATGGCTACACCGCCTTGTGCATATTTGGTATTCGATTCGTCTTCGCTGGCTTTTGTAACAATAACCACCTTCCTATCGGGGAACTTTTCAGCAATTTTAACCGAAAAGGTCAAACCTGCGATACCGGAACCAATTACGAGATAATCTGAAGTCATTTTAATTATTTTGACAACTCCAACATGCGCTCAATGGGCAATAAGGCACGGTCTATAATTTGGGGGTCTACTTCAATTTGTGGCGATTCGTTAAGCAAACAATCGTATAATTTTTGAAGGGTGTTCATTTTCATGAAGTGGCACTCGCTGCACGCACAGGTATTGTCTTCTTTTGCAGGTGCCGGCACCATTTCGGTATTAGGCATTTCCTGTTGCATTTTATGTAAAATACCCGCTTCGGTAGCCACAATAAACTTTTGGTCTTGGTGCTCCTTAACATAATTGATCATCCCGGAGGTAGAACCAATGTACGTGGCCGTATTCAAAATGTGGGTTTCAGATTCTGGGTGCGCAATAATTTTGTAATCGGGATATTTTTTGTGAAGCTCGATTAATTTATCCATCGAAAAGGCTTCGTGCACCACACAACTGCCGTCCCAAAGCAACATGTCTCTGCCCGTTTCATTGATAATGTAACGACCGAGGTTTCTATCGGGAGCAAAAATAATAGGCGTCTCTTTCGGAATGGAATTTACTATTTTCAATGCATTTGACGACGTACAAACAATATCGCTCAACGCTTTAATTTCAGCCGAACAGTTCACATAAGTAATCACCACGTGGTCGGGGTGTGCTTTTGTGAATTTCTCGAATGCCTCTGGCGGACAAGAATCGGCCAAAGAACACCCTGCATTCAAATCGGGCAGCACCACGGTTTTGCTTGGGTTTAGAATTTTAGCCGTTTCGGCCATAAAATGAACGCCCGCAAAAACAATTATATCGGCATCGGTTTCGGCCGCTTTTTGTGATAAGCCCAAACTATCCCCTACATAATCTGCAATATCCTGTATTTCACCAACTTGATAGTAGTGCGCCAGAATAACCGCATTTTTCTCCTCTTTCAGCCTTTTAATCTCTTTTACTAAATCCATTTTAACTAAAACCTGTGATTACAAAACAAGTCGGCAAAAATATTGGCCGACTATTTTTTTTGCAAATATCTTAATTAATCTGCTTAAAGGATTGTAATTCGACTAAAAAATACAAGCATATTAATTACCTGCAACAATTCTGCTAAATCTTTAAATAATCGTCAGCCAAACACTTTAAAGTTTTAGAAAATAAAAAGGTGGTTTTTACTCTAAGCTTCAACCTGCAGGCCTTCAATGTCTATTAAAACACCTGTGAGTTCCTTATCGTTTCTTTGCAACTCGCTTAAAATAACCTCTTGATTTTTAGAAAAATAACCTTTCAGCCCATAAAACAGACCTTGATAATAGCCTATTCCCTGCCTTAAGTTATTGGTAAACGTGATTAAGTATTTCTGTTCTTTAGCGTTGGCAGCCGTTTTAAATTCGTCTAATTTTTTCTTTAAGTAATCTACATAAATATTCAGTTCTTTTATGAACAAATTTGGGCGATCGTGCCGTACAATAACATTTTCACGACCGTAAATATGATCGGTAATTTTAGCCAGACTCATTACCTCAGAATAATAGGCCATATTTGGTCCTGGGCAAACTGAAACTCCATTGCCCTCAATTTTTGTATCCAAATTATAGGCCAATAGCGCCGAAGTGCCCAAGCCCACACAAGTACAAGATTTGTCTATTATTTTGTTGTACCGGGTATTATATTCGTTTAAAGGCAATTGCATGGCATCCAACTCCTTAATTTTAAGATGTTGATATTCGCGGGAAGCGGTACAAATTCCCGTTTCTTTAAATTCCTTGTTAAGCGCCACAAACTTTTTGGGACACGAACTGCCAGGCCTGTTCTTGTCAATCAGTTTTTGTTTTTCAACATCTTTGGTGTTTCCCTTTAAATTATTGAACGGCACACCCAATGGTGATATATCACTTAAATACAAATCTTCCTCGTTGGCTTTTGCCAATTTACTTAGCGTTTCGGCATCAACAGTTGTAGCCTCTGGCACGAGCAAAAACGGACTGCCCCAACCTACCGAATCTAAGTTATAGTGTTTCAACAAAAATTCGTGTTCTTCGTGCGTACCCACACCACCTTGCGCGGTAACCTTAAACGATAATTTTTCTGGAACCGCCCTATTTTGGTTTGAAAGTTCCTGTTTTAAAACCTCGAAAACCGTGTTTTGCAATTGGACTCTGTTTTCTTTGAACTCATTTAACACTGGCCCTAAAAGGAAACCATCGGTAGCAAAGGCATGCCCTCCACAGTTGAGCCCGGACTCAATGCGATATTCTGAAACCCAAAGCCCTTTTTTTGCCAAAAACCGACCTTGAATCAAAGCCGAACGGTAATCGCTCACTTTTAAAATAATACGTTTTTTAATGTTTCCGTTTTCATCGGGAAAAAAGTCTTCAAACTGTGCCATGTAACTGTACAATCTGGGATTCATTCCGGCCGAAAGCACCACAGAAGATTCCAATTTACTCTGTGCGAACCCCCGTAAAGCTGCATGGGCATCGTTAAATTCAACGGGCAATTTTTCTTTGTTTTTATAGTTGTCTTTGTCCACCTTCGTCATAATGTTAACGTCAATCGCACCCATCGTCAAGTTTTTCGACACCCAATTTTTAACTTCAGATAAATCGATTCCTTTTGAAGTCAATTTTTTAAATTCTTCTTTTAATCGCGAACCATCGGGTAGCATATTAACGTAAGCCGCAACATCGCTATTGGCCTTTGAAGCTATATTTTTTAAGGTTTGGAATTTCTTTTCGGCTAAATCGCTTATTAAATTCAAATAAGACGTTATCCGTTTCGCCCTAAAATCTTCAACTTTGTCGCTAATTTCATGATAGGGTAATTCAAATTTTTCGCTGTACATTTTTCTTAATTTCTCAAGCAAAATATCATCAACCAAAGAAATTACGGAATCTATCCCTAAATGCGCTACCTTAAATGGTGTATCAACTGTAAAGCCTATGCCCATTACTGGTATATGAAATGTGTGTGTATTTGTCATTATTCTATTTTTAACCCGCAAAAGTAGTATGCCAAAAACAGAATAAACATGATAAATATCATGCTACAGCGTATTGTTTTTCTAAATTACACGTAAGTAAAACCCTTTTTTGGGCAAAAAATTGATTATAAACATCATAAAGATTTCTACCATTTTGTTTCATTATCCTTAACGAGAGTTCTTTAAACAAATAAATTTGACAAATCTTTGTACAGACTATGATGATTAGCTGTAGCTTTATTATTTTTATGCTTCATTTTGAACATAAAAAAATTATATGTCAGTAGAACCAAAATTAAAAAGATTCAACCAAAGTGTTTTGTCAAAATACCAAATATACAACAGTATATTTATGACGTTACCCTTTGATTCTGTTACAAAAACCGGAGTTTTGTTACCTTTATTCCATGAAACTTGTGAAAAGGGGTTTAAAAAAGGAGACGACCCAACAACCATAGTCGACACCTTTTTTGAAAAATACCAAGCGCGCCGATCAAAAGAGAGTCAGATAAATTTACTTTTTAGGTTCATCCAGTACATTGAGCGCCAAGTGGTATTATTTGATGCTATTGAAGACGCCGCTTTCCCGGTAGTAAACAATATGGAAGGCGTAGGGACTTTAAGAAACCTTAAAGGCTCTGCCATTTCAGAAGACAAACTTGAAGAACTTAAGGAATATCTTGAAGAGTTTAAGGTACGCATTGTATTGACGGCCCACCCTACCCAATTTTATCCGGGTTCGGTATTGGGAATCATCACCGATTTAACAAAAGCGATTAAGGAAAACAACCTTTCTGAAATCAACAACCTATTCGGTCAATTAGGAAAAACACCTTTCTTCAAGCATAAGAAACCAACGCCTTATGATGAAGCAAAAAGCTTAATTTGGTATTTGGAAAATGTGTTTTACCAATCGTTTGGCGACATTTACAATTACATCCAGCAAAATATTTTCACCGATGCTAAAAAGCACAATGAAATTATCAATATTGGATTTTGGCCAGGAGGCGACCGCGACGGAAACCCTTTTGTAAAACCAGATACCACTTTAAAAGTAGCCAATAAACTAAAACAGGCTATTCTTAAAAAATACTACGGTGACCTTAAGAAACTAAGAAGGAAATTAACGTTTAGGGGGGTTGAAAAACGTATTGTAAAACTAGAGACTATAATGTACAATTACAGTATAGACCTAAACTACAAAAAAGCAATTAGCGCCCAAGAGTTTATTGACGAATTGCTTAGCATTCGCGATTTAATTATTGAGGAACACCAATCGCTTTATGTTAACGAAATAAACGACCTTATTAACAGAGTACACATGTTTGGCTATAATTTTGCCACATTGGATATTAGGCAAGATAGCCGCATCCACCACTCTGTTTTCACTACGGTCATTGACCACTTAATTGAAACGGGCAGCTCGTCGTTCCCTAAAAATTATCATGACCTTTCGGAAGCGGAACAAATTGAAATTCTTTCGAAAGCCGATGACAGCATTGAGCATTTAGATGTTTTTGAAGATGAAATGGTTTACAATACCTTAAAAACCATTTCGGTTATTAAAGATATTCAAGCCAGCAATGGCGAACGCGGTGCCAACCGATACATTATAAGTAACAACCAAACAGCGCTGAATGTCATGCAACTGTTTGCCATGCTTAAAATAGTAGCCTTTAAAGAGGAATTGACTGTTGATGTGGTGCCATTGTTCGAAACCATCACCGATTTGGAAAACGCACCAAGCGTTATGGAACAATTGTACACCAACCCAGAGTACATGGCCCACCTTAAAGCCCGTGGCATGAAGCAAACTATTATGTTAGGTTTCTCAGACGGAACAAAAGACGGTGGTTACTTAATGGCGAACTGGGGTATTTACAAAGCCAAGGAATTGCTTACCGAAATGTCGAGAAAATACGATGTTACCGCTATATTCTTTGACGGTCGTGGAGGCCCACCAGCGCGTGGTGGCGGAAAAACACACCAATTTTACGCTTCGTTAGGCCCAACTATTGAAGACAAAGAAGTTCAATTAACCATACAAGGACAAACGATTAGCTCTAACTTCGGAACATTGGATTCGTCGCAATACAACCTTGAGCAATTAATCAGCTCTGGTATTATGAACAAGCTAAAGGAAAAGAACCGCATGAGCGATGAAGACCGTGTAGTAATGAGTGATTTGGCCGAAACCAGTTACCAAACCTACAAAAACTTTAAAAGTCACCCCATGTTCATTCCATACTTGGAGCGCATGAGTACTTTAAAATATTACGCCAAAACCAACATTGGTAGTAGACCTTCAAAACGAGGCACTTCAGACAAGTTGGTGTTTTCAGATTTGCGTGCCATTCCATTTGTAGGATCTTGGAGCCAGCTGAAACAAAACGTACCTGGTTTCTTCGGTGTAGGAACTGCATTAAAACAGTACGAAGACCGTGGCGAGTTCGATAAAGTGGAACACCTTTACAACAACTCTAAGTTCTTTAAAACCCTGTTGGAAAACAGTATGATGTCTTTAACCAAATCATTCTTCGATTTAACTAAATATATGTCTAAAGATGAAGAATTTGGCGAGTTCTGGAACATTATTTATGAAGAATACCAAACCACAAAAAGACTATTGCTTAAATTGACCGGATACAGCGAATTGATGGAAAATGAACCATCAGGAAAGGCCTCCATCCAAGTAAGGGAGTCTATTGTGCTTCCGTTGTTAACGATACAGCAATATGCCCTTAAAAAGGTACAGGAGCTTGACAAAGCAGGCATTGATAACGACGAGAAAAAGATTTTTGAAAAAATTGTTACCCGTTCGTTATTTGGAAATATTAACGCCAGTAGAAACTCGGCTTAATCCAATAAAAAGCCTTTAAAACAAAAAGCGCTTATTCGACGAATAAGCGCTTTTTGTTTTTATAAATATCCAATTTAATTAAGCGTCTCGCCACCTTTTCTTCCGGTACGAATTCTGTAGGCTTCCTCAACATCTGATACAAAAATTTTACCGTCACCAACTTCTCCAGTTGAGGCAGACCTTAAAATCGCATTGATGGCCGGCTCGGCAAAATCATCATTCACAACAATAGAGAGATACCGTCTTTGTATATCGCTAGTGCTATAGGAAATACCACGGTAAACATGGCCTTTTTTCTCGTTACCCAACCCGGTAACATCCCAATAAGAGAAAAAGTTAACACCCACATCATGCAAGGCTTCCTTCACCACATTAAACTTTGATTTTCTTATGATTGCTTCTATTTTTTTCATACTGTAATACTTTGTCTTTATCTAATCATTTAAAGTTAGGCTCACTTATGCAAACGCATAATAAATATAACAAAAAAAAGGATGCCTTTTTTAAAAAAGACATCCTTAATCCTAATTAAACTTAATTGAATATTAATGTTCGTTCAATCGGAAATCTGGATAAGCATCCATACCGTGCTCGTGGGCATCCAATCCTTCCAATTCTTCTTTTTCAGAAACTCTAATTCCAACGGTTTTCTTCAACACAAAGAAAATCAAGAACGACGACACTAAACAAATGGCCGCATAACAAGCTACACCTGTTAATTGCGCCAAGAATGTGTGATCTGGATTTGTTGAGAAAATACCAACGGCCAATGTTCCCCAAATACCACATACTAAGTGTACGGCAATAGCACCAACCGGGTCATCCAATTTAATGGCATCGATAAAGCTAACGGCAAATACAATAAGTGCACCAGCAATAGCACCAATAATAATAGCGCTTTCTGGAGTCATCACATCTGCACCTGCAGTAATACCAACCAAGCCTCCTAAAATACCGTTTAGGAACATGGTTAAATCTAAATTTTTATACTTTATAAATGATACAAAAGCAGCAACCACACCACCGGCAGCGGCAGCCAAACATGTAGTCACCAAAGTTAATGAAGTTAATTCTGGATCGGCAGAAAGCACAGAGCCTCCATTAAACCCAAACCAGCCCAACCACAAAATCAACACTCCTGCAGTGGCCATAGGGATGCTGTGACCAGGAATAGCTTGAGCTTTTCCGTTTCTAAACTTCCCTATTCTGGCACCAAGCAGCCAAACAGCCACCAGAGCAGCCCAGCCACCTACCGAGTGTACCAAAGTAGAACCGGCAAAATCGTAAAACCCAAGTTGGTCTAAAAATCCGCCGCCCCATTTCCAAGATCCTGCAATAGGGTAAACAATTCCAACATACAATACGGTAAACACCATAAATGGCCCAATTTTAATACGTTCTGCAACGGCACCCGAAACGATGGTTGCTGCGGTGGCGGCAAACATACCTTGAAAAAGGAAATCGGTCCACCATGTATAGCCACCATCAGCATACTCTGGCGTCATTCCATTTTCTGGCGGAGCAATGCCAAACCCGGCAAAATCCAATATTCCGGCAGAATCTTCAGCAAAGCCAGGGTACATTAAATTAAAGCCCGCTATATAATAAAGCAGTAAGCCTACGGTAATAATAAATATGTTCTTAAAAAGTATGTTAATTGTGTTTTTTTGTCTTGTCAGCCCAATTTCCAAAAATGCGAAACCAGTGTGCATAAAGAAAACCAGTGCGGTACAGATCATCATCCATACGTTGTTTGCTGTAAATAATCCTTCCATTATAATTGTTTTATGTGTTATTTTTTATTTTAAAGTTTCTCCTCCTTTTTCACCTGTTCGTATTCTGTAACATTCCTCAATGTCTGAAACGAATATCTTGCCATCGCCCACTTCACCGGTTCCGGCCGATCTTATTATAGTTTTTATGGTAGTTTCAGCAAAATCGTCGTTCACTACTATCGACAAATATCTGCGCTGGATATCGCTTGTACTGTAAGACACACCACGATAAACATGGCCTTCTTTTTCGTTTCCCAAACCGGTAACATCCCAGTAGGAAAAGAAGTTTACCCCCACTTCGTGCAACGCATCCTTTACAACGTTGTATTTTGATTTTCTTATGATTGCTTCAATTTTTTTCATAATGTCGTATTTGTTTATAATTAAAATGAGTAGATAGCAGCTAGAACAAAAGAACCTAAGCTTTTAGTCATTGCTAAATCGTTATCAAGGAAGGCGTTATCAGAAGCGCTATCCAATCTAATTTCTGGCTTGATAGTTAAATTATCGACAGCTAAGCTACCTGTTAAAGTCACAGCAAAAACACTAGAATCTTCTACACCAGTACCAATGGCACCAAAGTTTTTATCTTCCATAAAGTATTCACCTCTTAAACCAATAGTGAAAGCATCAGAAGTAGCATACTGTGGATATAGCGCAACACCTGTAAATCCACCAGCATCATCCTCAAGGCTTAAGTGCGCCGCGTTGATACCTAAGTAGAAATCATCAGACAAATCGAAACCACCTGTAAAATCGATTTCAGTGAAAGAAGGGTCAACCAATACGTTTAAGTACTGACCAGCATAACCCAATTGAGCACCAAAAGCATAATCTCCAGTTGGGTTAAACTCAGTTAAGTCTGTATCGTTCATTACGCCTAACATTAAGCTAAAATCTTCAGATAAAGCAATATCAGCCTTAATCCCCGTGTGGCTAAATGGCCCGTAAGAGAACAAATAAGATGTACTATAGTTAAAGTTTGCTGTTGGAGAAATAACCTCATAACCTAAAAAGGTATTAAAGTTACCCATGGTTAAGGTTACAGCGTCGCTTACATTCCAGTAAGCATATAATTGGTTAACAATATCTCCAGTATTAGAATACATTGGAGAAGCAAAAATAGCATCCGTACCTCTTGGACCAAATACTAAATCGGCAACAAAACCAGCTTTTTCACCTTCATAACTAAAAATTACGTTAGCCATACCCAAAGCAAAACCAGGCAAATTAGCGAACGAAGAACCTGGAGCTAAATAAGTAGCTTCGTCTGGGTCTGGATTGATATCATCATTTGGCCCAGTCAAGTTAGCTCTATAATAAGCATCAATACTACCACTAATCGAAAGCTTTGGAGTTTCTTCTTGAGCAAAGAGGCTACATGATGCTAGAAAGAACATTGAAAGTGTAATAAATTTTTTCATAATTGTTTTCATTTAAGTTATTAATTCTTTTTGTTAATTTTTCCTTAAGAACGATGTAAAACTATCATAAAATATTTTACACCCCGAAAAAAATAGGGGTTATTGAATCATTTTTATCAATATTTTAATTAACCCCCTGTTTTTTTAGGGGTATTAATCTAAAATTTAGTTTTTTTAATATTTCAACAATGCTTCCGTTTGAATTATTGTCAGTATTTTCAATTTTTTAGTGCAGTTTTTTTTATTTAACCGACATTTTATTGACTTTAATTAGCATATCTATATTTATTACTAAAAAAACACCGTTTG
Source organism: Bacteroidia bacterium (assembly GCA_030430535.1). Taxonomy (GTDB): domain Bacteria; phylum Bacteroidota; class Bacteroidia; order Flavobacteriales; family Flavobacteriaceae; genus Flavisericum. The sequence continues at coordinate 11,095 of JAUIKY010000011.1, forward strand.
AATATTTATTAAAAAAGTGGTGTAATATTGATATATAATTATTTTTATATGATGTTAGCCACCAAAATCGAAATAATGAAACACACCCTATTGCGGTTCGAAAACTAGTGAGTATCTTTACGTTTCAACTCAAGTTTTAAACCAATAATTGTTGATTATGCTGACGAAACAAGGACTTTATTTACCAGAATACGAACACGCCAATTGTGGTGCTGGTTTTATTTGTAATCTTAAAGGAGAGAAAACAAATCAAATCATCCACGATGCCTTGGAGATTCTGGTAAAATTAGAGCACCGAGGGGGTGTAAGTGCCGATGGAAAAACCGGTGATGGAGCTGGTTTGTTAATTGATATCCCTCACGATTATTTTAAACGGGTTTGTGATTTCGAATTACCCGAGCAAAGAGAATATGCCGTTGGTATGGTATTTTTACCCAAAAACGCCAACCAATACACCTTTTGCAAAAACACTTTTGAGAAAGAAATAAAGGCCCAAGGGCTATCTATTTTAGGATGGAGAAAAGTACCCGTAGATTCTAGCCAATTAGGTGAAATAGCCAAGGCTTCAGAACCTAATATCGAGCAAATATTTATCGGTAAAACCGACGCTATAGACGAAGCTACGTTTAAGGCAAAATTATACGCTGCCAGAAAAATAACGGAGCATGAAATTATGAACTCGAAAATTTCAGAAAGTTCATATTTCTACCTTCCTAGTTTATCAACAACAACCTTGATTTATAAAGGTATAATCATGCCAGAAGATATTGGCCCATATTATACCGATTTACAGCAAATAGATTTAGTAACGCGCTTGGCATTGGTACACCAGCGCTTCTCTACTAATACTATGCCTACTTGGGAACTGGCACAGCCTTTCCGCTTTATGTGTCAAAATGGTGAAATCAACACCTTAAGAGGTAACGTAAGCCGTATGCGTGTTCGCGAAGAAATCATGAAAAGTGATGTTTTCGGTCCGCAAATCGAAAAACTATTCCCTATCATTTTACCAGGCAAATCAGATTCAGCTTCTATGGATATGGTAGTAGAATTGTTAACCCACACTGGGCGCTCGCTACCAGAAATCATGATGATGATGATTCCTGAAGCATGGGAAAAACACAAAACCATGAGCGACGATAAAAAGGCATTCTATGAGTACAATGCCTGCATCATGGAGCCATGGGACGGCCCTGCCTCTGTACCTTTTACTGATGGTGACTACATTGGTGCTTTATTGGATAGAAATGGTTTAAGACCATCAAGATATACCGTAACAAAAAGTGGTAAATTAATTATGTCTTCTGAAATTGGTGTGGTAAATGTAGACCCTGCCGATGTTCAAAGCCACGGAAGATTGGAGCCAGGAAAAATGTTCTTGGTAGACATGAACGAAGGTCGGATTATTGAAGACGAAGAGATTAAAACAAAAATAGTTTCTGAAAGACCATATAAAGAGTGGTTGGACAAAACCCGTTTGCATTTAAAGGATGTACCTTACACCAACGAAACTTGCCCGATTGAAACTATAGACATTAAAACACGTCAGCGTTTATTCAACTATACGTTTGAGGATATTCAGGAAGTCATCACTCCTATGGCCGTTGCCGGAAAAGAGGCTTTAGGTTCAATGGGTATCGATACGCCACTGGCTGTGTTGTCAGACAGACCGCAACTTATATCAAACTACTTTAAACAATTGTTCGCCCAGGTAACCAACCCACCGTTGGATGGTATCCGTGAGGAAATTGTAACCGATATTAGTTTGAATTTAGGTAAAGACCGCAACATTTTCAGCATTACCGAAAGACAATGTAGAAAATTAAGAATTCAAAATCCGGTTATTTCAAATGCCGATTTAGAAAAAATAAGAACCATTTCCATCGATAGCTTTAAGGCGGAAACTATCCATATCCTTTATCCAAAAGCACAAGGATTAAACGGACTTGAAGACGCTCTGGAAAACATTATCGTTCAAGTAACAAAAGCACTTGAAAGGGGTACAAACATTATTATTCTTTCAGATAGAGGGGTTAACAAGGATTTTGCTCCAATACCTGCATTATTGGCATGTTCGTATGTTAACCACCAAATGAACCGTTTACGCAAGCGTTCATATTTCGATATTATTATCGAGTCTGCCGAACCTCGCGAACCGCACCACTTCGCTACCCTGTTTGGTTATGGCGCCAGTGCCATCAACCCATACATGGTGAACGAAATCATCAGAATGCAGGTGAAGGAAGGTTTCATTGAAAACTTAAATGAAGACCAAGCTGTTGAAAACTTCAACAAAGCCATTGGTAAAGGTCTGTTGAAAATCATGAACAAAATAGGAATCTCAACACTGCATTCGTACCGAGGTTCACAAATTTTCGAAATCGTTGGTTTCAACTCTGCATTTGTTGAAAAATACTTCCCATACACCGCTTCAAGAATTGAAGGTATTGGGCTTTACGAAATTGAAAAAGAAATCAATGAACGCTACAAACAAGCGTATCCAGATAATTTAATTGATAAAAAACTAGGTTTAAACATTGGTGGCGATTACCGATGGAGACGTAACGGCGAGCGCCACTTGTTCAACCCTACAACGGTTGCAAAATTACAGCAGGCGGTACGCTTAAGCGACCAAAACAGCTACGATGTTTATGCCAAAGCCATTAACGAACAATCTGAAAACTTAATGACCATCCGTGGTTTATTCGAGTTCGACAACCTAGACCCTATTCCAATTGAGGAAGTAGAGCCTTGGACGGAGATTGTAAAACGTTTTAAAACAGGAGCGATGTCTTACGGGTCGATTTCTCGTGAAGCGCATGAAAATTTGGCCATTGCCATGAACCGTATTGGAGGAAAATCCAATTCTGGTGAAGGTGGTGAAGACAGAAAGCGTTTCCAAAAAGACATGAACGGCGATAGCCGTAACTCTGCCATCAAGCAGGTGGCCTCGGGTCGTTTTGGTGTAACGTCTCACTACTTGACCAATGCCAAGGAAATCCAAATTAAAATGGCTCAAGGTGCAAAACCAGGTGAAGGCGGGCAACTACCAGGCGAAAAAGTATTGCCATGGATTGCGGCTGCACGTAACTCCACCCCGTTTGTAGGATTGATTTCTCCACCACCGCATCACGATATATACTCTATCGAGGATTTGGCGCAGTTAATTTTCGATTTAAAAAATGCCAACCGAGATGCCCGTATTAACGTAAAATTAGTATCGGAAGTTGGTGTAGGAACCATTGCTGCCGGTGTGGCCAAAGCTAAAGCCGATGTGGTTTTAATTTCTGGTTACGATGGTGGTACAGGAGCATCACCTTTAACCTCGTTGAAGCACGCTGGTTTACCATGGGAGCTTGGGCTTTCTGAAGCACAACAAACCTTGGTACTAAACAACTTACGTAGCCGTATTGTTGTGGAATGTGATGGTCAGTTAAAAACAGGACGTGATGTTGCGATTGCAGCCTTATTAGGTGCGGAAGAATTTGGTTTTGCTACGGCTCCGCTAGTAGCTTCTGGCTGTATTATGATGCGTAAATGCCATTTAAATACTTGCCCAGTAGGTATTGCTACCCAAGATAAAGAGTTACGTAAAAACTTCAAGGGTACGCCAGAGCATGTAATCAACTTCTTCTATTATGTAGCTGAAGAATTGAGAACTATCATGGCGCAATTAGGATTTAGAACCTTAGCCGAAATGGTTGGCCAAACACATAAAATCAATGCCAATAAAGCCATCAAGCATTACAAAGCGAAAGGTTTGGATTTATCGAGCATCCTACACAGGCCACAGGCTTATAGCCAAATGCCAGTGAGAAATACCGAAGCTCAAGACCACAACCTTGAAAACGTTCTCGATTTCACCATATTAAAAGATTCGCACAGAGCTTTATATAGAAAGGAAAAGACGAATTTAAGTTACAAAATCAAAAACATCAACCGTACCGTTGGTGCTATTGTAAGTAACGAAATTTCAAAAATATACGGCCACTTAGGTTTACCTGAAGACACCTTGAATATTAATTTCACTGGTTCTGCCGGACAAAGTTTTGGTGCTTTCGGTGCCCACGGTTTAACCTTCACGGTTGATGGCAACACTAACGATTATTTAGGTAAAGGACTTTCTGGTGCTAAGTTGATTGTTAAAAAACCGGCAACGGCCGACTTTATTGCTGAAAACAACATCATTGTTGGTAACGTTTGTTTATTCGGTGCCGTTCAAGGTCAAGCTTATATAAACGGTATTGCGGGAGAACGGTTCGCCGTAAGAAACTCTGGAGCCTCGGCAGTTGTTGAAGGCGTTGGAGATCACTGTTGCGAGTACATGACCGGTGGTAGAGTAGTTGTTCTGGGTAAAACCGGAAGGAACTTCGCCGCAGGTATGAGTGGTGGTATCGCTTACGTTTACGACCCTGAAAACAAATTTGTTAACGGTTTATGTAATACCGAAACTATTGAATTTGAAGATATTTCTACTGAAGATGCAGCAGAATTGAAAGGGCTTATTGAAAAGCACGTATTGTACACAGACAGCAATAGAGGAAAGGCACTATTGGAAGATTGGGACAATAGCTTAAACAACTTTGTAAAAGTAATGCCAACAGAATACAAACGTGCCCTTAAGCGTTTAGAGACAGAAGAACAAATGGTAGAAGAATTAACAATAGCATAGTGTCATGGGAAAAGTAACCGGATTTAAAGAATTTGACAGACAAGATGAACAATACACCCCTGTTCAAGACAGGGTAAAACATTATAAAGAATTTACAGTTCCATTAAGCGAAGAAGAAATTACCAAACAAGGCTCTCGTTGTATGGATTGCGGTATTCCTTTTTGCCATAGTGGTTGCCCGCTAGGTAATTTAATACCCGATTTTAACCACATGGTACACCAAGGTGAATGGCAAAAAGCCTCTTGGTTATTGCATGCCACCAACAACTTCCCAGAATTTACCGGAAGATTGTGTCCTGCGCCTTGCGAAAAATCATGTGTATTGGGTATTATAGAAGACCCCGTATCCATCGAAAACATCGAAAAGCAAATTGTGGAGCGCGCTTTCGCAGAAGGTTGGATAAAACCCCAACCACCAAAAACCAGAACAGGAAAAACCATTGCCGTTGTTGGCTCAGGTCCTGCTGGATTGGCTGCCGCACAACAACTTAATCGTGCTGGTCACACCGTAACCGTTTTTGAAAGAGACGACGAAATCGGTGGGCTTTTACGCTACGGTATTCCTAACTTCAAAATGGAAAAGGAAATTATAGACCGTCGTTTAGCCATTTTGGAAGCCGAAGGTATCACCTTTAAAACCAATGTTAACGTTGGCGTTAATTACGACACCAAAGAGCTTAAGGCTTTTGATGCCGTTGTGCTTTGTGGTGGCGCAACCGAAAGACGCAGCTTACCAACCCCAGGCATTGATGCCGATGGTGTGGTACAAGCCATGGATTTCTTAACCCAGCAAACCAAGGTATTATTTGGTAAAAAAGTAGAAAACCAAGTAATGGCTACCGACAAAAACGTCATTGTTATTGGTGGTGGTGATACGGGATCTGACTGCGTTGGAACCTCGAACCGTCACGGCGCAAAATCGGTGGTAAATTTCGAAATTATGCCGAAACCACCAGGGCACCGTTCGCCAACCACACCTTGGCCATTCTGGCCTTTGCAGCTTAAAACATCGTCTTCGCACGAAGAAGGCGTGGAGCGTAACTGGCTGATAAACACCAAAGAGTTTATTACAGACGAAAACAACAAATTAACCGCACTTAAAACGGTTAACGTGGAGTGGAAAATGGTTCCAGGTGAGCGCCCTCAATTAATTGAAGTACCAGGCACCGAAAAAACTTGGCCATGCGATTTAGCGTTATTAGCGCTAGGTTTTACAGGACCAGAAAGCACTTTAGCTGATAAGTTAGGCATTGAGCGCGATGCCCGTTCTAACTATAAAGCGGAATACGGAAAGTACCAAACCAATATCCCTAACATCTTTACGGCTGGCGATATGCGTCGTGGACAGTCGCTAATTGTTTGGGCTATTTCTGAAGGCCGCGAGGCCGCCCGACAGGTTGACATTTTCTTGATGGGTAAATCAGACCTGCCAACAAAAGATATGGCTGGCGATTTGGTTGCACTTTAAAGAATAAATGCATACTATAAAAAGAGGCTGTCTGAAAAGTCAAGACAGCCTCTTTTTCTATACTTATAAATTAATCAACTTTTTTAAAAAACCTTCTTTACTGCTTAATGACACTTTTACTTTTTCAGCATTACTCATTACAGCGTATGGCGGTTTTGTTTTTGTGTATTTTTTAACGTGACTTAGGTTTACCAAACACGATTGACTTACCCTGTAAAAACCACTTTCCTTTAGCATTTCTTCAAAACGTTTTAAAGTTTTTGAACTTGTTATTTTCTTTCCGTTTTCAATGTAAATATCAGTATAATTTACTTTAGCTTCACAATAAATAACACTAGAAACATCTAAAACAACACATTCGTTAGCAGTGTTTACGCTTATACGTTTTTTGGCAGCATCTTCTTTTAAATTATAAAGTAATGTATCTATTTTTTTATTTATATCGTCAGTAGAATTTTGAGATTCCAACCTACTTACAACCTCATCAAAATCATCTAAACAAATAGGTTTTAATAAATAATGAAGCGCCGCAAATTTAAACGCTTTTACAGCATATTTACTGTAAGCTGTAGTGAAAACTACCGTAAAATTTAAATGTTTTACTTGTTGCAAATACTCAAAACCTGTTTGATTATTAATCTCAACATCTAAAAAAACTAAATCTGGGTTTAGAATATTTGTTGCTTCAACCGCATTAGCAACGTTTGTACATGTTTTTACAACATTAAAAACATGACTGTATTTATTGGTTAGTTTCAACAAAGCATCAATGCAATGCTGCTCATCATCTATAATTAATGTGTTAATCTTCATTTAAATATGCTAACTGAAAAGGCAATATTACTTCAACTCTTGTACCTAAGCTTTTATTGATAATTTTAATTTGTGCATTTATATTTTTGGTTTTGTTTAAAACCGAAATTCTATCGTTTGTAATTTTAACACCCAATGATTTGTGCGCCGTATTGTTTTTGTTTATAGGTGTTATTCCAACACCGTTATCATCTACACTGTAACACAGCTGTTCGTTGTTTATTTTTTTAATTTGAATAGTAATTACACCAGCCCCATTAAGTTTTGATACACCGTGCCAAATACTATTTTCAACAAACGGTTGCATAATCATTGATGGTACCAAAACGTTACCTTTATCAATGCCATCATCAATTTTAATTTCATAATTAAATCCGTTGGGAATGCGTTCTTTTTCGATATCTAAATAATTCTCTAACAGTTTTATATCTTCTTCAATAGTGATATTTTCACACATAGACACCTCTAGTGTTTGTCGCATTAGTTTAGAAAATTTAGTAAGGTAATTTGAAGCATCATCAACCTTATTACTAACAATATAATTATTTATAGAATTTAGTGTATTGAAAATGAAATGCGGATTCATTTGTGCTCGTAGCGCTTTTAATTCGGTTGTAGCAACTTTGGTGTTAAAATCGGCTTCTCGTTTTTTCTTATAAAAAACCGTTAACCCGATTATGAAACATAAAACAATGCCACCACCTGCTAGATATGTGTTTTTTATAAATTCTTGCCTCTCTAACTCATTTGCAAAAAGCAACTGCTCTTGTTTGTGATTATTTTCTAGTATATTTTTTTCATTTTGATACTTGTATTTTTCTTCAAGCCTTATTAATTCCTCTTTCTTTTCAATAGAATTAAAACTGTCTTTTAATTTAACAGCTTCATTAATATAATTATATGCGTTTTTATAGTTTTTTAATAGCTTGTTTACTGTTGCTAACCCTTCTAAAGCTGATACTTGCAATGATAAGCTTTTTGATTTTTTAGCTAAACCATAAGCCCTTTGATAATGACTTTTAGCTTTATCCAAACTGCTTGTGTTTAAATAACTTTCGGCCATGTACTCATAAACTATGGCTAAATTATTGGTATTGCCAAGGGTTTCATAAAGCGCTTTAGCTTTATTAAAATTGTTTAGCGCTTCGTTATGTTTTTTTAAGCCAACGTTTACAATACCTATATTGGTTAAGGCATTGGCCATTCCTAATCTATTACCGCTTTTTTGCATTATACCATATGATTTTTGGTAATAATCAATGGCTTTTTGTTGTTGTTTTAAATAATCATAAATATTACCAATATTGTTATAACTATTAGCTAAACCGTATTTATAATCTAAAGTTTCGTAAATTTTTGAAGCTTTTTCATGATATACTAATGCCTTATTGTACGTTTGTAACTTAGTATATAAAATTCCAAGATTTTGGGTGGTGTTAGCAAAATCTAAACTAAGGGTGTCTTTTAAATTTTTATAAATAGTGAGTGCTTCTAAATATTTTGACAAAGACGATGGATAGTCAGACAAATACATATAATTTATACCTATACTATTGAGCATTTTTGCCATCAACACACTATCATTTGCTTTTTTAAATGCATCAAAAGCTTCAACATTACACTTATTAGCCTTCACATAATTACTTTTATTAAAATAGATGAGCCCCTTATTGTAAATGAGTCTTGCCTGTTTATTGTAGTTATTGGCAGCTTTATAAATTTTACCTGCCTTATCATACATTGCTAATGCCATAGAATCATTACCAATTGTTGAGTAATTATGCCCCTTGTATTGGTATGCTCTTGCCTCTTTATCTGTGTCTTTTAAACTTTTGGCAAGTATGAGGGCTTCATCTAAAACTTTTAACCCTTTTTCAGCATTAATGGAATAGTAATAATACCCTAAATCCGTTAACAAATTCAATCTTATAGAATCTGCCAACTTGGGGTTTAGCAATTGGTTTTCCAAAGAGTCAATGTCTCTTTGTTGAGCCACCAAAATAGCGCTTAGTAAAAAAAACAAGTAGCTTATTTTTTTAAACATAAAAGGGGTAAAATATTGCTGTTGAACCAAATATATAAACAATAGAAAGAATACACTGCTAACATGTAATAAAAAATACGCAAATAATAAATGGAATCAGCCAAATAATAAATTTAGGTATTCTATTAATAGCTGCGGTATTATTTTTAAAAAGCTATTAATTAATCCCGACCACAATGAAATCTTTACCCCATAGAAGTATTAACAATTTGTTGTTTGTTCCTTTTATTATAAATTTTCAACTCGCTTTCTTTCAACCAAAAAGTATCGAATCTACTGAAAGAAACTATACACAAAAGTATTAAGCCTCTTTCTAGACCAATTTATTGGTTTGCGCAAAAAACATTTGTTTATGATAGCTTACAACCAGTATAGAGATAAACATATCCTCTGAAGATAATGTACAAATAGAGTAGAAATTAATTTAAACAACCTTTAGTAAATACTTCCTAATTTATTCGAACACTACAGCACACTTAAAAGAAACAAAAAGTTTCTGCTAATCTTTACAAACCTTTAACAAACATTAAATTTTAACATTATGAAACAATTCTTTCTTCTTGCAATTACATTATTTGTCTTATCATTTACACAAAACACCAACGCTCAAGGCATGGTCGATTCTGAATCTTTTGGTGCGGGAGTGCAGTACAACTCCCTGTTTTATGGCTTAAGTGCCAAGTACAATTTCACTGAAGTACACAGTGGGGAGTTAGTTGTTGGGGGCGGTAATTACGGGTTTGCAGGCAGCTTCAATTCGTTTACCATTACCGGAAGATATCTTTACAATTTTAAAGTTGAGGACAATTACAGAATTTACGGTTTTGGTCAATTGGGATACTGGACACTGAAATATGATTACTCAGCCTTTGGAGTAAACTATGATGATAGCTACAATTCTATTTCGTATGGTGCTGGTGCAGGAATAGAATACGCTTTTGACGGATTGGAACAACTTGGGTTTAATGCCGAAATAGGCTACGGAGGCGGTTCGTTTGAAGATGGACTTGGCTATTCGGGCATCATCTTTGGTGTTGGTGCACATTACTATTTCTCATTTTAGCACCTTTCTAATTTCGGGCACTGGTTTGTAAATTGCCTCGGGGCCCTAACTTATTAATACAGTATGATGACTACAAAACACAACAACCGGATTTTTTTGTTTCTTATTTTTACAGCGCTATCATGGTCTTCAATAGGCCAAAACTTAAACAGCCTTGTCGATACCATTGCCGCATCACTTCAAACGGTAGAAGATTCAAAATTCGAGTACAGCCAAAACCTAAAATTATTATCTAACAACTATGTAAACTATACGGTAACCTCAGTGGATTCTAAAGGAAAAACCGAAGAAACTGCATATAATTTCAGCTTTGCTGATGTGGACGTTAATACTGTAAGATCATTAACCGAAAAGGATGTTATCGTTGTTCAACTTTTAATAAGCGGCAAGCAAAAACTTATAAAGGAAACGACCAACAATGGCGAGAAAGTAGATTATATTGACGAGGTTGTCTTTTACGCCAAAAACATAGAGAATGCTCGTAATTTAGTGGATGCCATAAAAACATTAATCCCAATTAACGACACCCTCGAAAAGAACAAGTTAGCCCTTCACACTTACGATGACCATATAATATGGCTCGAGGAAAACATTCAGGACGTCGATTTCACCAAGACACAAATCGTCCAAAAAATTGTACCCGGAGATGTAAAGAATGGTCACTTAAAGCTGAGCACAACCATCAACTCAAAAAGCAAGACCAAAGCTTACGATTACGAGTTTAATTTGGCCACTTTAAACCCAAACAGCGTAGCTTTTAAAATTAGTGGCGACGAATTTTACATTGAGGCTTCAAACCGTCGAAACATAAAAGCCATCAAAGCTTTTGAAGACGGTGCTCAGCAAAATTACACCAACGATATTCGCTTTTACTGTACTTCGGTAGAAAATGCAAAAGACCTTCATAAAGTGCTAACGCAAACTATTCCCTTGGCTGAAAAAGCCTTTGAAAATACCAAACCCAAAATTACCTCAACCAAAGAAGCCATAACTTTTTTAAACCAGGCCATAGGTTCGATTACAAGTGGTGAGACCACTTACACCCAAAGCATTGAAGGCGATTGCGTAACTAAAATAATTATAAAAGAAGCCAACCCTAAAGAAACCGTTGATAACACGTACAGCTTTAATTTTAACGATATTAACGTCGACAACATAGATTACGATTCTAATAAAACCGAACTGTATGTTGAAGTAAACACAAGAAAAAAGTCAAAGTTTATTAGGCATGTCGAAAATAACGAACTTCAAAATTACACCGATGCGTTAAAAATCTACTTCAATAACATTGAAGACGCCCTTACAGCCAAAGAGGCATTACAAAACATCACAAAAAACTGCGAAACCTATCAAGGCATGGCTAGTATAAAATCTATTCCTAGCGGGCTGGAAGCGCTAAAAAATGAAATTATCTTGGTTAAAATAGCAGACGATGCGTTCGACCAATCTTTTGAGGTTGTAAGTACCTCGCCCTATACGGTAAAACTAACCTCGGTATTTTCCAACCTAAAAAACAGTAAAGAAACCATTTATGAATTCGGTTTGGGCGATATCAACCCGAAAAATATAAACATTGTTACCTCAGGTAAAGAAGTTATGGTTGAACTGAACACCAAGCACCTTGAAAAAATTATAAAAACCTACGAAGACGGCGAAATAAAGAGCTACGCATACAACATTGAAATTCAAGCTACCGATATTGAAAATGCCCGTAGCATCGCCAATCTTTTAAAACAAGTTTCAGAAAAAATTGAATAACCGAAAATACAGCTATTAATTAATCCTTTAAATTTTAAAACAATGAAAACAAAACAGTTACTCTCAATCTTAACAGTATTTTGTACTGTTTTATTAATGCGCTCTTATTTGCAAGCCCAAACCACTTGGCGTGTAAACAACCAATCGAATTACGATGGCACCACAAACTTTGGCGAAAATTACGGCGGCACTCCTAGCTTCCCAGTATTTAGCGAAATAAATGAAGCTGTTGCCTATCCCAATGTAACGACAGGCGATACACTACACGTTGAAGGCTCTACGGCTGTATATGCAGACGCTACTATAACCAAGCACTTAGTGGTAATCGGTCCAGGGTATTTTTTAACAGAAAACCCTAAAGTTTCAAATAACACTTATGATGCTAAAATAGGAAGGGTAATATTTGATAGTGGTTCGGAATCTTCTCAACTTATTGGAATGAATGTCCTATATGACGGAAGCAGCGTTGATGGGATTGTATATGTAAACGTTAATGGCATTACCATTAAAAGATGTAGGATAGACCGCTACGTAAGGCCGGACACCCAACTAACAGACATCTATATACTCCAAAACTTTTTTACCAATACGTACAACACTAGTGCTATAACTGATACCGGAAGCAGCTCATACATTCCGCCTCAAGATATCGTTTTCAACAACAATATTTGTCAGAAAAAACTAATATGGTCGGATAGTTCTTGGGGCATAGGTACTATTATGGAGTGCAACAATAATGTTTTTGATGGCCCTGCAAACGAGTTAAACCTAGAATTCAACACAGGTTCCTTCCAAAATAACATTTTAAAGGCGGCAGGTATAACCGCTAATATTAACAATGGCACCAACAACAATGTGCAATATAATTCGGTATCAACCTCAGGTGTGTTTGATGGCACTACTGGCAACCTCTGGGTACCCAGCATGGCTACTTTGTTTGTTACAGAAGGCACTACAGATGGTTTGTATCAACTACAATCCGGATCAAGCTATAACCAAACAGGTAGCGATGGCGCTGAGCGTGGCGCTTTTGGTGGTGTCGTGGTTACCAACCAATACAATTTATCTGGCTTAGGTGCCATTCCCGTGGTTTACGATGTTACTACTACAGGTGTGTCTGAACCCGGTACGGGTCTATCGGTAACTGTTAAAGCACGAACCAATAACTAATTTGCCATGAAACGGATTATCATAACAGCCATTTTATTGGCCATAACACTAGGTATCCGTGCCCAATCCAACACTACCCAAATTGAATACTTTTTGGATGTCGACAATGGATTTGGACAGAACACGGTAATTGATATTGCATCGCCCGATATAGACATTACCGAAACCGTATTGGCAGATATTCCTTCTGGCACTTCGGTAGGTTATCACAAACTCTATATGCGGGTAAAGGATGCCGACGGAAACTGGAGCCAAACCATCAGAAAGCATATTGAAATTGTAGCGCCCTTTGTGGAAAACAATATTGTTATGGGCGAGTATTTTATCGATGAAGACTACCAATACGGTACTGGAACATCGTTTGGCATTGACCCTGAAACGGATGATATTGAACAAGCGTTTACCGCACAAATAACGGCAAATGCACCATTGGGCTATCACAAACTTTACGGAAGAGTAAAAGATGCTTACGGCAATTGGAGCCATACTTTCAGAAAAAATATCGAAGTTTACAAAAACCCAAATACCAATCTTGTAGAAATTGAATACTTTTTTGAGGATGACTCAGGGTTTGGCAATAACACTATTGTCAACATTGAGGAACCTGAAAACGACGGTACATGGACGTTTAACGTGCCTTACCCCACGGGCGATTACAATTTTGAAGATGTTCTTTTTCTACGGGTGAAAGATTCTAACGGAAATTGGTCCATCACCACAACTGTTGATGAAATAGCAACTTTAGGAGTTGATGATTTCTTACAGAAGTCCACTTTACTGTATCCTAACCCTTTTAACGAACAGCTAAACATGAGGCTAACCGAAAACGTTAATGTTCTAAAAACCGTAATCCATAATAATTTAGGGCAAACAGTTTACTCAAGTACAGAAAACAAAACTACTTTAAACGTTGAGCACCTAAAAAGCGGTTTGTATATCTTAAATCTAAAAACTGATATGGGCACAGCCTCTTTTAAAATTGTTAAAAAGTAAAAGACACACCAATATAATACGACTGTGTTTCGACACCTCAATCAATTAAAAATCAATCAATTTTGATGAGGTTGATTAAACCCAAACCGATTTTAACAGTCATACTATTGTACTATTAATTAAAAAGTTAAAATCATGAACTTTATTTTGCTAGTACAGCTCTATTGAGAGCTTTAAATGTAAAATTGCTATTCTCAGTGGTCTGCTATGTTGGGGGAAATAAAAATGCGAGCTTTTCGGCTCGCATTTTTCATATTTACAATCAGTTTAATACTATTTATTTCTGTGCGTTTCGCATAAACTCTTCGGCCTTTTCAACCATGTTTTTACTTCCGCAGATAAATGGCACACGTTCATGGAGTTCAGTGGGTTGTATATCCAAAATTCGGGTCTTGCCATCGCTGGCCTTTCCGCTGGCCTGCTCTGCCAAAAACGCCATAGGGTTGCATTCGTATAGTAAACGCAACTTACCCTTTGGGTTTCTCGAGCCTTGAGGGTAAAGATAAATACCGCCTTTAATCATATTACGATGAAAATCGGAAACCAACGAACCAATGTAACGCGAAGTATAGGGCCTATCGCCTTCCTCTTTTTGGCAATATTTTATGTAGTCTTTAATGCCTTGCGGAAAATCGATATAATTCCCTTCGTTTACCGAATAGATTTTACCATCCTCGGGAAACTGCATATCGGGATGAGACAAATAAAACGAACCAATGGCCGGGTTTAGCGTAAACCCATTAACCCCAGCGCCAGTAGTGTAAACAAGCATGGTAGAGGTGCCATAAACCACATAACCCGCGGCTACTTGCTGGCTCCCTTTCTGAAGAAAATCTTTAAGTTGCACTGGAGTGCCCACAGGAGTTACACGTCTATAGATTGAAAAAATAGTACCTACCGATACGTTAACATCTATATTTGAAGAGCCGTCCAAAGGATCAATCAACACGACATACTTGTTTCCATGACTCTCGTCTTGGCTGTTAACAGTTATAAAATCATCTTCCTCCTCACTGGCAATACCGCAAACAATATTACGCTTGGTTAAGGTTTGTATAAACTTTTCGTTGGCATAAACATCCAGTTTTTGCTGGTCTTCCCCTTGAATGTTAGTATCGCCCGCAGCACCAATAATATCAACCAGCCCTGCTTTATTAACCTCGTGATTCACTACTTTTGCAGCCAGTCTAATAGAATTTAACAAACTGGATAATTCCCCTGAAGAATATCTAAACGCAGCTTGGTTTTCAATAATAAATTCGCCTAAAGTTTGTTTTTTATGTGCCATAATGGATTGTTTATTAACACAAATTAACAGTTTTTTTTGGCAAACTACAACGTTTTCGTTAGCTATTCAATATTTATTTAACTTTAAACTATATTTGGTGTAATTTTTAAGAAATATGAATTTTACAATAAGAAGATCTACTAAAAATGATATGCCGCAAGTCTTGGATTTAATACAAGAACTTGCCATTTTTGAAAAAGAACCCGATGCCGTTGAAGTGACCATTAAAGACCTTGAGGAAGACGGGTTTGGACCAAACCCAGCATTTACTTGTTTTGTAGCCGAAACTGATGAAAAAATTAAAGGCATCGCATTGGTTTATAACCGCTACTCTACCTGGAAAGGCCGCATTCTGCACTTAGAAGATTTGATTGTTAGCGAATCTGCTCGCGGAGCGGGAATAGGAACAGCTCTCTTAGACGAAGTGATAAAATACGGCCACAGCTTGGGCGTTAAACGCATTAATTGGGAGGTGTTGGACTGGAACAAGCCCGCCATCGATTTTTACGAAAAAAAAGGCGCCAACGTACTACGCGAATGGAATGTAGTACACTTAACCGAAAAAGGTATAAAAAATTACGTTTCAAAATTATAACATGCAGGTATTCAAATTTGGCGGTGCCTCGGTAAAAGATGCCCATGGGGTTAAAAACCTTGTGAAAGTCTTGAAAATAGTAGGCTTTAAAAATACTTTAGTAGTGGTTTCCGCCATGGGAAAAACCACCAATGCCCTCGAGCTTGTGGTTAAAAATTATTTTGAAAACAAGACTGAGCTGCAAAGCGCCTTGCAGGACGTTAAAAAATACCACAACCAAATTCTGTTGGATTTATTTGATGATGAAAACCATCCCGCCTTTAAAAAAACCGCTGTACTTTTTGGCGAACTGGACGCCTTATTGAAAGTGAACAAATCGCCCGATTATAATTTTGTGTACGACCAAATTGTGAGCTATGGCGAACTCATTTCTACAACCATTGTGAGTGAGTTTCTAAACAATGTCGGACTAAAAAACCAATGGATAGATGCCCGAAACATAATAAAAACCAACAACTATTACCGGCAAGCCCGAGTAGATTGGGATAGCACACAAAACCTTATCTCATCAAAATTCAATAAATCGGTTTTAAACATCACCCAAGGGTTTTTGGGCAGCGACGACAATAATTTTACCACAACTCTAGGGCGAGAAGGCAGCGACTATACCGCAGCCATTTTTGCATACTGCTTAAATGCCGAAAGCGTCACCATTTGGAAAGACGTTCCTGGTGTGCTCAATGCCGATCCACGTTACTTTAACCATGCGCAACTGCTAAGCCACATGTCGTACCGCGAGGCTATCGAACTCACGTTCTACGGGGCTTCGGTAATCCACCCGAAAACTTTACAGCCGTTGCAACGCAAGGAAATTCCGCTTTATGTAAAATCGTTTTTAAACCCCATGCAACCTGGTACAGCCATTGGAAAAAATATAAACATGAAACCCATGGTGCCTTGCTTTATTCTTAAAAAGAATCAAATTCTCATTTCGCTGTCCTCTTTAGATTTTTCATTCATTGTGGAGGATAATATCAGTGAAATTTTCGCTCTGTTGCACCAATTCAAAATGAAAGTGGACGTTATTCAAAACTCTGCCATCAGCTTTTCGGTATGCATTGATAATATTTACGACAAATTAGAATTACTTTTGCGACAATTAAAAGCAAAATTTAAAGTAACTTGTCACGAAAACGTGTCGCTTTACACCATTCGGCATTATACCCCAACATCCATAAATCAAATTGAAACGGGTAAAACCGTGCTGTTAAAACAGTTAACGCCCGAAACCATACAAATAGTAACTAAATAAACTATTTAGTACATTTACAGCATGAGCAAACCACAACATACAGGTTTAGTATCTGCCAAAGAAGTAGCCAAAGCCATACAACTGGACAAATACGGTTTTATTGGCACCTTTATAGGGTGGCTACTAATGAAACTCCTTAAAATATCTACCCTCAACAAAATATACAACCGCAATAAACACCATTGCGATTTAAATTTTCTGAATGCCATTTTGGACGATTTCCAAATAAAATTCGAAATCCCGGAAGAAGATTTAAAGCGATTGCCCAAAGATGGAGCTTACATTACCATTTCCAACCATCCCCTGGGTGGCATCGATGGCATTTTGCTGTTAAAATTAATGTTGGAACAGCGCAAGGATTTTAAAATTATAGCCAACTTTTTGCTGCATCGCATCGAGCCTTTAAAGCCTTTTATCATGCCGGTAAATCCGTTTGAGGACAGAAAGGATGCCAAATCGAGCGTAGCGGGTTTTAAAAATTCCATTTTACATTTACGGGAGGGACATCCGTTGGGCATTTTCCCTGCCGGAGAAGTATCCACGTACCGCGATGGCAAATTGGTGGTAGACCGCCCTTGGGAAGAAGCCGCCATGAAATTGGTGAAAAAAGCCGAAGTGCCAGTGGTACCCATTTATTTTCACGCCAAAAACAGCAAATTGTTCTACAAGCTTTCAAAAATCAGCGATACGTTCAGAACGGCCAAACTCCCTTCAGAGCTGCTCACCCAAAAGCGTCGCACCATTAAAGTTAGAATTGGAAGGCCTATTTTGGTAGAAGACCAAAAAGAACACACCAACCTCAAAGATTTTTCAGAATTTTTACGTCGAAAAACCTATATGTTGGCCAATGCCTTTGAGCATAAATCGAAAATTCTAGACGGGCTATCATCAACCTTAAAAGCGCCAAAAGCACCAAAAAATATTGTAACTCCAGTTGATTCGGCACTAATGGCCGCTGAAGTTGAAATGCTTAGGGAAGATGGCTCCCGCCTACTAGAAAGCAAAAATTACGAGGTGTTTTTAGCCGAGGCGAAAAAAGTACCCAACATACTCCGAGAAATTGGCAGGCTACGCGAAATCACTTTTAGGGAAGTGGGCGAAGGCACCAATGAAGCCATCGATTTAGACCATTTTGATGAATATTACCACCACATGTTTTTGTGGGACAATGAAAAAAATGTGATGGTGGGCGCCTACCGAATGGGCTTAGGCTCACAGATTTTTGAGCGTTTTGGTATTAACGGGTTTTATTTGCAAGACCTTTTTAGGTTTGAACCCGAATTGTATAAAATGATGAGCGAATCCATTGAAATGGGTCGTGCCTTCATCATTAAAGAATACCAACAAAAGCCCATGCCTTTATTTTTACTTTGGAAAGGCATTGTGCACACTACCCTGCGCTACCCCGAGCACAATTACTTAATTGGTGGGGTGAGCATTAGCAATCAGTTTTCGAACTTCTCGAAATCGTTGATGATTGAGTTTATGAAATCGCATTACTACGACCCTTATATTGCGCAGTATGTTCGGCCAAAAAAGGAGTTTAAGGTAAAACTGAAAGATGCCGACAAAGATTTTGTTTTCGATGAAACCGAAGCCGATCTAAACAAATTCGACAAAATTATTGATGAAATTGAACCCGGAGCATTACGCCTACCCGTTCTATTAAAAAAATACATTAAACAAAATGCTAAATTGGTGGCCTTTAATGTAGACCCGTTATTCAACAACTCTGTGGATGGATTGATGTACATTAAAATCGCCGACCTCCCCGAAAGTACCGTACGCCCTGTTATGGAAGAGTTCCAAGCCGAACTGGAACGCAAGTTTAACGGCAATAATGGAGAATAAATCACTTTATTTCAAAAAAGAACAGGTAATAAAAAAAGCCTTTACAAGAATACTTGTAAAGGCTTTGTACTGAAGGCGGGACTTGAACCCGCACGGCCATAATGGCCATTGGATTTTAAGTCCAACGTGTCTACCAATTCCACCACTTCAGCTTGGTACTTTTCAATAAAATTAGAGCGAAAGACGGGATTTGAACCCGCGACCCTCACCTTGGCAAGGTGATGCTCTACCCCTGAGCTACTTTCGCATTATGTTGTTGAACGTTGCAATACCGTATTGCGGATGCAAATTTAAAATATTTCCATTAAATCCAAAGCCTTTTATCAAAATAAATGAAATAATTTTTAAGCCTGCTTTTTCTTAACCAACATGCGCTTAATTTCATTCAATTTCATAAGGGCTTCAACAGGTGTAAGGGTATCAATATCAGTATGTAAAATTTCGTCCTTTATATTTTCGAGCAACGGATCATCCAAATTGAAAAAACTCAACTGCATATCGTTTTCTAAAGATTTCACCTTATCGGTAAGCTCTTCACTGGAATGCGACTGCTCTAATTTCTTCAAAATTTTGTTGGCACGGTGCAAAACCTGTTGTGGCATACCTGCCATTTTAGCCACATGGATTCCAAAACTATGGTGGCTACCGCCTTCAACCAGTTTTCTTAAAAACAGCACATTGTCTTTCAATTCCTTAACCGAAACATTGAAGTTTTTGATTCGCTCAAAAGTTTCGGTCATTTCATTAAGCTCGTGGTAATGGGTGGCAAAAAGTGTTTTGGGTTTGGCGGGGTGTTCGTGCAAGTATTCACTAATCGCCCAAGCAATGGAAATACCATCATAGGTACTGGTTCCCCGGCCGATTTCATCCAGTAACACTAAACTTCGTTCTGAGATATTATTCAAAATGGAAGCCGTTTCATTCATTTCTACCATAAAGGTCGATTCGCCCATCGAAATATTATCGCTCGCCCCTACCCTAGTAAAAATCTTATCGATTAGGCCAATTTTTGCCTCCTTAGCAGGAACAAAACTTCCAATTTGAGCCAACAGAACGATTAATGCCGTTTGGCGCAAAATGGCCGATTTACCCGACATATTAGGCCCAGTAATCATAATAATTTGTTGCGATGCCCGATCCAAAAACACATCGTTGGCAATATAGGCTTCTCCCAATGGCAACTGCTTTTCGATAACCGGATGGCGCCCATCCTTAATTTCCAAATCGTGCGAATCGTCTATATCGGGGCACACATAATGATTGTCTTTCGCCAATTGCGCAAAACCGCATAAGCAATCCAACTGCCCAATAAGGTAAGCATTTTGTTGAACCGCTTTTATATACTGGTTCATCCACACCACCAAGTCTGAAAACAACTGTTGCTCAATAGCCAAAATACGCTCTTCGGCACCTAAAATCTTGGCCTCGTATTCTTTCAGTTCTTCGGTAATGTACCGCTCGGCACTTACCAAAGTCTGTTTCCTTATCCAATCGGCTGGCACTTTATCTTTGTGCGTGTTCCGTACTTCAATATAATAACCAAACACGTTGTTGGAAGCGATTTTCAAAGAGGTTATACCAGTGCGCTCACTTTCGCGTTCCAGCATATTGTCCAAATAATCTTTTCCCGATTTTGAAAGATTTCTGAGCTCATCCAATTCCGAAGAAAACCCTTCTGCAATGGTATTTCCTTTCAATACATTTACGGGAGCTTCCTCATTTAGCGTTTGTTTTATTTTTTCGCGAAGCACATCGCAACTTTGCAGCGTATCGCCAATAATTTTCAGCGACTCGTTGTCGCAATTCGATGCCAATGATTTAATCGGAACAATAGCTTCCAAAGAATTTTTAAGCTGAATGACCTCTCGTGGATTCACCTTTCCAGTAGCCGTTTTGGAAATCAAACGTTCCAAATCCCCAATGTGCTTAATATGATTTTGTATTTTCTGAAGCACCGAATTTTCCGAAGACAAAAACCCGACTACCTGATGCCGTTGCTTTATTTTTTCCAAACTTTTTAAAGGCAGCGCCAACCATCGTTTCAACAGCCTTCCGCCCATAGGCGAAATGGTTTTATCAATTACATTGAGCAAGGTTACCGCATTGTTGTTGGTGGAATTATAAAGCTCTAAATTCCGGATGGTAAATTTATCCATCCACACGTAATCGTCTTCCGCAATGCGGGCTACCGAAGTAATATGTTCCAATTTGTGGTGCTGCGTTTCGCCCAAATAATGCAAAATGGAACCCGATGCTATGATTCCCTCGTACAAATCTTCAATACCAAAGCCCTTTAGCGTTTTGGTGTTGAAATGTTTGGTAAGCGTTTCGTAGGCATAATCGGTTTGATACACCCAATCTTCCAAATAAAAGGTATGAAAATCGTCGCCAAAAGTGTCTTTGAACAAGCTCCGTTTCTGTTTGGACACCAACACCTCACTGGGGCTAAAGTTTTGTAACAATTTATCGATGTACTCGGCATTGCCCTGCGAAGTTAAAAACTCGCCCGTTGAAATATCTAAAAATGAAATTCCTATGTATTTTTTATCGAAATACACCGAACACAAAAAGTTATTCGATTTAGACACCAAAACCTCATCATTCAATGCCACACCAGGCGTTACCAATTCGGTTACGCCACGTTTTACAATGGTTTTGGTTTGTTTGGGATCTTCCAATTGGTCGCAAATGGCCACACGCTCGCCCGCTTTTACCAATTTTGGCAAATACGTGTTGAGCGAGTGGTGTGGAAATCCAGCCAATTCGGTCTTTTCGCCACCGTTATTTCTATTGGTTAACACAATACCCAAAATACCGGCCGCCCTTACGGCATCTTCTCCAAAGGTTTCGTAAAAATCGCCCACGCGAAACAACAACAACGCATCGGGGTACTTGGCCTTTATGGCATTGTACTGCTTCATTAGCGGGGTTTCCTTTTTTGCTTTTTTTGTCATATCCTTTTGTCATTCCCACGAAGGTGGAAATCTAACGGTAAAATGGTTTTTTAATGTTACTTTTGAAAAAAATTGTAGCATGCAATGTACTACTAATTTCATGTTTTTTGAAACTGGACACAATCAAGTTATCTACAATTCAATTAAGATGTCAACAATAACCCTTGTCATGCTGAGCGCAGTCGAAGCATCTTTTTATTAAGATTGCCACACTTCGAATGCGCTCAGTGCAGGCTGTGCCTCCTCTCAATGACGAAACAAAACTAATATGCGTAAACTAAAAAACAGCGAACTGGACCGACTGAGTGTCGACGATTTTAAAGAAGCAGATAAAACGCCCATCATTATTGTACTCGACAATATTAGAAGTTTAAACAATATTGGCTCTGTGTTTAGAACCAGCGACGCCTTTTTAATTGAAAAGATTTACCTCTGTGGTATTACCGCCCAACCACCCCACAAAGACATACACAAAACAGCTTTGGGTAGCACCGATACTGTAGATTGGGAATATGCCAAAGACACCATGCAGGTTGTTGAAAAACTGAAATCTGAAGGTGTAAAAATATGCTCCGTCGAACAGGCCGAAAACGCTACCATGCTAAACGATTTTGAGATTGAACCTGACACGAAATACGCCCTAATTTTTGGAAACGAAGTAAAAGGCGTGGCGCAAAATGTGGTTTCAGCCAGCGACATAGTGGTTGAAATTCCGCAGTTTGGCAGCAAACACTCTCTGAATATATCGGTGAGCTGCGGGGTTGTGGTTTGGGATGTTTTTAGTAAGTTGAAAAAGCCCATCTAAATCTTCCCGAAGGGAAGACTTGCTACTGTTGCTCAACATACCGTATTTGTAAAGTTTTCTTCATCAAATGAATCAAAAAACAAAAACACCCTGGCCCACAAAAGCCGTGATGGAACAAATTTACGACCTTCACTTTTGGGGCGGTACCGATTTCGATTTTTATTCGGGTGCAGGTTCACACGACCCAAATATTATTACCCCATATTTAGACGCTGCAATTTCATTTTTAAAATCGTTTAACACATCCTTAACTGTATGCGATTTGGGCTGTGGCGATTTTAATATTGGGCAACATCTCGCACCACATTGCCATAAATACTTTGCTATTGATATTGTTGAAAAACTTATTGAACGCAATAAAACCTTATTCACTAAACCTAATTTAGAATTTTTGTGTTTGGACATTGCCAAAGACGACCTTCCGCCCGCCGATTGCTTAATACTTCGTCAAGTTTTACAGCACCTTTCGAATGCAGAAATTTTGGCCATCACCAAAAAACTGGCCAATTACAAATACATCATCTTGACAGAACACATCCCCTCGGGCGATTTTATCCCCAATAAAGACATTATTTCCGGGCAAGGCATCAGAATAAAACAAAACAGCGGTGTTGATATTTTAAAAGCACCTTTCCATTTAAAAGTCAAAGAAGAGCAACACCTCGGCGAGTATGCTTTCAAAAACAACAAAGGCCGGATTGTCACCAAATTATATGAAACGATTTAATCGTTCTTTGCAGGATTTCTAACAAACAAACGAACCAAACTCTCGCAAAGGCACGTAGAGGCAAAATTTACAAGAAAAACCACCGAACAAAAATTAGGGATACTTCCTTTAAAAACGTATATTTTTACATATTGAACACCAAACTAAACCCATGAAAATTTTCACCGTTTTTTTATCAGCATTATTCGTTTTTAGTTGCCAGCAACCTGTAAAACCGGGGCCAGATTTCAGTAAATTGGAAACCATTCCCACCAAAGAACAAGTGGGTCATTTGGTGATGCCCGATACCATTGCACCAGTATCGGCACCGTTCAGCATGCCCATTTTCAAAAAACCGACCTTTCCAGACCGTAGCATCAATATTCAAGACCGGTTTAAAGGCAGCGAAAACGAACTGATAACGTCAACCGTACAAACTGCCATTGATGAACTTTCGGCAGCTGGCGGTGGCACCGTAATTATCCCAAAAGGCGAATGGCATACGGGACGCATTTCATTAAAAAGCAACGTGAACCTGCATATTGAAGAAGGAGCTACAGTTCGGTTCAGCACCGATGTAAAAGATTACCAGCCGGCCGTTTTTAATCGGGTTGAAAGCTTGGAGGTGATGTCGTTGGCCGCTTGTATTTACGCCAACAACCAAGAAAATATCGCTATTACTGGAAAAGGAAAACTGATTGGCCCTTTTGATGGCGAAATAAAAGAACGTTCGTACATGAAGCCCATTGAAAGTTTGGTCGATTTATCAAAACCTGCTACCGAACGCATCCATGACGGCTCAGAAGAAGATTGGATTTTTCCGCCTAAGTTCATTTCGCCAATCAACTGTAAAAACGTGTATATTGAAGGCATTTCATTGGAAAACACCTCCTTTTGGAACATAGTGCCCACCTACTGCGACAATGTGATTATCCGTGGGGTTTATGTGAATTCTTATGGCATTCCACGGGGCGACGGCATTGATATTGAATCCTCAAAAAATGTGTTGATTGAATACTGTACTTTAAATACGGGCGACGATTGTTTTACGATGAAATCGGGCCGTGGCGAAGACGGGCTGAAAGTGAACAAGCCCACTGAAAATATTGTGGTTCGCTATTGCTTGGCCCAAAAAGGCCATGGGGGCATTACTTGTGGTAGCGAGACCGCTGGAACGATTAAAAACTTATACGTACACGATTGCGTGTTTGAAGGCACGGTAGTGGGCATACGCTTTAAAACACGACGACCAAGAGGTGGCGGCGGCGAACACCTTTACTACGACAGGATACGCATGAACCTGGAAGCCACCTGCATAAAGTGGGACATGCTAGGCACACCCGCCTATGTTGGCCAACTGGCCGAACGCTTACCCGCTAGGGAAGTTACGCCATTAACGCCCTTTTACCGCAATATTTCCATCAGCAATATTATTATTGAAAACGGCACACACTTTCTAAAGGTTTATGGTATCCCCGAATCACCATTAAAAAACTTGACCATTGATAATGTAGATGCCCAATGTAGCAACTTGGCCATTATCCACGATGCTGAAAACGTCACCGTAAAAAATAGCAGCATAAAAACTTCCGACACTATTATTGAAGTTTTAGGCGGAAAAAACATCGCTTTTAAAAAGGTGGCTTTTGATTTAGGAGGTGCCCCATTGGAAAAACCAGACGGGATTTTATTTGAAAATTGCCAGACCAAATAGCAAAACGATAAGCTTTGCCGCAAAGTCCATTTGCATTTTTTTTGATTCTTTAGCCATAAAAACATAACTTAGCTAGAGTGTCTTCAGCATTGATTAAGCCAAAACCACCACAAACATTATGTACCACACATGTTGTTTTACATTTTGGCATTGTGTTTTGAAGCGTTCTGAAGCACAAAAACTAAACTGAAATATGGCAAAAAAACTAATCACTTTTGGAGAAGTCATGATGCGCTTGTCCCCACCGGGGTATTCAAAATTTGCCCAAGCCAATTCATTGGAACTCGTTTACGGAGGCGGCGAGGCCAACGTGGGCATTTCTTGTGCTTACCTTGGCATGAAAGCCGCACATGTAACCCGTTTTCCCGATAATGCCCTGGGAAAAGCCGCTACCCAATTTTTACGAAAACATTGGCTGAGTACTGAGCACGTTTTTTATGGCGACAAAATGATGGGCAAATATTTTTTAGAAAAAGGCGCAGTACACAGACCCAGTGAAATGATTTACGAACGTGAAGGCTCTTCATTTTCTTTAATTGAACCGTCAATGATTGATTGGGAATATGTTCTGAAAGACGCCGATTGGTTTCATTGGACCGGCATTACACCTGCCATTTCAGAAGGCGCTGCCATGAGTTGTTTAGAGGCCATAAAAACAGCCAATAGAATGGGTATTACCGTTTCGGGCGATATTAATTCACGCAAAAACATGTGGCGTTACGGCAAGAGCATGCAAGACATTATGCCCGAATTGGTTAAAAATTGCGATATCGTAATCACCAGCAGTCGTGGTATTCGGGAAATGTTCGGTTTGTGCAGTCCGGACGACAAATTCAAGACTTGCGCCAAACGATTAATGGATACCTTTCCAAAAATAAAAAAAGTGGCAAAAAAAACCCGAAAATCGGTTAGCGCCTCACACCAACGCATAAAAGGCAAAATGTGGAACGGCGAAGAATATATAAAAACCAAATTTTTAAACATTACCCATGTTATAGACCGCGTAGGTACCGGAGATGCCTTCGCTTCTGGACTAATTTATGGTTTGTTGCATTATGATAACGATTTACAAGCCCTAAATTTCGCCACAGCGGCCTGCGCCCTAAAACACACCGTACCCGGCGACGTTAATGTCGTGTCTTTGGAAAACGTCATCAACCTCATGGAAGGTGATACTTCGGGAGCGATAAAAAGGTAGTTACAGGAAAATTTAAATTTGTTCTTAGTTTTAAATAACATACATTTACGAGGCTTCAGGCCTCCAGCACTTTAAACACCTACTCAAAACTTCTTGGGTATGAAAAAAATTTTAAAAATTATTGGAATTGGGATCGCTATTTTAATTTCTGTTGTTGCTTTTTTTCTTTTATATGTTGCAGTCACCGATATCCCTTCTTACGAAGTCAAAACAATTGATTACACTGCAAAAATCACCCCTGAAGCCATTGAACGCGGAAAAAAACTAACCATCATGCTTTGCGCCAACTGCCACATGGACAATGAAACACGGAAATTAACAGGAAAAAGAATGCTCGATGCCCCTCCTGAATTTGGCGATATATACTCCCAAAATATTACTCAAGACAAACAATATGGCATAGGCAATTGGACCGACGGCGAATTGGTTTATCTTTTACGAACCGGCATTAAAAAAAACGGACAGTACAGTCCGCCATACATGGCAAAATTACCCAATATGGCCGATGAGGACATCAATGCCATTATCGCATTTTTAAAGTCGGATGACCCTTTGGTTGCTGCCAATGCCGTTCCGGACACACCAACACAGCCTTCCTTTTTAACCAAATTGCTTTGTCGTGTGGCGTTCAAACCTTTCCCGATGCCAGACAAAAAAATTGATATGCCAAATCCTAATAATGCGGTTGAACTGGGTAAATATCTGGCGCATAATCTCGATTGCTTTTCGTGCCATTCGTCAGATTTCAAAACCAACAATTATTTAAACCCCACACTAAGCGAAGGCTATTTTGCAGGAGGCAACAAACCTTTGGATGAAGAAGGCCGTGTAATGCTGACCCAAAACCTAACTTCGGACAAAGAAACCGGCATTGGCAATTGGGCAAAAGCAGACTTTATCAATGCCGTAAAATACGGCATTAAAAAAGGTGAAAATGCGCTGCGTTACCCTATGGTGCCCTATACCCAACTCACCGATGAAGAAGCAGGAGCCATTTATGAATACCTTCAAACCATACCTCCCATTAAAAACAAGGTGGAACGATCGGTTTACAATTAAAAAACTCTAAATATTGAAAACTAAATTCTGAACCATGAAAAAAATTGAATTTAAAGAACAGATAAAAGCCTCTAAAAAAACAGTTTATGAAACTATGCTGGGGTTAAACGACATAACCACTTATGAGCAATGGACCGCTGAATTCAACCCCACTTCTACTTATGAAGGCAGTTGGAATAAAGGGGACAAAATTTATTTTATCGGCACAGATGAAAATGGCAAGCGTGGCGGAATGGTCTCTGAAATTGCGGATAACACCCCTTTTGAATTCGTATCGATAAGGCACAACGGCATTCTTGATGGCGAAAACGAAATAACCTCTGGTGAACAAGTTGACGGTTGGGCGGGAAGTTTAGAAAACTATTCGTTTCAAGAAAATGATGGCATCACAACCGTAAAAGTCGAAATGGATGCAAATGATGATTACATCGACTATTTTTCAGGAACTTGGCCCAAAGCATTAAAGAAACTTAAAAACATTGCAGAAAACAAAACGAACAGTTAACAATGAGGATAAGGAATTGCTCATTTCTACCTTTTCTAAGAATTTTTTCGGGTTTATCTAAAATTTGGTTTGATTCTCTTATTTAAAAAACTAACTTCGTTTATTGACTGATATGAGTCATTAAAACGGCGGCATATCATTAAAGTTGGACATAATTAACCGCGAATGAAAAACTTTAGTAAATTCTCCGAAATTGAATTTCAAAAATTATGTGAATCTCAAGAAGAGTTTTATTCAAAATATAATTTAGAATCATATGCAAATTGGTTTTATGACCAAGAAAGTGAATTACTGAGAATTTACAATGATGATGAAGATGAATTATTCTTTAAATATACACCAATTGGAACATACTCATTAAAATCAAACACTTGGTTATGGAGTTGGAATAATGAGGACTCAATTGCAAAAAGTAAAAATGAAACTTTGAAAGTTAAATCTTTTGGAGAAAAATACAATTTTGAAAAACTAACAACTGGACTTGTTGAATGTAAAAAAGACGAGTGTTGGAACTTTGTTGCAATTAGTAGAAAATTTATTGAAAATATTGGAGCTTACTGTACTGAATCTAAAGGTTTATTGAGTTACAAGTTAATAACCTCTGAGTTTTTAGATAAAGAATCAATTTCAATAAAAAAAATGAAAGAAAAGATTGTTGATTGTGGAATTCACGGTTACAGAAGACCTGCTTTTGTTTGTCAACATTTGAATACTAAAACTGCAATAGGTTTTGAAGAAGCATTTGAAACTTACAGAGGAATGGAATTAGAAGAAGATGACGACTTTTGTGCCTGGTGTAGTGAATGTGAAAAAGTAAGAATTGAAAATGATGGATGGAACGAAGAATCTGAAAAATTTGCAAAAATCAAATTAGTATGTGAAGAATGCTATTTTGAAATGAAAGAACTAAATGATTAAAAAAACTATGGCTAACAACGTTCATATTCAATTGCTAGCTTTTGCCTAATTTGGAAAACCCTCGAGGATTTTCCATTCAGTAATTATTTGCTATTTTAGTACTTAAACCACACCTCTCAAACTACTCCC
The DNA here is from genome assembly GCA_030430535.1 of Bacteroidia bacterium. Lineage (GTDB taxonomy): Bacteria > Bacteroidota > Bacteroidia > Flavobacteriales > Flavobacteriaceae > Flavisericum. The sequence continues at coordinate 40,050 of JAUIKY010000011.1, forward strand.
CACAAATCTCGCCCAACACCCACAAATAATCGGCTCGGTTTTCCACAAAATCCTTTTCAGAAATATCAATGATTTTAGTATTAAAATCAGTTTGCGATTTTAAAAACTCCAAATAGCCCGTATTTATTTTTTCCAGATATTCGTTGGCTATGTTTTGTTCGTAATCGCGCCCGCGTTTTTTAATGTTTTGTTGCAACCGTTCGGTGTTTTGGTAGAGGTACACGTATAGATCAGGCGTTTTTAAATCCTTGTACATGAGGTTGAACAATTTTCGGTACAACTTAAACTCATCTTCCTGAAGCGTAATTTTAGAAAAAATAAGCGATTTAAACACATCGTAATCGCTCACAATAAAATCCTTAAACAAATCGAGCTGCGCCAAATCGTCGCTGATTTGCTGGTAACGGTCGGCCAAAAACGACATTTCCAACGCAAAGGCATAACGGTTGGCATCTTCGTAAAATTTGGGCAAAAAAGGGTTATCGGCAAAACGCTCTAAAATGAGTTTCGCATTAAAATCGTTGGCAATTTTAGTGGCCAAACTGGTTTTTCCCGCACCAATATTCCCTTCAATAGCAATATAATTGTAGTTTGAAAAGCTAAAGGTTTTACTGGGGTTTTTCAACCATAAATTAATGGGTTCCAAGTCCGATTCGTCTTCACATGCCTCCAACAAAACCGAAACGGATGTCTTTAAAACCGGATGTTCCTCTTTGCTCGCCACATCGTTCAATGGAAACAACACAAAACGCCTTTTTTGCATTTCGGGATGCGGCACTTGCAGCGTTCCTGTATCTATAATGCTATCCTCAGCAAAAACAATATCCAAATCAATAGTCCGTGCTTCGTAACCAGCACCATCGGTGCGCGTTCTTCCCAATTGGGTTTCAATCTTCAAAAGTTTATCGAGAACTTCTTGGGGCTGTAACCTGCTGTGCAATTCCAAACAGCAATTAAAAAAATCATCGCCCTCAAAACCAAAAGCGGGCGATTTATAAACCCTCGAAATTTTGGCCACATGCCCAATTTCGGTGTAAATGGCATCAACGGCAAGCTGTAGATTTTTAAACTTATCGCCCTTGTTACTGCCCAGCGCAATGTAAAATGTGGTCGGTTTTATCATTATGCGACAAAATAATAAAAAGTAAATGGTTTACTTTATATTTACGCTGCGTAATTTATTCACAACACACCTAAAATATTGCCATGCCAGTAATAAAACCAGTAAACGGCGTTTCGCCACAAATTCCAGACGACTGCTACATCGCCGAAAATGCCACCATAGTGGGCGACGTAAAAATGGGCAACCAATGCAGCGTATGGTTTAGCGCCGTAATTCGGGGCGATGTTAACTTCATAAAAATGGGCAACAAAGTGAACGTTCAGGATGGCGCCGTAATACACGGCACCTACCAAAAGCACGGCACCACCATTGGCAACAACGTATCCATTGGGCATAACGCCTTGGTTCACGGCTGCACCTTAAAAGATAATGTTTTGGTGGGCATGGGCAGCATTATTATGGACGGCTGCGTAGTAGAAAGCAATAGTATTATTGCCGCCGGAGCCGTGGTGCCACAAAACACCATTGTTGAGGCCGGAAGCATTTACGCCGGCGTGCCAGCCAAAAAAATAAAGGATATTAGCGAAGCACTCATTTCGGGCGAAATAGACCGCATTGCCAATAACTATATTAAATATTCGAGTTGGTTTAAGGAAGAATAGTTTGGGCGTTACCCCTCCACAAGCTCAGGGTCGGGCTTTACACTATATCTTTTTAAAAAGCACAATGCCATTTCGCGGCGCAACGTTCAGTCCCATCAACCTTAGCCCAACAAATGGCCTTTTACCTTTCGCTTTTCTAAAAAGGATGCCGTTTCAATCCCTAACGCAACCTGCCCAAAAACTAGTCCATTCAGTAAACTTGTTTTTTCAATTACAGCCTAAAAACCTTAAAAAATAGTTAATTTTCAACAAAAACAAGCCTTTTTCAAAAGAAATTCGCCGATTTATTAGGATTTTCGGTTAAATCGTTTATGTTGTATAGTGTATAACTATATAAAACTTACAAGCAGTACATGAGGCAGTTAAAAATCACAAAACAAGTTACCAATCGCGAGTCGAAATCCTTAGACAAATACCTTCAAGACATTAGCAAAATACCCATGATCACCGCCGACGAGGAGGTAGAATTGGCACAGCGCATAAAACAGGGGGATCAAAAGGCTTTGGAAAAACTCACGACTGCGAATTTACGTTTTGTGGTTTCCGTTTCTAAACAGTACCAAAACCAAGGTTTAAAACTGCCCGATTTAATCAACGAAGGCAATGCTGGCCTAGTAAAAGCGGCAAAACGATTTGACGAAACCCGTGGTTTTAAATTCATTTCGTATGCCGTTTGGTGGATTCGCCAAGCAATTCTTCAAGCTTTAGCCGAACAATCTCGAATAGTTAGATTACCTTTGAACAAAATTGGGTCGATAAACAAAATCAACAAAGCCTATTCGCATTTGGAACAAACACACGAACGGGCACCAAGTGCGCACGAGATTGCCAAAAACTTGGACCTCACCGAAAGCAACGTTAAGCAATCGATGAAAATTTCGGGCCGCCATGTTTCGATGGATGCGCCCTTAAAGGAAGGTGAAGATTTCAGTTTGTACGATGTGGTAAAAACCGATGAATTGCCAAGCCCCGATTCTGATTTGATTCAAGATTCGTTGAATGTGGAGGTCAATAGGGCGTTGGACACGCTATCGGAAAAAGAGGCCGAAGTAATAAGGCATTATTACGGCATTAGCAAAAAGCACCCCATGAGCCTACAGGAAATTGGTGATGCTTTTGGCTTGACCAGAGAGCGCGTAAGACAAATAAAAGAAAAGGGGATTCGCCGATTGCGACACACCTCGAAAAGTAAAGTATTAAAAACGTATTTGGGATAATCCTAAATCATCAAATAAATTTAAATTCTATATATGCTAAAAATTATTGTAAAAGATGGCGAGAACATAGAGCGTGCCTTAAAACGCTACAAACGTAAACACCGTAACATTAAAGTAATGCAAAATTTAAGGGAGAATCAGTTCTTTACAAAACCATCTGTTAAAAGACGTCGCGAAATACAAAAAGCGGCTTACATTCAAACTTTAAGAGACCAAGAGGATATTTAATAATATAAAGGACGCTGTCTAAAAAGTTGTCATTTTGAATCCCGATAGTTATCGGAAGTAGGAATCCTTAAAAACCAAGTTGCGGATTATAAGATTGCTTCGAAATAAAATTTCTCGCGATGACGTTAATTAATTGCTTTTTAGACAGCCTCTATTCTTCTTTAAAGTCTATGGGATGGCCCTCATAAAGATGGTCGAAGGTTTTATTGGTGGTGTATTTATCCTTCAGCACTTTGTACACCATAACCAATAGAAAAAACTGACCAACACATTTGGTATAAAACACCAGTGCAAACGGCACATCCATACTTACCATCACTGCTAAAAGCACCAACAAAAAGGTGGTTAAAGCGACGTAAAACATTACTGGGATTTTCATTTTTATTTAAAAGATAATGAAAATCTGCAACTTATTCAAGTTAAATTGCTATCCCATCACAGCTATTGAACAGCAATTTGAACCACCAAACCTTCATTAGCCCGTACATTAAAAACCGTATTGTCTTCAAAAATGAGATATTGGCCTTTTACGCCAACCAGTTTCCCTGTGTATAGTTTTTCTTTTTTCAGGTTTAAGCTTTTAGGCATTTCGGGATATTTCAGTACAGGGAATTCCAAGTTGGTTTCACTGTTGCTTTCAATAAAATAGTCCATCGCTTCACTTGGCACAAAACCTTTAAGTTTTTCACGCCATTCTACCAAATTTTCATCTTTTATTTCATTTTTCAGCATGCTGCGCCAATTGGTTTTATCGCTTACATGATCTTTGAGAGCGACTTCGGTGATTCCCGCCAAATAGCGGTTGGGCACTTCAACAATTTCAATAGCCTCATGTGCCCCTTGGTCTATCCACCGTGTGGGTACTTGGCTTTTTCGGGTCACCCCTACTTTCACGTTACTGGAATTGGCCAAATAGACAATATGCGGCTGTAACTGCACCTTTTTTTCATACTCCAAATCGCGGTCTTCTTTATCCAAATGGGCCGTACTCAGCTCGGGGCGCATTACCCAATCGGCTGCCTGAGGCACATCGTAAAAACAACTTTTGCAAAAACCTTGTCGGTAAATAGGCTTATTCAAATTACAGTTTAGGCACTGGTATTTAACAAATTGTAACCCGATGGTTTTATCGAGCAACTGGTTCATATTTATAAAGTCATTTTCAAACACCAAATAATATTGAATAGGGCTTGCAAACTCCGTTTCCATTTTTGTGAGAACGCCTTGGTAGGTCATAAAAAAAAGTATTATTTTTAAAAACTTAAAGATAATTTAAAAATGCCAATACCCATAGTAAATTCGATTGCTTCTTGGTTTTTGAAGAAACGCTTCCATCAAATTGAACTGTTTTTAAAGTACCCCAACGAAGTACAGAACGAATTGCTATTAAGCCTTTTAAACACGGCTAAAAACACCGAGTTTGGCAAGACATACGATTTTGCATCCATAAAAAATTACGAGACTTTTGCCGAGCGCGTCCCCATTAAAAACTATGATGGTTGGCAGGATGATATTGAGCGCAGCCGAATGGGCGAAAACAACATTTTTTGGCCCACGCCCATAAAATGGTTTGCCAAATCGAGCGGCACCACCCGCGCCAAAAGCAAATTTATTCCCGTAAGCGAAGAATCGTTGGAAGACTGCCATTATGCAGCCAGCAAAGATTTACTGTGCATGTATCTTAACAACAACGAAGACTCACAACTGTTTACAGGAAAAAGCTTGAGATTGGGCGGCAGCAAGGAACTTTACAAAGAGAACGGCACCGTGTTTGGCGACCTTTCGGCTATTTTAATTGACAACATGCCGTTTTGGGCAGAATTTAGCAGCACCCCCAGTAACAGAGTGTCGTTAATGAGCGATTGGGAACGTAAAATGCAGGCCATTGTTGACGAAACTATAAATGAAAAGGTAACCAGTTTGGCTGGTGTCCCGTCATGGATGTTGGTATTACTGAACAACGTTTTGGAAACCACGGGCAAAAATAGCATTCTCGATGTGTGGCCCAATTTGGAAGTGTACTTTCACGGCGGGGTGAGTTTTATCCCGTACAAAGACCAGTACAAAAAAATACTGCCGAGCAAAAGCTTAAAATATTACGAAATCTACAATGCTTCGGAAGGCTTTTTTGCCATTCAGGACCAAAACAACTCCAATGAGCTTTTGCTCATGCTCGATTACGGTATTTTTTACGAATTTATCCCTATGCACCTGTACGGCTCTACAGCAGAAAAAGCCATTCCCCTAAGTCAGGTAAAATTAGGGGAAAATTACGCTATGATTATTACCACCAATGCGGGGCTTTGGCGCTATAAAATAGGAGATACCATAAAATTCACTTCATTGAGTCCTTATCGGATAAAAATTTCGGGACGCACTAAACACCATATTAATGTTTTTGGCGAAGAGCTTATTATTGAAAATGCCGAAAACGCCCTTAAAAAAGTATGCAAACGCACCAAAGCTGAAATTGTAGATTTTACCGCCGCCCCAATATTTATGGATGGCAAAGAAAAAGGCGCCCATGAATGGTTGATTGAGTTTAAAACACCCCCTGCTGACATCGATTATTTTAACGAACTGTTCGATAACGCACTAAAAGCCCTAAATTCCGATTACGAAGCCAAGCGTTACAACAATATTACGCTTAATAAACCCCGAATAAATTTGGCCAGAAAGAACCTGTTTTACGACTGGCTGAAACAAAACAACAAATTAGGCGGACAACATAAAATACCAAGGCTATCGAACACCAGAGACTATATGGAAGAGCTATTATCGTTGAATTCCTCAATTCATAATCCGCTTTAAAACAAACACTTAACGAGTTTAATTGCGCTTAGCCTAAGTTTTTTTCATTACACCGAGTTCAGGATTATATTTAGTTACTAATTAATCCAAACCCTCGCCCAAAAATGAAAAAAGAACTATCCCTTTTCGTTTTCTTGGCATCCCTCATGCTGTTTAGCCAAGGACCATCAAATGTAGTGGCCTTTAACCACGACTTGCCTCACAAAGCAGATTTATTTAATACAACCAGCGTACGTGCTTTTGAAGATAGCGGATTTGATTTTGAACTTTTGGACGCCGGAGTGAACACGCCGTTTTCTGAAATTGGCTCTGGTTTTTTTAGAAACAAACTTATTTTGGTTTCCTCTAAAAAACTAGGTGGTTTAGCCAAAATAGACCCTAAAACCAAGGAGGCTTACAAGGAGCTATATTGTTTGGATATTAGTAGAAACGGTGCCTTGAGCGCCCCTTATCTTTTCAGCAGAATATTGAACACCAATGCCAGTGAAGACCAGTTAACGTTTTCGCCAGACGAAAAAACGGTTTATTACACCCGTAGCAGCAAAGAAAACTCATTGGAATTTAAACTCTACCGAGCCGTACTCGAAGAAGACTCTCATGGCAACTGGATCAACAACGAACTCCTCGGCATGAATGAAAGCGGCGTTTCCATTGAAAACCCGTTTGTAAATCATGCCGGCATACAACTTTATTTTTCTGCTAACCTGGCAGACTCTTATGGCGGATTCGACCTGTATGTTTGCGATATTTATGAAGACGGCAGTATAAGCGCCCCTAAAAATTTAGGGAACATTATAAACACCGCCTACGATGATAAATACCCTGCGCTTTCACTGGATGATAAATACTTTTATTTTGCTTCGAAAGGACACCAAAACATGGGCGGTTTCGATTTGTTTATAAGCAAGGCCTCAAAAGATGGGTTCAAAACACCGAGGAACATGGGCAACACTATAAACTCTGCTTATGACGAAATAGCCTATTTTTTAGCCGCCAAAAACAAAGGTTACGTATCTTCAAACCGTCCCAACGGAAAAGGCAGTTTCGATATTTACACCGCCGTTAACAACGAAGTTATCCAAACCATTGCCGGCAGGGTTGTTGACCAAGAAACACAAATAAAACTTCCCAACACCCTAATCATTTTAAAAGATGAAGATGGCGCGGAGTTAGGACGAACGTTAACGGGTGAAGATGGCAGCTATTCGCTGAGCGTTTCTCCTTTTGAATCTTATACGCTGAACACCCACAAAGACGGATTTAAGGATAGTACATCCCAATTTTTCACCAACCGAGGCTACAAAACCACTTACAGAAAAGATCTCGAACTACTTACCACCGAACCCGTTATCGCGGAAGTTGAGAACGAAATGCGCATCGTGTTGGAAAATATCTACTTCGATTTCAACAAATGGAATGTTAAAGAAGAATCGTTTATTTCATTGAACAAAATTGTTAAAGTCCTTAAGGAACATCCTGAAATGAAGATAGCGATAAACGCGCATACCGATAGTAAAGGCCACGATGCTTACAACATGAATTTATCTGAAAAACGTGCGGCATCGACTGTTAAATATCTAATTAAAAATGGTATAAACAAAAGCAGATTACAATCAAAAGGATTTGGCGAAAGCAAACCATTGATAGATTGCAAGAATAATTGTAGCGAAGAAGACCTACAAGTGAACAGACGAGTTGAATTTGTGATTTTGGAATAAGCCCAAGAAACGCTTTCCTCAAAAATTCGCAATAACCGATAAAGTGCATTCGCAAAAGTCCTTAAACGAGTATTTCGTCTTATAGTCTAAAACAAATTTAAAAGCTTTGTGCCTTGTTAAATTAAAGATACTTTTGATTCAGGTTAATCGAAAACACTTAAGATTTATACATAGCAGATCCATTATTAATTAATTTTCCATAAATAAAAAACCACGCTGATTAGCGTGGTTTTTTTATGCTTGATGTTTTTTATCTGTTTAAGACACCGCTTTTAGCTTTTTAAGTGTGGTTTTTGTCAATTTATCTTCAGCGTAAGCTTTAGTAACATTCAATTTTTTCTCGTTGCTACTTGGCAGTTCAAACATAGCATCGGTTAAAATTTCCTCACATAAAGAACGTAAACCTCTTGCGCCTAGTTTGTACTCAATAGCTTTATCAACAATAAAACTTAACGCACCATCGGTAATGGAAAAATCGATATCGTCCATTTCAAACAGCTTTTTGTACTGTTTTATAATGGCGTTTTTAGGCTCGGTTAAAATGGCCCGTAAAGTTTCGGCATCCAATGGGTTCATGTGAGTTAACACCGGTAAACGCCCAATAATTTCGGGTATTAATCCAAAGTCCTTTAAATCTTTCGGAATAATGTACTGCAATAAGTTTTCCTGATCCACCACGTCGTCTGACATGGATGCGCTGTAACCCACGGCTTGCATATTCAATCGTTTGGAAATGATACGATCAATACCATCAAAAGCACCTCCGGCAATAAACAAAATGTTTTCGGTGTTCACTTCGATGAATTTTTGATCGGGATGTTTACGGCCACCTTTTGGCGGCACATTAACCACAGTGCCCTCCAAAAGCTTCAATAAAGCTTGCTGAACACCCTCTCCAGACACATCTCTTGTTATGGAAGGGTTATCGCTTTTTCTCGCTATTTTGTCAATCTCGTCAATAAAAACAATCCCTTTTTCTGCCTTTTCCAAATTGTAATCGGCAGCCTGCAATAAACGGGTTAAAATACTTTCTACGTCTTCGCCAACATATCCAGCTTCCGTTAACACCGTAGCATCTACAATAGCCAAAGGCACATTCAGCATCTTGGCAATGGTTTTTGCCATTAGGGTTTTACCGGTACCCGTTTGCCCCACCATAACGATGTTACTCTTTTGGATATCGATATCGTCATTGGATGGTGTTTGCAACAAACGCTTGTAATGGTTGTAAACGGCCACCGACATCACTTTTTTGGTGGTGTCTTGCCCAATAATATATTCGTCTAAAAACGATTTGATTTGTTGCGGTTTGCGAAGTTTTAGTTCTGCAGATAGGTCGCTGTTATCGTTTTGTTTTGATTCTTCCAAAACAATACCATGCGCTTGCTCGATACACCTATCGCATATATGAGCATCTAATCCTGCTATTAACAAATTGGTTTCGGGCTTTTTACGACCACAAAACGAACATTCTAATTCCTCTTTTGCCATTAATCTAATTTATTTTTTCGGGAGAAAAAATCGCAATCTCCTCAATAAGAACTCTTTAAAATTACGAATTTTTTATTTAATTGCGAACCAATATTTCGTCAATCATACCGTATTCTTTAGCTTTATCGGCTTTCATCCAATAATCGCGATCACTATCTTCGTACACTTTGTCGTAATCTTGGCCAGAGTGCTTACTTATTATTTTGTAAAGCTCTTCTTTTAAGGTTAAAATCTCTCTAGCTGTGATTTCTATATCACTGGCCTGGCCTTGGGCACCGCCCAATGGTTGGTGAATCATAACTCGCGAATGTGTTAATCCGCTGCGTTTTCCTTTTTCACCGGCACACAACAACACCGCGCCCATAGATGCCGCCATTCCTGTACAAATAGTAGCCACATCAGGTTTGATGAATTGCATGGTATCGTAAATACCTAAACCAGCATACACACTTCCACCTGGTGAATTGATATAAATTTGAATGTCCTTTGAAGCATCGGTACTTTCCAAAAATAGCAATTGTGCCTGAACAATGTTTGCCACTTGGTCGTTAATGCCGGTTCCCAAAAAAATGATTCGGTCCATCATCAATCGGGAAAACACATCAAAAACCGCAATATTCATTTGCCGCTCTTCAATAATGTTTGGAGTAAGGTTGGTGGGGTACATACTACTGATGATTTTATTGTAATACGTACTGCTTATACCTTGATCTTTTATCGCGAATTTTTCAAACTCTTTTGCGTAATCCATAAGTTAAAATTGTAATTAATTTTGATAATCCATTGATTGACACCAATATGGATTTACCACTTTTAGTCTTAGTTATTTATTTTGAACAAAAAGGCGCTTAAATCTACAGATTTAAGCGCCTAAATATAAGCATTTATTATTTCTTACTTATCACCATAAACCTCTTTTACGAAGTTTTCATAGCTTAATTCCTTAACTTTTAGGTTAGCTTTTTCTTTGTAAAGCTCTAATAATTTTTGGCTTACCAACTGCTCTGAAATACGACGTGCTTCATCTTGGTTAGACAACACACGAGCAGCAATATCATCCAATTCTTTATCAGAAGGATTCATTTGTCCGAACTGGGCCATTTGCGCCTTAATCATTTCACGGGCATGGTTTTTAATATCGTCCATGGTTACTTTGATGTCGTTCTCCTCAATCAACTTCCCTTCAATCAATTGGTAACGCAAGCTTTTTTCAGATTTCTCGTATTCTTCTCTAGCTTGATCGGAATCCAATTCTTTTTCACCTGCTGTTTGCAACCACTTAGTCAAGAATTCGGCTGGCAAATCGAACTTGGTATTTTCTACCAAATATTCAGTAACATCGTTCAATAATTTTTGATCGGCTTGCTGAACAAATTGCTTTTCGGCATCTTCTTTAATTTTGGCTTTCAATTCAGTTACTGAAGTTACCTCCCCTTTTCCGAATAATTTATCGAACAACTCTTGGTCTAAATCGGCCAATTGACGCTCGTTGATTTCAGTAATCTCAAAAGTCACTTCAATATCCAATCCGTGTACATCGTCATGACCTAGTTTTAAGGCATGCATCAATTCGTGCTCGTCGTCATAAAGTCCTTTTGTTTGTAAAGTGATAACATCACCAACCTTAGCACCAATGAATTGTTTTTCGGTAGCGTCGCCTTTAAATTTATCTAAAGTTAAAGTTACCGTGTTTTCAATCTCCTTTTCTTCGTTTTTGAAGGTTCCAGTAATTTCGCTGTCCTTTTCAACAGCATCTTGAGACACCAATTTACCGTATTGCTTTTGGATGCGCTCTACCTGCTCGTCAATCATTTTATCGTCGGCAACAATATTATATTGCGTGATAGCCTCTTTTCCTTTTAACTCTACTTCGAATTCTGGAGCCAATCCTAATTCGAATTCAAAAGAAAATTTCTCTGCATCCCAATCAATTTCATCTTGGGTTTTTGGAAGCGGTTGCCCTAAAACATCCAATTTTTCCTCGGTTAAATACTTATTTAAGGCATCTTGCAACAACTTATTTACCTCGTCAACCAAAACGGCTTTACCGTATTGTTTTTTCACCATGCCCATTGGCACGTGCCCTTTTCTAAACCCAGGAATGTTTGCTGTTTTACGGTAATCTGATAGGATTTTTTCTACCTTATCGCTGTAATCTTCTTTAGCGATATCTACTTTCACAACAGCATTTAATGCATCAACGTTTTCTCTTGTAATATTCATTTTTAAATGATATAAAGCCTTTTAGGCAATTAACACTAATAGGTTTTTGTGAAACCTAAAAATTATGTAACTAAAATTGGGTGGCAAAAGTACAATATTTTCACCACCCAACAAAGTTTTTAAACCCTTGATTTTTGGAGCCTGTTTAAGTTTTTATCAATTATTTTTTATCTTCTTTAAACAATGAATGAAGAATGGATTGCAGGATGGAAAGTAGAATACTAAAAAACAATGCCCACCAAAAATTATTGACCGAAAAACCACTGATTAATTGATCGGCCAGTAGAATTATTATGGCATTGATTACCAAAAGGAACAAGCCCAAAGTTAGGATGGTTGCCGGTAGCGTAAAAATCACCAAAATAGGTTTTACCAGTAAATTGAGCACCGCCAAAACCAGCGCCACCACAATAGCCGTTAAGTAATTATCAACATTTACGCCCGATAGCGCATAGGCTAAAATAAATACGGCTGCAGCGTTTAATAGAAGTCTTAAAATGAGATTCATATATTTTGTTTTAAGGAAATATACGAAATTTATTATTTCACAAACCGCTCCACAGCCTCAAAAAAGTCTTTTGGGTTTTCGGCATGCAGCCAATGTCCTGAGTTGGCAATGGTAACGATTTCGGAATTTGGAAAATGTCGTTTTATAATATTTTCATCATCAACGCCAATGTATTCCGAACGGTCGCCACGCAAGAACAGCGTGTCTTTATCAAAAGTGGCGTGCGCAGGCAATGGTTCGCCAATTTCGCCCACTTCGCTTTTTAAAACTTCTAAGTTGATGCGTAGTCCCAATTGGCCTTTTTCAACCCAATACAGATTTTTTAAAAGGAATTGACGCGTACCCAAATCGGAAACATATTCACTCAATACTTTATCGGCTTGACCGCGACTTTTTATTTCACTAAAATCCAATTGGCTCAATCCGTTTAAAATGGTGTCGTGGTGCACCGGATAAAATCGTGGCGAAATATCGGCCACCAATAATTTTGAAACCAAATTGGGATACAATGCGGCAAACAACATCGCCGTTTTCCCGCCCATGGAATGCCCAAGTAAAACAATATCTTTCAAGTTATTGGCCTCGCAGTAATTCTTTAAATCTTCAGCCAAAATCTCATAACTAAATTCGTCGCTGTGGAAACTGCGCCCGTGGTTACGCTGATCGACCAAATGTACCTCGAACCCCAATTCACTGAACTGATTGCCCAAGGTTTTCCAATTGTCGCTCATGCCCAAAAAACCATGTAGAATTACAAATGGTTTTCCTTCGCCTATGATGTTTGAATGTAATTGTTCCATACTATTGTGGTGGCTGAGCGGAGTCGAAGCCACTTCTGATATCTTTATTTTCTCTATAAATTGTGATTTCGACAAAGCCTGTCTTGAGCGAAGCCGAAAGGCTCAATCACCAAATACCGAAATTACTTTTTAAATATACTACCTTTATCCGTGTGGCTTCGACTACGCTCAGCCAGCGAACAAAGAATATTAAACACCCGTTTGGATGTTTCCCGATTAAGAATGGGCTTTTAATTTCCTTAAATACATCTGGATAACGTTTTCAACGCCCAAATATAAACTTTCGGCCACTAAAGCATGCCCAATGGACACTTCCAATAAACCGGGAATATTCTTTTTGAAAAATTCAATATTATCCAACGACAAGTCGTGCCCTGCATTCAGTCCCAATCCGAGTTCTTTTGCCAATTCAGCACTTTCGGTATAGGGTTTAACACCTTCTAAATTTCCCAAACCGTATTGATGCGCAAAACCTTCGGTGTACAATTCCACTCTATCGGTACCAGTTGCTTTGGCCCCTTCAATTTGCTTTAAAACAGGATCGACAAAAATAGACGTTCGGATGCCGTTTTGCTGAAATTCCTTAATCACATCAACCAAAAAATCTTTGTGCTTTAAGGTATCCCATCCGGCGTTGCTGGTAATGGCATCTTCGGCATCGGGCACTAAGGTAACCTGCGTAGGCTTTACCTCCAAAACCAAATCCATAAACGATTTTATGGGGTTGCCCTCAATATTATATTCGGTGCAAACTACCGGTTTTAAATCGCGGGCGTCTTGATAGCGGATGTGCCGTTCGTCTGGCCTCGGATGAATGGTAACACCCTCGGCACCAAAACGCTGCACATCTTTGGCAAACTGCACCACATTGGGCACATCGCCACCCCTCGAATTCCGCAACGTGGCAATCTTATTAATATTAACGCTTAACTTGGCCATAAATCGGTTTTATTCAGCAAAAATACAAAGTAGAACACGCTTACATAGTATTTTTTTGATTAATTTGCGGTACCTTTAAAAAGAGACTATGCGACTTTCGGAATACATAATCAACGATGTAAAGCCCCTTAATATTAACAGTAAGGCCAGCGAGCTGCAGCTTCTTTTTAACCAACTTACCTTTTCGCACATTCCCGTAAAGGACGACAACGGCACTTTTTTAGGTTCCTTTTCGGAAACCGACGCCCATTGTTTTGACGGCGAAAAACCGTTAAAAGAATATGTGTACGCCCTTGAAGATTTTTATGTAAGGGACAATGCGGTTTGGCTGGATATTTTAGAAGAATTTGCCGTAAACGCCAACAATATTATGCCTGTTCTCGATGCTAAAAACCATTATTTGGGCTATTACGAACTTAACGACGTTATCAGCCTGTTTAGCGAATCGCCCTTCTTTTCTGAAGCTGGTGGTATTTTGGTGATTGAAAAAGGCATCAATGATTATTCGTTTAGTGAAATTAGCCAAATAGTAGAATCTAACGACGGTAAACTTTTGGGCGCATTTGTTTCAAAAATGAACAGCGACCTGATACAAATCACTTTAAAAATTGGCAATACGGGGCTCAACGAAATCATTCAAACATTCAGAAGATATAGCTACAACATCGTTTCTGGCCACGAAGAAGATGGCTATCTAGAAACCTTGAAAGAACGCTCTAATTACTTAAAAAGATATTTAAACATATGATGAAGGTTGCCATTTTCGGACGTTTTTACAACAAAACCACATCAGCTTCCGTCGAAACCCTGTTTCAATATTTACTAAAAAAAGATATTGACGCTTACATTGAAAGTCATTTTTTCAAAATAATAAGCGATAATTCGCCGAACATAAAAGATTTTAATTCGTTTAAAACCTTCGACACACTCGACACATCATTCGATTTGCTGGTAAGTGTGGGCGGCGATGGCACCATTTTACGCGCCATTACTTTTGTAAAGGATATCGATATACCCATTATTGGTATCAACACCGGAAGGCTTGGTTTTTTGGCAACTATTCAGGTAGATGATATCGAGCGTGCCATGCAAAGTATTATTGATGGCAAATACAACATCTCAGAGCGCAGTTTGCTTTCGGTGGAAACATCGCCTGAAAACTCAGATATAAAATCGCTCAATTTCGCGCTGAACGAAATTGCCGTAAGCCGAAAAAACACCACCTCGATGATTACCGTTGAAACCCATTTGGACGGCGAATACCTCACCTCGTATTGGAGCGACGGGTTAATCGTTTCAACCCCCACTGGATCCACCGGCTATTCATTAAGTTGTGGCGGCCCGGTAATTACACCCAGCACCAACAGTTTTGCTCTTACACCCATTGCACCGCACAACCTGAGTGCGCGTCCGTTGATTATTCCCGACTCTACCGTAATTGAACTTCGGGTGGATGGCCGCGAAGAACAGCACTTGGTATCTTTAGATTCCAGAATTGCTACGTTGGACAATGGCACGCTTATAAAAATCAAAAAGGCCGATTTTAAAATCAAAATGATCGACCTCCTGGACGAAAGCTTCTTGGACACCCTTAGGAAAAAACTCCTTTGGGGCGAAGACAAACGCAATTAAAACAATAATTTAAGAGAATTTCTGTTTTAAAACCAGACAATTTTGTTCATATTATTTTGAACACATCTTATTTATTATATTTGCAAACTTTCGAACATTTATGAGGCATTTAACCCTTTTGATTATTAGCATTTTAAGCATTCAATTTAGCCATTCCCAAATTTTTGAAATTGGCGGATTTGCTGGCGGAAGCAATTTAATTGGCGATGTTGGTGCCAGCGACTATATAAACCCAAATGCCCCTGCGTTGGGCTTGTTGTTTAAATGGAATCGAAGCAAAAGGCATTCATGGCGGGCGTCATTGATTTATTCAGACCTGAAAGCCTACGACAGCAAATCGGACGACCCAAGAAGAATTCAAAGAGACTACGATTTCGATTCCAATCTGTTGGAAATTTCAGCAGGTATGGAATTTACGTTTATGGATTTCAACCTGCACTCTGGCAGAACCGTGGCCACCCCTTATCTGTACTCCGGCATAAGCGTGGCGAAGCATGACAACTACTATTTTTTAAACGGTATACAAACTTCTGAAAACACTTCCAGTTGGGCCTACGGTATCCCAATGGCTTTAGGGTTTAAAACCAATATTTTAGGAAACTTTATTTTAGGACTTGAAGTGGGTGCGCGATATACGTTTTCAGACGAAATTGATGGCAGTATGCCAGACGACCAATGGAGAAGCCAATACCGTTTTGGAAACATAAACAACAACGACTGGTATGTGTTCTCAGGAATTACATTAACTTACACCTTTGGTGAAAACCCTTGCTATTGTGTAGACTAAAAATGGATTTAAAAAGCAACATAAACGAAAAAAGATTACCCAAACATATCGCCGTGATTATGGATGGCAACGGGCGTTGGGCCAAACAACAGGGCATGGCTCGTGCTTTTGGCCACGAAAACGGCACCAAATCGGTTAGAGAAACCGTTGAAGCCTGCGCCGAACTGGGCATTGAAAACCTTACCCTTTATGCCTTTTCTACAGAAAACTGGAAACGTCCTAAATTAGAGGTACAAACCCTTATGAAGCTTTTAGTATCTTCACTAAAAAAAGAGATCAAAACACTACAAGACAACAACATAAGGCTAAACGCCATTGGCACTTTGCATACCTTACCCAAAAAAGTACATAAAGAACTTTTTGAGGTAATAAAAAGCACTGAAAACAACAGTAGAATGACTTTAACGCTGGCCTTAAGCTACGGATCTAGGGAAGAATTGATAAACTCCGTAAAAGAAATTAGCATTAAAGTTAAAAATAATATAATTTCGCCCGAGAAAATTGATGAATCAATTATAAATGAGCATCTTTACACGCACAATTTACCAGATGTAGATTTGCTTATTAGAACTAGCGGAGAACAACGTATAAGCAACTTTCTGCTATGGCAAATAGCTTATGCTGAATTATTTTTTACAAATGTTCTGTGGCCAGATTTTAAGAGGCAACATTTGTATGAAGCTATTATTGAATATCAAAAAAGAGAACGAAGATTTGGGAAAACAAGCGAACAACTTAGTTAAGTTACCTGCAATAACATATTTACAGTACTTTTTTACTATAGCCTTCTTTATCGGTTGCTTTGCAGTCCAAGCACAAGATGTTAATTACATTAAAGGCAAAAAATACATTTTAGAAGATATTTCGGTTTTGGGCAACACCTCGTTTGCCGACCAAACCATTATTACCTACTCGGGGCTTAGAAAAGACAGCGAAATCACCATCCCCGGTGAAGACATTGCCAACGCCATTAAAAAGTTATGGAATTCCAAACTCTTCAGCGATATTGAAGTTTATGTTACTAAAATTGAAGGCGACAAGGCCTACCTTCAAATTCAACTTTCCGATTTACCCCAGCTTAACGACATAAAAATAAACGGCGTTAAAAAAGGAAAAGTTGAAGGCATTATTAACGACAACAAATTAAAAAAAGGCACAAAAGTTACCGAAAACCTGATTACCACCACTAAAAACCATTTGGTAAAAAAATATAAAAAAGACGGTTACTACAACACCAAAGTGCACATCAACACCATCGACATTAAAGACTCCATACAAACCGCCAGAGTGAACATGGTGGTTAATATCGATAAAGGTGAAAAGGTAAAAATTAAGGACATTGTATTTTCAGGCAACGAAGTTTTAAGTGATAAAAGGCTTAGAAAAGCCATGAAAAGCACCAAGAAAATTAACCGTCTGCGTATTTTAAAACGCTCTAAATATATCGACTCCGCCTACCAAGCCGATTTGGGACATATTGTTGATACTTACAAAGAAAACGGTTACCGCGATGCCCGAATCCTATCGGACAGCTTGGTAGTTAATAACGATAAAACCATTTCGCTTTACATTGACGTTACCGAAGGAGAACAATATACTTTTGGCGATATTAAGTTTATTGGAAACACGGTATATTCAAACGAATACTTAAGTAGATTGCTACGAATAAGAAAAGGCGACACCTACAACGGCGTACTGCTTCAAAAACGTATTCAAGACAATTCTAAACCCGATGCTTTCGATATTACCAACGAATACCAAAACAACGGCTATTTGTTCTCCCAAATCAATCCGGTCGAGGTCAGTGCCGAAAACAATGTGATTGATATGGAAATTAGAATTTCCGAAGGCAAACCCGCCTATTTCAACACCGTTTCGGTAGTAGGCAACGATAAAACCAACGACCACGTTATTTACCGCGAACTGCGTACGCGCCCCGGGCAACTGTACAGTAAAGCCAATGTAGTGCGTACCGTAAGGGAATTGGGGCAATTGGGCTTTTTTGATGCCCAAGAAATCTCGCCCGACTTTAAAAATGCCAACCCCATGGAAGGTACGATTGATATGGAATACTCGGTAAAAGAAACCGGTTCCAGCCAAATCGAGTTACAAGGTGGCTACGGCGGTGGTGGTTTTATCGGTACTTTAGGATTATCGTTCAACAACTTTTCCATTAAAGACATTTTTAAGAAAGAGGCCTATAAACCCATCCCGATGGGCGACGGACAAAAATTAGCACTCCGTTTACAGGCCAGCCGTTTTTATCAAACCTATAGTTTTTCGTTTTCAGAACCTTGGATGGGTGGCAAACGTCCCGTACAGTTTTCAACCTCGTTATCGCACACCAAGCAGTTTTTATGGAATCGAGTTACTAGAGATGCAGATAAAAGCAGAAGCTTCAATATTACCGGTATTACTTTTGGTTTGGCTAAACGTTTAACAGTTCCCGATGATTTCTTTACCTTATCGCAAGCCATCAGTTTCCAACGTTACGACTTGAACAATTACAACACCGGGCTATTTACCTTTGGTGATGGGTACTCCAACAACTTATCGTACACCGTTGGTTTAAGCCGAAACAATACCAATGTGGACCCTATTTTTCCAACGGGAGGATCGAAGTTTTCGGTTACTGGTAAATTCTCTTTGCCGTATTCACTTTTTAACGGCGTAGACTACGAACAGCTTTCTAAAGAATACAATGAAGCCCAAATTGACAAAGCCAACGCCGAAAGCCCCGCCGATTTTGATTATATACAAGCTAACGAAAAAATTACCGAAATAGACCAAGAGCGTTACAAATGGCTTGAGTTTTATAAAATCAACTTTAAAGGCGAGTGGTACACCGAAATCACCAAAAACTTGGTATTAAGACCTCTTGTGGAGTTTGGCTTTTTAGGCGCCTACAACCAAGACCGTGGTGTGATTCCTTTTGAACGTTATTTTGTGGGAGGTGATGGTTTAGGCAATTACAGTTTAGATGGCCGTGAGGCGATTCAATTACGTGGTTACCCCAATCAATCATTATCCAATGTAGATGGTGGTTCCATTTATAATAAATACTCCTTGGAATTGCGTTATCCCATTACCTTAAAAGCATCGGCAAAAATTTATGCACTAGCCTTTTTGGAGGCCGGTAGCTCTTATGATAGTTTCAGGGATTTCAATCCATTTAACGTAAATCGTTCCGCAGGTTTGGGGCTTCGTATTTTTATGCCGGCATTTGGATTATTGGGTATCGATTTTGGTCACGGTTTCGACCCTGTACCTGGCGAAACCACCAAGCACGGTTGGGAAACCCACTTCATTATTGGGCAACAATTTTAAGTACTTAATTTATTTTGGCACGATATTTTCTATTTACATCATGATGATTTGCACGAGAATAAAATTTTTAAGATTAAAATTCGTTAATTTTGAAGACCGAATTCAACAGGGCAGCCAAACCATCTGCCTGTTTAGAATTTGCAATCCATAAATTATAAAAAATTAAACCGATGCAAAACAACGTTCTTTTTTTACTGACATTAGTCGCTATGCTAAGCCTGTCTTCCCTTAATGCACAACGCGGGGTTAGGATTGCTTACATAGATACTGAATATATTTTAGAGAATGTTCCGGAATATCAAGAAGCCACACAGCAATTAAATGCCAAAGCCCAAAAGTGGAAAAACGAAATCCAACAAAAATTGGCCGCTGTAGAACAAAAACGCGAAGCTTTAAATAACGAAAAAGCTTTATTGACTACCGAGCTGATTGAAGAACGCCAAGAAGATATCGATTTTGAAGAAGCTGAAATATTGGATTACCAACAAAAACGATTTGGCCCCAATGGCGATTTGTTCATTCAAAAAAAACAATTGATGCAGCCGGTGCAAGATCAAATATTCGCCGCCGTTCAAGATTTGGCAGAAGGCAGAAAGTATGATTTTATTTTCGATAAATCCTCTGATGCCACCATGCTCTTTTCGGCAAAACAATACGATTTAAGCGAGCAGGTGTTGCGAAGCATTACACGTACCGCAAAACGCACACAGGCCCAAAACCGAGCCGAACGTAAAGCTGCTGAGGAAGAGGAATTGATTCCTGAAGTAAACGAAGAATTGGAAGCTCGCGAAAAAGCTTTGGAAGAAAAAAAGGAAGCCCGAGCGGAAGCTGTTGAAAAACGTCGACAAGAAATTCTTGCTGCCCGTGAAGCCAAGAAAAAAGAAGCCGAAGAGCGCCGACAAAAAATATTGGAAGAACGCGAAAAGGCCAGACAAGCTAGATTGGATGCCAGAAACCAAACTGACACGAGCGAGGAAACCGAGGAAGTAGAAAACGGCGAGGAAACAACCCAACCTTCAGCAGAAAAAACGGAAGAGGCTCCAAAAACCCAAGCCGAACTGATTGAAGAAAACCGACAACGCAAACTGGCCGAACGGGAAGCTCGCCAAAAAGAACTGGAAGAAAGAAAACAAAAAATATTGGAAGAACGCCAAAAACGAAGAGATAGCATTATAAATGCTAGAAAGAATTAAACAAAAATAAATTTATAACACACTTAACATTAATTAAAAATGAAACAATTTAGAACTCTATTATTAGCAACCGCATTATGTCTCATAGCTGTAAGTTTTGCACAAGCACAAAAGGTTGCCCATATAAACACGCAAGAATTGATTGCAGCCATGCCAGAAGCCAAGGCTGCGCAAGCTGAGATTGAGGCTTTAGGTAAAACCTATCAAACCGACATCCAAGCTTCGATTACCGAGTACCAAAATACCGTAAAACAATACGAAGCTGAGGCCGCTACCAAAACCGACGAAGAAAACCAAAAAAGAGGATTAGAGCTTCAAGAAAAACAACAACGCATCCAACAATTTAGAGCCGATGCACAAAAAGATTTAGCTCAAAAGGAAGCCGAGTTATTTAAGCCTATTCAAGAAAAAGCCATGAAAGCTATCAACGATGTGGCCAAAGAACAAGGTTACCAATATGTTTTAGACAGAGCCACTTTAATTGTTGCCGAAGGAAAAGACATCCTTGCCGATGTAAAAAAGAAAATGGGCATCTAAAAAAATAGGTCAAATAAAAATTTCAAAAGCTGTCTTTTAAAAGGCAGCTTTTTTATTTTTGTTACACTATGAGCAAACAACCTATTGGTATTTTTGATTCGGGTGTTGGCGGCACTTCCATTTGGAAAGAAATTCATGCCCTTATGCCCCAAGAAAACTCTATTTATTTAGCCGATAGCAAAAATGCACCCTATGGCCCAAAAGGCAAAACAGCCATTACGGAACTCAGTATAAAAAATACAGAATATTTAATCGCCCAAGGTTGTAAAATAATAGTAGTAGCTTGCAATACCGCCACCACAAATGCCATTGATTATTTACGTGAAAACTATGCTATTCCATTTATCGGCATCGAGCCAGCCATTAAACCGGCAGCCCTACAAACACAAACCCATGCCGTAGGTATTTTGGCCACTGAGGGCACCCTAAGCAGTGAACTCTTCCACAAAACCTCGTTGTTATTTGCCAAAAACATTACCGTTTTAGAACAAATTGGTGATGGTATTGTGGAATTGATTGAAAGTGGACAATTGCACTCTGAAGCTATGAGAACGCTCTTAAAACTGTATCTAAAACCAATGATTGAGGCCAACATCGACTATTTGGTATTGGGCTGTACTCATTACCCCTATTTAATCCCCATCCTTATCGATTTGCTGCCTAAGCATGTGAAAATAATCGATTCCGGTCAAGCCGTAGCCCGACAGACTAAGGCCGTTTTGGAAAAACATCAATTGTTAAATCCATCAACGATTCAACCAAATTTACAGTTCTTCACTAACGGAAACCCTAAAATCATGCAATCACTGCTCTCTAAAAAATTTAAGGTTGAAGCTCTTGATTTTTGATTTTAACTCTTGAGCATAAAAAAAGCCTCCCAAATTTGAGAAGCTTTTTCGAGGTGCGGGCGGAGAGACTCGAACTCTCACACCTCGCGGCACTAGATCCTAAGTCTAGCGTGTCTACCAATTCCACCACGCCCGCAATATGTACCGTCCCAATTACTATCGGGAATCGGGATGCAAATATAAACAAGATTTTTAAATTGCAAACACCTAAGCCCTAAAAACATTCTTTTTTTATACTTTTGAAAAGAAAGATTACTCATTTTATGAAAAATATTCCGTCTTATATAAAAGAACACAAAGACCGATTTCTAAACGAACTTATCGAGCTACTTAAAATCCCATCGATAAGTGCCGATTCAAACTACAAAAACGATGTTTTAAAAACAGCCGAAGCCATTAAGCTAAGCTTGGAAAAAGCGGGCTGCGATACGGTTGAAATATGCTCCACCGGAGGCTATCCTATTGTATATGGCGACAAAATAATTGACAAAAAACTGCCTACGGTTCTGGTTTACGGACATTACGATGTACAGCCGCCCGACCCATTACATTTATGGAACTCCCCGCCTTTTGAACCCGTAATAAAAAACACTGACAAACACCCAGAAGGCGCTATTTTTGCACGCGGTGCTTGCGACGACAAAGGCCAAATGTACATGCATGTTAAAGCCTTTGAGATTATGGTGAAAACCAACCAACTGCCCTGCAACGTAAAATTTATGATCGAAGGTGAAGAAGAGGTGGGCAGTGCCAATCTAGGGGATTTTGTAAAAAGCAATCGTGAGAAATTAAAAAACGACGTAATCCTTATTTCCGACACGGGAATGATTTCCAACGACACGCCTTCAATAACTACAGGTCTACGCGGCTTAAGTTACGTAGAGGTTGAAGTTACCGGTCCTAACAGAGATTTACACTCCGGTTTGTACGGTGGCGCCGTGGCCAACCCCATTAACATTTTAACCAAAATGATTGCCGCATTGCACGACGAAAACAATCACATTACCATTCCCGGGTTTTACGACGAAGTTGAAGAGCTTTCATTGGAGGAGCGTGCCGAAATGGCTAAAGCACCTTTCAGTTTAGAGAACTACAAAAAAGCTTTAGATATCGATGCAGTTTATGGCGAATACGGATTCACCACCAATGAGCGGAATTCCATTCGTCCAACGCTCGACGTTAATGGTATTTGGGGTGGCTACATTGGTGAAGGGGCAAAAACCGTCATCCCCAGCAAAGCCTATGCAAAAATATCGATGCGCCTAGTGCCTAACCAAGACTGGCAGGAAATCACAAAACTATTCACCGCCTATTTTGAAAGCATTGCTCCAAAAGGCGTTAAGGTTAAAGTAACGCCACACCATGGTGGACAAGGTTACGTTACCCCCATTAACAGTATGGGGTACCAAGCCGCAAGCAAAGCCTACGAGCAAACCTTTGGCAAAAAACCCATACCGCAGCGCAGTGGTGGCAGTATTCCTATTGTGTCGTTATTTGAACAGGAACTGGAAAGTAAAATTATACTTATGGGCTTCGGGCTAGATAGCGATGCCATACACTCGCCCAACGAGCATTTTGGTATTTGGAACTACCTAAAAGGTATAGAAACCATACCCTATTTCTATAAGTATTTTACCGAACTATCAAAATAGTTTGGGCGCTCCCGGCCTTCTGCCACAGCCATCGCAAAAGGGTCGGGCTTTCACTACTCGCTCCCTCCTTCGTCGGGGAGCTTAAACAAGCCGTTCAATCCCTAGCGCGAAACTCAACGTAAACCATACCTATTAAATTTATTAAACCATTGAAAAACCAACACAGTAATTACCTCCTTCAGCTCGCATTAGCCACACTTTTTATTAGTGCTTCGGGTGCTTTAGGCCGGTTTATTGATATGCCAACTCCTGTTGTGGTGTGGTGGCGCAGTATTTTAGGTGCTCTATTTTTATTGGGATTCTGTGTGTATAAAAAATTCAATTTAAGAATACAATCCCAACAAGATGCGGTGTCCATTGGTATTAGCGCCCTTTTAATGGGCGGGCATTGGCTGTTTTATTTCTATGCCCTAAAATTATCAAACGTGGCCATTGGGATGCTTTCCCTATTCGTGTTCCCTATTTTCACAGCTTTTTTAGAACCATTTTTTATAAAAATAAAGTTCGACCCCATTTATATACTTTTAGGGGTTATGGTTTTAGTGGGCATGTACATTATGGCTCCAGAATTCAACCTAGAAAACACCCATTTTAAAGGCATTCTGTTCGGTTTGCTTTCGGCACTGTGCTACGCCCTTCGCAATATTATTTCAAAAAAACTTACCAGCAGTTACAACCCCACGAGCATCATGTTTTATCAAACCAGTATTTTAACTGCCGTGTTTTTGCCGGCCATGTTTTTTATGGACAGCTCAAATATTGTTACACAATATCCTTACGTTATTCTATTAGCTGTGGTTGTTACTGCTGTGGGGCACACCTTGTTAATCTACAGTTTAAAACACTTTTCGGTAAGTACGGCCAGCATTATCAATAGCATACAACCTATTTTCGGGATTATTATTGCTTTTATCTTTCTAAATGAAATCCCCACTAAAAATACCATGCTCGGCGGGTCGCTAATTTTAGCTACGGTTTTGATTGAAAGCGTTCGGTCCAGAAAGAAGTAATTTTTAAAATCATCTTTTTTAACTCTACACTTGTAGAGTTTAAATTTTATTTCTACATTTGTAGAAACAACTCTAATATTGTAGAAAATGCAATTATCAAAAGCCGAAGAAGATTTGATGAATCACCTCTGGAAACTCGAAAAAGCTTTTATGAAAGATTTGCTCGATGCTTATCCAGAACCTAAACCTGCCACAACCACCGTAGCAACACTTTTAAAACGTATGGCCGACAAGGGCTTTATTTACTATAAACTTTATGGAAAATCGAGAGAGTACTATCCGCTTGTAAAAAAGAAGGACTATTTCTCGAAGCACGTAAACACACTTATAAAAAACTTTTTTAACGACAGTGCATCACAGTTTGCCTCGTTTTTTACCAAAGAAACCAACCTCACTAAAAAAGAACTGGAAGATTTGAAAGCTATCATAGACAAAGAAATCAAAAACAAATAATCATGTTCTATTACTTACTTAAATCTAGTGTTTGTTTGGCTATTTTTATGCTGTTTTACAAACTGTGCTTAGAAAAAACCAGCGCCCACCATTTTAAACGTTTTTACTTGTTAGCCATAATTTTTCTATCTGCAATTATTCCATTTATCACGTTTACCACTTACGTGGAAGTGGCTAATGATTTAAGCTACCCTTCCACTGAAAGCCCCATACCACTTGAAGTTGAAGAGCCGAGTTTTTGGGAAACCCATTCACAAACACTCATCTGGAGTATTTACCTCTTGGGTGTGGCTATTTTTATGTTTCGATTTATAAAAAACATATCTAAAATTTTTAAAACCATAAAAACGAATCCTAAATACAAAAACAAGTCGTTTATAAATGTTCTGGTGATGGATTTACTACACCCCCATACCTTTTTTAATTACATTTTTGTTAACCGAAGTAAATTTGAAAACCACCAAATACCAACCGAAGTTTTAATTCACGAACAAACGCATGCCAAACAAAAACATGGTTTTGATATTTTATTCATTGAACTGCTTCAAATTATATTTTGGTTTAATCCTATTCTGTTTTTTCTAAAAAAGGACATCAAACTTAATCATGAATTTTTAGCCGATCAATCGGTAATAAATCAAGGTTACAGCACAAAATATTATCAGCAATTATTACTGGCATACTCATCAAATGCTACCTATAATCCTTTGGCTAATGCCATTAACTATTCTTTTATCAAAAAACGCTTTACAATAATGAAAACAAAGACGTCAAAACGAATTTTATGGCTTCGAAGTATTATTATTTTACCTCTACTAGCCTCCCTAATTTATGGGTTTAGCGAAAAAGTCACAGAAAAGATTGTTGTAAAAAACAACCTCGACATAAAAACAAACCAAGATTTATTACCCAAAATTCAACTCTATAATCAACTTAATGAAAAAAAGTTAGAAGCAGAAAAAAAGCTTCAAAAATCAAATATTAAAGATTCAACTGAGTTAAAATTCATTAAACAAAGGTTGGATTTAACCCAAAAGGATATAGAAAGTTCAATTCATATGGACTATGAATCTGCTAAAAAAAGATTGAAAGAACTTCAATCTCGCATAAAAGCCAATACTTCTGAAAAAAATCTTAAACAACCAGCAAAAAAAGAAACACTTCCAATTTTCCTAAATCAAAATAACATTCAACAAAAAGCAACACCAGAAGAAATAGCAGAATACAATAGGACAATTAATCGACTTAATTCACATCCAGAAAACAAACGCATCATTAAACAAAAAGACTTTAACCGTTTACAATATATTCATGACAAAATGGATAGCACCCAAAAGACGAATGCTAAAAGTTTACCAAAACTACCACCTCCCCCTCCATTCTCCAAAGATGAAATAAAGTTATTAAGAAGCCGGGGTAATGACTCAATCAAAAATTAAAATAATAACTCCAAAATGTAACAAACCAACCGCTTTAACGTTCTAATAGTCAGACTGTGCCTGGCACAGTTAAAACATCAATCAAAAAATCACTCATTATGTTAAAGCCATTTTTCATCATCTGCTCGGGTGCCGATACCCATATTTTAAACGATTGTTCTGTCGGAGAACAGAATAAATACGCCGGCATTGGAGCTACCGTATTCTTTACTGCCATCATGGCATTTATTGCCGCTAGTTACGCTTTGTTCATCATTTTTGAAAACCTATACTCCGCCTTATTTTTCGGGTTGATTTGGGGGTTGCTCATATTTAATTTGGACCGCTACATTGTTTCTACCATAAAAAAAACAGGAAATCCATTAGGCGAATTTACGCAAGCTGCTCCCCGAATTATTTTGGCCGTTATTATTGCCGTGGTGATATCAAAGCCATTGGAATTGAAAATTTTTGAGAAAGAAATTAACCAAGTGCTTTTGGAACAAAAAAATGAGTTGACCTTAGCCAATAAAAGCCAAATAGCCGAACAATTTACACCAGAAATTGAAACGCTTCAAAATGAAATAAAGCATTTACAAAATCAAATAAACACAAAAGAGACCGAAGTCAATGCCCTATACACTACTTATATATCAGAAGCCGAGGGCACGGCTGGCACAAAACTATTGGGCAAAGGTCCCGTTTACAAAGAAAAACGAGAAAAGCACGATGTCGCTTTGGCCGAACTCCAACAACTTAAAACCGAAAATAAAGCCAAAATAGTTTCCCTCGAAAACCAAATGGCACAATTACAAAGCGATTATAATACCGAAGTCACCAACACACAGCCCATAATCAATAATTTTGATGGTTTGATGGCGCGCGTTAATGCCTTGGGCAAATTGCCTTTATTGCCGTCATTGTTTATTTTTCTGCTGTTTTTAGCCATAGAAACGGCGCCCATATTCGTAAAATTGCTTGCTCCACGAGGGGCTTACGACTTAAAATTGGAAGACCAAGAAGAAGCCATAAAAGCCCACGCACTTCAAAACAAAAACCAACGAGAAACATTGCTCAAAACCGATATCGCCATAAACAATAGGATTTATACCGATATTGAACAAGAAGACGAACTCTACCAATACAAACGCAAAAAAGCTAGGGAGCTTATGCAATTGCAGGCCGATGCCTTTTTCAACAAGCAAAAAAACGTGCTATAAATTTATGCCGCAGTATGGGTTTGAAAATGATCGTAAAGCTCTTTGCAACCAAAACCAACGATAGAGAATCGTTTATTTTTCACTAAAGCTTCGTTGTGCAATTTGGCAATGGCTTCAACCCCAAATTTATCCATGCTTACAATTTCCTGAACACTGATAGTAACATCTTTGGCGCGGTCAAAAATATTGTTGAATTCTTTGTGAAACAAACCAATATTGGTTTTGTTAAGGGTGCCTTTAATTTTAAAGAAGTTGTTGCAATTGGTAATTTTTAAATCCATAATACACGAGTGTTAACGGTTAAACATTTTAAACTTGAGGGAGACCAATCGTTTGATTGTGTGATAAAAATAGAAAAGAGGCAAGGTATTTGCACTATTTTTTCGACAAATAGATTTTAACTTCAGACAAAAGCAAACGGCCTGCCAATTTGATCGATGAGCGACCTGTTTTAATTAACAGATTTTGCTAATTTTGAAGTCTTTAAAATATACCTGAATGAAAAAACTACTCTTATTCACCTTCTTGTTTTGTGGCTACTTTGGCGTTTCGCAGACCGATATTGAAGAAGACGTAAAGGCCATCAATAAAGTTTTAAAAAAGCAACGTATTGCGTGGTCCAACAACAATTTAGAGGAATACATGGATGCCTATTGGAAAAGCGACTCTTTGAAATTTTACAGCAACCATGGTGTGATTAATGGCTGGCACGACACGTTTGACCGTTACGAAAAAGCCTACCCTACCGAAAAGCACACCGGTAAACTCAGCTATAAAATCAATGCCGTTACACCCATTGCAAATGGCTCTTATTACGTTTTGGGCGAATACCACATTAAACGCGATATGGGCAATGCCGATGGTATTTTTATGCTGGTGGTTAAAAATATTAATGGGGACTGGAAAATTGTTGCCCACACTACTACCTAAAGCAACAAACTCAATCATTAATCATTTTCCTTAACCATGAAGTATAGTTACAAAGTTGCCATTATGGTTATTTTGGCAGCCATAACCATTTTTGGACTCATAACCGGCAGATACCTTTTTCTGGTATTTATGTTCCCGTTGGGTTTGGGATGGTTCAATAAAAAAGACAAAAACTAGGTTTTCTTCACATATTGGGTAAGGATTACAATTTGTTGCCCATCTACCTTACCTTCAATATAAGCAGCGTTTTCATGATCTAAACGAATATTCCTTACGGCAGTACCTTGTTTGGCCACCATACTGGAACCTTTTACTTTTAAATCCTTTACCACAACAACATTATCACCATTTTCCAAAATAGTGCCGTTTGCATCGCGATGGATTATTTTTTCACTTTCGTCCTGATCTTCGCCTGTTGCCCGTGCAAATATCAGGGCGTTATCATCTAGGTACATCATATCCAACAAATCTTTTGGCCAACCTTCGTTACGCAACCGTTGCAGCATACGCCACGCCATAATTTGCACGGCCACATGCTCACTCCACATACTGTCGTTTAGGCAACGCCAATGGTTAGGGTCCATTTCAGCATCACCATTTATTTGATCCAAACAAGTTTTACAAACCAAAACATCGTTATCTACATTTTCGCTTAACGATGGCGGAATGGTATATTGACTTAAATGTTCTGTTGAACCACATAACTCACAACTATTGCTGCTTCTTTCTTTCAAGGTTTGTAAAATACTCATGATTTATTATTTGATGGTGCAATAATACGCCTAATTATGGTTACTTCAATTATTTTTAGCTCCAGGATTAATTGTAACAAAAAAAAGGACACTCAATAGCGTCCTTTTTAATGCCTTCAGTTGGGTTATTTTGAAAGTTCATGTACTTGCTTGTACATGTAATCGCCATGTACACCCGTAAAATATTTTCTCCAAGCCTTACCATCTTTTTTTCGTTGTTCTTCATCTGGCCAAGCTTTTTTCATTAATTCATCTGTACGGTCGTACATTTTATCCAAATCGGCCCAAGACTCAACAAAAAACGCTTCCATGTGCTCTGTTCTATCCGACCCCCAAGCATGTACATTAGGGTAATACGCCTTTATATATTCATTTTTATTGATTACTTTTTCAATATATTCTTTTCTCATTTTCATAAATTCCTCTTGTGTGCCATCATCTGGAAAGGCAAAGTGTGTTTTTCTCACATAACACAACAAATCTTTTTTAGGAGCTTCTTTCATGAGTTTAGCTCCAGGTAGCGGGGAGTAAATTTCATCGGAATGCTCATCGGAGTAATACGAAAAACGCTTATCAAAAAAAGCCTTTCTTGCGTCTTTATCGGGCCAAGCTTCTTTTGCCAATTCTGAATTCCTTTCGGCAAATTTCCCCATATCGTCCCAAGAAGCAAAGGTTTGCACGTACACCAACTCGGTATTATCGGGCGTGAATTCGTGTAAATACGTTGAAGCCCCCATGATAAATTCATTTTTTTTGGTGACTTTTTCCAAATACTCTTTTTCAACGGACTTCCATTCGTCCATTTTAAAATCTTCATTGTC
Source organism: Bacteroidia bacterium (assembly GCA_030430535.1). Taxonomy (GTDB): domain Bacteria; phylum Bacteroidota; class Bacteroidia; order Flavobacteriales; family Flavobacteriaceae; genus Flavisericum. Next base: position 70,290 of record JAUIKY010000011.1, read on the forward strand.
CATGTTCCAATGCAACGTGGTAATAGCGACGTACTCTGGTCTTTTTGGCGCGTCTTCCTGAGCTGAAATAATTGAGAAATTGAACAGCAGTAGCACAGCAGCTAATGCTGAAAATAATGGGTTGGTTGCTTTCATAATCTATTAAATATTAAAGTTAATAATGAATTTAAATTCTACTTTAAGATTTAAGGGCTTAATTATGCTATAAAAAAATTAAGGATTGAGAGATATTAAATATACAACAAAAACCACTTAAAATGAGAAGTTTACATGATTTTATTAAACAAGAGTATCACGAACCTTTTTAGAAAGTCCTTTTACCACCATCTCGTAAGAATGGTCTATTAAACTTTTCACCAATTGTGCTGACAGTTCTCCCTCGTGCAGATAGAGGGTATTCCAATGCTTTTTGCTCATGTGGTAACCGGGGCGGATGCTATTGTATTCAGCACGAAGCGTTTCGGAGTACTCGGGATCAGCCTTTAGGTTAATGGCCGCTTCGCCCCTTTCCCACCATTTTAGCGAAGCCAAGGCGAACATTTTGCCTGCTACTTTAAACACCAGTGTATCTTCATCAAAAGGAAAATCTTCAGTAGTGCCCTTTTTACTTAAGCAATAGGCTCTTATCTGTTCAATGTTCATGGCAACTGTTTTTGGTGGGCTTCAGGAATTTCCAACGCCGAGTAATCCAATTTCCAGCCAATGGTCTCCACAATAGTTTCAATAAGCGAAATGGTTTCCAACACCTCTTGCTGTGCCACTTCAAGCAATCCGCTTTCTGGAATTTTTTCTTTGATGTGGATTTTGGCCTCGTTTTGCAGACCTGTTAAATCGGTCGCTTCAAATTTATTGAAATAGCCTTCCGATTTATCATAATAATTCAAGTTGGTTTCAATGGAAAGCACTTCGGGCTGTGGAAAATGCTCCAATAAAATCTTCTTCTGTTCGGTATCGGCTTTTAATTCAATTTTAGATAAATCGTAACCCACATGCGCTTTAGCATTGATGACCACCAAAGCCTTCTTTCGGCTCGATACCAATTTTAAAAAACGCTGCTTTACATCTTCGTAATGGTAAATTTCGGCAAAGTCGCCTTCAACAGTAATAAATTTGCAAACCCGTTTTATCTTATCTAAAAGAATGGTGGATTGCGAATGGGCCAGTTGCTTTTTTTTGATGGACTTTAAATACGTAACCACTCCCAAACACACCAATGAACCGATAATTATACCTAAGAATATTTCCATTTATTCTAATATTTTATACAAAATGGGTTTACTTGGTGTGGCATCATTCTCGAAGGGAGCTATTTGTAAATTTAAAAAATATTCGCCATCCTTTACCCGGTTTGGCACATAAATCAGCTCGGTTATTGTGGCACCTTTGCGTATTTTTCCTTTAGTGTTCCAAAAGGCATTGTGGCTTAACAATTGGCAATCGTCTTTTTCTTTATCCACGCTAGGCAAATCTATCAACAAATGTTTTATGCCTTTTTTGCGCAAATAAACGGCAGCATCTTCCAATAAATATGTAGGGTTGGTGTTGGAATATTGCATTGATAATTTTGAGGCTGTATTGGGAATAGTACGTATCACCACCGCATCGCGTTTTTTATTCCCCAAAGCAAATTGGATTTGTTTTTTTGAAATCACCGCATCGCCATTTAACTGTTCTGGCGCTACCGTGATTACTTCGGCCAGAAAGAAAAACTGCTTTAAATTCTGGTTTATGGAATGGCGCTTTTCAGTAATATGCCCTACACATTCGGTGTGCGTACCGTGCCCGTGCGGATTAAACTCTATGTTGTTAAAATTGATACAAGCCCCCTCCTTTACACTGGCTACCCACTCGCCATCTTTTACCGGTTCAATTTTTGGTGCATCGACATACCAAGCGGTAACGTTGTCTTTCGAGGCCCTTATAGGCATGGAAATATCCAAAGGTTGGGTTAAGTCTATTTTAAGCTTTCTGGAGTTGTACTGAATGGTTGCTATCAAAATCAATTAATTTTAAAAAGGTGCGACGCTATGCCATCGCATAAAAACTTCCCTTTCTGTGTGGTTAAAATTCTGTTATCTTCAATATACAATAAATCTTGGTTTATATAAATTTCAGATTGTTTTAAAAGATAATTTTTAAAATTTTCACCAAATCGATTTTCAATTTGTTGTAATGAAACGCCCCAAATAGTACGTAAGCCCGTCATCACATATTCGTTGTATTTATCGGTAACCGAAAGGGTTTCCGTTTCTCTTGGTAGTTGGTTATGCTGAATGCTTTTAATGTATTTAGAATTATTACTCACATTCCAACTCCTGTTGACACCGTCAAAAGAATGGGCCGAAGGCCCAATGCCCAAATAAGGCTTGCCTTGCCAATAGGCCGAATTGTTTTTACTGAAATAATTGGGCTTGCCAAAGTTTGACAGTTCATAATGCACAAAACCTGAAGCCTCCAGCTTTTTCAACAGTATATTGAAATGCTGTTGAGCCTTTTTATCATCTACATTATCTATTTTACCTTTTTTAATCAGAGTTTCCAAAGCCGTTTTAGGTTCCACCGTTAGGGCGTAACACGAAATGTGCGGCACCTTAAACGCTAACGCTGTTTCAATATTTTCCTGCCATTGTTCATTTGTAAGCCCAGGAATGCCATAAATTAAATCGATGGAAATATTATTGAAATATTTGGTGGCCTCTGCCAAACATTTCTTGGCTTCTTCAGCTTTGTGTGCCCGGTTCATGAGTTTTAAGTCACGTTCAAAAAAGGATTGGATGCCGATACTCAAGCGGTTGATTCCGATGTTTCGGTAGGCCTCGAAAATCGTTTCATTGGTTTGGCCACTCGGTTTTGGCAACATTAAATCATCTGGATTGGCCTCTAAAGTAATTTCTGGGTGTTTTGAAACCGAATAATTTTGATAAACCGTTTCGATTAAAAACTGCAATTCATCAACCGATAATAACGAAGGTGTGCCACCACCAAAATAAATGGTTTCAATGGTTGCTCCGTTCAATTCATCCTTCCGAAGCACCAACTCTTTCGCCAAACAGGCTACCAACTCTCCCTTTTTCTTAATCGATGTTGAAAAGTGAAAATCGCAGTAATGGCAAGCTTGCTTGCAAAATGGGATATGAATGTAGATTCCGGCTGCCCCTCCTAACCTCCCCGAAGGGGAGGAATTACCAACCGAACTCATTTTCTTGAAAGTTTAGACTCCTCCCCTTTGGGGGTTTGGGGGCTTTCACTTGTTCTGTGGCTATTCTGTTTTACAAAAGCCGCCCAACCCGAATAGCTTTTACCAACCTCAACCCTGCCCGAATTGTAAAAATGGCAGACGGCAGCCGCCAAACCATCGGTAGCATCCAAGTTTTTGGGCAGTGTTTTTAGTCCCAACAAGCTTTGCAGCATTTTGGCCACCTGCTCTTTACTCGCATTACCGTTTCCGGTTATGGCCATTTTTATCTTTTTGGGTAAATATTCTGTTATGGGTATTTCGCGGCTTAAACCTGCAGCCATCGCGACACCTTGCGCCCGCCCCAACTTGAGCATACTCTGCACATTTTTTCCGTAAAAGGGGGCTTCAATGGCTATCTCATCGGGGTTATGGGTATCGATTAATTCGATGGTACGCTCAAAAATCAACTTCAATTTTAAATAATGGTCGTCGTATTTTTTTAAATCGAGTTCATTCAACTGCATAAATTGCATGGTTTTGCCCACCACTTTTATGAGTCCGAACCCCATTATGGTCGTCCCGGGGTCTATGCCTAAAATAATGCGCTCTTTCATCGGTCTCCACAATAATAACAACCACTCAACGAAATCGATGCGCCAAAGGTTATGGTTAATAAATCGCCATTAAACGAGCCAAAACCGCTGGAAACGGGATTGAATTCATCAGCAAACCCAAAAATATACGAGCCGTCCACATACACCGAAAGCGCATCTGAAATGCCATAATGCAGCTCTACCCCACCCAATGCGTTTAAAAACGAGGTTTTGTTTTCGCCGTAATTGCCTAAAGGCTTAACCATGGAGTAGCCCGGCCCGGCATGTAAAAACAAACCCGTACGCCTTGAAAAACTCAAGATTTCGGAAGCATCAAAAACCAATTGGGCATTTATGCGTGAATAGTTTACTTTAAATTCTGGCGTATTCTCCACATTGGAAAAACGGTTGTAGCCAAAATCGAGTTTTGCCCCAATCTTAGGCTTAAACATATATTGTAGTCCCAAATTGATACTTGGGAAAGTAATGGATTCAGATTCAAAATTATCGACAAATCCCGCTTGCGACGGACTGTTCATTCCCAAAGCGAACTGTGCTTTCACGGTGCTGGTATCGCCTTGCCCCCACCCCAAAACAGCACAAAACAACGTCATTACAGGAAGTAAAACTTGGGGTTTCAAACTAAAATTTGAAATCATAACATATTATTGGTTTAATTTGTAACCACTATGATGCGAAGGCTACCACACAAAACTAAACAATTCTTTTTTGTGCTCATTAAATTAAGCATTGTGGTTTCCGCCTTTTATTTCATTTATGACAAGTTAACGCACAATAGCGCTTTAAAATTTTCTGATTTCATCGGTTTTATTTCAACAAAAGGTGTTTTTTCAGCTAAAAACATCATTTTGCTGACGTTTTTAAGCGGATTGAACTGGTTTTTCGAAATTTTAAAATGGAAAGTTTTGGCAAGTTCAGTCGATAAAATCAACTTAAAACAAGCCACTGAACAGAGTTTGGGAGCGCTTACGGCATCGCTTTTTACCCCAAACCGCATTGGTGAATACGGGGCAAAAGCTTTGTATTTCCCTTCCGGAAAACGAAAAAAAGTGATGGTAGCCAACCTAACGGGCAATGTGCTACAAATGTTGGCAACGACCGTTTTTGGAGCAATCGGGCTTTATGTTTTCATTAATAGCTACCCACTAAAAACCGACTTTTTAGAATTTGAAAGTCGTTCAGCAACCTTAATTTTAGCCCTATTTTCACTCGGCTTTATAATAGTGAAACGCTCTTTTTTAAAAAAGAAAATACCGCTGAACCATTTGAAAATCCCTAAATCTAATCTCGGATTTTGCGCTTTATTGTCCGCGGTTCGATACCTTATTTTTTCGTTTCAATTTTTTGTTTTACTGCAACTGTTTGGTGTAAATCTGGAATATTTTGAGGCCATGATTATCATTTCGTCCATGTATTTATTGGCTTCTGTAATTCCCTCAATTTTTGTTTTCGATGTGCTTATAAAAGGCAGTGTAGCCGTGTTTTTGTTTTCATTGGCTGGCGTAAACAACGTTATTGTTTTAAGCGTCGTTACCATAATGTGGATGTTCAATTTTATGTTTCCCAGCCTAGTAGGTGCTTATTTTGTACTTACTTTCCAACCCCGAAAAAAAACGGTTACAGTATGATTATTACATGCATCATCATAACCGTTGTGTATTTGTTTTTAATTGGCGCTTTTATTTTCGGATTCGACCGCATCTCGGTTTTAAGTTTAGAAAAGCTTCCTCCCAAAACCCCGTTTTCTGTTGTGATTCCTTTTCGGAACGAAGCTGAAAATCTACCAAATTTACTGGCGTCGTTTGAAGGACTGGACTACCCCAAAGATAAATTTGAAATCCTTTTTGTTGACGATGCCTCGGAAGACGATTCAGACGAAACCATTAAACAATGGCTATCAAAAAGCACTATCGACTTTAAAGTCATTTACAACAATAGAAGCACCGCTTCCCCAAAAAAAGACGCTATTGAAACGGCTATAAAACATGCAAAACACGATTGGATAATCACCACCGATGCCGATTGTATTTTACCCAAATTTTGGCTGAATAGTTTTGATGAGTTTATCCAAAAAAATGATACTTTATGTATTGCGGGTCCTGTCGCTTACAATGAAAAACACTCGTTTTTAAACCGTTTTCAAATACTGGATTTGCTCAGTTTACAAGGAGCTACAATTGGTGGTTTCGGGCTAGAAAAACCGTTTTTGTGCAACGGAGCCAATCTGGCTTACAAAAAAGAACTGTTTTTAAAACTGAACGGCTTTGAGGGAAACAGCAACATAGCCAGCGGCGACGATATTTTCTTTTTGGAAAAAGTAGCAAAAACCCACCCCGAACAATTGCACTATCTAAAATGCAAACAGGGCGTTGTTGAAACTTCGGCACAGCCCAACTGGAACTTTTTATTTGAACAACGGAAACGCTGGGCCGCTAAAACCAGCAACTACAACAATATGTTTGGAAAATTTACGGGGATGGTGGTTTTGCTGATGAACGCCTTAGTGATTTTAGGCTTGGCACTTACGGCTTTTGGAACTTTAAATCCAAAATTTTGGTTTTACATTTTGGCAGCTAAACTTTGCATTGATTTTTGTTTAATTTACAAATCGGCTTTGTTTTTCAATCAGAAATCTGCTCTTAAAAGTTTTCTGCTGGCCTTTTTAGCATATCCTTTTTTTAGTGTGTTTGTGGCATTGACTTCCTTAGTCTCTGGATACCAATGGAAGGGGCGAACGTTTAAAAAATAATTTATTCTACACTGATTATTAACGGTAAACTGAACTCGGTAGTCACTTGCTGCCCCCGTTTTATGGCTGCGAATATTTTAGGCAGCGAGTCCAAACTGTTTCTAATAATACTATCTATTTCGGGGATTTCACGTTGGGTTAAGCTGTCCATTTTCACGTCCAACAATTTAAGTTCTCCCTGTTTGGACACCTGCATTTGTAACAGTACCGTATCGTAAATATCTTGGCTTACCACAATCCTTTCGTTTTGTAGAAAATCGGTAATGTGATTGGTTAAGGTGTACTGGAAGCACACTTTTTTTTCGGCTTTTGAAATGGACGATTCGCAGTTTTCAAAACTAGGATATTGATCCACATCACTCCAATTGAAAGTTTGCAATTCTTCTTTTAAAATAGCTTCGGAGGATGTTTTTTTTACCTTGAAATTCTCGCACGACGAGAACATCAAAACCAATATGGAAACAATAAAAAACTTCATAGTTTACAACTGAAACCGAAAAGTACAATTTTAAATTAAAACAAAAACTCACAACCTACAGTATTTGTAACAAACTGCACTATTTTATTTCTAAAAATTAAGCGCACAAAAGATATTTCATATACAAACCAAAGTATAATCTTAAGGTTTATTGTTTCATATAGCCCTATTACCGGAATAATTATTGGCCCTTTTATCGGTGCATTAATCGGGGAGCTACTTAATAAAGCGGATTCCAAGACAGCCACTAGGGCGGCGTTCGGTTCGTTTATTGGCTTTTTAGCTTCAACCTTTATAAAATTTGTGGTTGCCATTGTGTACCTGGGCCTTTACATTAGTTTGATTTGGGAATACAGGAAGGCCCTGTTTCAATTATAAAAAAAGAATAGCCCTGTGGGTCTCTCACCTCCACAGGGCTTTGTAAATTGCTATTATCAACAAAAAAATTGAGGGATTAATTAATTTTTGAAGTGTTGATACGACAAATATAACAATAACAAATGTTATTAAACTGCGGGAAACCCGTAATTAGTTTGCAACTATTCCATAAAACCCAGATATAGCAGTAGTTTTCAGAGGATAAAAATTAATGTTAAAATTTGAAGACCTATGCAATTTGACAAATAAACTACACAAAACCTTTTTTTCTGGCCTCATTAAGCAGGGTTTCATCTTGACCGTCGTACACCTCAAAAATATCACGCAGCTGCTTTTTTCGTTTTTCGATTGCACTTAACGAAATATCTAAATGCGAAGCCAAATTTTTGGTCTTTACCCCTTGCGATAATAGGTAAAGTATTTTTCTGTTTTTATCATCAATAACCACATCGCTGGTTATGGTTTTACGTATGTGGCTGTTTACTGTTCCACTATAAAACGGCGGGTTATTGAGCACCGCTTGGAAAGCACTGGCCAGCTCACTGGAAGTTAAATCACTTTTAATCAAAAACCCCTCAGGATCAATGGTTTTTATAATATTATGGATTCTAAAGGATTCATTAAACATGGTTAAAATAATGATCTTAGCCTTAGGAAGCGCTTTTCGGGCGTACTCGGCCAAATCTTCGCCAGAATTCATTAGGCCATCGCTAGAGGGCGGCAAACTTATATCTACAAACAATATATTGTACGGGCGTTCGTTCTGCACCGAACGATTCATTAATTTAATGGCTTCGTCGCAATTGTTGGCAATGTCTATTTCTAATTCTTGATTGTCTTTTTTAGTAAAAAGCAAAGTGTTTTGATACCCCTCAATTATTATTGGGTGGTCATCAATCATTAATATTTTTATTTTTTCAGTCATGATTTTGGCGTTAGGGTATGGGTGCCTCTATTATTACTGTTGTTCCTTTATTTTTTTCTGATGATATATGTAGTGTTCCGTTAATTTCTTTAATTCTTGAATTGATATTTTTTAGGCCAATGCCAGATTTAACCTTATTCAAATCGAAACCTTCTCCGTCATCAATTACGCACAGGCAAATTACATTATTTTTTTGTTTAAAACTAATAACCACATGTGTTGAGTTGGCGTGTTTGTAGATATTATGGAGTGCTTCCTGGGTTATCCTATAAATATGGATTTTCATCTTATTGCCCACGGCATCCCAATTTATATCATCATCGTGCTCAAGCTTATAAGTCAGCCCATAAACGCCTGTTTGGGTCTCAACCAAGGTTTTTATTATATCGATAAAGCCCGAGCCCGAAACGAAATCGGTGTTTAGTTCGTGAGATACTTTTCTAATGTCTTCCTCTATATTTTTTAATTCGTCTATGTACTGCCCCCTTGTTTTTATAGCTTCTACGCTGTTATTCATATTCAAACTGTCCAAACTTAAGCGCGTACCAAACAACCTGCCCAGAACCCCGTCGTGCAATTCTTCTGAAATACGTTTTTTTTCCAATGTTCTGGCCTCTTCAATACTTTCATTTTGCGACAACATTAAGTTGTATATTTCCTCGTTGGCTTCCTGTTGTTTTTGAACAAACTGAAGCTCTTTGTTTTTATTTCTTTGTGTTATCACTAAATAAAGAAGAAATGAGGCAATGATTACCACTATGGATATTACCAACAACCATGTGCGCTCTTTGGCGATTTGAATGTTCTCTTTTTCAATCTGATCGGTTTCGAAACGTATCCTTGCCGACTTGTTTCGAATGGCCCTCTCGTTTTTCTGCAAACTATCGTTTAACCTAACATATTCCTTTAAGTGGTGTGCCGCTTTCTCTCCTTC
>JAUIKY010000012.1 GCA_030430535.1 Bacteroidia bacterium
CAATGGAAAGCTCGCTGCTTATCCTTGGGCCTTTGGTAGAGATTGGTTCTTTAACGATTTGTACCAATAGCGATTGATTAGATTTTAAGGCGTCGGTAATTTTACCGTCTTTCTCAATATCTTTTTCAAATGGGAAATTTTTTAAAGAAAAATCTTTTAGTTTACCTGTGCTTACACGTTTTGTGAATTTTAAAAGCGAAGGTAGTTTTGGCCCTAAATCGTGATAGTGCAAAAATGCATCTTTCTCGTAGCCCACATTAACGAATGCAGCATTTAGTCCAGGAACGGCTTTTCTAATTTTGGCTATAAACACATCACCAACCGAAAAGTCGTTACTATCTTCATCCTTTTGTAATTCAATAAGTTTTCCATCTTTCAATAAGGCAAAATCAACATTTTCGGAACTAGATCTAATGATCAATTCTTTATCCATTTTGTTAATTTTTATCCATACGGTCCAGTTAAAAGTTAAAAGTTTAAAGTTAAAAGTTAAAGCAAATGCTTAAGAACTAGCAACTAAAAACCATCAACTAAAAACCAAATGGTACAGATGGATTATACATTATTTTTTCACAGGATTTTTTAGTATCCGTGGAGTTCATTAAGCACCAAAACCGGTGCCCAAAAAAATAAATGAACTCATTTCAAAGAACTTTTGTTTTAAAACCAAAAAAAGTAGCTGTTCTAACTACTTTTTCTGGTTTATTTTTTCTTTTTGTGACGGTTAGCGCGTCTACGTTTCTTTCTCTTGTGCGTCGCTACCTTATGTCTTTTACGTTTTTTACCACTTGGCATAAATAGTGTCTTTTAAATTAATGATTTATTTTAATGCCAGAACAGTGCTGGCTATGTGTTGTTATTTTACGTCAACATTAGTTTTTACTCCCTCTACAAAAACTTTAGCAGGCTTAAATGCAGGAATATTGTGCGCAGGAATTTTAATGGTAGTGTTTTTAGAAATATTTCTACCTGTTTTTTCCGCTCTTGTTTTTATGATAAAACTTCCAAAACCTCTTAAATAAACATTATCTCCGCTTTCTAAAGAAGTCTTTACTTCTTCCATAAATGTCTCAACAGTTGCTTGAACATCGCCTTTTTCAATTCCTAACTTCTCAGAAATTTTTGCTACTAAATCAGCCTTCGTCATTTTAATATTATATTTTATGTTACTATTAATTATAAAAGGGATGCAAATATAGGAATTAAATATTCAATATTTCAAACCTAATTAATTAAAATTTAATATTATAAAGGTTTACTTTTGTTTGATTTATTTCAAGATTTGATGAATTTTTCAAAAAACTTAACTAATTGGTATTCAGCAAACAAGAGGTGTTTGCCTTGGCGGAAAACCACGAATCCATACTGCATTTGGCTATCGGAAATTATTTTACAACAAACACAAGTTAAGCAGGGTTTACCATATTATGAAGCTTTTGTTGCTCAGTATCCGTCAGTTTTTGATCTGGCTTCCGCCGAAGAAAGCGAGGTTTTAAAATTATGGCAGGGTTTGGGGTATTATTCGCGTGCCCGAAATTTGCATGCCACGGCTAAATATGTAGCCAACGATCTGGGCGGTGTTTTTCCTAATACATATAATGAACTTTTAAAACTAAAAGGTGTTGGCGATTATACGGCCAGCGCCATAGCATCCATTTGCTTTGGTGAAGCGGCCGCCGTGGTTGATGGAAATGTGTATCGTGTACTTTCGCGTTATTTTGGAATCGATACACCTATAAATACTTCGCAGGGCGCAAAGGAATTTAAAACCTTGGCGCAAGAACTGATTGATAAAAAGAATCCGGCCGAATTCAACCAGGCTATCATGGAATTTGGTGCTACGCAATGTAAGCCCAAAAACCCCGATTGCAATAGTTGCCCGTTTCAAAACAAATGTGTGGCTTTCAATAGTAAACGGATTGATGAATTACCAGTGAAAAACAAATCCGCGAAAGCGAAAAAACAATATTTCAATTTTTTGGTGTTTGTTTCAGACGATGGAAAAACCATTTTGCAAAAAAGGGAAGGGAAAGGCATTTGGCAGAATTTATATCAATTTCCGTTAGTGGAGACCAACAAAAATTATGATGCTAATTCGTTTAAATCACTAATAGAAAGCCACGATTTGGTAAAAGGAAGCGATTTTACCTTTACACTATATAATAAGGACTGTGTGGTTCATAAATTGTCGCATCGCCATCTATACACTAAATTCTGGATTGTAAATGTTGAAAAGTTGTCCGAACCGGGGATTCCCTTAGGCGAAGTGCGCCAATATGCCGTTCCGGTTTTGATTGACAATTTTATAGAGTCGTTTAATTTTTGATTGATAATTTATGCCAATCACAAAAATTTATTAATTTTAAAAAAATGAAGGGCTTTTAGTTACATTTGCTCTCTTGAAATAAGAAAAAATATGTCTGGAACGTTAAATAAAGTGATGCTTATAGGGCATTTGGGAGATGAAGTAAAAATGCACTATTTTGAAGGAGGTGGGTGCATTGGGCGTTTTCCGTTGGCAACAAACGAAACCTATACCAATAGGCAAACAAACGAACGCATTACAAATACCGAGTGGCACAATATTGTGGTAAGGAACAAGGGTGCCGAAATTTGTGAAAAATATTTGAGCAAGGGCGATAAAGTTTATATTGAAGGCCGGTTAAAAACCCGAAAATGGCAGGACGACAATGGAAACGATAGGTATTCTACCGAAATACAGTGTACCGATTTTACTTTCCTCACTACCAAAAAGGAAAGTGAAAACAATGCGGCGGCATCAAATGCTCCAATGCCACAAAAGCCAGCTGAAGGCTCATCATCAGCCAATCAACCCATTCAAGACGATAATGATGACCTGCCGTTTTAATTTTATGCTCGGTAGTTTATCGAGAAACCTATGTTTAACTAAAGCACCAGTAGTTGGATCCTGACCCTGCGAGTTTTATAAGTTTAATTGCAACCATCGATTATTCGGTGGCATTCAGTTTGGCACTCTTGTTTGTGCTTTTGGTGTGTTCTGCGCTCATTTCTGGTGCCGAAGTGGCCTTGTTTTCATTAACTGCCGAACAGATTAAGGAAGGTCTGGAGCAAAAATCCAAACGCATAGAAATTATTGCCAAACTGTTAGAACGCCCCAAAAAACTCTTGGCCACCATTTTAGTGGCCAACAACTTTATAAACATTGCCATTGTTATTTTGTTTGCCTTTTTGGGCGATTTTCTTTTCGGAAATTTAAAAAGCCCAGAAATTAAATTTGTGGTAGAAGTAATAGTGGTGACCTTCTTAATTTTGCTTTTTGGCGAAATTCTGCCAAAAATTTATGCCAGTCGAAACAACCTAAAGTTTGCTACATTTATGGCTTATCCGCTTAAGGTTTTGGATGTGCTTTTGTCGCCTATTAGTTTGCCTATGCGCGGCGTTACATTGGCCATTCACAATAAATTGGGAAAGCAAAAATCGGGTATTAGTGTCGATCAGCTTTCGCAAGCTTTGGAACTGACCAGCGAAGAAGACACCACCAAAGAAGAACACAAAATTCTGCAAGGCATTGTTTCTTTCGGAAATACCGATACCAAACAAGTGATGCGTCCGCGTATTGATATTTTTGCGCTCAACATTGAGTTGAAATATCAAGAGGTAATGGCCAGCATTGTTGAAAATGGTTATTCCAGAATTCCGGTTTACCGGGATAATATTGATACCATTGAAGGCATTCTTTATGTAAAGGATTTGCTGCCCCATATCGATAAAAAACAATTCGATTGGACCTCATTGATAAGGGAACCATTTTTTGTGCCGGAAAACAAAAAATTGGACGATTTAATGGCCGAGTTCCAAGATAAAAAAGTGCATTTGGCCGTTGTGGTTGATGAGTATGGAGGTACTTCGGGATTGATTTCGTTGGAAGATATTATTGAAGAAATTGTAGGCGATATAAGCGATGAGTTTGATGATGAAGATTTAACCTATTCTAAACTTGATGAAAACAATTATGTTTTCGAAGGAAAGACGGCTTTAAAGGATTTTTATAAAATCATAAAATTGGAAGACGAAACCTTGTTTGAAAACAAAAAAGGCGAGGCTGAAACCATTGCCGGTTTTGTGTTGGAAATTTCGGGAAGTTTTCCAAAGCTGAACAGTAAAATAAATTTTGAAAATTACGTTTTCACAATTGAAGCATTGGATAAAAAACGCATCAAACTCGTTAAGTTCACCATACTTTCAACATCAAGTTAACTTGTAAACGCATCAAAAAAAACGAATGGCTCTAAATATTAAAACTTCCCTTTTTTTTAAAACGTTTGCTGTTGTTGGCGTAATGTGTTTTCTGTCCTGTGGAGGCGATTATGTGCCCAAGCCCAAGGCGCAATTGAGGTTGGAATACCCTAAAGCCCAATATGCTGAAGACAATTTAGAATTGCCATTTTCATTTGAAGTCAATACCTTGGCTCAAAACATTGAAGTTTCAGAAGTGCCGTCGTCAACAAAAAGTTTTGGTGTAAATTTAGAATATCCCTCCATGAAGGGCACTATTTTTTTAACCTATAAAGCTGTTGAAGGTAATGAAGAGCATCTACACGATTTTTTAAGGGATGCTCAAAACTTTACTCAAAAGCACACCATTAAGGCTGATGAAATTCCCGTAACGGCTTATGAGAATAAAGAAAGAAAAGTGTATGGTGCCTTTGCCGAAGTAAAAGGCGATGTAGCTTCACCGGCACAGTTTTATGTTACCGATAGCGTAAACCATTTTTTAACCGGGTCGCTATATTTTTACGCTAAACCCAACTACGACTCCATTTTACCGGCTGCCCATTATTTGCAAAAGGATATTAAGCATATTATGGAAACCGTGCGATGGCAATAATCGCTAAAGAGCATAAAATTGCTATGCACATTTTATCTGTTTAAAGTGTTGCTCTGTTATTTTTTGGAAAATTGTATATTGCATGAAAGTAGTCGACTTGTTTTTATGAATTGTAGAAATATTTCAATTGGGTTTGGGAACATTTAGGAATGCGGTTAAAGAGGAATTGCTAGAACTGTTCAGCCAAAAGAAACTAGCAAACCTAATGTTTTTCGGAATCGTTTTTTTAGATGCCTTGGGAGCTATTTTTCCTGAGTATTTAAATAGGAAGATAACCATATTTGTGCCTTTCCCTCTTCTTTTAGTTATTTATTTGGTAAACACCCGCAAGGTCAATAAGTGGTTTGTATTGGCTTTGGTGCTTAACTTTTTTGGGATTTGTTATTTTAATAACCCTTACCAACGATACGATTCCACTGGGTTGGTTTTCCATGCCATGGCCTATTTTGTTTATTGTTTTATTTTGTTTAGGCCATTTAAAACTATAGGAATAAAGAAGGTTTTGTTTGTTTTGGCTGCGTTAGCGCTATTAGTGTTGGTGCCCTTGGCATTTTATTACGATGGCATAAAGCAAACCGTTGTTTTTAATGCCACTATTTTATACGTATGCCTCACAGCTTTATATATTTTGTCGGCTGTGTTGGTTTATATTTCACGAAAAACCGAAACCCATCGGTTTTTATTGTTTTCCGCAATTTCTATACTGTTGAGTTCCTATTTCCAGGGATACAATCTTTTTATGGACAAAAACGATTTGCTCAATTTTTTTGCCGTAATATGCTTTAATCTTGCCCACTATTTATTGTGTTGTTACTTAGTACAGCGCTCTGAGGAAGTTGGGTGAAGAACAAATAATACTCTAAAAAGAAAAAGCTTTTCCGTTGGAAAAGCTTTTTTTGATTAAGGTGTTTTTTTATTATTTCGAAAAGGTTTCAACCGTTTTCATATCGCTTACTTTATAGATTTCAGAAACATCTGTTACGGTTTCTGTCAACAGCGCTGGGTTTACTTTAGCCTCGTCGTATTCCACCATGGCTAACTTTTTGTCGAAATCGACTGTGGCCGACTTTACGCCGTCCATTTTCGAAATTTTCTTTTGTATCGTAGCAGCGCAACCTATCTGGCAGGTCATGCCATCAATGGTAAATTCTGCTTTGGCATAAGTGGCGTTGGGGTCCAATTCCTTGGTTTCCTCTGCGGCAACTTCAACCGTTTTAACCTCGGGCTTAATTTCGTTTTTACAACTTAAAACAACAGCGGCTAGGGTTGCAAAAGCTAAAATATATTTAATGGATTTCATTGAAATAGTGTTTAAATGATTAAAATCCAAAATTACTAAATATATGTTTTTAGGAGTTGGGTAATGCCGTTTTTTTATGGCTTTTATAGAAATATTTAACAGTTTTTGGTGACTGATATATAGGTGCTAAAATGAAAAATTAACGATGAAATTATTTTTTTCAAAGATTTTTTCCGAAATTTAAGTGAACCAATTCAAGCTAACTATTATGAAATGCCCATTTGCAAATTATTGCGAACAAGCCAAAGCGGATAGTTTGGGCATTACATATGACCATTAAAAAAACAATAAATATTAACAGATGAAAAACATATCCCTTCCTATTCGTTTCGGTTTAGTAACCAGCGCTGTTTTAATAGCCTATTTTTTAGTTTTGGCCTTAGTTGATAAGCATACCAACCCAGCATTTAGCTTCTTTAATGCATTGATAACAGGTTTGGGCATTTATGAGGCAGTGAGACTAAGGAAACTACAGAACTTCAGCGATTTTTCGTATGGCGAAGGATTCAAAACGGGAATTGTTACAGGAGCTGTCGCTACCATTGTTTTTACCATTTTCTTCCTGTTTTATGCTACCGAAATTAATAGTGGCTTTTTGGATGAGTTATTACGCACCGTAAATGGCGGTTTTAATGCCGATATTGGTATGGTAACTTTTGTTGTGGCCATTATGGGGTTTGCAACTACCGTTGTGGCATCGCTTACCGTTATGCAGTACTTCAAAAAAACAGGAAATATTCCTCATTAATACATAAAACGTTTGCAGTTTAATTAATTAGCAGTATATTTGCACTCATTTTTTGAACAAATTAATTAATAAAAACGTTACGCTATGTACGCAATTGTAGAGATAGCAGGGCAA
Organism: Bacteroidia bacterium; assembly: GCA_030430535.1. Classification (GTDB taxonomy): domain Bacteria; phylum Bacteroidota; class Bacteroidia; order Flavobacteriales; family Flavobacteriaceae; genus Flavisericum. The sequence continues at coordinate 7,033 of JAUIKY010000012.1, forward strand.
CAATTTAAAGTTGAAAAAGACCAAAAAGTTTTTGTTAACCGTTTACAAACAGAAGAAGGTAAGGAAGTTTCTTTCGATAACGTTCTTTTAGTAGGTGACGGCGACAATGTAACTGTAGGCGCCCCGGCTATAGACGGAGCTCAAGTAGGAGCAAAAGTCTTAAAGCACCTTAAAGGTGATAAGGTTATAGTTTTCAAAAAGAAGAGACGTAAAGGTTACCGTGTAAAAAATGGTCACCGTCAAGCCCTTTCTGAAATCGTAATCGAAAGTATAGTAGCTTCAGGAGCTAAAAAAGCAGCCAAAGCTGAAAAGAAAGCTGCTCCAGCTAAAGAAGAAACCAAAACAGAAGCCACTCAAGATTTAAGCAGCTTAACTGTTGCTGAATTGAGAGATTTAGCTAAAGCAAAAGATATTACTGGATACTCTTCAATGAAGAAAGCCGAATTAATCGAAGCTTTAAGTTAGTATAACAATATAAAATCGAAATAAAATGGCACATAAAAAAGGAGTCGGAAGTTCGAAAAACGGTAGAGAATCAGAATCGAAACGCTTAGGTGTTAAGATTTTTGGTGGACAAGCTGCTGTTGCTGGAAACATTATCGTAAGACAAAGAGGAAATACACACCACCCAGGTGAAAACGTATATTCTTCAAAAGACCACACTTTGCATGCCCAAGTTGACGGTATTGTAAAGTTTACTAAGAAAAAAGATAACAAATCTTATGTTTCTATCGAGCCTTTTGAGGCTTAAGAAATACTTTTCTTAAATTAGAATTTAAAGCCCTTTCTGAACATCCAGAAAGGGCTTTTTACTTTCCATTAAGGTTATCTTTTTTTAATGTTACCACAACTTAAATTCTTAAATAAAGTCCCATTATCAATAACCTTAATTTAATAGATGCTTAAACGGCATGGTTGGATCGTTTTGTTATTTGCGCCCTTTAAAAGCAAACTAACAAAACATGAAAAAAAATTATTTATTATTACTATTTATAGCTTTAAGTACGGTCTTTGGTTTTGGCCAAGGAGGAAACATTAAAGGTGTTGTGGTCGATAATGACGGACTGCAAGTACCTTTCAGTAATATTTTAATTGAATCCTTAAGCAAAGGAACCTATTCTGATGTTGACGGTAACTTTTTGTTGCTCGATGTGCCGGAAGGAAACCAAATCTTAACGGTAAAGTACTTGGGTTATGAGGATGCCAAAGCTGAGGTTTTGGTTGAAGCTGGAAAAACAGCAACCGTAAAAATCAGTATCGCTTCAAAAGCATTGGAGTTGGATGGAGTGGTAATTAACGGTTTTAATAGCGGACAGGCGAGAGCCTTAAACACCCAGAAGAACAAAACGAATATAACCAACATTGTATCGACCGACCAGATTGGTAAATTCCCCGACGCCAATATTGGCGATGCCGTTAAGCGTATTCCGGGAATTACGATGCAAGTGGACCAAGGTGAGGCACGAAACATTATTGTTCGTGGTTTGGCGCCACAATTAAACTCGGTGACTTTAAACGGAAGCCGTATTCCTTCGGCCGAAGGCGATAACAGAAATGTACAAATGGATTTGATCCCCTCTGATATGATCCAGACCATTGAAGTGAACAAAGCCGTTACACCCGATATGGATGCCGATGCTTTGGGTGGATCTGTAAACTTAATTACCAGAACGTCGCCACAAGGGTTCCGTTTTTCTGCGACTGGCGGTTCGGGGGTGAATTTCATTACCGATAAACGAATCTTAAACGGGTCGTTTTTATTGGGCGACCGAAGTGATAACGGAAAGTTGGGCTGGATGGTTTCGGCCTCTTTCAACGATAATGATTTTGGAAGCGACAACTTTGAAGCCGAATGGACCGATGAGTTTGAATACAATGCCTTTGACGACGAAGATAATTTAGAAGAAGTCGATGTAAATCCGTATGCCAACGTATTCGAAATTCGAGAATATTTGGTGCAACGTATCCGAAGAAGTTTTTCGGCCAACCTTGATTACAAACTGAACAAAAACAACAATATTTATTTTAAATCGATTTACAACTGGCGTGACGATCGCGAAAATAGATTCCGTTTAGAACATGAAATCTTAGATGGTGAAGATATTGAGCCGGGTGATTTTTCAGTGGATGGGAGTGGTAATTTAACTAGTTTTCCAGTAGAAGCCAAAAGACAATCTAAAGGTGGTATTGACAATAGCCGAAATAAAAACAGACGTTTGGAAGATCAACGCATGTTCAACTTCAGTTTAGGCGGCGAGCACTTGGTCAACGATTTACAAATCGATTGGATGGCATCGGTTTCAAAAGCTTCCGAAGAGCGATTGAATGAGCGCTATTTAGAATACGAAAGTGAATATGGTGTTAACTTCAATAATAATTTGGAGAATCCGTTATTTACGCCGCAAGATGCAAACGATGCGCTTTTCAGTGATTTTGAATTTGGCGAGTTAACCGAGGAAAACCAATACACCGAAGAGCGCGACATCAACTTATTTGTAAACTTCCAGTTGCCACTTAATTTGTTCGGACATGAAGACGGTTTCTTAAAATTTGGAGCTAAGTCCCGCTTTAAAAACAAAAATAGAGATAACGATTTTACCGAGTATAGTCCGCTAACCAGTGCTTTAGATATGTTAGGCGATGTACCTACACGCAACTATTCCGATGCCGATTTCTTAGCGGGTAGCCAATATGCGGTGGGTGCTTTTGCTACTCCAGAATTTATTGGTAGCCTAAACCTAAATGATGTAGCTCAATTTGAAAGCGAAAACCTTCCGGAAGAATATTTAACGGCCAATTTTGATGCCGATGAAAACGTTTATGCGGCCTATGCCATGACCAACCAAAAGCTGTCTAGTCAATTAAGTATGTTGTTTGGTGTTAGGGTAGAACACACCCAAATAAACAGTTTGGGTAACGAACTCATTTTTGATGTTGATGGCGACTACGCCGGAACCAACCAGCTTAAAGACGAAAACTCGTATACCAATGTAATGCCTGGATTGCACTTAAAATACAACTTAAAGAACGACCACACGGTGTTGCGTTTTGCATGGACCAACACTTTGGCGCGTCCCAATTATGTGGATTTGGTGCCCTACCAAGAAACCAACAACGAAGATGAGGAAATCTATTTAGGAAATTCTGAACTCGATCCCACAACCTCGATGAACTTTGATGTAATGGCCGAGCATTATTTCAAGTCGGTTGGTATCGTTTCAGGAGGTGTTTTCTATAAAAATATCCAGGATTTTGTTTACACCAGTCAATCTGAAGATAACAACGGTTACGAGGTTTATCAGCCATTGAATGGCGACGGAGCTACTGTTTTCGGTGCAGAAGTGTCGCTGCAACGTAAACTGGACTTTTTGCCAGGCTTCGCTAAAAACTTTAGCGTTATGCTTAATTACACTTACCTAACGTCAAGTGCAGACGGTATTAAAAACGAAGACGGCGACGAGCGTACCGATTTAGATTTACCGGGTACGTCGCCAAACATGTTCAACGGTTCGTTGGCCTATGCTACCAAGAAAATGAGTTTCCGCCTGTCGGCCAATTATTCCGATTCATACATTGATGAAATTGGTGGTAGTGCTTTTGAAGACAGATACTACGACGAGCAGTTCTTTTTAGATTTCAATGCAAACGTGTCGATCAATAAAAATTTAAGTCTGTATTTGGGTGTCAATAACATTACCGACCAGCCTTTGCGATATTTCCAAGGCGTAAAAGCCAGAACCATGCAAAAGGAATTTTACGGACAACGATTGACTTTCGGATTAAAATACGATGTGTTTAAAAATTAACAGTAAAAATGAATAAATTAAAAGCAAATATAATTTTAGTGATAACTTTGGTGGTAGTAGGATGTGGCAGTAAGTTGCCCGAAATCATCGCCACCATCGTTACCGAGCAAACCCCGCATGATACCGACGATCCCGCTATTTGGGTGAATGCTGAAAATCCTTCGGAAAGTATCGTTTTTGGAACCGATAAAAATACCGATGGTGGGGTGTATGCTTTCGATTTAAACGGAAAAATAATTGAAAGCAAAAGCATTAAAAGTATAAAACGCCCCAATAATGTGGACGTGGAATACGGTTTTAAATTAACCGATTCCACGGAAACGGACATCATTGCCTTTAGCGAAAGAGAGCGCCAGCAATTCCGTGTATTCTCTGTGCCAGATATGAACCCATTGGATAACGGTGGATTTAAGGTTTTTGAAGGAGAAACCGAACTGGAGCATAATTTGCCCATGGGTATTGCGTTGTACAAATCGCCAAAAACGCGAGCTGTTTATGCTATTGTTGGGCGAAAGGCCGGACCAAAATTAGGTTACTTACACCAATACGAATTGGTTTCCGATAGTTTGGGCGTGCATGCCAATTTGGTGCGTAAGTTTGGTGCATTCAGCGGAAAAAAGGAAATTGAAGCCATTGCGGTCGATAACGAAAATGGTATCGTTTATTTTTCAGATGAAGGACATTGCATCCGTAAATACTATGCTGAGCCTTCAATGGGCGACGAAGAAATTAGCTGTTTTGGTGGCGAGTATTTTAAAGAAGATATTGAAGGCATAGCCATTGCAAAATATGCCGATAAAGGTTTTTTAATTGTGTCGAACCAACAAGCACACAGTTTTAATATTTTCGATTTAGAAACCAATGCCTTTATAAAAGAACTGAATTTAGGAACGGTTGAAACCGATGGCTGCGAAGTAACAACGTCAAATTTGGGCAACCAATTTCCAAATGGATTGTTCGTGTCGATGAACAACGACCGTAATTTTTATTTCCACGATTTGGCCTTGCTAAAATTAGAGGAATAAAAATTTACATATCATACTGTCCCGATAGTTCTCGGGGTTAAGAATGACACCTTTTTAAGCCCTCCCCGCATTTCGGAGAGGGCTTTCGCTTTTCAAAATATCCCGCACAATTTTCAAATGGTGGTTGGTGTGTATGGCCAAAAAACGAAGGGTTTGTTTTTTATTTAGCATACCAAAAATATGATGTATAAAATAGGTCTTTTCGGGAAGTTGCTTTGCGACTTCAACTTGTTTTCTGGCAAATTTTAATTTTTCTTTTAAATCTTCAGCGGTAATGGTTTGAGTTGGGACGACTACTTCAGGCGCTTTGCCCATGCCACGAGGTATATAGCCTAATGGAAATATAATGGTTCGCTTTATGTTGAAATTCCGTTTATAGTTTTCGGGCTTGGTTTTGGCCAATATGCCGCAAACGCCATTAATCACCATTAAAATATGCGATAAATGCCAACCGATACTGCTTTTCGAAACTTTTTTTTCGGTAAGTCCGTGATTGGGGATATATGCTTCTATTTGTGCCAGTTGCTGTTTTAAAGTGTCGAAATGTTTATGGTCCATCTCCAAAATTTACTTAAAAGATATAAATTAAATCCTTAACTTTAAGCAATTGCTTTTGCAAAAGGTATATTGTATCACTTGAAAATTATTTAAATATGCTTCCGTTTAGATCAGAAATTAGAAATTCCCCCAAACAGCCCACCATTAAGATTTTTTTAAGTGACGAGTCGTTAGACGAACGCATTAAAAAGCATTTGGAGCATTTTAAAGAAATTGAAGCCATTGAAATTCGTGAAAGTGTGGGTCAAAATCGTGCCAACGAAAACATAACCGTGTTTTTAAACGAAGATGTCGATATAGAAAAAATGAAAAAAGCCATAGATTCTAGTCTGTGGTGGTATTTTGAAGAAGACTTGGTGGATGAGTGATTTTTGTTTGCCACGAATGCACGAATAAATTTTTTCGAGTTTAATTGTTGCTTTCAGCTAATTTGTGACCACCGTGAGCCCTGTGCAATGAAGAACCGAAATATTGCTATGGGCTTCAAAATTGGTGAATGATATTCAGAAATAAATTCAGAATGATGCGTAAAAATCAAAAATCGTATCCCGTAGAAATATAAACCATAACATCATTGATGCATTGGTTGAGATTCTGTTTAATTTCTCGGCTCCAAAACCTAAAAACGGTATAATCCATATCGGCCAATTGTTGGTTTACTTCTTTATCGCGTTGCATGTTGCGCTCTATTTTTGGTATCCAAAATGCACGGTTACTTTTTATGGTTTGCTTGCGTTCGTCCCAATTGTAGCCATGCCAAAACTCGCCATCGATAAAAATGGCTAATCTGTATTTTTTTATAGAAACATCGGGTTTGCCCGGTAGCGTTTTGTTGTCTACTCGAAACCGAACGCCTCGAGCCCAAAGCGCACGCCGAAACAGTAGCTCGGGTTTGGTGTTTTTGCCCCGTATTTTGCCCATGATTTTCGAGCGCTTTTTAGTGGTATAAAAACCGGAAGCTTCGTTAAAGCGTGGGACTTTTATTTTATTATCTTCGTAGGACATTTATTAAAAATAAGAATTTAATGGGGCAATCGAAAAATAAATATGTTGATTTCGTTTCAGATGAACACCTTCTAAAGTGCATTTCAAACCTTTACAATTCCTATAATCAAGCCAAAAAGGAATTTACAAAAACGAAATTTTATAACAATAAGGTAGATACCTTCAAATTGACTTTCGATTCAAAATTCAATGAGCTTTCGGAAGAGGAATTGATTAAATTGGAAATGTCCCGTCAAATTGATAAATCGGTCAATAATGCTATTGGCACTTTTCACGAAGAGGTGCTTGGCGGCATTGAAGGTTATTCCAGTGGCAAGTTAAGCGGTTATGATGTTAAGGCCGATGATGACAGTTTATTTGCTGAAATAAAAAATAAACATAATACAATGAACAGCAGTTCGGCAGAAAGTGCATTTCAAAAGTTAGCGCGTTTTGCTGATGATAACAGGCAGGCAACATGCTATTTGGTTCAGGTTTTGGCAAAGAAAAGCTTTCTTAAAAAGTGGGAGGGCATTATAAACCGAAAAGAGTACAGTCATAGCCGAGTGTTTATTATTTCCGGTGATAAATTTTATGCCATGCTTACTGGCGATGAAAATGCTTTCTTCAAACTTTACAAAACTTTGCCCGTTGCCATAAACGATTTTTTAAAAACCATTGATGCCGTTTCCGTAAAGGAAAACAATATTCTTTCTGATATTTCTGAGAGTGCCAAAACATCTGAAAGAACAATAATTGACGAAATAACTTTTGAGAATTTCTATTATTATGATGGTTTTGAAGGCTTAGGCAGTTAAAGCCTGTTCGCCGTTTACTTTTAGTTCATGCAATTCAACCTTATTCAAAAAGGCAATAATGGAATACCCAATTTCCTTGGCCAGATTTACCGGAACGGCATTTCCAATTTGTCTGTACTGTTGTGATACCGAGCCTGCAAATTTCCACTCGTCAGGAAAAGTTTGTATTCTAGCATATTCACGCACTGTAAATGGTCTGGTTTCATCTGGGTGACAGCGTTCGGTTTGTTTTTGAGCAGGGCTACAGGTTAACGTCAAACAAGGCTCGTCCCACCCAATGCGGCGTGCCATGCCTGTTTTTCCACCACCTAAATAGAAACTTTTTTGCATGTACTCTTTTTGGATGTCTAACGGTAAATCGCGCCAATAGCCTTTTGGAGGTACCAAATCCAATACTTTCTTTTTGTGTTCTGGATAGGTTGAACCTTTTGATTTAGGAACATTTTTATCGAACAACCGTCCCTTTTTTAGAGCATCTTTTAAAGTATATATTTCAGAAAACGGCTTGGGGTATGTATAGTTTTCTTCAATGTCTTTCCTCACGGCAACCAAAATTAATCGTTCCCGCTTTTGGGGTACATTGTAATGAATAGCCTTTAAAACTTCAACGGGAGAAACCACGTTATATCCTATCTCATCCAAAATGGAAATCATGCCTTCCAATGTGCGTCCTTTATCATGGTTTAAAAGTCCTCTAACATTTTCGCCAATACATATTTTGGGTTGAACTTCTTTAACAACCCTAGCGAATTCGTAAAAAAGTGTACCTCGAGCATCATTAAAACCCAGTTTTTTCCCCGCATAGCTGAACGCTTGGCACGGAAAACCGCCGGTTACAACATCAACTTCATTTTTAAACTTTGAGAAATCATGGTTTTTGATGTCGCCCTCCAAAACATTCCAATGCGGACGGTTCTCGCGAAGGGTTTGGCAGGCCCATTTGTCGATTTCATTCAATGCTGTACATTTTAAACCGGCTCGCTCTAATCCAATAGCTAAGCCGCCTGCTCCGGCAAACAATTCCAAAACCGAAAAATCCTTAATTGGTTTCACAAAGTTGCCTTGGTCAATGGTTTCGAAGTAGCGTTTAAATTCAGGGAAAATTTCAAGTTGCTTCTTTTTGTAAACCCTATAATTGCTCATGGGTTCCCTAACAGCTTTTAATTTGCCCTCGTTGTCCCAGCGACGTAAAGTTTCTGGGTTTTTATCTAAAATTTCTGCTGCTTCCGAAACCGAATAACTGTCTTTAATAACCATATTGCACAACCTTATATATGGTTACAAATTTAAAGTTTTATTTTTAGAATGAAAATTAAGTTATCAACATTGCTTTAAGAAGCAAAAAAACAAAACCCTCACATCTCGATAGCTATCGGGACTGCAAGGGTTTCTAAATATCTTAAAAGTTTTAATTGATGAGATTCCTGCCTTCGCAGGAATGACACAAACTTAGTAACGATAGTATTCTGGCTTATAAGGGCCTTCTACTTCTACGCCAATATATTCCGCTTGGTCTTGCTTTAACTCGGTTAACTCCACACCAATTTTGTCTAAGTGCAATTTGGCTACTTTTTCATCGAGGTGCTTTGGTAGCATGTACACTTTGTTTTCGTATTTGTCGCTGTGCTTCCAAAGTTCAATTTGTGCCAAAGTTTGGTTAGTAAACGAGTTACTCATTACAAAACTTGGGTGGCCTGTGGCACAACCTAAATTGACTAAACGACCTTGTGCCAAAATGATCACATCTTTTCCGTTAAGGGTATATTTATCAACCTGTGGCTTGATAACGTTTTTGGTGTTTCCGTAGTTTTTGTTCAGCCATGCCATGTCGATTTCATTATCGAAATGCCCAATGTTACATACTATGGTTTTGTCTTTCATGGCTTCAAAATGCTCGCCACGAACAATATCTTTGTTTCCTGTGGTTGTGATTACAATATCCGCTTTTCCAATTACGGTTTCCAGTTTTTTAACTTCGTAGCCGTCCATGGCAGCTTGCAATGCACAAATCGGATCGATTTCGGTAACGGTTACAATACTTCCAGCACCTCTAAACGAAGCAGCTGTTCCTTTACCAACATCACCGTAACCACAAACTACAACGCGTTTTCCGGCCAACATCACATCGGTAGCACGACGGATAGCATCAACAGCGCTTTCACGACAACCATATTTATTATCAAATTTCGATTTAGTAACCGAGTCGTTTACGTTAATGGCCGGCATAGGCAAAGTGCCTTTTTGCATACGCTCGTACAAACGGTGAACACCAGTGGTGGTTTCTTCGCTCAATCCTTTTATGCCCGGCACCAATTCTGGGTATTTATCTAAAACCATGTTGGTTAAATCGCCACCATCATCCAAAATCATATTTAATGGCTTTCGGTCTTCACCAAAGAATAAAGTTTGCTCGATACACCAATCAAATTCCTCTTCGGTCATGTCTTTCCAAGCGTAAACGGCAGTTCCGGCAGCAGCAATAGCAGCAGCAGCTTGGTCTTGTGTAGAGAAAATGTTGCAAGAGCTCCAAGTCACCTCAGCACCCAAAGCTTGAAGGGTTTCAATTAACACTGCAGTTTGGATGGTCATGTGCAAGCAACCCGCAATACGAGCGCCTTTTAAAGGTTGCTCATTTTTATACTCCTCGCGAAGGCTCATCAAGCCTGGCATTTCGGCCTCGGCCAACTCAATTTCTTTTCTTCCCCAATCGGCAAGCGATAGGTCTTTTACTTTATGGGCCACGTAAGGAACTGTTTTTGTACTCATAGTATTTTTCTTTAGTTTTTAAACCCCAACTTGATTGCTAATAGCTATTAAAATACTTAAATTCGCTACCACAATAAGCAAGAACTTTATTAGGCGGTGCAAAGATAATCAATAACTTTCAGAATACTAAATGCCACTTTATAAATCCATTAGTCCAAACTCACAAACTACTGTTAAAATCTGGAAGATTACAGAATCTTTTGATGATTTGATGCTATCGGTAAATTTAAAACCCGAAAGTTTAAAACGTGTTATGGGCATGAAAAGCGAACTGCACCAACGTGGTTTTTTAAGTGTTAGGCGATTGTTGCAGGAGTTTGGTTATGAGGATGCCGATTTGTTTTATGATGAAAACGGAAAACCCCACTTAAAAGACGGCAAACAAATATCTATAACCCATTCTTTTAATTTTGCTGCAATTATAATCAGCGATTTGGTTATTGGGATTGATATTGAAAAACAGCGCGATAAAATCCAGATTATCGCCCATAAATTTATTGACTACGAAAATGATTATTTGGATAAAGCTGCTTCTGACTACGTTGAAAAATTAACCGTTATTTGGTGCGTCAAAGAATCTTTGTACAAATTATTCGCCACACCGGGGTTAAGTTTTAAACAGCATTGTTTGGTGATACCTATATCGGACGGCGCAAACGAAACCGTGGCGTGGATTGATTATGAGGGCAGAAAATGCAGCTACAACATTGAATTTTTAGAGTTTGAAGGTTTTACTTGTGCTTATGCTATTGCCTAATGGAAAATAGTCTCTACAATAGTCTCTACGAAGCATCCGAAAAAGGAAAAAAACTCTTAGCAGTTTTAATAGATCCCGATAAATTTGAACTTTCCAACACCAAAAATTTTATCGAAAAAGTAAACCAATCGGTAGCTACACATATTTTTGTTGGGGGAAGTTCAGTTGCAGAACATCTTACTGATATTTTGGTGTCCGAAATAAAAGAACACACCCAATTGCCCGTGGTGCTTTTTCCGGGCGATGTTACCCAAATCACCAATAAAGCTGATGCCTTGTTGTTTTTAAGTTTGATTTCAGGACGAAATCCAGAATATTTAATTGGTAAGCATGTAGCTTCGGTTTCAAAACTAAGAGGAGCTAATCTCGAAATTATTCCAACGGGCTATATTTTAGTTCAAAACGGAAAGGAAACTGCCGTACAGCGCATTACCGCAACAGTACCCATGCCTCGAAACAATATCCAAAGCATTGTTGATACCGCATTGGCCGGCCAACTTTTGGGAATGAAGTTAATCTATTTGGAAGCAGGTAGTGGAGCGCTTCACCCCATAACTCCAGAAATTATTCAATCGGTTAAAAGCGAGTTGCAAATCCCGTTAATAGTTGGTGGTGGCATTCGTAACAAAAGCCAGTTGGAAACAGCCTACAAAGCTGGCGCCGATTTGGTAGTGATTGGTACAGCTTTTGAAAATGACGAATCTTTTTTTGATGATTTAAAGTTATAAAACTATTTGGCTTTATTGGTTTTTACCAGTGAAATGTCGGGTGTTTTTGGCTTTTTCATGCCGGCGCCCAAATAAAAACCAGTGTGAGCCGGTTGGTTATAGGCTACGTTTTGCCAAGCGATACTAACACGGTACAGTGGGTCGTGCATTAAGGTGAAGATTCGTTCTTCGGTGGGGTATGGGGTTGAAAATAGCACGAGTTCTGTGTTTTCTTCATTTCTCCAAATAATTTCTTCGCGCCAGTCGCCTAAAATATCAGCAATTAAACATGGGTTGGATTTTGTCCAGTTATTACTTCTTAATTGCATGCCGTCATAATCATAAGCTTTTAAAAGCATGTCTGTGCTTTGTGTGCTGGCATTCCATTTGGTGATGACCGTTTTGTCAACTATTTCACGAAGTAAATCGCCATCCCACCAAGCGAACATGTTGTAGCTTGCGCCCCGCCGCCCCGCAGTGGGATAGTTTGTTGACACTATATCGCCTTTCGTGTTATGGACTCCCGAGCCGTTGGAGGCCCAACTTTCAGTTCCAATATGGTTGGGGTCTATGTCGGCCGTAACACCCCGGCCAATATCGCCTTTTCCTTTAACGCTCCAAAGTACTTGTCCGTTTTTAGGGTCTCTAAAATCAATGGTGGGAATGGTTGTGCCATTGGCCACTTCGTGAGGCATAAAAAATTCCAAGCCTTCCCGGTTGGGGTCGAAATCCCCTAAATGACTAGCGTCTCCGTGCCCAAGTCCGGTTGAATAAAGTCCGGTGCCATCATCATCAATAGCGCAGGAGCCAAACTGTATTTCGTCTTTGCCATCGCCGTCTAAATCGCCCACACCAATATTGTGGTTGCCCTGCCCGTAGTATGCTTCGTTACCCTTATCGTTACTGTCAAAAACCCAGCGGTTGGTTAGTTTTCCATTTCTATAATCAAAAGCAGCCAAAACCGTGCGGGTATAATACCCTCTTGAAAACACAAGACTTGGTTTTTTGCCATCAAGGTAGGCGACACAAGCTAAAAACCGATCAACCCTATTACCGTAATTATCCCCCCAATCTGAAACTTTTCCTCTTGCGGGGATGTAATTGGTGGTTGCCAAAAATTCTCCAGTGAAACCCGAAAAAACGCTAAGAAATTCTGGGCCTTCCAAAATGTATCCTCTGGAATTTCGGTAATCGGCATCAGCATTGCCTAATACTTTGCCAAGTCCATCCACTGTGCCATCTGCGGTTTTACAAGCCACTTCGGCTTTGCCATCTCCATCTAGGTCGTAAACCATAAATTGGGTGTAATGCGCTCCAGAACGTATGTTTCTGCCTAAATCTATACTCCATAAAACGGTACCGTCAAGTTCAAGGCCTTGTAGAATGGTGTTTCCTGTATAGCCCCTATGCGCATTGTCGTGGGCATTTGATGGCTGCCATTTTAAAACGAGTTCGTATTGGCCATCGCCGTCCAGGTCGCCCACGGAGGCATCATTCGCCATGTAAATGTATTCCCTGCCATCGGGGCTAGTGCCGCCTTTAGGCGCTTGAATTGGGATTTTTTTATAAATATCCTTCCAAACTTTTACTGGTTGTGATGAGTTTTGTTCTTTTCCATCAACGATGGCGGAAACACTGTAACTTGAATCTTCATTAGTTTCGTCAACAAAATTGCTCGCTCCAGAAATGGGCGTTTCATTAAGCAAAACATTATTTTTATATACGTTGAATGACACCTTTTCAAATTCATGAGCAAGAATGCGCCAGCTTACCAATACTTGGTTTTTATCTGTTCTAACGGCCAATACACCTCGGTCTAAATTTTCCATTTGTTTTTGAGCTAATAAGGCCGATGGAAGTAATGTGTAAAAACAAAAAAGCAAGCTAATTTTGATAACTGAATTAGCTTGCATTGATTTATGGGATTTATGTTTGTCGATTTTCAAATTCTAAAGATTATTTTAGTAAGACTTTGAACGTTTTGGATTTGTTTTTTTCTGTCACTTTAACAAAATACAATCCATTGGGGTAATGGCCCAAATCTATGTTTTTAGTACTGTTCAAATGGGTCTGAGTCAGTAATCGGCCTATATTATCGTAAACTTCAACTTCCCCTTTGTCAATACCAGAAAAATATAGTTTTCCGGATGTGGGGTTAGGAAATATTTTTATTGAAGACTCTTCAATTTCATTATTGGTTGAAAGTGTGCCCTCGCCAGGATAATAAATATTAGGGGTTGCTGGTGTTTCCATACCATGCCCCAAAAAGAAACCAGTATGAGCCGGTTGGTTGTAGCCTACATTTTGCCAAGCAATGCTAGTTCTGTAAACCGGGTCATGCATTAAGGTGAAAATGCGTTCTGTTGGCATATCGGTTGATGAAACGATGGCTAAATATGTATTATCAGATGAACGCCAAATTATTTCTTCCCGCCAGTCACCAATAATGTCGGCAATTAAACAGGGGTTGGATTTAGAGCCGTTATTGCTTGCTAATGCTAGGCCATCGTAGTTGTATGCGGTTAATGTCCTGTCTGTGCTTTGGGTGGCAGCGTTCCATTTGGTTATTACGGTTCTGTCTACTAATTCTCTTAACAAATCACCATCATACCAGGCACACATGTTGTAGGTTCTTCCATTTCCTGCAGTAGTAGGGTAGGTGGTTGAAATAACATCGCCATTGGTATTGTGAATTCCAGACCCGTTAGAGGCCCACATTTCTGCGCCAACATGGTTTGGGTCTATGTCAGCAATGATACCTCGGCCTATATCGCCGCTTCCTGGTACGCTCCAAAATACTTCGCCCGTGGCAGGATCTCTGTAATCGATTTGTGGTACTTGTGGGTTGTTGGCTTCTTCGTGTACCATAAAGTATTCCAACCCTTCTCTTGTGGGATCGAAATCGCCCAAATGACTGGCGTCACCGTGACCGAATCCGGTAGAGTATAACACCGTGCCATCATCATCAATAGCTGCGGAACCGTACTGTATTTCGTCTTTTCCGTCGCCATCAACATCGCCAACGGTAATACTGTGGTTGCCTTGCCCGTAAACCGCTTCGTTGCCACCGCCTTGATTGGTGTCGAACAACCAACGGGTTGATAGTTGCCCATCTCTGTAATCAAAAGCGGCTATAAAAACACGAGTGTAATAACCTCTGGCGAAAACCAGACTGGGTCGCTGTCCATCAAGGTATGCAATGCAGGCTAAGAAACGGTCAACTCTATTTCCATAATTGTCTCCCCATCCAGAAACAGTAGATCTTGGCGGGATGTAGTCGTGGTTCACAATAAAAGCACCTGTTTCACCAGAAAAAATACTGAAATATTCTGGTCCAGATAGAATATAGCCATTCGAATTTCGGTAATCGGCGTTAGCATCGCCCAGCACAGCACCAGTGCCGTCAACAGTGCCGTCGGCAGTCTTACAAGCTACTTCAGCTTTGCCGTCGCCATCAAGATCGTAAACCATAAACTGGGTATAATGAGCGCCAGAGCGAATATTTTTGCCTAAATCAATAGTCCATAGAACTGTGCCGTCCATTTCCAGCCCCTGTAAAATGGTGTTTCCAGTATAGCCGCTTTGGGCATTGTCTTTTGCATTTGTAGGGTACCATTTTAAGACCAGTTCGTAATCGCCATCACCATCAAGGTCCCCAACAGAGGCGTCATTGGCCTCGTAAGTGTAAGTAACATTATCTGGAGTTGTGCCGCCAGCTGGAGCGGTTATAGGGATGGTTTTGTATATGTCATCCCATGGGTCAACGGCTTCAGAGCGTTCTTGCTCTTCTCCATTAACAACGGATGCGACACTATAAGCTCCTGGAAAAAAAGCATTATTGTCTTCAAAATTACTTGCCCCAGATATGGGTGAAGCGTTCAATTTAGTTGAGCCTCGATATACATTATACGAGGCATTTTCAAATTCGGTTGCCAATATACGCCAGCTAACCATAACACTACTGGGGCTGGTTCTTATTGCTAGAACCCCTCTGTTCAAATCTTCCATTTGTCGTTGGGCTGAAGCTTGTAGGCTGATGAGGCAAAATATAAAAGCACAAATTTTTAATGCGTGATTGATGGCGGTGTAATTTTTTTGCATACGTTTAGTTTTCATGGGTGAATTGGGTAAAAATACATTTAAAGGTAAAATATACCATCCTGCTCCTACATGCCTGTTGGCGAAGAACGAATGTTGAGGTTTTTTTCGATTAATTAAAGAGTCAATAATCGAATTAATGATTTCTTAGTCTAAAAGTCACATTGGTTTTTCATTGCTTCGGTTTAGAGTGCTATATTTACGTACAAAAAATAAAAGCATGTTTTCAGATAAAGATATTCAGCAAATTCAGGGTAAGGGCATAACAGTAGATGGTGTAAATGCACAGGTAAACCGAATCAAAAACGGCATGTCGTATTCCAATTTGCTATCGGCAGCCACCATAGGTAAAGGGATTGAGAGTTATGGCGATTCTGATATTCAAGGGTTTGTTGATTTTTATGAAGACAAAAAGAAAGATTTGAACCTTCTGAAATTCGTGCCGGCCTCTGGGGCAGCGACACGTATGTTCAAGTTCTTGTTTCAGTTTTTGAAAAATTTCAACCCTCAAACGGATACATTGAAAGCTTATGCCGAAAGACAGAGCGATAGCTTGATTGTGAAATTCTTTTCCAATTTGGAGCGTTTTCCGTTTTATGATGAGGTTATTTCAAAATTGAAAGAAACCATACCCCAATACGATAGCTTAAGCGAACCTGAAAAAAAGTTTGAATTTGTGAAAACCATTCTCGATGAAAATGGATTGAATTACAGTTTTCTACCAAAAGGTTTGTTGCCTTTCCATAAATATGATGACCAAGTGGTGACCGCATTTCAAGAGCATCTGTTCGAATCTACTTTGTATGCCTCATCAAATGGTGAGGCTAATTTACACTTTACCGTATCTGAAAAGCATCATGAATACTTCTTGAAAGAATTCAACAAAATAAAGGCCGATCTACAGAAGAAAACCAACACTACATTCAACGTGTCGTTCTCCTATCAAAAGGAAGCTACCGAAACCATCGCACTAACCACAAAAGATCAAGTTTATAGAAATGAAGATGGTTCTATTTTGTTCCGCCCGGCTGGACATGGTGCCCTTTTGGAAAATTTGAACGATTTAAAAAGCGACCTCGTTTTTATAAAGAACATCGACAATATTGTTGTGGCCAACCGGAATATTGAGGTTTCAAAATATAAAAAGCTACTCGCCGGAGTTTTGTTGGAAGCCCAAGAAACCGTGTTTTCATATTTGCATAAATTGGACGAAGGGAAGGTACAGGAAACCGATTTAAAAATTATGTTACTGTTTTTGCGCTACCGATTGAATATTTCAATTCCTGCTGAAATGGAAAACAGTAGTGAAGAAGAAAAAATAGCCTTTTTAAAGGAAAAACTTAACCGCCCCATCCGTGTTTGCGGTATGGTAAAAAATGAAGGGGAACCCGGAGGTGGCCCTTTTTGGGTAAAGGACAAAAACGGAAACATTTCTTTACAAATTGTTGAGTTTGCCCAAATCAACTTCAGTAAAACGCGCCAACAGGAATTGGTGTATAAGGCTACCCATTTTAATCCTACCGATTTGGTTTGTGGAATAAAAAACTACAAAGGAGAAAAATTTAATTTAACCGATTTTGTGGATCCCGAGGCAGCATTCATCACCATGAAAACCCAAAACGGCACCGATATTCAAGCGTTGGAATTGCCCGGTCTTTGGAATGGTAGTATGGCATATTGGAATTCCATTTTTGTTGAAGTGCCCATTGAAACCTTCAATCCGGTAAAAACGGTTAACGACCTGTTAAAACCGGAACACCAAGCTTAATACATGTTTAATTCGGAAGCATTAATAAAAGAATTAACTTTTAAGGCTGTTAGAAGTTCGGGCAGTGGCGGGCAGCACGTCAATAAAACGTCCACTAAAGTGGAATTGGTATTCAATATTAAAGATTCGTTGGTTTTGAAAGAAACCCAAAAAGAACGTTTGTTGAATAAAATGGAACACCGACTGACCAAAGATGGCATTTTGATTTTGCAATGCGACGAAAGCCGTAGCCAACACCAAAATAAAAACTTAGTGATTGCCCGTTTTTTAAGTCTTGTAAAATCGAATTTAGCAAAACCAAAACCACGAAAACCAACAAAAATTCCGAAATCGGCCATCCGTAAGCGATTAAAAAACAAACGCACCCAATCTGAAAAAAAGGCCAGCCGCAGGAAGCCCGATATCGATTAAAAAATGATGAATAATAATTGAAGTTCGGTAATTGGTTGCTATCTTTGCGGCGTTCTCATAAAGGGGTGCCCATTATTGGCTGAGATCATACCCATAGAACCTAGAACAGATAATGCTGTTTAGGGAGGTGGATTTATAATGTTATTGCGCAGAGTTCAAGAAACGATGCGGTAATGTTTCGGAATAAATTCAAAAAATAGTTTTAACCATTAAAGAATAATTACCTCTTTTTATTCGATTATAAATTCGTAATCGAGATGAAAAATTGTTTTCTTTTTTTAACACTTTGGGTGTTGTCAGTCAACGCTGCGGCACAACAAAATCCAACCACACAAGATTCAACAAAAACAGAAAATTTGGATGAAGTATTGGTAAAAGCCGTGCGTGTGGATGCCGATTCGCCCATTACCCATACCAATATTTCTAAAGAAGAATTGGCAAAACGTAATTTGGGGCAGGATATTCCTGTGTTATTAAATTATTTGCCTTCGGTAGTGACCACGAGTGATGCCGGCGCCGGTATTGGTTATACAGGAATTAGAGTGCGTGGCACCGATGCCACAAGGGTTAATGTAACCATAAATGGTATTCCGTATAACGATCCAGAGAGTCAGGGCTCGTTTTGGGTGAATTTGGGCGATTTTGCTTCATCGACCGAAAGTTTACAATTGCAGCGCGGTGTGGGTACATCTACCAATGGGTCTGGTGCATTTGGGGCGAGTTTAAATTTGCTAACCGATGCTGTTTCTGAAGAGGCTTATGGCGAAATTTCCAATAGCTTTGGTAGCTTCGGAACACGCAAACACACCGTAAAATTGAGTTCTGGACAATTATATTCGGGTGCTGAGCGTAGTCGAAGTATTGAAATATCTGGACGTTTTTCTAAAATTGATTCTGATGGGTATGTTGATAGGGCGTTTACAGATTTAAAATCATATTTCCTTCAAGGGGTTTATAAGGATGGAAACACTTTAATCAAGGCGTTAACCTTTGGTAATAAAGAGTACACTTACCAAGCATGGTTTGGCCTTACGGCAGAACAATTGGAAGAAGACCGCCGCCAAAATCCATACACTTACGAAAACGAAACCGATAATTATTGGCAGGATCACTACCAGTTACATTGGAACCAACGATTCAATAATAATTGGTCCACAAACTTAGGATTGAATTATACCAAAGGAAAAGGCTATTTTGAGCAATTTGAAGATGGCACCGAAGCCATTGGGCTATACAATGGCATTGTTGTAGCCACCGATTCTTATGTGAACGACGAAGGCGAAACCATCCCAATTACAGATGTGATTAGAAGACGATGGTTGGACAATGATTTTTATGTGTTGAATGCCAACGTAACCTATAAAAATACAGGTCTGGAAATTATTACCGGGCTTTCAACAAGTAGTTACACCGGCGATCATTTTGGCGAGGTAATTTGGGCGAGGCAGTTTTCAGAAACTGGCAATATTCGCGACCATTATTATAATGGCGATGCTACTAAAAACGATTTCAGTGTATTTTCAAAAGCCACTATAAAGTTGGATGAAAAGCTCACTGGATTCATCGATTTACAGGGACGTTTTGTAAGCTACAAAACCAATGGGCTAAACTCCGACAGGGAAGTGTTCAATACCGATGCCGATTTTAGTTTTTTCAACCCTAAAGTAGGCTTGACTTATAAGAGTTCGGATTTTAATAGTTTTTATACCTCGTATGCAAGAGCGAACAGAGAGCCCAATCGCGACGATTTTAAAGCAGGCGTTACCGAAAACGAAACGCTCAACGATATCGAGTTAGGGT
Organism: Bacteroidia bacterium; assembly: GCA_030430535.1. Classification (GTDB taxonomy): domain Bacteria; phylum Bacteroidota; class Bacteroidia; order Flavobacteriales; family Flavobacteriaceae; genus Flavisericum. Next base: position 26,531 of record JAUIKY010000012.1, read on the forward strand.
GGAGGCACCAAAAAAATAACATGAGCATAAATACAAATTTGTACTATATGTTTTACCAAAACCAGTTAGTTTTGACGGGTGAGTTGGACGATGTGGGAAGCCCCATAAGAGCCACCAGCGGAAAAAGCTACAGGTTAGGTTTGGAGGTCGATGCCAATATTCAGTTTTGTAAATCGTTCGGCACATCAACAAATGTAGCTTTAAGTACCAATAAAAATATAGATTTCAATTCTTCCATAAATGGGGAGGTGGTCGATTTGGGCAATACCAATATTTCGTTTTCGCCAAATGTGGTAGTTGGTAATGCGTTTAACTTTTATCCAGTGGAGCGTTTGCAGTTATCGTTTTTAAGCAAATACGTGGGCGAGCAGTACATGGGTAATACCGATAATGAAGAATCTAAATTGGAAGGCTATTTTGTGAGTGATTTCAATGTAAACTACGAAATAAAACCCAAGTCTATTTTTAAATCCATTGTACTGTCTGGTTTGGTCAATAACGTGTTCAACAAGGAATACGTTTCAAATGGCTACTTCGGGTCGTTCGATTATGAGGATGATACGAGTTCAACCGGAATAACTACAGGCTATTATGCAGGTTACTACCCGCAGGCAACCATAAACTTTTTAGTAGGGGCTACTTTAAAATTTTAAAACAGCTTTTTCTGAAAAAACAGAAAGCCTTTCCAGTTCGGAAAGGCTTTTTTATTAATTATAAATCGTTAAAATATTGCCACTTTTTTGTACGCGATAATTTCTGAGGGGGCAACGCAATCCTTCATTGCCATCGGGGGTGCCCGTTACAAAATTGTAGGTGTTGCCATCGTCACATCCGCAGGTGCCATTAAGGCCATTTGGAACCAGAGCAGAGCATTCGCTGGGCGCATGGTTGGGGTCGCTGGCATCCCATGCATAGAAATCAAAGCTTGTACTGGCCACAATTATTCCGGCGTTGCCCACATTGGGAATATAAACCGAATTTCCTGCAAATTGCAATTGGCTATAAGCCGGTAAGCTAAGGTCTATGCTCAAATTAACATTAATATCTAGCAGAAAACGGCAGTTTTTGTCATCAACTTGGTTGCCGCTGCAAGACCATAAAAAAATAAAACAGGCTAAATAGAAAAAGGGCTTCATGCTGCAATGAAAAATTTAGTAGTGCAATTTACGATAAAAAGCAAACTCACATAAAAAATTTGTATATTTGGGATTGAAATCTCGTATATGCGGGATTTTTTTTATGCTGAACCTGTTCAGCATCTTTATTATTAATAAACGATGAAGTTATGAGTAAAGTATCTTACTACACAGCAGAGGGGTTAAAAAAATTAAGAGCCGAATTAAACCAATTAAAAGATGTGGAACGGCCAAAGGCATCTCAAGCGATTGCTGAGGCGAGGGATAAAGGCGATTTGAGTGAAAATGCAGAATACGATGCCGCCAAAGAGGCACAGGGACTTCTGGAAATGAAAATTTCCAAATTGGAAGCCACGCTTGCCAATGCTCGATTGATTGACGAATCGCAATTGGACACTTCAAAAGCGTTGGTGCTATCTACCGTTAAAATAAAAAACCAAACCAATGGTATGGAAATGAGCTATACGTTGGTAGCCGAGAGTGAAGCCGATTTAAAATCGGGGAAAATTTCGGTGAACTCGCCTATTGGAAAAGGATTGTTGGGCAAATCGGTTGGCGATGTGGCCGAAATACAAGTGCCCAACGGCGTTATGAAATTTGATATTGTAGAAATTACAAGATAGGTACGCGGCTTCCCAAAAGTAATTTGATTGTCTTTTAGAGCCTTTCGGCTTGAGCCTGTACCGAGCGCAGTCGAGATGCTCAAGATAAACTTAAGTCGAGAAATCTCAATACATAGAAAATAGTAAAACACAATAAAGATTCCTGATGAATTTCATTAGGAATCTTTTATATTTATGGTAGTTCAAAAAACATAATATCGAAAAGTATGGCATCCTTATTCACAAAAATAGTTAATGGCGAAATCCCTTGTTACAAGATTGCAGAAACCGACGAGTTTTTTGCGTTTTTAGACATCAACCCCAATGCCAAGGGGCATACATTGTGTATTCCGAAGAAAGAAGTCGATAAAATTTTCGATTTAGATGAGGCCACCTACACGGGGCTGATGAAATTTTCACGAAAAGTAGCCTTGGCCATTGAAAAGGCTGTGCCGTGCAACCGCATTGGCGTATCGGTAATTGGTTTGGAAGTGCCGCATGTACATGTGCATTTAATTCCGTTGCACAGCATGGATGATGCCCGATTCATTAAAAAGGAAAAACTAACTCCCGAAGGTTTTGAGGCCGTTGCCGAAGCGATAAGGGCGCATTTATAACTCGGTGTAAAAAAGGTAGGAAAGGATAATAATTGCAATCAAAATAACCGCTACGACACCTATCCAAGTGGCTTTTTTAAGATAAGTGGAAGGCTTTTTTGGGGTAAACGCCTTTTTCTGATAATCTACAACGCGTTCAATATCGTCCGTCCATTGCACGGGGTAAATGATGGAATTACAGGTTTCGCAAGCCAGTTCGTTCTGAATTTCAGAAGTAACCGATTTGTATAGTGCTGTTTCCACAACCTTTTGTTTAAAGGTTAACCGCAACCCGTCTTTGCTGTAGCATTGCGGACAGTTGTTTTTTAAAACGAGAGCTTTAAATGCTATAAATTTTTCAGGCATAATTGTGGGCGCGTTTTAGGTTAATCTGTATTGTGGTGCCTTTTCCTTTTTCAGATTCCAGCACGCTGATTTTTCCGTTGTGGAAATCTTCAATAATACGCTTGGTTAATGATAAACCAAGTCCCCAACCGCGTTTTTTGGTGGTAAACCCGGGCTCGAAAATTTTATGGAAATCTTTTTTGCTGATGCCTTTTCCCGTGTCGGTTACGCTTACCTTAACGTCATTTTCCAATTGCGAAATTTCAATGGTCAATTTGCCGCGGCCTTTCATGGCATCAATGGCATTTTTTACCAAATTTTCAATGCACCAACTGTAGAGTTGTTTGTTCAATTCCACCGGAATCTCATCTTCTGGAGTGATGATTTCAAATTCAATCAATTTTGACGACCGCGCCTTTAGGTAGTCGTACGATTCGATGGTTTCTTTTATGATGTCGGCGGTTTCCAAAGTGGGCAACGAGCCTATTTTGCTGAAGCGTTCGGTAATGGTTTTTAGCCGATCGATGTCTTTTTCCATTTCAGAAATATAATCGGCATTCACATTTTCAGTCTTTAAAATTTCAGTCCAACCAATCAACGACGACAGCGGTGTGCCAATTTGGTGGGCGGTTTCTTTAGCCATGCCCGACCATAATTTGTTTTGTGTGGCGTTTTTGTTGCTTCGATAGAAAAAGAAAATAACGGCACCGAACAGAAAAACAATGAGTAGTAAAGCTAAGGGGTAATATTTCAGTTTGTTCAATAACGGGGAGTTTCCGTAGTAAATGGTAGAAAATACTTCGCCTTGGTATTTTATGTCAATGGGTTTGTTTTCACTTTTAAAAGTTTCGATAAGCTTGTCGATGGAGCGTTTGTTTTTTAACTTCCGTTCATCAATATTGTTCGAACTGCTCAAGTTGCCATCTTGATCAATCACTAACATGGGCGTAGTAGTGTTGCTATTTAAAATTTTCAAGGTGAGATTTAAATTCGTGTTGGTTTCGGCATTGACGAATTCGGTTTGGGCAAACGACCAATTTTCCATTTTTGTGCGCTCTTCATCCTTAAAGTGTTGAAAAAACTCGTAAGTTTTCCATAAAATAAGAGAAACAATTATAAAAGAAGATGCAATTATAATCCACCTAAAGGCATTGCTATGCTTGGTAAAAAACATGGAAATTAATTTTATAACTGGTAATATAATGTAAATCTGTTAATATTATTGTGCCAGTTGTTAGTAAATCGGTTTTTACATGAGTTTTAGTTTGGTTACATTTGTTGTTCATTAAAAAGTGTAATGGCTTCAATAGACCCAAAACAGTTATCAACCAGCAAATTACACAGTTATTTGTTGAGCGCCGTGGCGCCCAGGCCCATAGCTTTTGCGAGTACGGTTGATGCCAACGGAAACCCCAATTTGTCGCCATTTAGCTTTTTTAATGTGTTTAGTGCCAACCCGCCTATTATGGTATTTTCGCCAGCAAGACGGGTGCGCGATAACACTACAAAACATACTTTGGAAAATATTGAAATAACCAAAGAAGTGGTGATTAATGTGGTGAACTACGACATGGTTCATCAAATGTCGTTGAGCAGTACCGAATATCCTGCAGGGGTGAATGAGTTTGAAAAATCTGGGCTAACGATGTTGAAGTCCGATGTGGTGAAACCGTTCCGTGTAGGCGAATCGCCCGTTCAGTTTGAGTGTAAAGTGAACGAAATTATTAAACTGGGAAAAGAAGGCGGAGCCGGAAATTTGATCATTTGTGAAGTAGTCCGATTACACATTGATGAAGAGGTGTTGGATGAAAACGAAGCCATCGACCAATTGAAATTGGATTTGGTAGCAAGGGCTGGCGGAAGTTATTACAGCCGAGCAAAAAAAGGCTTTTTTCAGATACCAAAACCACTAAGCACTTTGGGCATTGGGGTTGACAGTTTCCCAGAACACGTAAAGCACAGCATGGTGCTTACCGGAAACGATTTAGGCATGTTGGGCAATGTAGAAGCCCTGCCAAGTGAAGAAAGCGTTAATGCTTTTATAGAAGATTTAGGGGAGCGTTATCCCAATATTAAAACGGCTACGCACCGACAAAAACATAAATTGGCACGCAACTATTTAAGTTTTGGCGATGTAGAGAGTGCCTGGAAAATATTGTTATCGTAAAAAAAGAATAATTAATTAAGTATAAATTAGAGTAAATGGAAGTTCAAGGAAGAGTAAAAATGATTGGTGAAACCCAAACTTTTGGGAACAACGGATTTAGAAAAAGAGAAATTGTAGTGACTACGGAAGAACAATACCCACAACACATTATGGTGGAATTTGTTCAAGATAAAACCGATTTGTTGAACAACTTTCAAGTAGGGCAACAAGTAAAAATTAACATCAACTTACGTGGCAGGGAGTGGGTAAACCCACAAGGCGAAACCAAATATTTCAACTCTATCCAAGGGTGGAGAATTGAAGCCTTACAGCCAGAAGCGGCTTCAGGAAATGTGCCACCGGTGCCACCAGCTGATGCTTTCGAGCCAGCAGGTGATTTAAACCAAGACGAGCACGACGATTTACCGTTTTAAATGATTGTTGAGGATTAAAAGTGATTATTGTCATTTCGAGCGGAGTCGATAAATCTCATTCTGTTTGGATGGCCTCCTTATAAAATTAACCTTTCAGTATTTAATATTGAAAGGTTTTTTATTTTTATAAAAAGCAGAAAAATAATTTTAACCCCATGGAAGTTGTACGGATAGGAATAAAAGATATTAATAGATTACAAAAAATTGGAAAGCAAACTTTTGCCGAAACGTTTTCTTCGGTAAACAGTGAAGAAAACATGAATGAATATTTGGAAAGCAGATTTTCGGAAACTAAATTGAAGAATGAGCTGTCCGACGAAAATTCAGAATTTTACTTTGCTGAAAGCGGCGGAGAGGTAGTTGGTTATTTGAAGGTGAATTTCGGGCAATCGCAAACCGAAATAAAAGACCATAATGCGCTTGAAATTGAACGGATTTATGTTCTTAAAAATTTCCACGGAAAAAAAGTAGGGCAAATGCTTTATAAAAAAGCACTTGAGTTAGCCAAAAAACGACAAGTAGATTATGTTTGGTTGGGTGTTTGGGAACAAAACTTTAGGGCCATCCGGTTTTATGAAAAAAATGGTTTTGTGCCTTTTGATAAACATATTTTTAAGTTGGGGAATGATGAACAAACCGATATCATGATGAAACTAAAACTGAATTGATGGGGCAATACGGCAAATTTCAGAATATTTACTAGATGCATTACCTGACCCCAAAATTATGGTTTCCCGATGTTAATCAAGCTACTGATGAAGGTTTGCTGGCCATCGGTGGCGATTTATCGGTTGAAAGGTTGCTGTTGGCATATCGGTCTGGAATATTTCCATGGTTCGATGCGCAAAGTCCTATTTTGTGGTGGTCGCCAAACCCGCGTTTTGTGTTGTTTCCGCAGAAACTAAAAGTTTCAAAAAGTATGAAACAGGTGTTGCGGAACAAAGCTTTCAAGGTTACCGAAAACAAAGCGTTTGGGCAAGTGATTTTAGAATGCTCGAAAATAAAACGCAAGGGTCAGGACGATACTTGGATAACCAACGAAATGGTGGCAGCCTATCAAAAATTACATGAAATGGGCTACGCCAAATCGGTTGAGGTTTGGCAAAACGAAACATTGGTGGGTGGTCTCTATGGTGTCGATTTGCAGAACGGTGTATTTTGTGGTGAAAGTATGTTTAGTAAGGTGAGCAATGCCAGTAAAGTCGGGTTTATCACTTTTGTGCAAAACAGTCATTATAAATTGATTGACTGCCAAGTGTACACTAAGCATTTAGCGAGTTTGGGTGCCGAAGACATACCTCGAAAACAATTTATTGAATTTTTAAAAACTGACTGAAAACATGGAGGCAAAAACCATTGACGAAGTTATCGTGTTGTTGGAAGAGATTATCGAAACCTCAAAAAAAGAGGAAAGCCCGTTGGGTTATTTTGCTGCGCTATATCAAAAAGTGACCATTTGTGTTAAAGAAAAGTTGGGGACAGGCTATTTTGATGATGACGCTCGAATGGAGCTGTTAGACGTGGTTTTTGCCAATCGGTATTTACTGGCCTATGCTAATTATAGGGCAAACAAAGCCAACACCCAATCTTGGGAAGTTGCTTTCAATCTTTCCAAATACAACGATTTAATTGTGCTTCAGCATTTAATTCTCGGAATGAATGCGCATATCAACCTCGATTTGGGTATTGCCGCCGCACAAATATCAAAACCGTCGAATATTCATTTGTTAGAATCCGATTTCAATAAAATCAATGATATATTGGGGGAGTTGGTTGATGATGTGAAAAGTAACTTGAGCTTAATTTGGCGTCCGTTGGTTTGGATTTTAAAAAAGCTAAAAAACGTCGATAATTTTTTAGTGAATTTTAGCATGGGCATAGCACGCGATGGTGCTTGGAAATTTGCCAACGAGCTGATTTTGGAAATGGAAAATTTGAATGACGAAAATTGTATTTTTATAAGGGACGGGAAAATTAAGATTTTGTCCGATCAAGTGGTTTCAAAAGGGAAATTAGAAAAAATTATTTTTAAAATTATCCAATTTACCGAATGGGGCAGTGTATCAAATAGAATTGAAGTTTTAAGGAAAAAAGTGGGTTAAAAAAAGATAAAATTGAAATTGATGAAACAGGCATTGGTGAAACTTATAAATGTAAAAAACTATTTAATCTTACTATTTTTAATGGCTTTTTCCGTTTTTGGCCATTCGCAGATTTTAAAAAAGAACATACCCGATAAGCTTGTGGTTTTAACTTTCGATGACGGCTGTGAAAGTCAGTATTCGGTGGTGGCACCTTTATTGAAAAAATTCAATTTTAAAGCCACGTTTTTTATGTGTGAGTTTCCGCCAAATTACAAGGACACTACAAAATATATGGCTTGGCAGAAAGTGAAACAACTTTCCGATTTGGGTTTTGAGATTGGAAACCATACGCTTTCACACAAAAAACTGAATAAAATAACCAAACAAGAAGCTATAAAGGAAATCAAGGCTATTGAGTATAAATGCGATTCTATGGGCATAAAAAAGCCCAAATCGTTTGCATATCCTGCTTATCGTTTAAACGCTTCGTCTTTGGAAATCTTAAAAGAATTGGGTTATAAGTATGCCCGAGCAGGTGGGAGCAGGGCTTATAATCCTTTAAACGACCACCCGTATTTAATACCTAGTTGGGCCATGACAGCCGACAATAAAGATGAAATTATAGCAGCTTTTAATGAAGCTAAAAATGGAAACATTGTGGTGATAACTATTCATGGCGTGCCAGATATTGAGCATCCTTGGGTAAACACCCCTCCAGAGTTGTTTGAGGAACACCTTCAATATTTAAGCGACAATGGATTTAAGGTGGTTTCGGTTGACGATTTAAATGACTATATTAATGTTGATGAAGCTATTAAAGCCATAACACCCAATTTAGAAAAACAACTGAAAAATTAAAATTTATACCTGATTGTACCTAAAACAGTCTACCTCATGGTCGTTTACCATGCCCGTGGCTTGCATGTGGGCGTATATTACAGTAGTACCCACAAACTTAAATCCGCGTTTTTTTAAATCCTTGCTTATGGTGTCGCTTAAAGGCGTGTTTGCTGGGGCTTCTTTGTAGTTTGTTAGTGCGTTTTTAATGGGTTTTCCGTCCACAAACCCCCAAATGTATTCACTGAAACTGCCAAATTCTTGCTGTATTTTTATAAAGGCTTGGGCATTGGTTACTGTGGCCTTTACTTTTAGTTTGTTTCTAATAATTCCGGCATCTTGTAGGAGCTCGTCAATTTTGTCCTGATTGTAATTGGCTATTTTTTTGTAATTAAAATCATCGAATGCTTTCCTGAAATTTTCACGCTTCCGAAGTACGGTAATCCAACTTAGCCCCGCCTGAAAGGTTTCTAAAGTTAAAAATTCAAAAAGCGTATCGTCGTCATAAACCGGAACGCCCCATTCTTGGTCGTGGTAAGCTTCATAAAGTGCATCGCCTTCACACCAGCCGCATCGTTGTTTTTTGTCCATGATTCTACTCAAGTAAGGTTTAAAGTAAAAGTATGACAAAAATCATCTTAATTGAAATGGTAAGCCTTTAATTTTGAGGGCATCATTGTATCTGTTTAAATTTTAACTTATGGAACCAATAATAGAATCGAGTTTAGAACGCGGTATCTCTTACCAATCTTATAGGGAACTAGTGAAAAAATTGGCTGAAGAAAACGATACCACTGGCCCAGAAAAAACGGAAGCTTTGGTGAATTACACGAAGCTAAACGACCGCCGAATGAAACGTTGGGATAAAACCATTAAGGTTTCAGAAGGGCTGCAGAAAAAAATAACCGAATTCAACCATCCCGTTACTTGGTTGGTTATTACCGAAAGTTGGTGTGGCGATGCAGCGCATGTGTTGCCAGCGCTCCATAAAATAGTGGAATTAAACGAGAACCTTAATATGAAAATAGTGCTTCGTGACGATAACCCAGAACTAATGGAAGCCTTTTTAACAGAGGGTTCGCGGTCTATCCCGAAGGTTATTATGATTGACGACAAAACGGGTGATGTTTTGACTACTTATGGTCCGCGCCCTAGCGAAGCCACGGTTTATGTGAATAGATATAAAGCGAAATACGGCAAATTAACTCCCGAATTTAAAGAAGATTTACAGCATTGGTACAATAAAAACAAAGGACAAAACGTACTGGAAGATGTTACCGAAATGCTCTGCAAATTGGAGCCTAGCGTTTGCCAATAAAATTAAAAGTGATGGAGCCTATCTGACTGCTTTTCGATGGGTCGGCATTGAATTTTGATTTTTTTGCATACTCCAAAGCGTGTTCAATCAAGCATTCATTTGAAGAATTCGAAGAGGAATTTAGGTACGCATCGGTCACTTTCCCGTTGGCGTTAACGGTAATGTTTACTACTATTTTACCATCTACTTCGCAAAGATAAACAGGAATGGGAATGTATACTTTTTTCCGATTTGAGAGCGAATAGCTAATGGTACTTTTGTGGTTGTTGTTTTCGGCCAATTGCTTTTTTAGCACTTCGTTCGCCTTATTGAACTTTGAAAGCTCGTCTGGGTTTAATTTCGAATCGTCGGGTATTGTATAGTCCCTTTTTGCAGCATGACTGTTTTCTGAAAAATCACTGCTTTTCGGTACGTAATCTTCAGGTGGCGCTATGCGTTTAAACGCTTGGGCAAAGTGCTTTTCCTTTTGGGTTTCGTTAAAGGCGCTGTTGGTTTCGGCCTTAGTTTTATTGGCTTCCTTTAAGTCTTCCAACTCCTCTAGCTTTTCTTCGGGTTCCTTTTCAGGGTCCAACTCGTAGTAACTTTCAGAAATAAATTCGCTTTGTTTTTTAAGTCCGAGATTAAAAACAGAAAGGACAACCGTTCCAGAAATCAGGAAAGTAATCAATAGGGCTCTATGTTGATTTGTTAGGTGCAAATCTTTAAAATTACAATTGGGGTACGGTAAATATACGTAAAAATAAGTAGTTTAGTTCTTCAGGTTGGCTATAAACCCTTCAATCGAAACCGCATCATCAACGTTGAAATCTCCAATTTTGGTCCTTCTTAGTGCTGATAAATGGGCACCCGAGTTTAGGGCTTTTCCAAAATCGTGAGCCAAAGAACGGATGTAAGTGCCTTTGCTGCACACCACTCTAAAATCGACATTCAATCCAGAAATATTGGTGATTTCAAATTCAGAAATACTTACCGTTCGGGATTTTACTTCAACACTTTCGCCAGCTCGGGCAAACTCATATAAGCGTTTGCCGTCTTTTTTTATGGCTGAAAATACAGGGGGAAATTGCTCAATATCACCCAAAAACTGTTTGGTCGTGTCGTGGATTAGTGATTCTGAAATGTGTTCCGTTGGGAAGGTTTCGTTTATTTCGGTTTCCAAATCGTACGAAGGTGTAGTGCTTCCCAAAACAAACGTACCGGTGTATTCCTTTATTTGCGCCTGAAAGCTGTCGATTTGCTTGGTCATTTTTCCGGTGCAAATTACTAAAAGTCCTGTGGCCAAAGGGTCTAAAGTACCGGCATGGCCTACCTTTATTTTTTTCAATTTAAAGGCCTGTTTCAATTCCCAGCGCAGTTTGTTTACCGTTTGGAAAGAGGTCCAATGCAATGGTTTGTCAATTAGAAAAACCTGTCCGGAAAGATAATCTTCAGCAGTTAGCATATCAATTGAAAAAAGTGAAAGCGATAGCAATTAGTCCAACAATGGCGCAATATACCGCAAAATAGGTGAGTTTGCTTTTCTTTACCAGAGCAATCATCCAAGTGCAGGCAAATAACCCAGCTACAAATGCCGCGATAAACCCGACGGAAAGAGCTGTAAAATTTCCGCTATCGTAACTTAAATCGCCACTTAAAATATCCTTGGCTATTTTTCCGAAAATAAGTGGCACTACCATTAAAAACGAGAAACGGGCGGCTTTGGTTTTGTCGTTGCCCAATAAAACCGAAGTGGAAATAGTAGCTCCCGAACGCGAAATGCCGGGCAGCATCGCAATGGCTTGCGAAATACCGATAACAAAAGCATTGGAAAACGATACTTTTTTATTGGTGTCTTTGGCTTTGTCTGCCAAAAAAAGAAGCACTGCGGTAACCAAAAGCATACAGCCCACTAAAAAAATGTTGCCACCAAAAAGCGCTTCCAATTGTTCCTCGAAAAATAGGCCGACAACCACAGCTGGAATCATAGACACGGCTATTTTTGCAATAAATTGTAAGTCTTCATTCCATTGAAATTTCAATGCACCTTTAATTAAATCAAGTATGTCTTTTCTAAAAACTACCATGGTGCTCAATGCCGTGGCAAAGTGCAACACCACGGTAAACAGTAAGCTTTCTTCGGGTACGGAATGGTCGCCTAAAATGGCCTTTCCCAACTCCAAATGTCCGCTGGACGAAACGGGCAAAAACTCAGTTAACCCTTGAATAATGCCCAGAATAATTGCGTCTATAATTTCCATGGGGCAAAAATATTAAAATAGTGCTTCAAAATACTTTTTAGGTATTAAACTTTAAGAATTTACCTTATTTTAGAATCATGAAGATTGTTGTTGCTCCCGATAAATTTAAAAATTCACTGACTGGATTTCAGTTTTGTGAAGCCGTTGAAGCAGGGTTGCTTTCGGTAAATCCGAATTTGGAAATTTTGAAATTACCATTGGCCGATGGTGGCGATGGTACTTTGGAAGTGGTCAATTTTTATTTAAACGGAACAATGGTTGAGGTGCAAGTGAACAATCCTTTTTTTCAACCGATAACAGCGAAATACCTTTATGCCGAACATTCAAAAACAGCTTTTGTTGAAATGGCCGAATCCTCGGGGTTAAAATTATTGAATCCTGCACAATTCGATTGTAAAAATGCTACTACTTTAGGTACGGGCAAAATGATTGTTGATGCCATTGAAAAAGGAGCAGAAACCATTATTTTGGGCATTGGTGGTAGTGCTACCAACGATTGCGGAATGGGAATGGCCACGGCTTTGGGCTATCGGTTTTTGGATAAAAATGGAAACGAAGTAAAACCCATTGGAGCCCATTTATCGTGGGTGGATTCGATTGACACTACTTTGCTGCCTCCGAAACTATTTCAAGTCGATTTCAAAATTGCATGCGATGTCAATAATCCGTTGTTTGGTGAAAATGGAGCGGCTTATGTGTATGCCGAACAAAAAGGCGCTTCGGCCGAAGATGTAAAAATGCTTGACCATGGTTTGCGAAGTTTTTCAAAAATTATTGAAGCCCAATTTGGTGTAAACCCCCAAAATGTAAAAGGTGCTGGTGCGGCAGGTGGTATGGGCTTGGCGTCAAAAGTGTTTTTGAATGGGGATTTAAAACCTGGAATTGACTTAATAAAAGATTTGGCAGATTTCGATTCAAAAATTGCAGATGCCGATTGGGTAATCACCGGTGAAGGCAAGCTGGATTTGCAAACTTTATCGGGGAAAACAATCAAGGGCGTAGTAACTTCGGCAAAAGCGCAGAACAAAAAAGTGGCGGCTTTTTGTGGAAGCATCGAATTAAATGAAAAAGAGATTAAAGACTTCGGAATTGACTATGCCGATGCGGTTTTAAACTACTCGGAAAATTTAGAGGATGCGATGGAAAACAGCTATGCTTACGTTAAAAAAATGGCGAAAGGATTCGCTGAAAAATTGCTGTCATTATGAGGAGTGTCGAGAGGAACGACGTGAGAACCTATTGTTTTAAAGCTACAATTGTAAGATGGCGATGTGGATTCCTGCTTCCGCAGGAATGACATAAGTTATTTATCCGGATTTAAAAGAATGGCGTACATCTCGATGCCAAAACCTAAAAGCACCAACATAGGAGCCAATCGGATACGTCGCCAGCTAAAAATTTCTGGGCTAAACACATTGGGGTCGTCGCTGCCGCCACCGGCCATCAAAATAAAACCAAGGGCTATAACGGCCAAACCAATAAACATGAATTTATAGTTTTTCTTCCCAAATACAAATGTGGGTTTTGCGTCTTCTTTTCGTTTTTGTTCTCCCATGGTTTTAAAGCTAGTGCTGCAAATTAACGGAAATATTTAAAAAGCATTGTTAACGTGATCGTAAATTATACTTTTCAATAATCAATAGTTGTTAGTAGTAAAGCTCATCTGTACGCAAATTCAAAAAGCGCTGTGTGGCAAAATGGGTGCTGATCCAGGTAATGACAATGCCCAAAGCGAACACAAAAACAAAAAGACCAACCACTAAAATAGGCGTGTTCAGCAAGCCGAGTTCCGGGAAAGTTTTGTTAACGTAATACAAAACTACGGCCATGCCAATTAGGGCTAAAATGGCGCCAATTATGCCCAAGCGCACACTGTTCCAAACAAATGGGCGACGGATGAATTGTTTGGTGGCGCCCACCATTTGCATGGTTTTTATGGTGAAGCGTTTCGAGTAAACCGATAGCCTAATGGAACTGTTGATTAAAAGCACAGCAATCAAAGTGAAAATACCACTGATAACGAGCACCCAAACACTGATTTTACGAACGTTGTCGTTCATTAAATTTACCAAGTCGTTATCGTAGGTCACTTCGTCCACAAAGTTTTTCGATGTGGCTTCCGCCGAAATTTTTTCCAAATGTTCCGAGGTTACAAAATCGGCTTTCAAATGCACATCGATGGAATTTTGCAATGGGTTGTAGCCCACAAAATCCATGAAATCCTCACCAGTTTCGGCCTTCATAAATTCGGCCGCCTTTTCTTTCGAAACGTATTCGGTCGATTTTACATATTCGGCCATAGCCAAACTTTTTTCAAGCTGATTAATTTCCACTTCTTTGGCGGTGTCTTTTAAATAAATGGTTAAAACCACCTGTTCCTTAAAATGGTCAGAAACCTTTTTGGCGTTCAAAACCAACATGCCCAAAAGTCCTAATAAAAATAGCACCAAGGCAATACTGAGCACTACCGAAAAATAGGAAGAAATTAGTCTGCGTTTTTGGTGTTTTTCAAAAGATGAACTCATAAGGGCGGTTTGAATTGTGGTTGTAAAAATAATAAAAAGATGTACGATACCATGAATAAAACAAGTAATTACATGCTATAACTTTTGTTATTTGAAATTGTTGTTTGGAGTTCGATTTTTTTGAACTTGGCATAGTTGTTGAAACTGCACAACCAATAATTTTGAAAATAACTTAACTATGAAAAAAACGCTACTTGTGGCCTTGTTAATGGCCTTAGGATTTTTTGAAACGGTGCACGCCCAAACGGTTAATTTAGGAGCTAAGGCAGGAATGAATGTTTCGAGTTTTTATGGCAATCGTTCAGATAACCAAATAGAACGGAATAGTTTGATTGGTTTTCATGCGGGTTTTATAGCTGAAGTAAAGTTTAGTGATGCTTTTGCGTTGCAGCCCGAATTGCTGTATTCCAGAGCAGGTGCCGAAGAAGAAAATGTAGTGGCGTTTCAGTTAGATTATATTTCGGTGCCCGTAATGGCCAAATTTTACATTGCCGATAGGTTTAGTTTAGATGTTGGTCCGCAATTTAGTTTTTTGGTTGAAGATACGGCCAAGTTTCGCTTTGAAGAGATTCCCGATTACGATACCGATGCCAATACCTTCGATTTGGCCCTAAATGCAGGTTTAGGCATTGATTTTACCCAGAACTGGTTTTCGCAGCTGCGATATAGCTATGGAATTACCAAGGTTGGAGAAAACCCTGATGTTAACAATGGTATATTCCAATTGTCCGTTGGCTATCGATTTTAAATTATTTAGCGGTTTTGACTTTTGAAGGCTTGCTAATAATATAAACCCCAGCAGCTACCACAACACAACTCAATATTTTAATAAGGTTAATGTCTTTGGCGTAAACATCGTTCATAAAAGTGTACGCCATTAAGGTTACTATAAGAAAGCTCACTACCGGTTGAAGGTAGGTGTAACTGCTGGTAATAGATGGCGGTAAATGTTTTAGCGCAAAAATATTAAACAGGTATGCGAAAAAGGTGGTAAACAATACCACATAGCCTATGGTTAAATAGGTGTTTATGGTAAACGCTTCGAAGTTGGTGTTTAAAAAATCATTTAAACCAAAGGGAAGCACGTACATAAACCCGAATAAAAATATCCAGCTTACCACGGTAATGGCATGGTATTTATTCATTAACGTTCTGGCCAAAACAAGGTACAAGCCGTAGCTGCTCGCATTCAGTAGTACAAAAAAGTTGCCCAAAAGCGAACTGGTGCCATCGGTTTTGTTACCGTATAAAATTAAAAATATGGCGCCGGCACCTGCCATAGCAATGCCTATCACCTTGTTTTTTGTAATGCGCTCCTTCAAAATGAAATAACTAAAAATAAGTACAATTACCGGTGTGGCTGTGGTGATGATGGAGGCATCAATGGGTGAGGTTAAATTAATACCGTGGAAGAACAGCATTTGGTTGGCCGCACCGCCAAATAATCCGCAAAGGGCGAGCATTAAAAAATCTTTCTTTTCAACCTTTTCTTTAATGAAGAGCAATTTCAGTGTCCAAAACAGCAGAACGCAGCCCGCTAAACGGATAAATACAAAGGCGGTCGGACCAATTTTATTGGGCATTACGCCTTTGGCAATAATATAATTAGCACCGTAAATAATGTTGGCGCCCAAAAGGGCAAGGTGGGCTTTTGTGGTATCTTTTATCAAAGCACGGGTTTTATGCCGCGAAATTACAAATTGCCGTTCAAATAGAACTTTAAATAAACGTCATTATTTATGCCTTTTAAAAATGATGGCATATTATGGACTAAACCTATTCTGTTTTTCGGTAGAAACCGTAAATTTGCAGCTTAAAATTCGTCATTCCGAGTGTGTCACACTGAGCGCAGTCGAAGTGAATCGTGGGAATCTTATGAATGAAATTGTTTATCCAAAAGATTGCCGCACTTCGGCTGAGCTCAGTACGGGCTGTGCCTCCTTCGCAATGACGTCATTATTTTTAAAAACATACGATGAATTACAATTTCAACGAGATAGAAGCCAAATGGCAAAAGTATTGGGCAGAAAATCAAACCTTTAAAGCCGAAAACCAAAGTGATAAACCCAAATATTATGTATTGGACATGTTTCCGTACCCCAGTGGTGCTGGGTTGCATGTTGGGCATCCTTTAGGGTATATCGCTTCTGATATTTATGCACGCTATAAACGTCACCAAGGGTTTAATGTGTTGCATCCGCAAGGTTACGATAGTTTTGGTTTGCCGGCCGAGCAATACGCCATTCAAACAGGGCAGCATCCGGCCATTACCACGGCAGAAAACATAAAAACCTACCGCCGCCAGCTCGACCAAATTGGGTTTTCGTTCGATTGGAGTCGTGAGGTGCGTACTTCAGATCCAAGTTATTATAAATGGACACAGTGGATTTTCATCCAATTGTTCAATTCATGGTACAATAAAGATAGCGATAAGGCCGAAGATATTTCAGAGCTTATCAAAACTTTTGAAGCAGAAGGCAATGCGAACGTTAATGCCGCATGCGATGACGATGTGGAATTTTTTACCGCTGCAGATTGGAATATTTTCGACGATGTAAAAAAACAGGAAATCTTATTGCAGTACCGTTTAACCTATTTGGCGGAAACCGAAGTGAATTGGTGTCCGGCTCTGGGAACTGTTTTGGCCAATGACGAAATAGTAAACGGCGTGTCTGAACGCGGTGGCCACCCCGTAGTTCGAAAAAAAATGACCCAATGGAGCATGCGCATTTCGGCCTATGCCGAGCGTTTGTTGCAAGGTTTGGAAAAAATCGATTGGACCGACTCGCTAAAAGAAAGTCAGCGTAATTGGATTGGAAAATCGGTTGGGGCATCTGTAAAATTCAACGTCATTGCGAACGAAGCGAAGCAATCTGTTGAATCAGAAAACGGGGATTTCACCCTGAGCGGAGTCGAAGGGTCTCATCAAATAGAAGTTTTCACAACGAGGCCCGATACCATTTTCGGTGTGTCGTTCATGACCTTAGCACCCGAGCACGAATTGGTTTCAAAAATAACTACGCCCGAGCAAAAAGCGGAGGTGGAAGCCTATATCGAAGCCACTGCAAAACGTAGCGAGCGCGACCGTATGGCCGATGTAAAAACCATTACCGGGGCGTTTACTGGGGCTTACGCCGAGCATCCGTTTACCAAAGAGCCGATCCCAATTTGGATTGGCGATTACGTGTTGGCAGGATACGGAACGGGGGCAGTAATGAGTGTGCCTTGTGGCGACCAGCGCGATTACGATTTTGCCAAACATTTTAATATTCCGATTCCGAATATTTTTGAAGGCGTCGATATTTCAAAAGAAGCCTTTTCAGATAAAGAAAACACCGTGATTGCGAATAGTGATTTCCTTAACGGTTTGAATTATAAAAAAGCCACCAAGCGCGTTATTTTCGAATTGGAAAAACTGGGGCAGGGCGAAGGAAAAACCAATTACCGTTTGCGCGACGCCGTATTTAGTCGCCAACGTTATTGGGGCGAGCCGTTTCCAGTGTATTACGTAAATGGTATGCCGCAAATGATTGATGAGAAACATTTACCAATTCAATTGCCCGAAGTAGAGAAGTATTTGCCCACCGAAACGGGCGAGCCGCCATTGGGTAACGCCACGGTTTGGGCATGGGATACCAATAAAAACGAAGTGGTTTCCAACGATTTAATCGATAACGAAACCATTCACCCGTTAGAATTAAATACCATGCCAGGTTGGGCGGGCAGTTCGTGGTATTTTAACCGTTACATGGATGCCAATAACAACGATGCTTTTGCCAGTCAAGAGGCACTGAACTACTGGAAGGACGTCGATTTGTACATCGGTGGGAGTGAGCACGCTACGGGGCATTTGCTCTACTCACGTTTTTGGCAAAAATTCCTGTTTGATAAAGGCCAAGTACCGGTTGATGAGTTTGCTAAAAAACTGATTAACCAAGGGATGATTTTGGGGACTAGTGCTTTTGTTTATTTATTGCGGAAGGAAAAAAGAAATTACTTTTTGTCAAAAACTCAGTATGATAGATATATTGAAAAAGAAAAAGTAAAGCCAGGGGATGAAAACTATGTTGATCCAACGGATTTTGATTGGGATAACTTTTTAACCTTAATACAAGAAGGAAAAGTTGCAGTGGAAAACAGTCAATACATGCATTGTGATGTTTCCTTTGTTAACGCTTCAGACGAACTAGATGTTAATGCTTTTAAAAATTGGAGGCCTGAATTTAAAGATGCGATTTTCATCGGCGAAAAAGGCGAACTTATTGAAGGAGATAATGATGTCTACAAAGTAGGCCGAGAAGTCGAAAAAATGTCCAAATCCAAATACAACGTGGTCAATCCCGACAACATTTGTAAAGAATACGGAGCCGACAGTTTACGCCTTTACGAAATGTTCCTTGGTCCGTTAGAGCAATACAAACCTTGGAATACTGCTGGTATTACGGGCGTACACAACTTCCTTAAAAAGCTTTGGAAATTATACCATCAAGGTGAAAACAGTAAATTTTACGTTACTGACACCCCTCCTTCGGAGGGGAAGGGGGAGGCCCTAAAAACACTGCATAAAACCATTAAAAAGGTTCAGGAGGACATCGAGAATTTTTCATTCAACACGTCGGTATCCACTTTTATGATTGCGGTAAACGAGTTAACGGCTCAAAAATGCACGTCAAAAGCGATTTTAGAACCTTTGTTGGTTTTGATTTCGCCGTATGCACCGCATATCGCTGAAGAATTGTGGAATCAGTTGGGGCATAGGGAGTCCATTTCAACGGCACCATTCCCCAAATTCGACGAAAGCCATTTGGTAGAAAGCAGTAAAAACTACCCGATTTCATTCAACGGAAAAATGCGTTTTACGCTAGAATTACCGCTAGATATGCCAAAAGATGAAATTGAAAAAACCGTTTTGGCACACGAAAAAACCCAAGATCAATTACAAGGCCGCACGCCTAAAAAAGTAATTGTTGTACCGGGTAAAATCGTGAATATTGTGGGCTAATGTCATTGCGAGAAGTCCCAATAGA
Source organism: Bacteroidia bacterium (assembly GCA_030430535.1). GTDB lineage: Bacteria > Bacteroidota > Bacteroidia > Flavobacteriales > Flavobacteriaceae > Flavisericum. The sequence goes on from JAUIKY010000012.1 coordinate 45,818, forward strand.
AATTGGGACGACGCGGCAATCTCACCATAAAACCCCTGTTTTTTTATTTTAAACAGTTTTAATATCAAAAAGCATCCAGAAACGGATGCTTTTTTTGTTTTCCTCAAATTGCAGTTGTAAAAATTTGGGTTTCCTAAAAAACTAAAGTGCAGAAATGCTAGTTTTCGAGGATTTGTTAAAACCCTACAAAATCGATGTGTTTTGTGTAATTGTTATAAAAAGGTTAAAATCGGTATTGATTTTTTAATAAAATCTGTGTTTTTGTGTTTTTTTTAAATCGAGTGTTGTAATATTGCAGAGTATTTAGACTAACTTAAATAATTGTGCCCATGAAAATTGGAGTTCCTATTGAATTGAAAAACAACGAAAACCGAGTAGGTATGACGCCTTCTGGTGTGTTTGAATTGACCAAAAGAAACCACGAGGTATTCGTGCAAAAAAATGCAGGTTTTAACAGTGGCTTTTTGGATGAAGATTATGCTGATGCCGGAGCAACCATGCTTGAAACTATTGAAGAGGTTTACGCTATTGCCGACATGATTGTGAAAGTAAAAGAGCCTATCGAGCCTGAATATGGTTTAATTAAACCAAACCAGGTAGTATTTACTTATTTCCATTTTGCATCAAGCGAAGCGTTAACACATGCCATGATTGACAGTAAGTCGGTTTGTATCGCTTACGAAACGGTTGAGGATACCGATGGTACGCTGCCGTTGTTGATTCCTATGTCTGAAGTTGCCGGACGAATGTCAATTCAGCAAGGAGCCAAATATTTAGAAAAACCCATTAAAGGTCGCGGTATTTTATTGGGCGGCGTTCCCGGAGTGCCACCGGCAAAAGTGTTGATTTTAGGAGCTGGTGTTGTGGGTATTCAAGCGGCTCGTATGGCTTCTGGTTTGGGGGCTAACGTTTTTATTTTAGATATTAATATGAAAGCCCTGCGCCATGTGAGCGAAACGATGCCGAATAACGTTATTAGTGAATTTTCAAGTGAATATAACATCCGGAAGCATATCAAGGATTCCGATTTAATCATCGGTGGGGTGTTGATTAAAGGAGCAAAAGCTCCAAAATTAATCACCAAAGATATGTTGAAAGATATGCGACCAGGTACTGTAATGGTAGATGTAGCCGTTGATCAAGGCGGTTGTTTTGAAACCACAAAACCAACTACGCATCAAGATCCTACCTATATTATTGATGAGGTGGTGCACTATAGTGTGGCCAACATGCCGGGTGCCGTGCCTTATACCTCAACTATGGCATTGACTAACGTGACCTTGCCTTACGTGATTAAGTTGGCCAATTTAGGCTGGGAGAAAGCCTGCAAAGAAAACAAAGATTTAGCTAAAGGATTGAACATTGTTAAAGGTGAAATTGTTTACAAAGAAATCGCCGAAGCATTCGATTTGGAATACGCTGCATCATAAAAAATGATATTGATATTTTATATAGCCCTCTTTTGAGGGCTTTTTTTATGCTTTATTTTTAACAGAATTTTAATGACTGACAGAATATCATGCAGCAAAAATTGGCGTTATTTTTGCTATCTTTATTTTGTTATAATCAATTTAAAATAGAACAATGATTGGATATTATATATTATTAGGAGGAATAGCATTAGTAAGCTGGTTGGTGAGCAGTACCTTAAAACGAAAGTTTGAAAAATACTCTAAGGTGCAGCTTCGAAACGGTATGAGTGGTGCCGAAATTGCTGAAAAAATGTTGGCCGATAACGGTATTTACGATGTTGAGGTGATTTCTACTCCCGGCCGATTGACCGACCACTACAACCCAAAGAATAAAACCGTAAATTTAAGTGAAGCCGTTTACCACCAACGTAACGCCGCCGCCGCTGCTGTAGCTGCCCACGAATGTGGTCATGCCGTACAGCACGCCCAAGCCTACGATTATTTAAAAATGCGTTCGGCATTGGTGCCTGTGGTTAGTGTGACTTCGGGTATGTCGCAATGGTTGGTCATTGGTGGTTTGGTATTGGGTGCCGCCGCTGGTGTGGGCATGGGCTATTGGGTAGCCGTTGCTGGATTGGTAATGATGGGCTTTGCTACGCTATTTAGTTTTATCACCCTTCCTGTGGAGTACGATGCCAGTAACCGCGCCTTGGCTTGGTTAAAAAATAAAAATATGGTAACGCCCGAAGAATACAAAGGTTCTGAAGATGCCCTAAAATGGGCCGCCCGAACCTATTTGGTAGCAGCCATTGGTGCCTTGGCTAACCTAGTATATTGGGGCTTCCAAGTGTTTGGGGCTAGAGATTAATTCAAAAGTTAAAAACAGAAAAATAAAAACTCCCAAAGAAACTTACTCTTTGGGAGTTTTTGTATTGTAGCTATTTACGGTTTTATTGGTTTATAATGGTGCCATCACTTGTAAACTCAATATCTTTGTTTTTCCCTTTTCGCTTAAACTCCACATCGTAAAATGTACCTTTACTATGGTGCTCCACTTTTTCAATTTCCGTTATTTTTCCATCGAAATCATTTTCAATGCGTTCTTTTATCGCTTTAGGTAAATCAGATTCGTCGATATTAGTTTCAGTTTCAATCCAAGAGCCGTCAGCGTTAAAGTCAGCACGATATTTTATACCGTCAATTTTGAAATGAGATTCGTAGTTCCCGTGGTCGTCTTTGTGCCAATCGGGGTCATTTTCTCCGGGATATTTAGCTTGGAAGGTTTTCTTAACCGCATCGGGTGCCTGGCTATTCAGTCTATCGTTACAATTGAAAATAAAAATCAGCACGAATGATACGGCTATTTTTACTATAATTTTCATGGTTTAAGATGTTTATGATTTTGTTTTTACAATGTTATAAAAAATCGAACTGATATGTTAGCGTAAACGGAATCCTTCTTAGCTCATACAAATTGGGGTAAAACCACGGCTGTTTTGTTAAAATTCATTAAATTCGCGAACTTAAAAGAATTACCAGTAAATGAGCGCTAAATTTCCTGAATATAAAGGACTTGACTTGCCGAAAGTAGCAGAAGAAATTCTGAGCTATTGGCAGGAAAACAACATATTTGAAAAAAGTATATCTTCAAGAGAAGGCAACGAAACTTTTGTGTTTTTTGAAGGGCCACCTTCTGCAAACGGCTTGCCGGGCATTCACCACGTGATGGCGCGTGCCATTAAAGATATTTTTTGCAGATATAAAACCCAAAAAGGATACCAGGTTAAGCGTAAAGCCGGATGGGATACCCACGGGCTGCCGATTGAACTCGGTGTTGAAAAGGAATTAGGCATTACCAAAGAGGACATTGGTAAAACCATTTCGGTTGAAGATTACAACAAAGCCTGCCGTAAAGCGGTAATGCGCTATACCGATATTTGGAACGACCTTACTGAAAAAATGGGCTATTGGGTAGATATGGACGATCCGTACATTACCTACGAGCCCAAATACATGGAAAGTGTTTGGTGGTTGCTCAAACAAATTTACAACAAAGATTTACTGTATAAAGGTTACACCATCCAACCGTATTCGCCAAAAGCGGGAACGGGATTGAGTTCACATGAGTTGAACCAACCGGGAACCTATCAAGATGTTACCGATACAACCGTAGTTGCTCAGTTTAAAGCGGTAGAAGAAACCCTTCCTGAGTTTTTAGAGAACGAAGGTGATATTCACTTTTTAGCTTGGACGACCACACCTTGGACGTTGCCAAGTAACACGGCATTAACCGTTGGGCCAAAAATCGACTATGTGTTGGTAGAAACTTATAATCAATACACGCACCAGCCCATCAATGTAGTTTTAGCCAAGAAGTTGGTAAACTACCAATTCTCTGGAAAATTCAAGCAAGTTGAAGATAAATCAGAGTTATTGGCGTACAAATCGGGCGATAAAAAAATTCCATTTTACGTTGTAAAAGAATTTGTTGGAAAAGATTTAGTCGGAATAAAATACGAACAATTGTTGCCCTACGCACAACCTAACGACAATCCTGAAAATGCCTTTAGAGTCATTTCCGGAGATTTCGTAACTACCGAAGACGGTACGGGAATTGTGCATACCGCACCTACTTTTGGTGCCGATGATGCCTTGGTGGCCAAACAAGCCACTCCTGAAGTGCCACCTATGTTGGTGAAAGATGAAAGCGGCAACTTGGTGCCTTTGGTAGACTTGCAAGGAAAGTTCAGACCAGAAATGGGCGAACATGCCGGTAAGTACGTAAAAAATGAATATTACAATGATGGCGAAGCACCTGAGAAGTCTGTAGATGTTGAAATAGCTATCAAATTAAAAGAAGAAAATAAAGCCTTTAAGGTTGAAAAATATAAGCACAGCTACCCGAACTGTTGGAGAACCGATAAACCCATTCTTTACTATCCGCTGGATTCGTGGTTCATCAAAGTAACCGATATAAAAGACAAAATGGTGGCGCACAACGAAACCATCAATTGGAAGCCAAAAGCTACCGGAACCGGACGTTTTGGTAACTGGTTGGCCAATGCCAACGACTGGAACTTGTCGCGTTCGCGCTACTGGGGTATTCCGTTGCCTATTTGGAGAACTGAGGATGGAAAAGAAGAAATCTGCATCGGTTCGGTGGAAGAATTGAAAAATGAGATGGCCAAAGCGGTTGAAGCTGGTGTGCTTTCAAAAGATATTTTTGAAGATTTTGAAGTCGGAAATAATTCCGAAGACAACTATGCTAAAATCGATTTGCACAAAAACATCGTAGACGATATTGTTTTGGTATCGCCATCGGGGCAAAAAATGTTCCGCGAAAGCGATTTAATTGATGTGTGGTTCGATTCGGGTTCCATGCCTTATGCGCAATGGCACTACCCGTTCGAGAACAAAGAATTAATTGATGAAGGCACCACATATCCAGCCGATTTTATTGCTGAAGGTGTCGATCAAACCCGCGGATGGTTCTATACCTTGCACGCTATCGGAACGATGGTTTTCGATTCTGTGGCCTATAAAAATGTGGTGTCCAACGGATTGGTGTTGGATAAAAACGGACAAAAAATGTCGAAACGTTTGGGCAATGCTGTCGATCCATTTGAAACCCTGGGGAATTACGGTGCCGATGCTACACGTTGGTACATGATAAGTAACGCCAACCCGTGGGATAATTTGAAGTTCGATTTAGAAGGTGTTGAGGAAGTAAAACGTAAATTCTTCGGAACGCTTTATAATACCTATTCGTTCTTCCAATTGTATGCCAATTTGGATAATTTCAACTATAGCGAATCCGATATTGCTATTGACGACAGACCAGAAATAGACCGTTGGATCCTTTCAGAATTGCACACGCTTATTAAAAAAGTGGATGCCTTTTACGCCGATTACGAGCCAACAAGGGCAGCAAGAGCGATTTCAGACTTCACTCAGGATTATTTGAGTAACTGGTTTGTGCGCTTAAGCAGAAGACGTTACTGGAAAGGCGATTATGGGCAGGATAAAATTTCGGCCTACCAGACGCTGTACACTTGTATGGTGACCATTGCCAAGTTGGGTGCGCCTATTGCACCGTTCTTTATGGATCGCTTGTATTTGGATTTAAATGCCGTTACTCAAAAAGAAGCCTTTGCTAGTGTGCATTTGGCCGATTTCCCAATGTTCGACGAAAGTTTTGTTGATAAGGCTTTGGAGCGTAAAATGGAGGCCGCGCAAACAATATCTTCATTGGTATTGTCGTTAAGGGCTAAAGAGAAAATTAAAGTGCGCCAACCGCTGCAAAAAATAATGATTCCTATTGATAGCGAGCAGCAAAAAGAGGAGATCTTGGCGGTTCAGAATTTGATAAAACACGAGGTTAACGTTAAGGAAATTGAGCTTTTAGATGATGCTTCGGGCGTTTTGGTAAAACAGATAAAACCGAATTTTAAAGCTCTTGGGCCACGCTTCGGAAAGGATATGAAAGCCATTGCCAATGCAGTAATTAACTTTTCACCTGAAGATATTAACAAAATTGAGCAAAATGGCAGTTTAGAGGTTGATGTTAATGGAAAAAATATTACATTAGAACGCTCGGATGTAGAAATCACCTCTCAGGATATTGAAGGGTGGTTGGTAGCCAAAGAAGGCGCATTTACTGTGGCTTTGGATGTTACCATTACAGATGATTTACGTAGAGAAGGCATTGCTCGCGAATTGGTTAACCGCATTCAGAATTTACGTAAGGATTCTGGTTTTGAAGTGACTGACAGGATAGATGTTAGGCTTCAAAAAGACGAGCAGGTGGTAAGTGCCGTTGATGCAAATATCACTTATATTAAGTCGGAAACCCTAACAAATGAATTGGAAATTATCGATAAATTAGACGATGGTATAGAAATTGCTTTTGATGATGTAAATACCAAGCTATTTATCCAAAAACATTAAGACTATGGCAGATACAGTAAGATATTCAGACAAGGATTTAGCTGAATTTAAAGAAATAATACAGGACAAAATCCAAAAGGCACAACACGATTTAGATCTTATTAAAAGTGCCTATATGAACGACCATAATAACGGTACGGACGATACTTCGCCTACATTTAAGGCTTTTGATGAAGGTAGTGAGGTAATGAGCAAAGAGTCTAACTCGCAATTGGCCATTCGCCAGGAAAAGTTTATCCGCGACCTTAAAAATGCGTTGATTAGGATTGAAAACAAAACCTATGGCATTTGTCGTGTTACCGGAAAACTGATTAACAAAGAGCGCTTAAAATTAGTGCCGCATGCTACTTTAAGTATCGAAGCCAAAAACATGCAGCAATAAACGTTTACAATAATATGTTTCAAACGTCTCAAAAATAACATTTGGGACGTTTTTTGTTTGGAATACTGCCAAATTCAACATCGTTTTAAGAATTTTTAATGTCACTAAAAAAATCCATCATTCTCATTATTGTGGTTTTGCTGATTGATCAAATCAGTAAAATTTACATCAAAACCCATTTTGTGCTCCACGAAAGTGTAGATGTGTTCAGTTGGTCTAAAATTTATTTTATTGAAAACGACGGCATGGCTTGGGGGACAAAAATTAGTGATTTTGCCTCGTTTATTTCCGACAGGACCGCAAAAGTGGCTTTAACGCTTTTTAGGGTTGTGGCCATTTTTGGTATTGGTTATTGGCTATATAGCGCCACAAAAAACAAGGGGTCGCGCGTGCTCATTTTAGCCATAGCTTTAATATTTGCAGGGGCTTTGGGTAATATTATCGATTCGGTGTTTTACGGTGTGTTGTTTGATGACAGCATGAGCCAAGTGGCCACCTTTTTGCCCGAAAACGGCGGTTACGATAGCTTGCTGCACGGTCGTGTGGTAGATATGCTCTATTTCCCTTTGTTTGAAATCGACTTACCACAATGGGTGCCGTTTTACGGCGGTAAGCGCTTTAATTTCTTCGAACCGGTTTTTAATATTGCCGATGTTGCCATTAGCACGGGTTTTATTATGCTTATTGTGTTTAATAAAAAGGCATTCTCGAAAGTTTGAAATTAAGAAACATGAAAAGAATCTTCAATCTATGTCATTTAAAAAATTAAGATTTCTGTGTTATTTGTTGGCAGTGTTTGTTCTTGCCTGCTCAGCCGACGATGATTCTGGTGAAAGTAGCAACATACAAACGGATGTCAAAAAAGAAGATTTATTAGGAGTATGGACAATATATTCTGTTGAGTCGGGTGGTGTAAAAGCTGAGGTGCCTGTCAATTTTGAGACTTGCGGTAGAGATTTTTTTATTTATAAGGAAGACTATTCTTATTCAGAATTTCAATTTTTAGAATCGTCAACCTGTCAGCCTTCAGAATTTCAATTGAAATGGAGCTTAAATGAAGGGGTAATTGAATTGTCAACAGTCAATGGAAGCGAATCCCAATTAATAGAAATCAATAGTTTAAATGCAACCTCTTTTATTTTTACCACGCGTATAGATTTAGATGGAGATGGGAGTTTAGAGGTTTATAAGCTAACTGCATTAAAATACAATCCGCCCAATGAAATGGATATTTACACAGATTCCTTTTCGAGAATAACAGAGCCCCCGTTTGAAAACCATATAGAATTTCGTTGGGATATTTACACTGGGTATAACACGTTTTTACGGTACGAAATTTATAGAAGTACTGAGGAGTGCGATATCACCTCAGCCAAATTAGTTCAAACAATTGAAGATGTGAATGTGTCACGCTTCATTGACTATAATCCACCCGCAACTGAGGGAATCTGTTATTTTTTGAAGATTTATACCGATAAAGGTTTGTTAGGCATTAGCAACCCCCGTTATGTAGCAACGGAATTTATTCTGCCAGAAAGTGTAAAAATTATAAATGCCACAGATACTGAAAGCTCTGTTGCTCTTTCCTGGGAGAAATATAAAGGGTATTACTTTTCACATTATGAGGTTAGAGTACAAGATCAAAATCAAAATTCAATGCCGCATATCGAAACGGTTGCCATCATTGAAGATGTAAACACAACGTTTTACACTGATACAAACCCTCCCTATGTGAATAATCCAATCTATTCAATTTATGTGCACAATATTTTTGGAAGCACAAGCCAATTAAATCAAGATGGAAACTTGATTACAACGAACTTTAGCAGACCCGAATTATTGAGCTTTGACTATATAAGGTTTTTAAGTTTTGATCCCGATGAACAAGCGCTTTTCTTTTATGGAGTTAACCCCGACAACACTAGAAGACTCATTAAATATGATTATATGAATCATAATGTTCTAGCTGAAGGTTATAAGTTGCCGTCAGTTCAAACAGACGTGGAAATGAAACTGATCGCATCAAATGAGGGGAAGGAACTTATTTTTGAGCAAGGCGGAGAGTATTGGGTGTATGACGCCTCCGACTTAACGTTTAAATACTCATTAAATCTTGATTTTATAGGGCCTCGAGATAGTTTCTCGTATTTGAAAAATGGTATTTGGATATTTTCAGATGACGACCATGTTTATACATATAAGCGTTCCGGTTCTACTATGGAAAAGATTGATGAAAAACTTCATTTCACGGAGCATCAAGGGGGTGGGAACTACGAAATCACCAAATTAGATGATACTAATGTACTTTTAAGCCACAATAACGAAGGGAGAGCAATACATTATAGTATTGACAATGGTGGTTTTATTGCTAAAAATGGTGTTATTCAAATTCCGTTGTTGGCAACTTTGAATAGCGATGTGTCTGTGAATATGGAATCTCAACTGTTGCTTAATAAAAAAAGGAATTCAGTTTATTCCATCACAGATTTTTCAAAAACAGATAGTTATACTAATCCTAGAGTTACCTTTAATTTCAATAGATTAGGAACAAAAATTTTCGGGGTAGATAAAAACGAGAAATATACGGGCTTTTATGAGAATAATTCTAAAGAAATTGTGGTTTACGATATAGAAAAAAAATATTCAGAAAAAATCACAACTAAAGGCTATCCCTTATATGTTGCTGAGGATGCGCAAGGAAACATTGTAAGTTTGTCTTCTGGTTTCCCGAGAGATGAGTATTACGACTTGTACAATAATAATGTGCCAGATATGTTTGTTGAAATTGTAAAATAGAACAAGCTATTGGGTTAAACTATTAAAACTCAAAAACCCGCTCTGGCGTTACACAAAAATCCAACTTAATATCACCTTCAAAAACATCGGTAATTCCCGTTTCGGCTTCAAAAAAAGACAGTCCGATTTTTAGGGTTTCGGGTTTGCATTTGGCTAAAAAGCGATCGTAAAAACCTTTGCCATAACCTACGCGATTCCCTGTTTTGTCGAAAGCCAACAGCGGAATAAACACCACATCAACTTTATCGTTGGCTATTTCAATACCATCAATCGGTTCGGGGATGTTATAGGCATTCTTTTTTATTTTGGTGCTGTCGGTGAGCAAAAAATGAATCATTTCGCCCGTTTTAAAATCACTTTTCGATACCAAAATGTTTTTGTCCTTCCCCGATAAAATATTCAGTATGTAATCAGTGTTTACCTCTTTTTGTTCTTCAATGGAAAGAAAAATATGGAAAAACGAAGCTTCCCAAATGGGCAGTTTCAAAACCTGATTGGCGATGGACAAACTTAAATCTTCCACCTCGTTTAACGAAAGGCCGTTTCGAAGGGCTTTATATTTTTTTCGCAGTTCATTTTTGGTCATGTTGCCGCCCTTTTTAGTTTCGTAGAAATATGGAACAGCGCGTCGCCTTGATATACAATGGGCGATTCGTTTACATTGATAATATAACCGGCGTTCGAAGCCCGAACAAAATAATTGAACTTGCCGTAAGGGTCGGTAATATTGCCTAGCATGTCATCCTTTTTTACATAAGATCCAATGGGGATGGAGGCCTTAAACATACCTGAGTATTTGGCGCGTTGCCATTTGCTGTCGTTTATAAAAACGCATTCGGTTTTGGGTTTCGACGATTTAAAAACGGTTCGCAACATACCGAAATGTTTTAAAATACGTTTGGAGCCGTTAACACCCGAGTTGGTAACTACATCGTCAATGTGGAACGACTTGCCGCCTTCAAAAAGCAGTAAAGGCTTGCCCAATTTATTACAGGTCGCCCGAAAGGATTTGGATAGGTTTTTGGAATACAGTACAAACGGTGCGCCGAACACTTTGGCTAATACGTCCAAGTCTTTCTTTTCTTTAGCGTAGCGCAGTTGCGGTGCATTAAATCGACCTGAACCACCGGTGTGGAAATCGATGATTAAATCGGCGTGCGGAATCACTTCGTCCATCAGTTTGTAGGCCACGCGACCAGCCAATGATCCCGACGGACTCCCCGGAAACACACGGTTTAAATCGCGCCCATCGGGAAATTCACGCTTGAGGTTGATGAACCCAAAAATATTGATGACGGGCATACAAATAATGGTGCCACATTTGGGCTTGTTGATGCCTTTGGCGATGAGTTGCCTTATAATTTCAACACCATTAACCTCGTCGCCGTGAATGCCGGCCGTAAACAATACCGTTGGCCCCGGTTTTTTGGCGCGCTCGATAATGACGGGAATGTGTACGGGCGATGAGGTATGTAAATTAGCAACATCAAAATTAACTTCCTTGCTTTCTCCAGGTTTTACCTGTTCGCCTAAAATATGAAGGACTTCAGTTTGTGTTACGGGCATTTAGTGTTTTGTTAAAGAGTTAATATCCATATCCTGGTGCCGACAGCAATTTAATTAGTGTGGTAAAACCTTTTTTACTTCACTTTTACTATTTCAACATATTTTTTGCTAAATATATAAATCAAAATTCCGATTGTCAGAAATATTAATTTTTTAAATAAAACAGTTATTGGGATTTCATTCCCAAACAGCGCTTTTATAAGTTTTGCTAAAAGGGAAATACCATTGCTTAAAACTAAAATTATAGCCCAAACTTCAATACCGATTTTTCCGAATTTATTTTTTGTTAGGATTAGGAATAAAAGTAAACCTTGAATTCCACAGGTAATTATTCCGATTAAATTTCCTGTTCCGAGAGCATATAAATTCCGAACTAAGAGTATAATTAAGAAGCCAATCAGAAAATATTCGAATATTTTATTCTTTAATATTATTTTTTCCATCAGTTTCGGTCGAGAATTTTTTTTCTTTTATTGGATTAATGCTTGTTGCGATAACTTTCTTTTGAATGATTTTTAAGCGGGTAAATGTCATTTCGAACGCAGTGAGAAATCCCATCCTAAATTATGAAACTCCTTCTTTCGTCGGAAAGACAAGCTAATCTAAAAACATTTTGGCTTTAAATTATTCGGTGATTTGCGGTACGTTCTTTTCAATATATCTAATAATGGCTTTGGCAATATTACGGCCAGTTGCGGCCTCAATGCCTTCCAAACCTGGAGTGGAATTCACTTCCAATAACAAAGGCCCTCTGGCCGATTGCAACATATCCACACCACAAACAGGTAGTTTTAAAGCACGCGAGGCATTCATGGCCAGTTTCAGCTCATCGTGACTCAGTTTTATGATGTTGGCTTGTCCGCCACGGTGCAAGTTCGAACGGAATTCGCCTTCCTTTCCTTGGCGTTTCATCGCACCTACCACTTGTCCGTCAACTACCAAAGCTCGCAAGTCGGCACCACCAGCTTCTTTAATAAATTCCTGAACGATAACTCGGGCTTGGAGTCCGTTAAAAGCTTCCAAAACGGATTCTGCAGCATTTTTAGTTTCGGCCAAAACCACGCCCAAACCTTGTGTGCCTTCCAATAATTTAATGATTACGGGCGTACCGCCAACATGTTCAATCACTTCCTCAACATCACGTGAGTAGTTGGTAAATACCGTTTTGGGCATGCCAATTCCAGCTTTACTTAAACGCTGTAAACTACGCAGTTTATCGCGCGAACGTTGTATCGCATCCGACGTACAAATGGTAAAAACTCCCATCATTTCAAACTGCCGCACCACGGCACAGCCATAAAAGGTTACCGAGGCACCAATACGCGGTATAATGGCGTCAACGTAATCCAAATAACGGTCTTTGTAATAAATGGTAGGTTTTTCCTTTTCGATGATGATATCGCATTTTAGCGGATCGATCACTTCAACTTTATGTCCCCGTTTTTCGCCTTCTTCAATAAGCCTTTCGGTGGAATACAGTTGGTTGTTTCTAGACAGAATAACTATGTTCATGCTTTGCTTGTTAGGTGCGAAAGGTTTTCCTGGTCTACATCAACCAAAAATTTTTGTTTTAAAAACTGCCTGCCAATCAAAACAGGAAACCTCATATCGTCTCTAGTGCTTAAAGTTAAGTTAATCTTGTACGTTTTTCCAAAAAATACCACTTCAGATTTTACTTTATAGCGGTTTTCCTTAAATCCGTTGCTGCTTTTTACGTCGGTTCTCGAAAATTCCTCAAAAACAATTTCGGTCTTGCCGAAGTTTTTGTGGGTTTTACTATTAAAAATACAGCGCAGCGTATGGTTTTCCTCGATAATTTTCGAGCAATGGATGGCCGAGGTGTAAGCCCCGGTGTCGATTTTTACGTCAATATTAAAGAGTCCTAGTTTTGGGAAATCAACAATATCAACACGTCCTATAATTTTTTTCATTCTAAATTTTTGTTCAATTGTTATGGCGTTGGCCGGGCTATCCGCTGTATCTTTTTAAAACGTCATGGCGAAGGAAATTTTTAATTTCCTGTGGCAATGGCTTTCAATAATCAGAAAACCACTTTACATCAAGGTTTTAAAAAGGATGTCGCTACTATCCCTAACGTGCCAGCCCGCATTTTACTGGGTGGTTTCAAACTTTTTGCCTGTTTGTTTAGGTTTTTCAAAAAGTGGCGCAATGTAGATAAATAATTAATCTATCGGCCAAAAACTTTTATAAAATATAAGCATTTATTCGGAGTTGATTTTACGAATGGAAAAATTAAAATAATTACCTTTACAACAATGGATACCCCCAACTTAGAGATACAGATAAAAACGCTGCCAAACCTACCTGGCGTTTATCAATATTACGATAAAGAAGGCACTATTATTTACGTTGGCAAAGCCAAAAATTTAAAAAAACGGGTCAGTTCTTATTTCAATAAAACCCACGATAGCGGTAAAACCCGAGTGCTGGTTAAAAAAATAGCCAAAATAAAGCACATTGTGGTCGATACCGAAACCGATGCACTGCTACTGGAAAATAACCTCATTAAAAAATACCAGCCGCGATATAATGTCATGCTGAAGGACGATAAGTCCTATCCGTGGATCTGCATAAAAAACGAACGTTTCCCACGGGTGTTTTCTACCCGTCGCGTTTTTAAGGACGGCAGCGAATATTTTGGGCCGTACACCAGCGGAAAAACCGTGCACACACTGCTCGATTTAATAAAAGGGCTGTACAGTTTGCGTACCTGTAATTATAACCTTTCGGAAGAAAAAGTGGATGCCGGAAAGTACAAAGTGTGTTTAGAGTACCATTTGGGCAATTGTAAAGGCCCGTGCGAAGGCTTGGAATCTGAAACCGAATACAACGAAAACATAAAAGCGATTAAAGAAATTTTAAAAGGAAATTTTAAGGATTCGCTACAGCAGTTTAAAGCGCAAATGCTCGATTTTGCCAATAATATGCAGTTTGAGGAGGCCCAAAAAATAAAGGAAAAACTGGAGGTTCTGGAAAATTATCAGGCCAAATCGACTGTGGTGAACCCAAAAATCAGTAATGTAGATGTGTTCGCTATTGTGAGTGACGAAAGTTATGGCTACATCAATTTTTTACAGCTATCGTATGGTTCCATCATTCGGGCGCACACACTCGAAATTAAAAAGAAGCTCGACGAAACCGACAAAGAATTGTTGGAGTTGGCCGTTACCGAAATCAGGCAACGGTTCAATTCCAAATCCAAAGAAATTTATGTGCCGTTTAAAGTTGATTTGGGAGAGGATGTGAAAGTCACCGTTCCAAAGTTGGGCGATAAAAAACACATTTTAGACCTATCGCTCCGCAACGCCAAATATTTCAGGATGGAGCGTTTCAAACAAATAAAAATTGTAGACCCCGACAGGCACGCCAACCGTATTATGGCGCAAATGAAAGCCGATTTAAGGCTCAGTGAAGAGCCGCGGCATATCGAGTGTTTCGATAATTCGAACATTCAAGGCACCAATCCGGTAGCGGCCTGTGTGGTGTTTAAAAACGGCAAGCCCAGTAAAAAAGATTACCGCCATTTTAACATTAAAACCGTGGAAGGTCCAGATGATTTCGCTTCTATGGAAGAGGTGGTGTATCGTCGTTATAAACGCCTTTTGGACGAAGAGCAACCCTTGCCGCAACTCATTATTATTGATGGAGGAAAAGGGCAGTTGTCATCGGCTTTAAAAAGTCTCGATGCGCTCAATTTAAGAGGTGAAATTGCCATCATCGGAATTGCTAAACGTTTGGAAGAATTATTTTACCCAAATGATCCAATTCCCTTATATTTAGATAAGAAAAGTGAAACGCTAAAAGTGATTCAGCAGTTGCGAAACGAAGCGCACCGTTTTGGTATTGAACACCATCGTAACAAACGCAGCAAAACCGCGTTGAATACCGAATTGGAAACCATTCCGGGGGTGGGTGAAAAAACGGTTGTGGAATTGCTTAAGAAGTTCAAATCGGCCAAACGCGTGGCGCATGCCAAACTAGACGAGCTGGAAGATGTGGTTGGCGTATCGCGGGCTAAGAAAGTTTATGATTATTATCATGGGAACTAAGAACATAAAATTTAAAGTTTTGTCATTTCGACTTTAGGAGAAATCTCATTAAGAATTACAGGTTGGGATGATGTGATGTCTCAATCGTGCCTCATTTCGACATGACAAACATTTTGAAAATATACATTCGGACTTGATTAAAAAAGCTACCATATTAACCCTTTGCCTACTCACGTTATTTTCCGCGAAAGCGCAAAACAGCGAGCCAGAGAATACTAAACCTAAAATCGGTTTGGTGTTAAGTGGGGGTGGTGCAAAAGGACTGGCTCATATCGGGGTTTTAAAGGTGGTTGACAGTCTGGGCATAAAGGTCGATTATGTGGCAGGAACTAGTATGGGGGCAATCATTGGCGGACTTTACGCTTCGGGGTACACCGGGAAACAGCTCGATTCTATTTTTCAGGAAGTCGATTTCGATAATATTATAAACGACGATTTGCCCCGCGAATCGAAAGCCTTTTATGAACGTGATAATTCAGAGCGCTATGCCGTAACATTACCGTTTAACAAATTTAAGGTGAAGTTGCCTTCG
This sequence comes from Bacteroidia bacterium, assembly GCA_030430535.1. Lineage (GTDB taxonomy): Bacteria > Bacteroidota > Bacteroidia > Flavobacteriales > Flavobacteriaceae > Flavisericum. The sequence continues at coordinate 61,523 of JAUIKY010000012.1, forward strand.
GCCTTGTCGAGAGGCCACAATGTGTACGGATTGCTTTTAAAATTGGCTTTAAACGTTAGCCATATTCAAGATTTTGATAAACTGCCCATTCCGTTTTTCTGCATAGCCACCAACATGGAAACGGGGGAACAAGTGGTGCTAGATAAAGGAAATTTGGCCCAAGCGATGGTGGCCAGTGGCGCATTACCTTCGTTGTTTCAGCCGGTAATTATCGACGATAAAATTTTGATTGATGGCGGTGTGGTGAATAATTACCCCATTGATGAACTGCGCGATAAAGGGATGGATATCATTATTGGGGTTGATGTTCAAGATGGTTTGTCAAATAGAGAGGAATTAGCTTCGGCACCCGATGTGCTGATTCAAATCAATAACTTCAGGACCATTAACGCTATGAAGGAAAAGGCCCAAAAAACCGATGTTTACATAAAACCCAACATCAAGGATTTTAATGTGATTTCGTTTGACGAGGGCGATAAAATAATAGCCAAAGGGCAAGAAGCTGCATGGTCTAAGTTAGATATTTTGAGAACATTGGCATCCAAAAATAGAGAAAATAAACAACCGTTTTTTGAAAAACCAATCGATAGTATAACCATTAAAAATTTTGAAATTGCTGGGAACGAAAACTATACCCGGGCATACATTTTAGGAAAACTGAAATTAAAAACCGATGAAAAAATAAGCTACAAAGATTTCAACGAGGGTATTTACAATGTGGTGGCCACCAATAATTTCGATGTATTTCAGTACGAATTAAAGCGTACGGAAAATGCTGGAGAATATAATTTTATGGCAAATGTTAAAGAGTCTAAGGTGAATACCTTTTTAAAATTGGGCATCCACTACGATGAGTTGTACAAAAGCGCCGCCTTGGTAAATTTAACCCAAAAACGCTTATTTTTTAAAAACGATGTGGCTTCGTTGGATTTAATGCTGGGCGATAACGTGCGCTATAATTTTGATTATTTAATTGACAAAGGTTTTTACTGGAGCATTGGTTTGAGGTCGCGTTACAACCAATTCAACAAAAATATAAATGCCCAACTTTTGTTGAACGAAGAGGAAATAACAGCAACAGGATTGAATAAAATTGATGTAAAGCTTAAAGACCAAACTAATCAGTTTTACGTGCAAACCCTGTTTAGGCGCGATTTTTCACTGAGTATGGGTGGGGAGCACAAACGTTTGGAGGTTGATTCAGAAACTATTTTGGGCAATAATCCTGATGACGAATTTTTATTTGAAAGTACCGATTATTTCAGTTTGTTTGGTAATTTAAAACTCGATACTTACGATAATATATATTTTCCGAAAAAGGGCTTGTACTTCAATGGCCACTTAAATATTTATTTTCATGCTTCTCATTTTGCTGAAAATTTTAAAAGCTTCTCCATAGCCAAAGCTGATATGGGGTATGCCTTTAGTGTTTCTGATAAGTTGTCGTTAAACCTTCAAACCAGTGGCGGATTTAAGTTTGGCGATAAATCTACGCGCACTTTAGATTTCGCTTTGGGAGGTTATGGCAATCATTTAATCAACAATTTTGTGCCCTTTTTGGGATACGATTTTGTTTCGCTTACTGGGAACAGTTATGTTAAAGCATTCATGGCTGCCGATTACGAAATCATAAAAAAGCACCACATTACTTTTGAAGGCAATTGGGCCAATATTGATGATGATATTTTCGATACAGGGGAGTGGTTTACTTTGCCCGATTATCGGGGCTATGCGCTGGGTTACGCCATTGAAACCTTTTTGGGGTCCGTTCAGGCCAAATACAGTTACTCGCCCGAACGCGGCCAAGGCAAATGGTTTTTCAATATAGGATTTTGGTTTTAAAGGTGCCTGAACTTGCTTTGAATTGAATTTATTTCGTGGTTTCATTGAATGAAAACTTTTCCCGATATTTGTGATGTTATGAAACTTTTTTGGAAAGATTTATTACAATTTCTTCATTTTCTTATCAAGAGAAATCCTGAATAAGCTGGCGTTTTTATTATTCCTGTTTGGTCTTTCAGCATAGTCATGGCCATTGATCGTAATCGAAATAAACGCAGGAATCCCTTAATTTTAGTATCTTTATATAGTTGATTTTTAATCTGTTGTTGCTCTGATGATTCTGGGTAGTCATCCGGATTCAGAGTGAACCCTAAACTAAACAAAAATGCCCATTTATCATAAATTAGGAAACATTCCGCACAAGCGCCACACGCAATTTAGAAAACCTGATGGAAGCTTGTACTACGAACAATTGTTCGGCACTATTGGTTTTGATGGCATGTCTACCAACAGTTACCACGAGCAACGCCCCACGCAAGTCAAAGTCATTAAAAAGCAGTACAGCGTTGCGCCGAAAATTGCAAAGGTCAATAATATTCAATCGTACCGGTTTAGAGGGTTTCAAGTGAAGCCTGAAAACGATTATCTCGAAAGCCGAAAAACTGTTTTGGTGAATAGCGATTGTGCTATCATTTTGGCGGCACCCAAAACATCCACCAAAGATTATTTTTATAAAAATACCGATGCCGATGAATTGATTTTCATCCATAAAGGCTCGGGGAAATTACGAACACACCTTGGAAATCTCGATTTCAAATACGGCGATTATCTCTTAGTGCCACGTGGAATTATATACAAAATAGATTTTGAAACAGAGGACAACCGACTTTTTATTGTGGAATCGCACCGACCCATTTATTCACCAAAACGTTACCGAAATTGGTTTGGGCAATTGTTGGAACACGCACCGTATTGTGAACGTGATATCCGTCGCCCACAGGAATTGGAGACCTATAACGAAAACGGGGATTTTTTAATCAAAGTAAAGAAGCAAAACGACATTATCGAAATGGTATATGCCTCGCATCCGTTCGATGTGGTGGGTTACGATGGTTACAACTATCCGTACGCGTTTTCTATTCACGATTTTGAACCCATTACGGGGCGCATTCACCAGCCGCCACCAGTGCACCAAACCTTTGAAACCGATGCCTTTGTGGTGTGTAGTTTTGTGCCACGGCTGTACGATTATCACCCCCAATCGATACCTGCACCGTATAATCATAGTAATATCGATAGCGATGAGGTGTTGTATTATGTTGACGGCGATTTTATGAGTCGGAACGATATTGAAGTGGGGCACATTTCGTTGCACCCAGCAGGCATTCCCCATGGCCCGCACCCTGGGGCGACCGAACGCAGTATTGGAAAAACTAAAACCGAAGAGCTCGCCGTAATGGTCGATACTTTTAAACCGCTAAAAGTTACCGAGGAAGCTATGAAAATAGCAGATGAAGATTATTTTAAATCGTGGTTGGAATAAAAGAAGAAAAAAATGAGCAAAGACATAAAATCAGTTAACTACGGACTTGAAAAAATATTTGAAGGCGCCCAAGATTTTTTGCCGCTTTTAGGAACAGACTACGTGGAGTTTTACGTGGGCAATGCCAAACAGGCCGCGCATTTTTATAAAACAGCTTTTGGTTTTCAATCGTATGCATACAGAGGGCTCGAAACGGGCTCGAAGGATTCGGTGAGCTATGTGTTAAAGCAAGATAAAATCAAATTGGTGTTGACTACACCGCTAAACAGCAAATCGCCAATAAATAAACACATTGTAAAACATGGCGATGGTGTAAAAGTGATTGCCCTTTGGGTAGAAGATGCCCGTAAAGCTTATGAGGAAACGACTAGTCGGGGAGCCAAATCGTATATGGAACCAACGGTTGAAACAGACAAAAACGGCGAAGTAGTGCGCTCTGGAATTTATACTTATGGCGAAACCGTGCATATGTTTGTAGAGCGAAAAAATTATAAAGGTGCTTTTTTGCCCGGTTTTCGCGCATGGAAATCCGATTATAATCCAGAACCTGTTGGCTTAAAATACATCGACCACATGGTAGGCAACGTGGGCTGGGGACAGATGAACAAATGGGTAAAATGGTACGAAGATGTGATGGGTTTTGAAAACTTTTTGTCGTTTGACGATAAACAAATCCACACCGAGTATTCGGCATTGATGAGCAAAGTAATGAGCAATGGCAACGGCCGAATAAAATTCCCAATAAATGAACCGGCCAAAGGCAAAAAGAAATCACAGATTGAAGAATACCTCGATTTTTACGAAGGTGCCGGTGTGCAGCACATCGCTGTGGCGACCGACGATATCATTAACACGGTTTCGCAATTAAGGGAACGTGGCGTTGAATTTTTATCGAAACCACCGGAGGAATACTATAAAGCTGTTCCAGGGCGTTTGGAGGAGCACAGCCACCAGCTTCGCGAAAATATTGAGACATTAAAGAGCTTGGGCATTATGATTGATGCCGACGAAGAGGGCTATTTACTGCAAATTTTCACCAAACCCGTAGAGGATAGGCCCACCTTATTTTTTGAAATCATCCAACGGATGGGCGCCCGTGGTTTTGGTGCAGGAAATTTTAAAGCACTTTTTGAAGCCATTGAACGCGAGCAGGCCAGCAGGGGCACTCTGTAGTTAGTTTTCACCTAAAATTTGGCAGGCAACCGCGTTAGGGATAGAAGCGGAAAGCCACAGCGACCCCGATAACTATCGGGGGAGCGCGGACTTGTAAGCCTTTCGGCTTCGCTCAAGATAAACTCTTAGCCAGACCCTTTGGTTCAGGTGTGTGGCAGGTAGGGTAATTATGTGATAATCAGTGCTTAGTGTCTGGAAATAAAATTTCAAAAAAAGATTAAAAAAAGTTTGACGTGTTAAAAAATAATTTACATTTGTCGCACTTTTTAGCTGAACAAATTGAAATCTGTTTCTACGTTCGGGCTTTTGGAAATTAGGAAGTCATATTCAAAAGCAGCTTACCGTTTAAGCAACCGGATTTTAAAGCTAACTTCCGTATCGCCAATATATGCTGTACAGCATCAATATGCCTTTGTGCCTACAACCCAAAAAGAAATTCAAATTTGATATTGTTTATTTTTTATTAACTTAACCTGTAATTAACTTAGTAATTACATTTTTAATTTTTAAATAAAAAATAAATTGAATACAAAATATATTGATTTAATCAATCAAACTTACGATTTTCCTCAGGAAGAATTTAAGGTTGATAAAGGACAGTTGCATTTTCATGATATCGACTTAATGCAGCTTACAAAGCAGTATGGCGCACCGTTAAAATTTACGTACCTGCCACAAATTTCGAACAACATCAACAGAGCCAAAACGTGGTTTGCCAATGCTATTGAAAAGCACGATTACAAAGGCAAATACAACTATTGCTACTGTACCAAAAGTTCGCATTTTAAGCATGTGATGGACGAGGCGTTGAAGAACGATATTCATATTGAAACCTCTTCGGCTTTCGATATCGACATTGTGGAAAGTCTGAAAAAGGAGGGTAAAATTAGCAACGATACTTTTGTAATCAGTAATGGTTTTAAACGTGCGCAGTATGTTACCAACATTGCACGTTTGATTAACAGCGGACATAAAAATGCCATCCCCATTATTGATAATTACGAGGAATTGGATTTGCTGTCGAAAGAAATAAAGGGCAAGTTTAAAGTAGGTATACGCATTGCTTCGGAAGAAGAACCAAAATTTGAGTTTTACACCTCACGTTTGGGTATTGGTTACAAAAACATTGTGCCGTTTTACAAAAACCAGATTGCCGGAAATAAAAAAGTTGAACTTAAAATGCTTCACTTTTTCATAAATACCGGTATTCGCGATAATGCTTATTATTGGAACGAATTGCTGAAGTGTTTAAAGGTGTACATCAGTTTGAAAAAGATTTGTCCGTCGCTGGATAGTCTGAACATTGGTGGCGGTTTCCCGATAAAAAATTCATTGGCGTTCGAATTCGATTATGAATACATGATTGATGAAATTATCAATCAAATTAAACTCACCTGCGAAGAGGAAGAAGTTGATGTGCCACATATCTTTACCGAGTTTGGAAGCTTTACCGTTGGTGAAAGTGGCGGGGCTATTTACGAGGTGCTGTACCAAAAACAGCAAAACGACCGCGAAAAATGGAACATGATTAACTCGTCGTTCATCACCACTTTGCCAGATACTTGGGCGATTAACAAGCGCTTTATTTTGTTGTCGGTTAACCGTTGGCAAGACACTTACGAGCGTGTGCTTTTGGGGGGGTTGACCTGCGATAGCGACGATTATTACAACAGCGAGCAGCACATGAACGCCATTTATTTGCCCAAATACAATAAAGAAAAGCCGTTGTACATTGGTTTCTTTAACACAGGGGCATACCAAGAAACTATTGGTGGTTTTGGCGGATTGCAGCACTGTTTAATTCCTTCGCCTAAACATATTTTAATCGATAGGGACGAAAACGGAAAGCTAACCACAAGGCTGTTTAGCGAACAACAAAAAAGTGAAGATTTACTAAAAATATTGGGATATCAAAATGGTCAGCAAGACAACGTTGAGGTTGAAGTTGATGAGTTTGAAGCCACCGAAAAACAATAATTAAAAAATGAAGACATACGCTGGAATTCCAGAAGAATTTGCAAAATTAGAACGTGCAAAAATTGTTTTAATTCCCGTGCCTTATGACGGTACGAGTACTTGGCAAAAGGGATCCGATAAAGGTCCTGATGCCTTTTTAAATGCTTCAGAGAATATGGAGCTTTACGATATTGAAACCGGTACCGAAGTGTATCAACAAGGGGTGTTTTTGGCCGATGCGGTAACTGAAAATAGTTCACCCGAAGCGATGGTTGAAGCGGTACACCAAGCCACAAAAAAATACATCAAAAAGAATAAATTCGTGACTATTTTTGGTGGCGAGCATTCTATTTCCATTGGCACTATTCGTGCCTTTAACGAAATGTACCCTAGCTTAACGGTGCTGCATATTGATGCGCATGCCGATTTAAGAAAAAAATACGAAGGCACCACTTGCAACCATGCCTGTGCGGTTTACGAAGCCAGCCAAACTACTAATTTGATTCAGGTGGGTATTCGTTCTATGGATATTATGGAGAAAACCGTAATGGATGAGGAGAAAACTTATTTTGCTCACGATATGGCGGTGGATGATACTTGGATGGATTCGGCCATCGACCAAATGACCGATAACGTTTTTATAACGTTCGATTTGGATGCCTTCGATCCGTCCATCATGCCAAGCACAGGAACGCCCGAGCCCGGAGGTTTGTTATGGTACGAAACCCTGGAATTTTTAAAACAAGTATTCGCAGAAAAAAATGTGGTAGGGTTCGATATTGTGGAGCTTTGCCCCAATAAAAATGAAAAGTCGTCCGATTTCTTAGCAGCCAAATTGTATTATAAAATGTTGAGCTATAAATTTTTGGACGAAGAGGTGGATGACGAATACGACAATGCTTACGATAACTCGGCACAGAAAAACAATAACTTAAAATTTAATGACGATGACAACTACTAAAGGACCGATTTCCCAATTTATAGAAAAACACTATTTACATTTTAACGCGGCCGCTTTGGTGGATGCTGCCAAAGGCTACGAGGCACAACTCAACAATGGTGCAAAAATGTTGGTGTCGTTGGCAGGTGCAATGAGTACTGCCGAGTTGGGCAAAAGTTTTGCAGAAATGATTCGTCAGGATAAAGTGCAAATTATTTCCTGTACGGGCGCCAATTTGGAAGAAGATATCATGAATTTGGTAGCGCATTCGCATTACAAGCGTGTGCCCAATTACCGCGATTTAACCCCAAAGGAAGAGTGGGATTTGCTCGAAAAAGGATTGAACCGCGTAACCGATACCTGTATTCCGGAGGAAGAAGCCTTCCGTCGTTTGCAAAAACATATTTTTGATATTTGGAAAGATGCTGATGATAAAGGCGAACGTTACCTGCCGCATGAGTATATGTATAAAATGTTGCTTTCTGGCGTGCTTGAAGAATATTATGAAATTGACTTAAAAGATTCATGGATGTACGCCGCTGCCGAAAAGAACTTGCCTATTGTGTGCCCAGGTTGGGAAGACAGTACTATGGGGAATATTTTTGCAAGCTATGTGTTAAAAGGCGAATTGAAAGCCAGCACCATGAAATCGGGGATTGAATACATGACCTTTTTGGCCGATTGGTACACTGATAATTCAGAAAAAGGTATCGGGTTCTTCCAAATAGGAGGCGGCATTGCAGGCGATTTTCCCATTTGTGTAGTGCCCATGCTATACCAAGATATGGAACGTACCGATACGCCGTTCTGGAGCTATTTTTGCCAAATTAGTGACAGTACTACCAGTTACGGGTCTTATTCCGGAGCGGTTCCAAATGAAAAGATAACTTGGGGTAAATTGGATATCGACACCCCGAAGTTTATCGTTGAGAGTGATGCTACCATTGTGGCACCGTTAATTTTTGCATATTTATTGGGCTGGTAATGTCTAAAATTGAAAACATAGAAAACGTTGAGCTGCGTTACCTCACCGTTGATGATTTTGAAGAGCTTAAAGTCGCTACTTTAGAGTCGTACGGAGGTGTGCTTAATTCCTATTGGAAAAAACACCACATTGAAAAATTAACCTCTATGTTCCCAGAAGGGCAGGTGGTTATTTTGGTAGATGGCGATATTGCGGGTTGTGCGCTTTCGCTTATTGTGGATTTTGATAGTATTGACGACGACCACACGTACAACGATATTATTGAAGGCGAATCGTTTAACAATCACGACCCTGAGGGCGATGTGCTGTACGGAATCGATGTATTCATCAAGCCACAGTACAGGGGATTACGATTGGGCCGCCGACTTTATGATTACCGAAAGGAAGTTTGTGAAAAATTGAATCTAAAAAGTATCGTTTTTGGTGGCCGCATGCCTAATTACCATAAACACAAAGATCTTACACCCAAGCAATACATTGAAAAGGTAAAGCAAAAGGAAATTCACGATCCGGTTTTGAATTTTCAGATTTCTAACGATTTTCATCCGGTACGTATTTTAAAGGGTTATTTGGAAGGCGATACGGCGTCGAACGAATATGCCGTTTTAATGGAATGGGATAATATTTATTACACCAAGCCCAGCAAAAAAGCGAGTACGGTAAAAACTGTGGTGCGTTTGGGCTTGATCCAATGGCAAATGCGTCCTTATAAAAGTTTGGACGACCTCATGCAACAGGCCGAGTATTTTATCGATAGCGTAGCAGCCTATCGGTCGGACTTTGCCATGTTTCCAGAGTTTTTCAATGCGCCGTTAATGGCCGAGTTCAACCATTTACACGAGCCCGATGCCATTAGGGAATTGGCTAAATTCACCGAAACCATTGTGAACAAACTAAAGGAGTTTTCCATTTCGTATAACATCAATATCATTTCCGGGAGTATGCCCGAAGTGGTAAACGATAAGTTGTATAATGTAGGCTATTTATGCAAGCGCGATGGCAGTGTAGAGCGTTATGAAAAAATTCACGTAACGCCCGATGAAGCCAAAGTTTGGGGCTTGCAACGCGGCAATGAACTAAAAACTTTTGATACCGATTGTGGTAAAATAGGTATATTGATTTGTTACGATTCCGAATTTCCTGAATTGTCGCGCCTGCTGGCTGAGGAAGGCATGGATATTCTTTTTGTGCCCTTTTTAACCGATACCCAAAACGGCTATTCGCGAGTTAGATTGTGTGCACAAGCCCGTGCCGTTGAAAATGAATGTTATGTAGCCATTGCCGGAAGTGTTGGGAATTTGCCCAATGTCAACAACATGGATATCCAATATGCGCAATCGGCGGTGTTTACACCCTGCGATTTTTCGTTCCCCAGTAATGGTATAAAAGCAGAGGCTACACCGAACACAGAAATGATTTTGGTGGCCGATGTCGATATCAGTCTATTGCGTGAACTGCACTCTTTTGGAGCAGTAAAAAATCTAAAAGATCGAAGAAAAGATTTTTATGATGTTATTCGAAAAAAATCATCATAAATACTATCTTTAGAACAACAAACCGAAAACTTACCCTAAAAAACAAATTGATGAAAAATAGAAATGATAATTTAAAACGTGTCATTGTAGATTTTAAAAAACTAACGCCCGAAATTTTAGCATTATTGGTTGAAAAATATCCTGATGGCTACGATGACGACCATATTATATCGTTCAGAAATCAACATAACGAAATCATTGAAGCTGTTGAAGTAACTACGGCCGACACCAAATATTTGGTTAAGGTGAGTACTAAACTGGCCATAACGATGGAAAATTATGATGAAGACGATTACGAAGATTATGACGGGAACGATCCAGAAGCGGTACAGGAGCCCGATATGATGGATGAAGACTCAGACGACGATAATTAATTAAAATAAATAGAGTGCTATGAGAACCGCTGTTTTTAAGTCCTACAAAAACGGTTACTTTAAGTTTTGGTTTGAAAACGGCGAAGAGTTAGCCTTTGAAGAGGTGCACCCGCGCGTTTTGAAACAATTCGATTTAAAAAACGACAAAAGCTTAGTTGATAAAGAGTTTAAAATGACATTTGTTGAAGATGAAGATGGCGACGATGTTATTTATAGAGTAGAAAGTTTAAAACCCCTTTAATTTATGTGTTATGCAAACGGCATTTCATTTGTCGCTGCCTTGTAGCAGCATTAGGGATACCAGTGGTTTTTATACTGGTATAGGAGCCATTTTGGGGCGCAAAGCCCAAAACTGGGTCGATGTTAATTTGTACGGCCACCAAATTACGTTCACTAAGGCTGGAAAGTTCAATTTTCAATGCCCAAATTACGTTTTTGAAGGTAAAATTCTGCCGTCATTCCATTTCGGAATTGTATTGGAAGAAGATGCCTGGAATACAGTGTACGAAAAACTAAAGGGACAAAACCTCGATTTAGTTACAGAATCTACATTTTTAAAAGAAAAAGTGGGCGAGCACCGCTCCTTTTTTGTTGAAGACCCCAATGGCTATATGTTGGAGTTTAAATGCTTTAAAAAATCGCAGGATATTTTTAAGAATTAATCGGTGTACACTACGGTTGCTTATCAAGTAGCCAGCACTATCAATATAAAAGAAAGTAAGGGCCATTTGCCATGGCCGTTGCTTTTTCAAGATAGTGACGAGCTGTATTACAAAGTGTCTGGAGATGCTTTTGTGTACTTATTTCAATATGGCATGGTTAGCTTTTTCAATTTAGACGATGCTGCCATAGCCTCCATTTTGCAAAAAATAGAACCTTTTTGCAACAATTATTTTTCACAAAAATTATCAGAATCGGCCGAGGTTATTGTGCAGCCAAACCAAATGGAAGTACAGTTTGATAGTATTGTACTGCCTAGTTTGGACGAGGAAATGATTCGTTTGGTTATGCTTAATACCTCGCAGTCTGTGGCATTAGACCGTTATTCTGAAATTACCGACGAGCTGCTCAACGAAACCAAAGCACATACGGCATACCTTGAAGAAAATGGCAAATTGGATATTTCGGGCAATAAATTAAAACGGTTTATTGGTAAAACGCTCAACGTGAAGAATAAAATTTCGGAGAATCTGTACATTTTCGATTCGCCCGAAAGTACTTGGGAAAATGAACAACTCAATAAACTTAATCAGGATTTAAAACGTTGCTTCGATTTAACCGACCGTTACCGTTTGATTCATGATCGCATTGAAATCATAAAAGAGAATCTAGAGCTTTTTAAGGATATCATGGATCATAAGGAAAGTAGCCGATTGGAGTGGATCATTATCATATTAATTGTTATTGAAGTGATTGATATGTTTGTGGCAAAACTTTTCAATTGGTTTTAAAAGTAAATGAATTATATGTATCTTTAAAATATTGGTTTTTAGTGTGTTTTGATACTTGAAAACCTGTTTTAACTAAAATTATAAAAATTATGAAAACAAAAACAATATTGATGCTGGGGAGTTTGCTTGCCCTGTTTTTTATGACTACTGGCTTTGTGGCCAATATTAGTTCTGATACATTGCACGCTATGAGTTTAGATCAAGAAGGATTGGTGGTGTATGCTTCTTATGACGGAAAAGAAGATTACGGTTATAACTTTGTAACCAAAACTAAAAATGGAGAGGAGCACACCTTAACATTTCAAGAAGTAGATGAAAATGTGTTAAAAATGTTTGATTTAAGTTCGGAAAAATTGTTGGGCACCAAATTTAAAATCACCTTTAATAAAGTGATAAAAGTGACCAAAGATGAGCATGGGAACGATGATGAAGAGGAAATAAACACCATTACACTTTTGGAGAAGGTGTAGTTTTAAAATGTTGTACTATGTCAAAAATTTAGGCTTCCACTTTGGAAGCCTTTTTTATAAAGACTTCCCAAATAAAAGCAGTATAAACCACGGTGTACTCTAAAGCGATAATCCAAAGATTCTCCGATTTGTCGGCATTGTTAATATTGAGGTAGGCGAGGTAGCTTAAAACAATAATAAAACTCCAAATTAAGGGAAATTTATAGTTGGTGAACACAGACAAAACCAAAAGCATGGCAAGGTACCATGGGTGTACCGTTGTAGCGGTAAAATAATAGAAGGATAAAGCGAAAAGCATGGCCGTGATAAGCTGAGTTGTGCTTTTGTTTTTTCTTAAAAACGATAAAGCTAAAACAAATACAAAAACGATTACAGCAGTGAATTTACCAATAATGGCAATTTCATTGTAGCCTCGAAAGGTGTGTCCGATTTCCCGGGCAATGTAATATAGGCTGGCGTTAAACTCAAAATTTTGAAACCATAACGCTACGGTTTCAGTATAGTTGCTTATAAATTCCGAAGAAAAAAACGGAGCGAAAAGGAGTAACGTTACGGTGAAAATAATAGCGTAAAAAGAAATCAATTTTGCTATTCCTTTTATGGGGTATTTACGAGGAGGCAACGACGTGGCAATCTTTTCATTGGTCGTTATCTTTTGAGTTGAGTCATGAAGTTGTTTCAGCATCCCGCGATTTTCAAAAGAATGCTTCGTTCTCCACCCAATGACGTTTCTTTTAAAAAACCACTGAAAAAATAACGGCAAAAACAACAATGGAATGAGTTTAGTTGAAATGGAAAGCGCCATCGTCACCGCTGCCCATCGCCATTTTCCAACGTGTAGCAAATATAAACTCCAAATTAAAAAGAAAATCATCACGCCTTCAAAATGCAGGTTTCCGGTGAGTTCGATAATGGAAAATGGATTTAAGATGTACCAAAATATATGGTGAATCGGGATGTTTAATTTTGTGAGTAGTTTTTTGCCAAAATAAAGCGTTCCGAAATCAGCTGCAATAATGATTAAACGCAAAACAACTACCGATCCCAAAATACTCTTTCCAGAAAAAAGGGCGGCAACGGCAAAGCACAATTGATTAATAGGAGGGTAATTACTAAAGTGGTTGGCATTGAGCGTGCCCATGCCGTTGTAAAGTTCTTGAGCTTGGGCGATTGGGAATTCGCCTGTGCTTATAAAAAAATCGGGGGAGAATAAATAGGGGTTAATGCCTTCTAAAATCATTCTTCCGTCCCAAATAAATCGATAAAAATCTTGTGAAAGGTTGGGAATGCCCAAAATAAAAATAGCCCGAAGCCCAAAGGCCAAATAACTTAAAAAAGCAATCTCGTTCTTAAAAATTTGGACCAATTTGTAAAACAAGGCGAACAATGCAGCATAAAGCGTTAAAAGTTTTATGTAGTCGGTTCTGGCTAAATCGTAAGCAAATGCCCAATAGAGAAATCCACTGGAAAGCGCCAAAAGTAAAGGGAGTTTGTAAAGTTTTAAAAATGTTGGGTTAAGCAGCATATTTCAAATATAGGGCTAATTTGAAATGTTGAAAAAGCTGTTGGCTTTAACCCTTTCAACCCTTCAGCTAAACAGGGAAATATTAAACCTTTGAAGCCAACGATTTAAAAAACACATATCCAAAGCCAACAAACAGCATGAGGTGGAACGGGAAGAGCCCAAAATCACCACCTTGATTCCCCACAATAAAGGCACTGTACATGCCAAAGCCAAAATAGAGCATCAGTAAGCCTTCGAATACCACGTGGACGGATAGGTTTTTCTTTAAATATTTGTTGTTTTTCCAGTTGTCTTTGTATTTGCTGAGGTTAAATTTTGGAGTGCGCACAAATTCTGATTTTTTCCCCCAGTGCCCTTCAACCACCGCAATGGAATTGTGCAGCGAAAACCCCATGGCGATGGAGAAAAACGTAAAAAACATACCAATGTATTTTATGAAGTTCTTCAATCCGCTGCCATAAGTGTTTTTATACATAAACCAAAAGCATATAAAAAAGATGATGGTGCTGACTACAAAAAAGCTCATCACATAAAAGTAGGCGTGCAGGTGGGCATATTCGTTTTTTATATACAGCATCGGTACGCTTAAAACACCAACAATGAGGACATTTAAAAACATGGTGCTGTTTAATAAATGTAACAAACCATGTACTTTAGTTTTTAGCGATATGTTGTGATTTTTTATAACCCTGCCCAACATTTTTCTGAAATTCTCGGCACCGCCCTTGTTCCATCTAAATTGCTGCGAGCGTGCCGCACTGATTACTATGGGGAGTTCGGCTGGAGTTTCTACATCTTCCAGATATTTGAATTTCCAGTTTTTTAACTGGGCGCGGTAGCTCAAATCGAGGTCTTCAGTAAGGGTGTCGCCCTCCCAGTTACCTGCATCAATAATACAGGTTTTGCGCCAAAGTCCGGCTGTGCCATTAAAATTTATAAAGTGGCCTTTGCTGTTTCGGCCAACCTGCTCTAAAGTGAAATGGGCATCGAGTGCAAATGCCTGAATTTTGGTGAGCAAAGAGTAATTACGGTTTATGTGCCCCCAACGTGTTTGTACTACGCCAATTTTTTTATCCTTAAAATAAGGCACGGTACGCTTAAGCCAATCGGGTTTTGGTAAAAAATCTGAATCGAAAATAGCGATAAATTCGCCTTTGGCTATTTTTAGCCCTTCCTTTAAGGCACCGGCTTTAAAACCCTTGCGGTCGGTTCGGGTAATGTGCTGTATATTAAGTCCGGTTGCTTGTAGTTTTTCAACGTGCTTTCGGGTGCTTTCAATGGTTTCATCGGTAGAATCGTCAAGCACCTGGATTTCCAGTTTGTTTTTAGGGTAGTCTATTTTTGCAATATTGTCCAATAAACGCTCCATAACGTACATTTCGTTATAAACGGGGAGTTGGATGGTAATGGAAGGCACTTCTTCAGGTTTAGACAAATCGAACTTAGGGCATTTTTCAGTTTTGTTTTTTGCCGAGAGATAGTTGAACAGTAAATTTAATTGCGCCAAGGCATACATAAAAATGAGCAATAGCGAAATACTGTATATGGTAATGATTACTGTTTCTAAAATCATGATTTAAAGCTGTATTTAAAAATCCAACCTAATATTTTTACGCCTGCAAATATAGCGCCTTTTATCGTACCAGAAACTTTTGATACTCCAATTCTATTTCTATAATTAACTGGTATTTCGGTATATGTCAATTTTTGCTTTAGGGCTTTCAATTGCATTTCTACGGTCCATCCATAGGTTTTGTCTTCCATGTTTAAGCCAAGCAACTTTTCGTATTTTATGGCTCTAAACGGCCCCAGGTCAGTAAATGTAGATCTAAAAAACAAGGCCATGAGGGTAGTGGCTAACCAATTGCCAAAAATTTGTGGTAAAGTCATGGATCCTGGTGCTCTCATTTGTTTGGTTCGGGCGCCAATTACAAAGTCGATATCATCATCAATTATCGGAGCCACTATTTTGGTAAGTTCTTCTGGGTAATCGCTGTAATCGCCGTCAAGAAAAACAATAATGTCTGGTTTGGTAGCTTTTGTGGCGACATATTCCAAGCCTTTTAAACAGGCATAGCCATAGCCTTTATGAGGTTCGGACAAAACTGTGGCCCCTGCTTTTTTAGCGTTGATTTCCGTATTATCGGTAGAATTATTGCTCACCACAATAATTTCCTCAACTATATTGGGGATGTCGCTTATAACGTTGGCAATGGAGCTTTCTTCGTTAAAAGCAGGGATGATAACCATTATCTTGGTCATGGCAATGGCTGGTTTAGTGCTGTTTTAAAGGGGCAAAGGTAGTTTATTCTTCGGTTTTATTTAGTTGTGCCAAAAAGTAATTTAAAATGATTTTGGGTAATGGACTAACAATAATGTGAATTGATAAAACTATAAACAAAACAAATTGTCGGTTTGTAAGCTTTAGAGTTTTTTTTGACTAATTTTGTGAAATAAAAATAAGTTGAAAACATTTAAAGTATAAATATCATGGCATTAGAAATAACAGATGCAACGTTTGAGGAAACAGTATTAAAAAGTGACAAACCCGTATTGGTAGATTTTTGGGCAGCCTGGTGCGGACCATGTAGAATGGTAGGGCCAATTATCGAGCAGATTAGCGACGAGTACGAAGGCAAAGCCGTTGTAGGAAAGGTAGATGTTGATGCCAATCAAGAATTTGCAGCTAAGTACGGTGTGCGTAACATTCCAACGGTTTTGGTGTTTCAAAATGGAGAAGTTGTTGGAAGACAAGTTGGTGTGGCGCCTAAAAATGCATACACAGATGCCATCGATTCGCTTTTGTAAAAACTAGCCCAAGCATCTAAATTTAAAATCAGCACAATTTTGGTGTGTGTTTAATGCGCAAAAAATTTGATGCTCAAAACATAATGAAAAAGAAAAACTAAAAAGGTTTGCCGTTATGGCGAACCTTTTTTTATTTTAGAACAAAATAAAGAATAAAAGAACATTATGAGTAAACCAATAAAAGTACAAGACGCAATAGATACTAAATTGCTTGAAGAACGAAAAGTGTTTTTGTGGGGCCAGGTAGACGATAA
>JAUIKY010000059.1 GCA_030430535.1 Bacteroidia bacterium
AATCTTTGTCCAATCCGTACTCCTTAAGGAAGCCAATGGCTGTAGCCGAATCAAAATCGTACTGGTGCTTCATCGGCTCCATAGGCTTTGGCTCGATGAAGAAATTTCCTTTAAAGCCTTGTGCACGGGCATAATCCCTAGCCATGGTCAAGAATTGCCCGATGTGATCCAGTTCGCGCCCCATATCGGTATTCAACAGACTCATGTAACCTTCGCGACCGCCCCAGAACACGTAGTTTTCACCATTTAACGCTATCGTAGCATCTAACGCTAATTTAACCTGTCCGCCAGCACGTGCCACCACATCGAACTCTGGGTTGGTAGCCGCCCCGTTCATGTAACGTGGGTTAGAGAAACAGTTTGCCGTTCCCCAAAGCAGTTTCACCCCAGAATCGGCCTGCTTTTGTTTTAGGTAATCGGTGATGGTGGCCAAGCGGGATTCCAACTCTGAAAAAGAATGGCCTTCCCTCACCAAATCCACATCGTGGAAACAGTAATAGCCAAAGCCTATTTTAGTAATGAACTCGAAAGCGGCATCGGCTTTGTCCTTGGCCGCTTGGATGGCATCCGAAGATTTGTCCCATTCAAAATTCAACGTTCCCGGACCAAATGGATCGCTCCCCTGTCCGCAGAACGTGTGCCAATACGCTACCGAAAATTTAAACCAATCGCGCATGGTTTTTCCCGCTACCACTTGATCGGGATTGTAGTATTTAAAAGCTAACGGATTATCTGATTCCTTACCTTCAAACTTAATGTCGCCAATACCTTTATAGTATTCCTTGTTGCCTATTAATGCCATAATTTTTTGAATATTTATTTGTTGATTTTTTTATTTAAAATGAGTTCGAGTTCGTTTTTCCAATTGTTATAAGCCTCCACAAAAGCAGAGCGGTCGCTTAGGGGTTTATACGTCATTACATAATCGTTGTTGATGATGTTTTTACCAAAACTTTCAAAGTCACCTTGATGCAAACCGGCTGCACGAGCCGCGCCAATAGCCCCAGTGGTGTTATAAATTTCAATGTCCTGCTCAATTAATGTGGCTACCGTAGTGGCAAAAATATTAGAACGGAACAGATTATCATTTCCGGCACGGATGACGCTAGGTTTTATGCCGTCAGATTTTAATATTTCAACGCCGTACACGAACGAAAAGGCAATGCCTTCCAATGCGGCGCGACACAAATTCTTTTTGTTGTGGTTGTTCAGGTTTAGATTGACTATGCGCGTGCCAATTTCTTGGTTGTTAAGCATGCGTTCGGCACCATTTCCGAAAGGGATTAAAACCACTCCATCAGATCCTACAGGCGTATTTTCGGCTAGGGTGTTCATGTCTTCATACGAATCTACAGCCAAATTGTTCAATAGCCAACGGTACTGAATACCAGCACCGTTAATACATAACAGCTTCCCTATTTTTGGAGCATCACCCTTTATATAGTTAACGTGTGCAAAATTATTTACCCTTGCGCTTTCCTTTACCGACTGGCTATCGGTTATAGCATAAACTACCCCCGAGGTTCCGCCTGTGGCAGCCACTTCTCCTGGATTAAAAACGTTTAGAGACAATGCGTTGTTGGGCTGGTCTCCAGCTCGGTAAAAAATGGGCGTTCCAGCAGCAATGCCACTCTCGGCCTCTCCTTTTTTATCGACGACGGATTGATTTCCGAAGGTATCTACAATATCGGGCACTAAATTTTTATCGATACCGTAATGCTCTATAAGAAAATCGGCTACACTATCGTTTTTAAAATCCCAAAAAATGCCTTCGGAAAGTCCGGAAATAGTCGTATTGATGACATTTGAAAATTTAAAGGCGATATAATCGCCCGGCAGCATAAACTTGTGAATTTTTTTAAACGTTTCAGGCTCGTTTTCTTTCACCCATTTTAGTTTTGAAGCCGTAAAATTAGCGGGAGAGTTCAATAAATGCGACGCACATTGTTCTGCTCCTATTTCGGCGAAAGCCTTGTTTCCATGCTCAACCGCTCGGCTATCGCACCAAATGATGCTTTTCCTTAGCGGTTGGCCTGCTTCATCAACAATAACCAAACCGTGCATTTGGTACGAAATACCTATACCTTTTATTTGGTCGGCGGTTATGTTGTACTGCTTTTTTAGTTTTTTGATGGCATTGCAAACATGTTGCCACCAATCGTTGGGTTCTTGTTCAGCCCAGCCATTTTTTTCGGCATACATGCCCATTTCAGTTTCGGGCTCTTGCACCACGCCCACGCTCTTTCCTGTGGCCATTTCGACCATAGCGGCTTTTATTGATGAGCTCCCAATGTCTAATCCTAAATAGTACATAGTTTATAAAGATTCTCTTAACGTTAATGTTGTGGGGATATAAATTTGTAATGGTTCATTTGATGTTACAAAACTGGCGGCCTTGGCTCCCATTTGTTTAAAATCGGTTGAAACCACCGATATACCTTTGTAAATAAAGGGTTTCATTGGCGTTTCGTTGTAAGACAGAAAACCTACATCCTTTCCTGGCTCAAAATTTTTGTTTCGGCATTGTTCCAAAAAAGCACCTAAAATTCTATCGCTCACACTTATATAAGCTTCACTTTGGGCTACCACAAATTCATCGGGGTCGGTAACCACTTTATATTTGAATTGATGGGCTTCACAGAATTTTTTAAAATAGGAAACCGATTCGGTGGGATGCTTGGTAAACGTGGGATAAACAAACACCAATTTCTTATACTTTCTGAAAGCAACGATAGCGTCTTCCAAAGCTTCAAAAAAGGACTTCCCAAAATCCTGAAACACAAAATTGTTACTTGCTTTTGAATGTACCTCCCAATCTATCAGCAATAAATTATTATTATCGATTTCAGATAAAGTTGCGGGTACTTCCTTATGGTTGAAAGTCATCACCACATACTTGAAATATTTCCCTTTGCTATTATTCAAAATGGTTTTAAAATTCGCGATGTTATAATGATGGAACTGCACATCAACAATAATATTCTTTGGCAAATTATTGACAAAGGCATGGTAAAGCACCTCTTTGTAAGCCTTGAAAGTATCTAAAACCAAAAGGACTTTTCGGGTGGTGTGGGCCACAAAATACCCTTTATTCGGCACGGACTCCACTACCCCATTGTCCTTTAAAATGGTATAGGCCTTAAAAACGGTATCTCGCGATAAATTATAATCGTTGCATATGGAATTTACAGATGGCAACGGATCGCCACTTGAAATCGTATTATTGGCCAAAGCATCATTAACGGCATTAACCAATTGTTGGTACTTTGGAATTTCACTATTAAAATCGAGGTCGAAAATCATTAAACCGTTCTGTTCTGTTCTGGTATGCAAATATACAAATTTTTTTAATAAAAAAAGGGAGCTAAAAAAATAGCTCCCTTTTCAATGTTATTTGAAATGATTTCCTTTTATGACAAATAAATATATAAACCTATAACGGCTGCAACAACGGCATAGCCAACAGGTTTTAAGAATTTCCATGGTGTAATATCCACTTTTTTGGTGTACTCTTGTAGGTAATCTGTTTCTCTTGGGTAAAACTTGCTCACCACGAACATGATGACAACCACTAGCACAAACAACATTCCCATTAAGTGTAAGAAATGCGGGAAGAATGTACCCGATTCAATACACATTGGACGCACTACATACAACAACACCAAATAAACAATGGCACTGAACAAAATAGCAATATTGGCGGCTTTTCCAGAAACACGTTTGGTAAAAATACCCACAATAATAATCGCTAAAATAGGCACACTGTGCGTTCCGTTAAGCTCTTGAAGGTACGTGAACACACCACCTTGCACACCATATAAAAGCGGTGCAATAGCCATCGAGAACAATGCCAAAACAATACCGAAGGTTTTACCAGCTTTTACCACCTGCTTTTCGGTAGCATCTTTATTGATATACTCTTTGTAAAAATCCAATCCGAATAAGGTTACCGAACTGTTCAAGGCACTGTTGAAAGAACTCAAAATAGCTCCGAACAATACCGCGGCGAAGAAACCGATAAATGCCAAAGGCAATACAGCTTTTACAACCATTGGGTAAGCCTCATCGGCATTTGCCAAATCGCCATTAAAAAGATAGAAAGCGATAATACCTGGAAGTACTACTATGAATGGCCCTAAAATTTTGATGAAAGCGGCCAATAAAAGTCCTTTTTGACCTTCCTGTAAATTTTTAGCTCCAAGTGCTCTTTGAATAATGGCCTGGTTGGTTCCCCAGTAATAAAAGTTTACGATAATCATCCCGGTAAACAGTGTCCAAAACGGCACATCGGAATCTGGCCCTCCAATAATATTGAATTTTTCGGGCAACTCTGTCGTTAAGATTTTCAATCCTTTGAATACGCTTCCGTCACCTATTTTCATCAGACCAAAAATAGGAATGAGCGAGCCTCCAACAATTAAACCAACAGCGTTAATGGAATCGGAAACGGCAACAGCCTTCAATCCTCCAAAAATCGCATAGATACTACCAATAATACCGATAGTCCAAACGGTTATCCAAAGGGTTGCTTTTGGCCCCGTACCCAACATTTCAGGAATATCAAACATGGTATTAATGGCCAGTGCTCCAGAGTACAACACCGTTGGCAACATGGAAATAGCGTAGCCCAATAAGAACAGTAACGACACTATGGTTTTTGTTGATTTGCCATATCTGTCTTCCAAAAACTGCGGAACGGTAGCGATACCACTCTTTAAATATTTTGGCAACAGTACAAAGGCTGTAAACACCATAGCTATTGCAGCAACTACTTCGTAAGCCATAATAGGAATACCGTCTCTAAACGATACACCATTCATTCCTACAATCTGTTCGGTTGATAGGTTGGTAAGCAATAACGACCCGGCAATAACCGGCCCTGTTAAGCTTCTTCCCCCAAGAAAATAGCCATCGGAAGATGTTTCATCGGTCTTTCTTGTAGACCACCAAGCTATTACGGCAACCAAAAGTGTAAAGGCTGCAAAAGATATCAATCCCATAATTTAATTCAGTTTAGTTAGTAATTTTTTAAAATCGGGTCACAAGATACACTTATTCTTCTTTTTTAACAGAAAATTTGAAAGAAGTTTTTGATGTGTAGGTTTCTCCTGGATTTAAAACTGCAGAAGGAAATTTTTCCTGATTAGGCGAATCTGGATAATGTTGCGTTTCTAAACAAAAACCGGTACGGTGGGCATAAGTGCCCCCATTAGGCATAGGTAAAGTACCATCCAAGAAATTCCCAGTATAAAACTGAATGCCCGGTTCCGTTGAAAAAATTTCCATTAAACGACCACTTTCTTTATCGAAAGCTGATGCCGCTAAACGCAAATTTCCTTTTTCTCCATTTAAAACCCAGCAATGATCGTAACCTTTACCCAATTCCAATTGCTTGTTTTCGGCGTTTATTTCTTTTCCAACGGCTTTTGCAGAAGTAAAATCGAACGGTGTACCCGCTACTTTTCTAATTTCTCCAGTAGGAATCAAAGTACCATCAACCGGTAAAAACGCATCGGCATTGATGGCTACTTCGTGGTTTAAAATAGCTTTACTGAAATCTCCAGTAAGGTTGAAATAGGCATGCTGCGTTAAGTTGATTACGGTAGCTTTATCGGTTGTTGCACTGTAATCTACTTCCAAAGTATTATCGTTGGTTAAGGTATATACTACGGTAACGTTTAGGTTTCCGGGGTAGCCTTCTTCGCCATCAGCACTTAAATAGGTTAATTTTAACGCTGGGCTCTCGCCTCCTTCAATTGGTTCGGCCTTCCAAACCACACGGTCGAAACCATCTACACCACCGTGCAAATGGTTAGAACCATCGTTGGTAGCTAAACTGTATTCTTCACCGTTTAATGAGAATTTACCTTTTGCGATACGGTTTCCAAAACGACCGATAAGCGCACCAAAAAATGGATTGTCCTCCAAGTAATCGTCTAAATTATCAAAACCTAAAACTACGTTTTCAAATTCGCCATTTTTGTTGGGTACTTTTAAAGATGTAATTCTACCTCCATAAGTAATCACGTCCATTTCAACGCCATTGGCATTTTTTAGTACGTATTGCTCTACGGTGGTGCCATCTGGCATTTTTCCGTATTCGGATTTGGTAATTGCTGATGTCTTTTCTGCTGGAACTTCCATAGTTTCGCTCGGATTTTCTTTTTTACTGTTTTTACAATGGGTATTTAGCCCTACAAATGCGAGGAGCAAAATACTAAAAAAAGAACGTTTTAAAACTCTCATAGTGGTGATATATTTAGTTTATTATTTTTGACTATTTGAACATGTAATAGGCTTCGTTGGCTTTGATGGTATTTTTGAAATCCCTAATAGTTGTGTTTTCATCAATAACTAAAGCCTCAATTCCAGCCATTTCAGCAAAGTCTTCCATTTGTTCAACCGAAATGTTTTCGCTGTAACAAGTATGGTGCGCACCACCTCCTAAAATCCAAGCTTCGCATGCCGTTTCAAAATCGGGTAATGGTTTCCACATGACGCGGGCTACTGGTAAATTTGGTAACGCTTCAGTAACTTCCTCACCAACGGTTTTGTTGATTAGTAACCTAAAACGGTTACCAAAATCCATTAAGCCTGCAACAAGCGAATCGCCTGCCCTTCCGTTAAACACTAAACGCACTGGATCTTCTTTTCCGCCAATTCCTAAAGGATGCACCTCGCAAGATGGTTTATCGGCTGCCAAAACAGGATCAACCTCTAACATGTGCGACCCTAAAATTCTTGGTGCCGCAGGATCTAAGTGATAGGTATAATCCTCCATAAAAGCATTTCCGCCTTCAAGACCAGAACCAATCACTTTCATCGCACGCGTTAATGCTGCAGTTTTCCAATCGCCTTCGCCAGCAAAACCGTAACCTTTTTGCATTAATCGCTGTACGGCAATACCTGGCAACTGTTTCATACCATATAAATCTTCAAACGTATCGCTGAAACCTTTAAAGCCGCCATCAACGAGGAACTTTTCCAAACCTAATTCAATACGTGCCGCATCGAATAAAGATTGTCTTTTTTCCCCGCCTTCCAATAACTCTTCGGCCATGTGGTAAGAGGCTTCATATTCTTTTACTAAATCGTTAACCGCATCATCCGAAACGGCATCGATAAGTTTTACCAAATCACCAATCCCGTAAGAATTTACAGAAAAACCGAACTTAGTTTCGGCTTCTACTTTATCGCCATCGGTAACGGCCACAAAACGCATGTTATCACCAAAACGGGCAAACTTAGCGCCTTGCCAATCATCCCAACCAGCAGCAACACGTGTCCAATCACCAATTTTCTTTTGTACGGTATCTAACGACCAGTGTCCTACTACAACCTTTCTGTTTTTACGCAAACGGCTTACCATAAACCCAAATTCACGATCGCCATGTGCCGCCTGGTTCAAGTTCATAAAATCCATATCAATAGTGCCCCAAGGAATATCTCTATTGTATTGCGTATGCAAATGACATAGTGGCTTTTGAAGTGCGGTTAACCCTCGGATCCACATTTTTGCAGGTGAAAAGGTGTGCATCCAAGTAATGACACCAATACAGTTTTTTTCTTGGTTGGCTGCGGTTAGGGTTTCGAAAATCTCGTCGGAAGATTTTACGATGGGCTTAAACACAACATTTACAGGAATTAACGCCGAATTATTTAGTGTATTCGCGATTTCAGTGGAATTTTTAGCCACTTGCTTTAAAGCTTCGTCGCCGTATAAATCTTGGCTTCCAGTAATGAACCAAACCTCTTTTGTTGAAATATCTATCATTTTATTTTTTGTTTGTTTTATTGACCGTAGTATGAATTTGCTCCGTGCTTGCGGTCGTAGTGTTTTTTAATTAATGAATCTTTTAATCGTGGTGCATTAGGGTTAATCTGCCTAGTCAAATAAGCCATTTCGGCACAAACCTCCAATACTTTACTGTTATACACCGCCTTGGCTGCATTTTTTCCCCAAGCAAACGGACCGTGGTTTCCTAAAAGCACCATTTCCACTTCGGTATGCGACAATCCTTTTTCATTGAAACAATCAATAATTTGGATGCCTGTATTATGCTCGTAGTTTCCTTCAATTAGATCGTCGCGCATCGGTGGCGCACACGGAATATCGGCCGTTAAATGGTCGGCATGCGTCGTACCGAAAATAGGAATGTCCATTTGTGCCTGTGCCCAAGCCACGGAATACGTAGCGTGGGTATGGGCAATACCTCCTATTTCTTCCCAATGCTTGTAAAGGTAAGCGTGCGTTTTAGTGTCGGATGACGGACGCATCGTACCTTCAATAATATTATTGTCAAAATCAACAATAACGATATCTTCTGGTTTTAATTCCTCATAAGCTACACCACTTGGTTTAATGGCGAACACTTTATTTTCGCGGTCTACCGCACTTACGTTTCCAAAGGTATAAACCACCAGATTCAGCTCATTGAGCTGCATATTGGCCTCGTAGCATTCCTGTTTTAAATCTTTATATTTACTCATTTTAAATATTTTTCATGATGAAATCTTCAATATTTACGGCAAAATTGCTGTAATCCTCATATACTTTTTGGTAAGCTGAAACATTCTCGACGTTAGGTGAATACACCTTTTCAAAAGGGCTTCCCATGGCATCCATAGCTTCAACGGTATCGTTGTGGGCTTTTGAAGCCACTGCTCCAAAAATGGCCGCACCAAGGGCGCAGGCTTGTTCGGATTTTACCACTTTAATAGGAGCATTTAAAACATCGGCCATCATTTGCATAACAAATGGTGATTTTTGGGCTATTCCTCCAATGGCGATAACCCCTTTAATAGGGATGCCTTCTTCTACAAATCGGTCGGCAATTTTCTTTGCACCAAAACAGGTGGATTCTACTAAAGCTCTGAATATTTTTGGCGCAGTACTTCCTAAGTTAATTCCAGAAATAACCCCTTTTAAATTTTGGTTGGCGTCAGGAGTTCTTCGTCCATTCATCCAATCCAAAGCTAATTCGCCAGAAGCTCCAATAGGCTCTTTGGCTGCTGCTTCACTTAATTTTGGTAACAAATTTGATAAAGCTTCATCTATCAATTTTTCTTGGGTGGCCTTGTCAATTAGGGAAGAATTACCAATTAATTCTTGAACCGGCCAAGCCAATAAACGGCTATACCAAGCGTAGATATCTCCGAAAGCCGATTGCCCAGCCTCAAGTCCCAACATACCGGGAACCACCGAACCATCTACCTGTCCACAAATGCCTTTTACTAAATGCTCTTTTTCGTCTTTTGGAGTGACTAAAATATCGCAAGTTGACGTCCCCATCACTTTCGTTAAGAAGTAGGGCTCAATATTTACACCTACCGCGCCCATGTGGCAATCGAAAGCACCAACAGCAACCTCAACATTGGTTGAAAGTCCTAATTTATTGGCCCATTCTGGTGAAAGTGTTCCTACGGAAACATCTGAAGTATGGGTTTCCTTAAACAATCGATCGGTAAATCCATCCAAAAGCGGATCTAAAGCCACAAAGAAATCGTTTGGCGGTAACCCACCAAAAGACTCATGCCATAAGGCTTTGTGCCCAGCTGCACAACGGCTACGTTTCATTTGCGACACATCGGTGCCACCAGTTAATAAAAACGGCACCCAGTCGCAATGCTCCACCCACGAATGCGCGGCTTCGTAAACGCTTTTGTCTGCTCTAGAAACGTGTAAAATTTTTGACCAAAACCATTCTGAAGAATAAATACCACCTTCGTATTGCGAATAATCGATGTCCCACTTTTTACAAAGGGCATTGATTTCATCGGCTTCTTTAATACCAGTGTGATCTTTCCAAAGCACGAACATGGCATTGGGGTTTTCTTCAAAACCTTTTAAAAGCGCCAATGGCGTACCGGTTTTATCAACCGCTACGGGCGTTGACCCCGTAGTATCGACTCCAATCCCCACCACGTTTTTTGCTACGCTTTCATCAACTTGAGCCA
This sequence comes from Bacteroidia bacterium, assembly GCA_030430535.1. Lineage (GTDB taxonomy): Bacteria > Bacteroidota > Bacteroidia > Flavobacteriales > Flavobacteriaceae > Flavisericum. The sequence continues at coordinate 9,958 of JAUIKY010000059.1, forward strand.
ATACCGACTTAACGGTAGTTTCAATTCCTTCAATATAATCTAAAGGGTGTTGCCTGAATTTACTTTTTGAGGGTTCGCAATACTTTCCATCTTTCCATCGGGCGTAGTAATGAACTGCGGTAGCCAATTCTTCGCCTGTTGCTGTGTCAACCAACAATGCCCTAACCGAATCGGAACCAAAGTCCATACCTATGGTATATTTTTTCATGTGCTTATTTTTATTGTTTTTTCAACGGTCACATGTAACCTTTGATGATTAAAATAATCATTCTGCTGCGTGTTTAATGATGATTTTAAACATGTCGGTTTCATGTGCTTATTTTTATTTTACAAATATAGTAAACAAATTAATAAGTGTAACAAACACACTTTTAATTTTTTACAAAGCACTGAAATCCATATTACAACTTAGGGTAATAAACTATAAATTAGAAGTTAGTAGTTCTTGAATTAACTTTAAGTAGAGATGCTCTTTTATTAATAATACTCAAAAAATGGCCGCCCATTTTTATCAAATTTCACTTCCATAACCCTAGCATGTCGGTTGGGATCATATAAGGGATCGGCGATAATTTCATCCAATGGTCTCGTATCTGTTTTGGGGACAAAGGTTGGGTCGCCAACGGCTTTTTCATAATCTCTGGCATGGTAAATACTTAGCGGGTTTCCATTTTCATCAACTGTAAAACTATTGTGCCCGGGACCATATATCCCCTTTTCTTCATTGGTTTGCAGCACAGGATATCTGGATTTTCTCCAAGCGTTTCTGTCCAATAAATCGGCATCTTCATCAGCTTCCATCAAGCCCATGCAGTAGCAGCTTCCTGTAGCACTGGCTGAAAATGTAATATAGATTTTTCCTTTATTTTTAATAACCGCTGGCCCTTCGTTCACCCAAAAATCGATGCGCTCCCAATCGTAATCTGGAGTGGTAAGCATGAATTGTGTCGTTTTTAATTTTATTGGTGACTCCATTTCGGCCAGATACAAGTTGGATGCCGCGAACTGTCCGCCCGTTTTTTCTGCCCAACAGAAATAGCGCTTCCCGTTATTTTCAAACACCGTTCCGTCCAAAGAAAAATCGATAAAGCTTTTATTGTCGCCATCAGCGGCTTGCATTTGCCCCAATTCCTCCCATTCATCATTTAAAGGATCCTGACCTTTGCATTCCAGCACATAGGGCCTTAATTTCCAAATATCTTCCTCTTCGCTGGCTGCAAAATAAACATACCATTTTCCATCTAAATAATGGATTTCGGGCGCCCATATATGGCGGCTCATCGGTCCGCTTTTATGTTTAAACCAAACATCAAAGGTTTCGGCCTGTTTTAAGCCCTCAATCGATTTTGCTTTTCTAAGCTCAATTCGGTCATAAGTAGGCACTGATCCCGTAAAATAATAGTACCCATCGGTATGTTTGTAAACAAACGGATCGGCGCGTTGTTCAACAATAGGATGGTTTGTTCTGGTTTTATCCATTTTAAATATTCAATTTGGTTTTAATGGTTTCGTAATACGAATCGGTGATTTTATATCGGAACATGAGTCCGCCCATAACAACATGGAATAGCCCTGGGATGACCGTTAGCATCAGTACAATGCCCCAAAGTGCATATTCAGTTTGTGTTTCTGCTTTTGGTACATACTCGAAGAAATCCAATAAATAACCCACAGCAGCCCCAGCTATGCCCATACCTAATTTTTGTGCGAATGAAATCCCCCCGAACGATAGCCCGGATACCCGCTTTCCCGATTCGGCATGACCGTAATCAACGGCTTCTGCGATAGCCGACCAAAATACCGGCGCATGCAAATCGACCACGAAAGAAAGTACAAAATACAATACGTAAGCTAATGCCATATTTCCGGGGTTAACCACTAAAAGCATAATTAAACTGATGACTCCAACAGCTAGCTGTGTCCATTTAAAAAGTTTCACCTTGCAATAGCGCTTGGTTATAAAGGTTGATGCTGGCATGGCCAAAATAGCCGCCACTACCCCTGTTGCCATAAACGAAGACTGTACACTGGCATCGCCACCCAAAAAATATTTGGCGTAGAAAATAGCCACCGAATTGCGGATAACATAACCTACCGTGCCAAAAAAGCACACCCCAAACAGGAGCGTCCATTGCCCGTTTTGCAACAACAATTTGAATTGTTCAAATAGCGGTTTATCTTCCACTTTATGCTCTACGCGTTCTTTGGTGGTAAAAAAGCAGAATAAAAACAGGGCGGTTCCCATTAATGCCATAAGCCCCATGGCCAATTGATAGCCTTTTGAAATATCATTTTTA
>JAUIKY010000013.1 GCA_030430535.1 Bacteroidia bacterium
TATTTTTGCCTTATCAAAACAGCAATATGGTTAAACTATCGGGCGTCATCATTACCTTTAACGAAGAACGAAACATTGAAAAATGCTTACAGTCTTTGGTGCCTGTGGTTGATGAAATTGTGGTAGTCGATTCATTTTCAACCGACAACACCAAAGCCATTTGCGAAAAATACAAGGCTACTTTTATTGAACAGGAATTTTTGGGCTATATCGAGCAGAAAAATTTTGCTCTTAAACAGGCCAAATACGATTATGTGGTATCGCTCGATGGCGATGAAGCGCTTTCTGAACGCTTACAGGAATCCATCATCGAACTAAAAAACAATTGGAAATTGGACGGCTATTCCGCCAACCGATTCAATAATTTTTGCGGACAGTGGATAAAACATGCCGATTGGTACCCCAACAAAAAATTGCGTGTTTTCGATAGGCGAAAAGCCCAGTGGAAAGGCAATAAAGTTCACGAGACCGTAAAAATGAACACTCCATCGGCTTCAGTTGGTCAGCTAAAAGGCGATATTCTCCATTATACTTATCAAAGTTATTCAGAATTCAATTTAAAAACAGAACACTTTTCTAACCTTTCAGCACAAGCCTATTTCGAACTGGGCAAAAAAGCTCCCATGTGGAAAATCATTTTCAATCCCACTTGGGCATTTTTTAAATCGTACGTTTTAAGATTGGGTTTTTTGGACGGATTGAACGGCTTTATTATTTGCGTACAAACCGCCAACATTACATTTTTAAAATACACCAAACTGCGGGAGCTGCAGCAGAAAAACCACTAACTTAAAAACAACCCATCAATCGTTTTAGCACAGTTTTCCCAAGTGTAAGGCATAACCGTTTGCCGTATATTTGCTTTAAGCTGAAAGGCTTTTTCAATTAATGGGATGACATCCTCATAAGTTGCTTTTACATCAAATAAAAATCCGTTTTCGCCATGGTTAATCAAATCCGTGCAGTAGCCCGTTTTTGAAGCCACCGGCACACAATTGGACATCATAGCCTCTAAAACCGGTACAGGCCCACCTTCCAACAATGAAGGTGAAACGAACACATCTAATTTACTGTACATTTCTGGATATTTTTCATACGGAATCTCTCTGTGATATGTGAAATTCGGTAAATTTAAAATCTCCTGAAACCCATAATAATTATCCCAATTTTGCCCAATAAGATGAAACATTCTATTCGGCATGTGCTTCACGATATCGTAAAGCAGCTTTGGATTTTTTCTAACATGAAAACTGGAACAGAACCCAATATCACCAGTTCCGCGCTCGTGGCTGTAAAAAAACTTCGAAGAAGTCCCGATATGCAACACTTTTAACAGTTCTGGCTTAACACCAATTTTAGTTAAATAGGTTTTAATTTCAGAATTCAAACAAATAATATAATCGGCCTTATTGAGACACCAAACCACATGCGTTTTCGAGTATTTTTTATCCCAATTGGGGTGCGTGAACATCACAATGTTCTTTTTGTTCAAAATACTAGGTTTGCTCCTTATGCATCGACAAAAGTAATTTTGATAAATAAAAAAATAGCCATCGGCATCGGGTAAATCACGTAACTTATTATGGTAATGCGTCGTAGCATTTAGTGAAGAATATCTAGAAAGTCTACGGACCTTTGCTCCAAAAATCCATTCTTTATCCAACTCGCGCGCCACGAAAACGACATCCTTTATTTTTTTTGAGGCCGATGCCGAAAATTTAGCCATCAACATGGCCCATAAATATTTCCATTTATGTACCAATGTAAAGTAAACCTGCTCTCCAAAATTGCCTTTCATACTAGATAAAGTTTTACTGAATGGGCGACCTGCTTGGGCGTGATTTATACTTTTTCTTCCAAAAGAAAATCCGTTTTTTTAAACGTATTTTTTTATAAAACTGGTCTTGAAAATCTACCGTAGCTTGCCACATAACATCAAAAATCCGTTGCTCGTCCTCGCCTGAACATTTAGCGTATTCATTGCTCATCACCTCAATCATCGGCTTATGGATGGTTAGTTTGGCAAAATTTTTAATTCGGGTTTCAAAATCCATCTTACCAAATTCCATTCTATTTAAATCTACGAGATAAAATTCGTAACCGCCTTCTATTCGTTTTATCAATGTGTTTCCTGGTGAATGGTCTAAAAAATTCACTCCGTTTTCATGTAACTTATAGGTAAATCTAGTAAACGCTCGCAAAATCGGCTCATGGTCTTCAATGCTGAAATCGGTTGTAAGCTCCCGATAAGTTAAATCGCAATCTACCAATTCACTTACGTAATAGCTTTTTTTAAATAAAAACGGGGTGGTTTCCAGTTGGTAAGCTACTGGGTGCGGTGTTTTTATACCCAAATCCAAAAGTTTTTGGGCATATTCAAATGAGCGCTGCGCCTTACTTTTTCTTAAAAAACGATACACCAATTGATTAAGTGCATTAGGTACTTTAAAGGATTTTATGGTATGTTTCGCCCCTTTAATTTCAACAATTTTAATCACGTTTCGTTCGGCATCTCCCAATATTTGCTTGTGATTATCAAAATTATCGATAGCACTTTTAATGTCCTCTGTTTCCGATTCAAATTTTGGCGATATTACTAACCTTTTAATCACTTTTTCGTTTTTATCCTGCAACTTATTTTTACGTAATTTTCCTTATTTCGATTGCATTCGCCACAAATATATCCAAATAAAAAGTAAACCGAACTAATAGCTCTATTTTCATTTGTTTTATCTGCCCTCAACTTGTATTTTTGACCGATAACCCACCCGTGCTCATGAAAGACATTTCTGCAATAATTATAAATTACAATTCTTCCAATTTTACCATAAATTGCATTAAGTCTATTTTAGAAAAAACTTCGGATGCTGTTTCTTACGAAATAGTTGTGGTTGATAACGCTTCAAAAACCAAAGATTTCGAAACACTAAAACACAGTGTCGAAGCCTTGAAACAAACGCATATAAAATTAGTAAGGAGCCGATATAACACCGGTTTTGGTGGCGGAAACATGTACGGTGTTCAATTTGCCAACGGAAAACATTATGCCTTTATAAACAACGATACGATTTTACGGAACGATTGTTTGGATATCGTGCTTAAGTTTTTTGAGAGCCACAACAATGCGGCTGTTTGTTGTCCGCAGCAATACAACGAAAAAGGCGAGGTTCAAAAATCTTTCGACCATTTTTTAAGTTTGAAACGCGAGCTTTTCGGAAGAAAACTATTGGAAAAAACCAACCCGAAAAAATATCCCCAGCGCCAAAAAGTTTATAACAAGCCTTTGAAAGTGCAAAGTGTACCGGGGTCGTTTTTGGTGGTTAAGGCCGAAAACTTTCATAAAGTAGGCGGTTTCGACACCAATATTTTTCTTTATTACGAAGAAACCGATTTGTGCTACCGCATAGCAAAAAATTCAGAAAAAGGCGACTGTTATTTGGTTCCAGAAGGGCAATTTATCCACTACAAAGGACAAAGCACCGAAAAAAACCTAGCTATTAAAAAGGAATTGAAAATTTCTCTTTTATATGTTTTACGGAAAAATTCGGGCTATTGGGCCTATCAAACTTTAAGATGGTGGCTTACATTAAAATTCTTTTTCAAAATGCTCATTAAGCCCAAAAGCATTCCGCTTTTTATGCTATTTTTAAAAGGGGCGCCCATAAGCGATTCGTTGAAACAAAAACAAATTATTGCTCAATAAAACATGAATATTTTACACTTGTCGGGCGTATCGAATTGGGGCGGTGGCGAAAACCATATTGAAAACTTGTGCACCGAATTGGCCGCAACCCACCCAGAGATAAACAACACTGTTTTTTGTGTGAAAAACGGGCCGTTTCATGAGCGTTTAAAAAAAACGTCAATAGAGCACATTGCCGCTCCTTTGTCCATAAAAATCGATTTAAGGTTTTCACTCAAACTCGGCAGAATATGCAAGTCTAAAAAAATCGATTTAATCCACATACACGATACCACGGCCATTCAACTGGCCATTATAGCCGATAAAATCTATAATTTACCGCCATTTGTTTTCAGCAAAAAAACATCGTTCGAAATTAAACAACGAAAAAAAACGCTTTACAAATACAATTACCCCAAAATCAAAAAAATCCTTTGTGTTTCGGAAGAGACCAAAAGGGTTTCAGAAAAGGCTATTACAGACCACAGCAAACTGGTTACCATTTATCACGGCACCAACTTGAAAACCAAAAGCGACAAAACGCCATTTAAAATTCGTGACAAATTTGAAATAGGAAACGATAAAATGATTATTGGGAACGTGGCCAACCATATTCGAGCCAAACATTTGGACACTTGGGTTAACGTAGCCAACCGAATTGTAAACGAAGAAAAAAAAGTCCATTTCCTTTTTGTACAAATTGGTACTTTTACCGAACGTACCCAACCACTTTTAGACCGTGTTAAAGCATTGGGTTTGACTGAACACATGATCTTTTTGGGTTATACACCCAATGCATCCAATTTTATTCCGCAGTTTGATATTTCGCTGATGACTTCGCAAAGTGAGGGTGTGCCGCAATTTATTTATGAATCGATGTACCATAAAATCCCGGTGGTAAGTACCAACGTGGGCGGTATTCCTGAAATTATTGAAGATGGAAAAAACGGACTTCTCGCCCCTATGCACGACGATAAAAAACTAACCGAGCTTGTTTTGAAACTTGCCAACGATTCCGAGTTAAAAGATAAATTTGTAACGCAATCCTATAAAAAGGTCATCGAGAACTTTACAACCAGCCAAATGGCCCAAAATACCGTTAAAGTTTATAAAGAAATTTTAAATCATGTCTAATCAAAATACCGAAATAAAAAACGCCCTTAAAGTTTTAAAAAACGGCGGCCTCATCCTCTACCCCACCGATACCGTTTGGGGTATAGGTTGTGATGCCAGTAACCCTGAGGCCGTTAAAAAAGTGTACAATTTAAAACAGCGTGAAGATAGCAAAGCCCTAATTTGTTTGGTGGCAGACGACCGAATGCTAAAAAAATACGTAAAACAGGTTCCGGTGGCGGCACAAAACATCATTGATGTAACCGACAAGCCCACCACCATTATTTACGATGAGGCCCAAAATTTAGCCGAAAACTTGATTGCCGACGATGGCAGCATCGCCATTCGCATCCCCAATGATGATTTCTGCTTTTGGTTATCCAGAAAATTTAACGGCGCCATTGTGTCCACTTCGGCAAATATTAGTGGTGAGCTTACCCCAAAATCATTTAAAGAAATAGCACCCGAGGTTTTAAAAGGTGTGGACTATGTTGTAAATTTGCAGCGCGAAAAAATTTGCGACAAACCATCCTCAATTATTAAGTTGAGTAATAATGGTTTGGTAAAAGTAATTAGAACATAAAAGTCGCCACGAATACACGAATAATTTTTGCTTTTGAGCCTTTATTATGCAAAAAAAGCATAACAAACCAGAAAATAAATTTTCGTGTTATGTTTTACAACCGAGGGAAATATTTAAAATATTCGTGCATTCGTGGCATAACTGTTTAAAAATAGAAAACACTACAATTTAATGTCCAGAATTGCATATAAAGACGAGAGTTATGAAATTGTTGGTGTACTGTTTGAAGTTTACAACAACTTGGGAAGTGGTTTTTCTGAAATTGTATACAAAGATGCTATTGAACATGAATTTAAGTTAAGAAATATTCCTTTTCTGAGAGAGAAAGAATATTCAGTAACCTACAAAGACACTATTTTAAAGCATAAATTTTATGCGGATTTTGTCGTGTTCGATAAAATTATATTGGAAATTAAATCGGTAGAATTACTGACGGACAAACACACAGCCCAATGCATTAATTACTTAAAAGTATCGGGCTGTAAATTATCAATATTGACAAATTTCCACAAAGATTTCCTTGACCATAAAAGAATAGTTCTATAAAAACATTCGTGTATTCGTGGCAAAAAAGACGATTGAAAAATGAATCATAAAGAAGCACTTAACCACCCTATTTTTAAAGTCATTTCTAAATCCGCTTCAGAATTAAATCTGGAAAGCTACGTAATAGGCGGTTATGTACGCGATTATTTTTTAAAGCGTGGAACGGCGAAAGATATTGATGTTGTTGCGGTTGGCGATGGCATAAAGTTGGCAAAGCAAGTCGCCAAAAACTTGCCCAACACCCCCAAAGTGCAAGTGTTTAAAACCTACGGCACGGCTATGCTTCGCCATGATGATATTGAAATTGAGTTTGTTGGTGCCCGAAAGGAATCCTATACAGAAGACAGTCGAAACCCAGCCGTAGAAAATGGCACATTGCAAGACGACCAAAACCGGAGAGATTTCACTATAAATGCGTTAGCTCTAAGCTTAAATAAAAATACGTTTGGGGATTTACTGGATCCGTTTGAAGGGATGGCCGATTTAGACAAAAAAATCATCCGCACCCCATTAAACCCCGATATAACTTATAGCGACGACCCATTACGGATGCTCAGGGCTATTCGATTTGCTACGCAACTCAATTTTAAAATTGAAAGTGAATCGCTCAAAGCCATTACAAAAAACGCAGAGCGTATAAAAATCATTACCAACGAACGTATTGTTACCGAACTGAACAAAATTCTGGAAAGCAAAACACCGTCCATCGGATTTTTATTGTTGGAAAAAACAGGGCTGTTAAAATACATTTTACCAGAATTGACCGCGCTGAAAGGGATTGACGAAATTGAGGGTCAGCGACATAAAGACAACTTTTACCATACTTTGGAAGTGGTCGATAATATTTCTGAAAACACCGATAATTTATGGCTGCGATGGGCCGCATTGTTGCACGACATTGGAAAAGCGCCTACCAAAAAATTCAGTAAAAAAGTAGGATGGACGTTCCACGGACACGAATTTGAAGGTTCAAAAATGGTGTACCGCTTGTTCAAACGGCTAAAAATGCCTTTGAATGATAAAATGAAGTTCGTCCAAAAAATGGTGCTGATGAGCTCACGCCCCATTGTTTTGGCTCAGGATATCGTAACCGATTCGGCCGTGCGCCGTTTGGTTTTTGATGCCGGCGATTACGTGGAAGATTTAATGACACTTTGCGAAGCCGATATCACCACAAAAAACCCAAAACGCTTTAAAAAATACCATAACAACTTCAAAATTGTTCGTGAAAAAATCGTGGAAGTTGAAGAACGTGATCATGTTAGGAATTTCCAACCCCCCATTTCTGGCGAAGAAATTATGGAAACCTTTAATTTGCAACCCTCAAAGGAAATAGGCATCATCAAGGAAGCCATTAAAGAGGCCATTTTGGAAGGCGATATCCCGAATGAATACGGTCCGGCACACCAATTAATGTTGGAAAAAGGTAAAAAATTAGGACTTAAAGCGATTGGGGACTAGAAGTTTGGAGATAGAATATTAAAATACGTTTGTCATGCTGAGTCTGTCGAAGCATCTCATTTTTGAAATTTGGAATTTAGCCTTTTGAAATTTGGAACTTGGAATTTGGAATTTGAATATTGTATAACAAAAAACGGATATTCAAAAAATATATAAAACATTAATTCGTTCATTCATGGCAAATAAAAAAAAAGACAACAAAAAGGTAATATACTGGTTGTTAACGGGCTGTTTATTGATTTTTATCATGGTATTCGTTGGTGGCATTACGCGGTTGACCGATTCCGGGCTGTCCATTTCCAACTACAAACTGATAACCGGTACCATTCCGCCCTTGAACGAAACCGAGTGGCAAGAGGCGTTCGAGCTCTACAAACAATACCCCGAATACCAAAAACTAAACTATCATTTTGAGCTTGAAGATTTTAAGGAAATCTATTTTTGGGAATGGCTGCACAGGGTTATTGGACGCCTTATCGGAATGGTGTTTTTTGTTCCATTTTTGTATTTCCTAATCACAAAACAGCTTACAAAAAGCACCATAAAAAAGAGCTTGATTTTAATGGCTTTAGGAGCATTTCAAGGGTTTTTAGGATGGTACATGGTTAAAAGCGGATTGGTTGACCAACCCGATGTAAGCCACTTTAGGTTAGCGGCACACCTGGTAACCGCCTTTTTAACTTTTGCGGCTACCTTGTGGGTGGCCCTAGATTTAATTTATCCAAACAGAAAACCTGTTGAATTCCCTAAATTCAGAAAATGGATTATGGTTAGTTTTATCATTCTAATTGTCCAAATTATTTACGGTGCATTTGTGGCGGGCTTAAAAGCGGGTTTACTGCACAACCACTGGCCTTTAATGAACGAAAACAAATTTATGCACCATACCGTATATGTGCTGGAACCGTTTTATAAAAACCTAATTGAAAACCCCAGCGGCATTCAGTTTGTGCACAGAACCTTGGCCTATTTGGTGGTGGCCTCATTAATATGGCTTTGGATAAAATCAAAACAACTACCACTCTCCAGCATTCAGCAAAAAAGTGTTTCCAGCCTTGTTATTATTGTGTTTGTTCAGTTTATTTTGGGCATTTTCACCATTTTATTGAGTGTGCCGTTATGGTTGGGCCTTGCTCATCAAATTGGTGCATTTTTATTGTTAAGCGCCATGACATTTACCTTGCACCGTTTTACCAAATAACATAAAAAAACTACCTTTGCAACTCAATTTTTTCACACATGGTTTACCGATTTAGAGTTATTTTAGACAACGACACCACAGATGCCGATATTTTTCGCGATTTGGAAATCCGTGAAAGCGACACCCTTGAAGACTTGCACAACATCATTACCCAGTCGTTTGGATTTGATGGTTCTGAAATGGCTTCATTCTACATCAGTAATGACCAGTGGGAACAAGGTGAAGAAATTTCATTGTTTGATTTGAGCGATGACAATTCGGCCCGTTTAATGAATGAAACCGCTTTGGATAGCGTGGTGCACGAAGCCCAAACCAAACTGATTTACGTGTACGACTTTTTGAGTATGTGGACTTTTTATGTGGAACTCGCCGAAATTGTTGAAGAGTCCGAAGGTCAGGATTACCCCAACCTCATGTTTGTACAAGGGCAAGTGCCCGATACTGCTCCCGACCGCGTCTTTGAAGCCGATGAAGATGATGATTTCGATGAATTTGAAGATGGCCTAGACCTCGACGATTACGACAACCTCGACTTTGAAGAAAACTGGAACTAGCACCGGGTTAACTCTGAGATATCGGAAAAAGATTATTTCAATCCCACAACTCTATCTCGTAATGGCGTCATTGCGAGGAAGTATGGTGAAGCAATCTTTCCGTCAAAATACGGTTAATTTAACACTAGTCTTACTTCTGCTTCAATTTTTCCAAACTCACATTTTCATAATTATGGGTTAAAAACTCTAATGAACGCTTTAGGATTTCGCCCATATTTTTACATTTTTTGAATTTTACATCTTGTGTATATTCAAAAATCTTCATTTTTAAAAGATGGATGTGCGCTTCGGTAGAAATCGAATCGTTTTGCATGCAATCCAACAATAAATCAATCCGATCGTGAAAACTCTTTAGCCGTTTTACCAAGATAGAACGCTCTTCGGTTTTGTACTGGTTAATGGACAGTTTTTGCATCCCTTCAGATACCAACTCCACCATTTTAAGGTTTTCTTTAAAAAACTGCGGACGGTAAATATTGAATTTCCCCTCGTAGGACTGCTGATCGAAATCGATGGCACGGATTTTATACACTACATGATCAAAATCGTGGGTGGGCACAATAACGTAATTGTAGGAACGCATGTCACCCAAAAGCCGAATCATACAGCGTTCGTTAAACTTTACAAACTCTTTGGCTATTTGCGATTTTTCAGATTTATCGCATTTTGGCAGAAAGTTTTTGATAAACTCATCTCCCGGAATACCAGCAATGTGCTCTTCAATCAAAGTATCTTTATAAACCAAAAAGTTTAAATTATAAGGCGACAGCATGTGCTCCAGTTCCAAACCATAAACCCGAGATGCATCAGCCGTTTTTACGTAAAAGTATGTGTAGTTGTCGTTTAATATATTTCGGACTTTTATACGGAAAGGCTTCGAATTTCCGAAAGTGCAATAATCAATAGCATCAACACTTAAAAAAGGCAATACGCTTTCATTACCATCGGAATGCAAAATGGTGTACACCTTTTTTAAAGACAGCTCGATTTCCTCGCGTTCAAAATCGTTGTAATATACCCGAATCCAAAGCGTATCGTTATCATCTTTATCATACACCACAATTGAGCCTTGAAACCGTAGCAAATCGTCATAAAAAATAGGAATTTTCATGTCGCGATTATACTCTGAAAGATAATCGTGCAGTTTTGGCGTTATGGGAAACGAAGGCTTTTTCTTCGATATTTTTAAATCTTGCATATTGTAAAGGTATTCAAAAAAAGTATTGTTGTTAGCAGTGGTTCTTTCAAACATCAAAATAATAAAACTTTGCGACTTTCTGCCCTAGTGAGAGAAAAAGACAAGTGAAATTACTGTAACAAAAACCGTAAAGCATCGTCGTACATAAAAGTTCAACTAAAAATTACAGTTTGGAACCGATACTTACCATTAACAACCTCACCAAAAAATTTGGCTATTTAACGGCCGTAAAAGACTTATCGTTTACCATTAACAAAGGCAATGTTTACGGTATTTTGGGGCCAAACGGCAGTGGAAAATCGACTACTTTGGGCATTGTTTTAAATGTAGTAAACAAAACCCACGGCAGTTTCCATTGGTTTGACGGCAAGACCACTACGCACGATGCTTTAAAAAAAGTTGGCGCCATTATTGAACGCCCCAACTTTTACCCATACATGACGGCCGTACAAAACCTAAAATTAGTTTGCAAAATTAAGGGAGTAGATTACCAAAAAATTGATGAAAAACTGGAAATTGTTGGACTTTTGGAGCGTAAGGACAGTAAATTCAGCACCTACTCTTTGGGTATGAAGCAACGTTTGGCCATTGCCTCTGCCCTGCTCAACGACCCGGAAATTTTAATTCTGGACGAACCCACTAACGGATTGGATCCGCAGGGCATACACCAAATACGCGAAATCATCAAACAAATTGCCGCCAATGGCACCACTATTTTACTGGCTTCGCATTTATTGGACGAAGTTGAAAAAGTCTGTTCGCACGTGGTGGTGCTTCGAAAAGGCGAAAAACTCTATTCGGGGCGTGTGGACGAAATGATTTCCAGCCACGGTTTTTTCGAACTAAAATGCAACAAACAAAACGAACTGATTCAGCTTTTGGAAAACCACGCTTCTTTTGGAAAGATTAAAGTAAATAATGATTTGATAACTGCTTTTTTGAATGCCCCTATGGCAGCAGAAGATTTCAACAAACTGCTTTTTGAAAAAAACATCGTACTCACCCACTTGGTTAAACGCAAGGAAAGCTTGGAAGAGCAATTTTTACAATTGACCAATAACCACCAAAACGAACTGTAATGCTCCGACTTTTAAATTTAGAATTGCAAAAACTATTGCTGAACCGCACCAGCAAAGTGCTTATTTTTATATCATTCATTTTACCATTTTTCATCATCCTTTTATCGTCGTTAAAAATTAACGTTTTTGGCTTTTTCACGTTGGAATTAGGCGAACTGGGCGTGTTTAACTTTCCGATTATTTGGCATTTAACCACGTTTTTTTCATCGCAATTTAAATTTTTCTTCGCTATTGTTGTGGTAAGCATGATCGGTAATGAATACAGCAACAAAACCTTAAAACAGAATTTAATTGACGGGTTGAGCAAAAAGGAATTCATCCTTTCAAAATTCTACACCATTGTTTTCTTTTCGTTGGTTTCAACGGTATTAACGGCTCTCATTTCCTTATGTATCGGGCTTTACTATTCCAGTTATACGGAAGTTGGAATCATTTTAATGGAAACCGAATTTCTGTTGGCCTATTTTGTAAAGTTGATTGCCTTTTTTAGCCTATGCTTATTTTTTGGTATGTTGGTAAAACGTTCGGCGTTTGCACTAGCTTTTTTGTTCATCCTTTTTATTGTGGAGTGGATTGCTTTCGGACTCATGGCTTGGCAATGGGATGCCGATATTGCCGAAAAAATCCAGAATATTTTTCCTTTAAAATCGATGTACAAACTTATAGACCAACCGTTTCAACGTATTGCCATGACGAAATTTCCAGACAAAGCGGAATTGACTTATGACTACGCCGTACATTGGCACGAAATGGCCATAGTTTTAGTTTGGACAGCCCTATTTATCTTTTTATCGTACAGATTATTAAAAAAGCGCGATTTATAATATCTTTGGTAGCATTGCTATTGAAAAAGATGAAAAAAAGAGCCCTTATTCTATTACTTTTTACCCTTACTGCTGTTTACGCTTTTGGTCAAGCCGAAGCTTCCAATTGGTATTTTGGGGAAAATGCAGGCATTAATTTTAACATCTACACCGGTAACGTCACACCTATCAACGATGGAAAACTATTCACTCGAGAAGGCTGTGCTTCAATTTCAAATTCCAATGGAGAATTACTGTTTTATACCGATGGCACAACTGTTTATAACGCTTCACATGAAATTATGGAAAATGGGCGTAATTTATTTGGTGACGAATCGAGTACGCAATCTGCCATAGTAGTTCCTTCGCCTGGCGACCCTAATATATATTTCATTTTTACAGTTGGATCAAACCAAACAAATACAGGCCTTAACTATTCAGTTGTCGACATGTTTGCCAACGATGGCAAAGGCATTGTTCGGGGCAAAAACCTTAACCTTTTACCTCAATGCGCTGAAAAAATTTCGGCTGTAGTTAAGGATTGTGAAACCCGTTCAATTTGGGTATTAACATTATCTTCAGAATCAGGTTTTTTTGGCAACCAAGTTAGTCTAAATACGTTTTATGCATACGAAGTAGGGCCTAACGGCGTTAATGACGCCCCTGTTAAATCATCATTACCAATTGATATTTATGATGTAAGAGGCTATTTAAAGCTATCTCCCAGCGGTACTACAATAGCTTGTGCAAACTCCACCAGCGGCCTATACCTATTCGATTTCGATTCTCAAACTGGTAAGGTTAGTTCCCCCGAATTTCTAAACATTCATGACCGTAATAACAAACCCTATGGTTTAGAGTTTTCTCCCAATAGTGAATTATTATATGTTACTTCTTCAAACGACTATTTTAACTCAGATAACCCAGGCACCAACGAGAACCCTTTAAACCATAGTTCTATTTTAATCCAATATGATTTAACCGCCCCAGACATAACACAGAGCCAAATAATTTTAGATAGCCGGAATAATTACCGAGGCGCATTGCAACTTGGACCTAATGGAAAAATTTACAGGTCATTAAGCTCTACTTATGAAATGGGCACAAACAAATTAGGGGTTATAAACCAACCCAACAACTCAGGAATGTCTGCAGACTACCTGCACGACGCTATTGACCTAGGTACAAGAAGCAGAGCTACCCAAGGCCTGCCCCCTTTTATAGCCTCTTTTTTCAATGAGCAAATTGATATTATAAAAAACGGATACGATACCAACTTTTTGGCCTTGTGTGAGGGAGAGCATTACACTTTAGTAGCAGACGAAATTATAGGAGGAACTTACACTTGGACCAGAGATGACATTATTCTGCCAGAAAATGATTTTGATTTGGAAATATCTGAAACGGGCACCTATAAAGTCACCATCACCCCGCCCGGCGAAGTACAAACCACAAATTGTGGCTTTCCTCAGGGAGAAGCAAGAGTTCAAGTTTTTGAATACCCTCGAGCCATTGAAGCCTCTTTGTTCCAGTGTGATTTAGATTTTAGCACAACCAACATTACAACTTTTAATTTAACTGAGGCTTACCCTATTATAACCGACAATTTAAGTAACGACAACTCAATAAAATTCTATAAAACGGAAAACGATGCCATAGCAGCAACAAACCCTATACTAAACACAGAATCTTATATTAATACTGACACTAATGAAACAATATATTTTCGAATTGAAAATAGCTTTACCGGATGCTTTGCCACAAACACTCTAAATCTTAGCATCAGCAACACTGAAGTACCAACATTTCAAGCAAGTCCTGTTTGTGATGAAGTGGACAGTCCCGATGGTATAAACCCATTTATTCTACAAAATTATAAAGCTGAAATTTTGGACAATTTAAACTTCCAAGAGGGACAAGTAGAAATTAAATTTTATGAAACAGAAGGTGATGCATTACTTGAAATCAACGAAATTAACGAATATAAAAATAAGTCGCCATATAAGCAATTTATATATTATAGAGTAGAAACCCCTACCAATAATGAATGTTATGGAATCAACACATTAGAACTCACAGTAGAAAAGTCTCCTAAAATATTGCAAAAAGAAACCAAATTTTATTGCCTAAACAATTTCCCCAATCCAACAAAAATCAATGCGGGATTGACCGAGGGGGACGCAAGCAATTACACCTACCTTTGGAACACCGGAGAAACCACTTATGAAATCGATATTAATGAAATAGGCACGTACACCGTTGACATTACCAACCAAGCTGGCTGCTCAGACCAACGCACCGTAATTGTTGAGCCTTCAAACATTGCGACCATAAACGATATTGAAGTCACCGATGTATCGGAAAACAATACCATAAACTTGATAACCTCTGGTGAAGGCATTTATGAATTTGCAGTTGTAAACGCCCAAAACGAAATGATTAGGCCATATCAAGAAAATAACGTTTTTGAAAATGTTTTTCCAGGGCTTTATACGGTATTGGTTAAAGATGTAAAAAATGATTGCGGCATAGTACCAGAACCTGTTTCAGTAATAGGATTTCCTAAATTTTTCACCCCAAACAACGATGGCATAAACGATACTTGGCAGATATACGGTGTTTCTGAACTTTTTCAGTCCAATACCAAAATCCAGATTTACAACCGGTATGGTAAACTTTTAAAAGAATTGGATCCGCTGGGCAAAGGCTGGGACGGGTCCATCCGGGGGAAAACATTACCGAACGACGATTATTGGTTTTCGGTTCAACTTCAAGACGGAAGGGTGTTTAAAAATCATTTTACGCTCAAGCATTAATGGCGTAAATAACTTATCTTAATTAAATATTTTAAAGGCCATGAAATATTTAATTTCAATCGTTTTTAGTTTTTTGAGCCTCGCACTCACTGCGCAAGGCGAAGCCGCAAATTGGTATTTCGGGTATGGCGCCGGTATAAAGTTCAACCTGTTTAGTGGCACCGCCACCAGTGTTGACAACGGAAGGTTATTTACCAATGAAGGCTGTACATCCATTTCAGACAGTTCTGGGAATTTATTGTTTTATACCGATGGTTCTTTTGTTTGGAACAAAAACCACCAAACCATGACAGGCGGCTCGGGTTTGCTCGGCGATAGATCCAGTACGCAATCGGCCATTATCGTTCCAAAACCCGACGATAAAAATATTTATTACGTATTCACTGTGGGCTCCAACCGAAGCGATACCGGCCTACATTATTCGGTGGTTGACATGTCTCAAGAAAATGGTTTGGGAGAAGTAACAGTTAAAAACACCAGGCTTTTAAATCTCTGTTCTGAAAAAATAACAGCTGTTGTTAAAGATTGCGTATCCAAATCGATGTGGGTGGTTACATTGGCGTCCGAAGATGGCAACAATGCAGTTTACAACACATTCCATGCTTTTGAAGTAGGCAACAATGGGGTGGTTCATGCTTCGGTAAAAACCAGTTTCCCTATTAACATTACCGATCCCCGTGGCTATTTGAAGCTTTCGCCCGACGGCACCAAAATGGCGTGCGCCAATCTGAGTGCAGACGACAATAACGACACAACCAACGACCAGCTATTCCTCTATGATTTTGATGCTTCCTCCGGAAAAGTTTTAAACCCCATTGAGTTGCGTATTCGAGGTGAAAATCACAATCCTTATGGTTTGGAATTTTCACCAAACAGCCAACTGCTCTATGTACATTCATACAACAATTTCCGAGGAGATGAAGATAACAATGAAGACAGAAACAGCCCCGAAAACCACCACTCCAGTTTGGTTCAGTTCAATATAGCAAGTTCTAACATTCAAGGCTCCATGATTACCATCGATGAAAGGCAATTGTACCGCGGCGGGCTCCAACTGGGTCCCGACGGAAAAATATATCGAGCACTTTCTGATACTTACGACACTGGACTGAACTACTTGGGTGCCATAAATGAGCCTAATAAAGTTGGGCTGGCATGCAATTACGTGCACGAGGCAATCGACCTCTCTCCTAACCAATCGGCGCAAGGACTTCCGCCTTTTATTCAATCTATTTTCAATATTCAAATTGACATCATAAAAAATGGTGAAAGCGAACTCAATTTAACGCTTTGCCAAGGCGAATCGTATCGATTGGTTTCTGAGGATATTCCCGGTGCCACATACCTTTGGTCGCGAGACAACATCAGCCTCCCAAACACCAATTACGATTTATTGGCGACTGAAAGCGGACATTACCGGGTTACGGTTATTCCAAACAACGGCGATTGCATTATTGAAGGCCAGGCGTTTGTAACGTTGCTCCCCCAACCCGAAGCCAACAACCGCACCTTATTTCAATGCGATGAAGACGGTCAATCTGATGGCAAAACCCTATTCAACTTAAACCAAGCTAAGCGACAAATTACAGGTACAAGCACCAACCAAACTGTAAAATTTTATTCAGATGCATCTAGAACCAATCAAATAAATGGAGATTCCTATAGGAACACCCAAAACAACCAAACTGTTTATGTTGAGGTTATTAATGGCACTGCGGGCTGCAAAAATTATTCTGAACTCATCCTAAGTGTAAGCAACACCCAAACAAGCGATATTGCTTTACCCGCAGTTTGCGATGATGACGGTACTGAGGACGGACTGTATTTATTCAATTTAAGAGCGGCTGACCCTTTAATTCTCGACGGTTTACCAAACGGACTGTTCGTTTCCTATTATGCCAATTATAACGATGCATTGTTGGAAACCAATACCCTTGGGGCCTTTTTCACCAACACACAACCCTATTCACAAACCATATTTGCCCGGGTAGAAAACAACAATAACTGTTTCGGCATAAGCAAAGTCACTTTAAACGTTAACAAACTTCCGGAAATTGCAAGCAACAGCATAGCTTATTACTGCTTAAATTTTGCGCCAAAGGAAGTCGGCATAAATGCAGGAGCTTTAACTCCCAATCATTATACCTACATTTGGAATACTGGCGAAGACACCTACGAAATACAAATAAATGATATTGGAACTTATTCGGTTACAGCTACAAATTTCAACGGCTGCACAAAAACCCAAACTATTTCGGTGCAGCCCTCTACCCCGGCTATAATTAACGACATACAAGTTAGCGACGGCAATACCAATAATCAAATTACCATTTTGGTTTCGGGTGAAGGCTCTTATCAATATAGTTTAACGAACAAAGAAGGCATAGCTGTTTTGCCTTACCAAGACCTCAATACGTTTGAAAACGTTCCTCCCGGGATATACAACCTTTTAGTCAAAGATGCTAAAAACGACTGTGGCACTGTAAACCAATTGGTTTCCGTTATTGGGTTTCCAAAATATTTCACCCCAAACAACGACGGTGTAAACGACACTTGGCAAATTAAAGGCGTAAACGAAATGTTTAATGCTAACACAAAAATTTTAATATTTAATAGATATGGAAAATTGATAAAAGAACTAGACCCTTTGGGAGAAGGTTGGGACGGAACGCTAAATGGACAAAAATTACCCGATGACGATTATTGGTTTTCAGTAAAACTGGAAGACGGAAGAATATTTAAAAATCATTTTACGTTAAAGCATTAAAACGGATAGAAAAACAGCGGAAACAAACATTTAATCGATTTATTTTGCGTTTCATCTAAAAAACATCTACTTTTCGACATTAAATTGTCCTAAATACAAAACTGTTCTTTAACGCGTTAAAACAAACAGAAACTACCTACTTATTATGAGATTACTTTATTTCATTTTACTATTACTTATTTGTGGAAACACCCTGTCGTTTTCGCAACAAATCACAGTAGATGATTCTGTTGATCTGCAATCCTTAATTCAAAACAACCTTGTTGATGGCTGCGTGGACATTTCAAACATTAGCTCTTCAGTAAATGGAGCAGATACGGGCTTGGCCAGTTATGGCTATTTTGAACGAGGCGGCTCCAATTTTCCTTTCGAAAGAGGCATTGTGTTATCGACCGGTGCAGCCCGATCTGGTGGGAATTCTGCTATATCACCTACATTAAGCGAAGGCTCCAATGCGTGGGGCACCGATTCAGACTTGGAAACCGCTTTGGGGATTACCAATACGGTAAACGCCACTTCCATTGAATTCGATTTTGTATCTATATCCAACCAATTTCAATTTAACTATTTATTGGCTTCCGAAGAATATTTTGGCATCAACCCATGTCAATTTTCCGATGGCTTCGTTTTTCTAATTAGAGAAGCTGGAAGTACCGACCCTTATCAAAATATTGCAGTAGTACCTGGTACAACAACTCCAGTAAACACCAACACCATTCACGATGAAATTTATGGTGTTTGCCCTGCTCAAAACGAACAATATTTTGAAGGCTATAACGTGGGCGACACCAACTATAACGGGCGTACTACCGTGTTAACTGCATCGGGTACCATTCAGCCTAATGTTACTTATCATATAAAACTCATTATTGCCGACCAAACCGATAATACGTTCGATTCGGCCGTTTTCATTGAAGGCGATAGTTTTAGGGTTTTGGAATTGGGCGATAATATAACAACCTGCGCCAGTTCGGCCGTTCTGGATGCCGATTTGGAAAACCCTTTGGCTTCGTACGCTTGGTACCTCAATGGCAATTTAATACCCGGTGCTACTGGCTCAAGCTATACCGCAGTAGCAAACGGTACTTACCGAGTTGAAGTATCGGTTCCGGTGAACGGCTCGGCATGTGTTGAGGAAGACGATATTGAAGTCGTCCTAAATACCGAAGAACCCATTGACCCCATTACCGATTACGAACTTTGCGATGATGCGAGCGGTGACGAAACAGAAGTGTTCGATCTATCCACCAAAAATGCAGAACTGGAACCCAACATTCCGTTTACCAACTACGATTACAGTTACCACTATTCGGAAGCTGAAGCTAGGGCAAACCTCAACCCGATAACCGCCCCTATTTCAAACACCGTTAACCCGCAACCTATTTTTGTAAGAATTCAGGATTTGGACAGCCCCTGTTTTTCATACACCAGTTTTAATCTGATTGTAAACAGTCTCCCCGATATTGTTACGCCAACCCCTTTGGAAACCTGCGATGGCGACGACAATCCCGATGGATATGCCATAATAGACTTAACCGAAAAGGATGATGAGATTACGCAAGGCAACCCCAATCTACTCGTAACCTATCATTACAACACTTTGGATGCCAGCACAGGCAACAACCCCATACCCAGCCCTTATATTAATACCAACACCCCAACAGATAATATTTTTGTTAGGGTGGTCAACACCACAACCGGTTGTGTAAACAATACCACATTACAGGTAAATATCGAAGTAAGCCCCATTGTAAATAGAGATACCCAATACCTCGATGCTTGCGATCGCGATCTGGATGGTTCTGCAAACTTCGATTTAACCGAAGTCATCGCCCCTATTTTAAACGGCTTAACCGATGTAAGCACCACTTTCCATACCACTTTGGAGGACGCACAAACCAACACCAATATTATTGCAAACGAAACCAATTACGAATACAATAATGCCGTTACAGAACCTGGATCGGGAACCATATATTTAAGGATTGAAGACAATGACACGGGCTGTGCCACCATTGTCCCTTTTGAAATACACACCAATTTATTGCTCACAGGTACCGACACCGGAGATTACGCCCTTTGCGACAATAATGATGACGAAACCGACACCTTAGATTTTAATTTATTTACTGTTGAAAGTTATATCGCCAACGATTTGCCCTACCCCATCGCCGTCACATTTTACGAAACAGAAGACGACAGAGATAATGGCACAAATGCACTACCTAAAACACAACCTTACGCGGCTACAAGTCCGCAAGTATTGTATATAACTATTGAAAACACCGATAGTGGTTGTGTTGAAAACTCTGAAATCACGCTGCTCATTAACCCGATATTGCTTTTTGACAATGTTACCGTGCCCTACTGCGATGACGACAATGATGGCTTTGCCAGCATAGACCTCGCCTCGCTTGATGATATCATCACAGGAGGAAACGAAGATTTTACCGTTCGTTATTACGCCTCACAAACCGATGCTGAAAATACTCAAAACCAACTGCCGCCATTTTACAATAACACCAACCCCGTTGAAACACTTTATGCTCGCATTGAAAACGAAAATTCGGGCTGTTCAACTGTTAACCCTTTTGAGATTGAAGTCTTGGTGGCACCTGCCACTAATCAACCCACCGATATTATTATTTGTGATGATGACCAAGATGGATTTTCCACAATCGACCTAAACGCTAAAATTTCAGAAGTTGTGACTAGCACCACAGGTTTAGATATTGATTTTTTTACTTCACTTGAAGATGCCGATTCCAAAACCAACGAAATACCAGAGACCGAACGCGATGCCTACAACACCAACACCCAAACCCTTTTTGTTCGTGTGGAAGATTTGGCTAGCGGCACTGGATGCCATGCCATAGAATCGTTTGAGGCCATTGTTAATACATTGCCTGACTTTCCAACGATAAGCAACTATCAAATCTGTGAGGATGATAACGACCGCACCGCAGAATTTTTGCTTTCTGAAAAAGACGACGAAATTTTAAACGGTCAAACCGGAAAAGAGGTCTTTTATTTTGAGGATGCGGCATTAACAATTCCAATCGACAAAAACTCGATCTATCAAAACTCTAGCAGCCCACAAACCATTTATGTGCGTGTTGAGAATATTACTGACCCTGACTGTTTTGGCACTTCGTCATTCATCCTTCAAGTATCACCCGACCCCGTTTACAACCCTATTATTGATTATTTGATTTGTGATGACGATAGCAATGACGGCAGGCACGAATTCAACCTCGCCGAAAAAGCCAATCAAATTAGGCAAGGTACACCCGATATCCTCAATATTTCGTTCCACTTAACCCGAAACTTGGCCGAAGAAAATCTCACCCCACTACCCGCCACTTACACCAATGTGACTAATCCGCAAAGTATTTATGTTAGGATTGAAAGCGACGATTCGCTCTGTTTCGTGGTTGAAGAATTAGGTATCAATATTATCGCCGCACCTGATATTTTGGTGGGCACCCCATCGTTAACCGAATGTGCGCCCGATTATAACGGACAAGCCCATTTCGATTTAACCTTTTACAATATCGATACCCAAACCCAAGATTTTGAAGTTTTGGACCGTGTAAAAAGTAACCTGAGAATTGATTATTTTGAAAATGAAACTGACATAAACCCCAATGATGGATTAGACAATACCAATGCCATTGCGGATCCTACCAATTTTGTTTCAGAAGCCAAAACCGTTTACATCAAAGTGGCCAACACCTTAACCGGGTGTTACACGGTCGTGCCGCTTCAACTTAATGTAAATCCGCCGCCACCAACAAACACAGTAGGTACAGTTGAAATTTGCGATAACGACACGAACACCTACAATTTATCTTTAGTTGATAATTTAATTGTTGATGATTCCTCGGTGGTCAATATATCATACCACGATACTCAAACCGATGCCGAAAGCAATACAGCACCACTAAACAATATTTACAATTACACAAATAGCAATCACACCATTCATGTTAGGGTTTCAAACCCCACAACGGGTTGTTTCATTGTTCAAGCCTTCAATTTACAGATTAACGAAAACCCTGTTGCCAATACACCACCAGATGTAATTGACTGTAATGATGATTATGATGAATTTTTGGTATTCGACCTCACACAAAACAATAGTATCATTTTAGGAGGACAAAATGCTTCAAACTTCAATATTACTTTTTATAATTCTCAAGAAGATGCCGAAAGCGGTGCCAACAGAATCAATAATTCTTACCAAGCTACGGATGGCGAAACCATTTTTGTGCGTGTTCAAAATATAAGCACGGGTTGTTTTAGCACTACCCAGTTCAATACAAGGATTAACCCGTTGCCCATTATCCCAATCAACGATATTGTGCCATTGTGCAATGATGAGCCCATGGTAGTCAGTGCGGAAACCGGTGTTGCTGGCGACACCTATTTATGGTCAACCGGAGCAACTTCTGCTGAAATCCTTATCGGCCCAAATGATATTGGTGATTACAGTGTTACCGTTACGCGCCCAAATGCCATAGCTCCAGATTGCTCGTACACCCATAATTTTAGTGTTGTGGAATCGGATAGCGCGACCATTAACTTTACTCAAACCGTCGATTTTGCCGACCCCAACAGTATAACCGTTGATGTTTCCGGAATAGGCAATTACGTGTTTATTTTAGACGATGGCGACCCACAAACATCCAATGTGTTTGAAAACGTGTCTTTTGGGCCGCACTTGGTTACGGTTCGTGATTTAAACGGTTGTTTGGATGTAACTCGGGAAGTGTTCGTTATCGACATCCCCAAATTTTTCACTCCAAACAATGACGGTATTTATGACACCTGGCATATTGTTGGAGCCGAACAATTATCTGGCACGTTGGTATATATATACAACAGGTATGGAAAACTTTTAAAAACACTACCTCATACCTCCATGGGCTGGGATGGCACGTTTAATGGTCAAAATATGCCCTCTGATGATTATTGGTTTGTTGCCAAAATCATGCAAAACGGCGAATCGTTCGATATTAAAGGGCACTTTGCATTAAAGCGATAGCATGTTTATTTTGCGTAATTTTGCAGAATGAAATGAGCATAAACGTACCCTGGATATAATTTATAAGATTATAATATGCGAATTACATCTGACAAATAAATTGCAACAAAAACAACAGATGAAATTTAAAGTAGCTTCAGAATTCAAACCCACTGGCGACCAGCCACAGGCCATAAAAAAATTGGCTGCGGGCATCGAAACAAACGAAAAGTACCAGACCTTGCTTGGTGTTACCGGATCGGGTAAAACCTTTACTGTGGCCAATGTTATTGAAGAGGTGCAGCGCCCTACTTTGGTTTTGGCTCACAACAAAACTTTGGCGGCCCAGTTGTATTCAGAATTCAAGCAATTTTTTCCCGATAATGCCGTAGAGTATTTTGTATCGTATTACGATTACTATCAGCCCGAGGCTTACATCCCCGTTTCTGGAGTTTACATTGAAAAGGATTTATCTATCAATGAAGAAATTGAAAAAATGCGTCTCAGCACCACCTCGTCTCTACTTAGTGGTCGTCGGGATGTTTTGGTGGTCGCTTCCGTTTCTTGCTTGTACGGTATCGGAAACCCTGTCGAGTTTCAAAAAAACGTGATAACCCTAAAACGCGACCAAGTGATTTCACGTACCAAACTGCTCCACCAATTGGTGCAAAGTTTATATTCCAGAACCGAAAGTGAGTTCCGCCACGGAAACTTTAGGATAAAAGGTGATACGGTGGATATTTTCCCGAGCTATGCCGATGATGCTTTCAGAATCCATTTTTTTGGTGATGAAATTGAAGACATAGAATCGTTCAACATTCAAACCAACGAAATTGTTGAAAAATATGATCGACTGAATATCTATCCGGCCAATATGTTCGTGACCTCGCCAGAAGTACTTCAAAATGCCATAAAAGACATTCAAGATGATTTGGTGAAACAGCACGATTATTTCAAAGACATCGGCAAGCATTTAGAAGCCAAACGCCTAAAAGAACGCACCGAATTCGATTTGGAAATGATTCGCGAATTGGGCTATTGCTCAGGAATTGAAAATTATTCGAGATATTTAGATGGCCGTCAACCCGGATCACGCCCATTCTGTTTGTTGGATTATTTTCCAGATGACTATTTAATGGTCGTGGACGAAAGCCACGTAACCATTTCGCAAGTGCATGCCATGTATGGTGGCGACCGCAGCCGAAAGGAAAATTTGGTGGAATACGGATTTAGGCTGCCCGCAGCGATGGATAACCGCCCATTGAAATTTGAAGAGTTTGAAGCCCTACAAAACCAAGTGATTTATGTAAGTGCCACTCCCGCCGACTATGAACTTCAAAAAACCGATGGGGTTTATGTAGAGCAGATTATTCGCCCAACAGGATTGTTAGATCCCGAAATTGAAGTCCGCCCCAGTTTAAATCAAATTGATGACTTAATTGAGGAAATCCAGCAACGTGTTGAAAAGGACGAACGCACTTTGGTAACTACACTCACCAAACGCATGGCAGAAGAACTGACGAAATATTTAGACCGCATTCAAATACGCTGCCGATACATCCATAGTGATGTGGACACGTTGGAACGAGTTGAAATTATGCAGGATTTACGCAAAGGCCTGTTTGATGTTTTAGTGGGCGTAAACTTATTACGTGAAGGATTGGATTTGCCGGAAGTTTCGTTGGTAGCCATTTTAGATGCCGATAAAGAAGGGTTTCTGCGCTCAACTCGGTCTTTAACCCAAACAGTGGGACGGGCCGCCAGAAACCTCAACGGAAAAGCCATAATGTATGCTGATAAAATTACCAACAGCATGCAAAAAACCATTGATGAAACCAATTATCGTCGCGAAAAGCAGATGGCTTACAATACGGCCAACAACATCACTCCAAAAGCATTGAACAAAAGTTTAGATAATGCTTTGTCGAAAAACTCGGTAAGCACCTACAGTTATGAACTGCAAGCTGCTAAGGCCGCCGAACCAGAAAGCGAATACTTAAGTAAACCCGAATTGGAGAAAAAAATACGCGAAAAGCGAAAAACCATGGAAGAAGCCGCCAAAGCGTTAGACTTTATTGTAGCTGCCCAGCTACGGGATGAAATTAAAGTATACCAAGATAAACTAGAAAAGCTAAAAGTTTAACCTTTTAGCTTTTCATTTTTTACAACTATTGTTGCGCTATCAACACTATTAATTAGTACTTAAATAACATCTTAGTACAAGAGGGATTAATTATATTGTGTTTTAAAAATGTCTATAAGAACATCTGGTGGAACTATTTTATTCGGGAAGCTGTCCATCAAATACAATACCTTTGTGATAGACTCATGGCTCAACCCCATTCGCAACCCAAAATTGTATAGTTTGGTTACTCCCGCTTTTTCGTTTTCATCTTGGTATTCCTGTTCAATATTCATTAACAGTACCAGTCTATGGAACTGAACTATACGCTCGCTGTGCGATTTTAAATGGGTATATGAAACGGGATTTTCCAATAAATAATCGAAATCCTCACGGGCTATATCAAGCTGTTTTGCCACTCCCAGCAAAAAGTTATACTCTATTCTACGTATGTCTTTATCATATTTTGCAAAAGCAATCATTTCAGACAAAAGACTTAATTTTTCTACTCTATTAATCATTTTTAAATAGGGATTAATCAATTTATCATAAAGTTACGCACTACAGGCACTTTAATAATCGTAGATATAATGTAGCTTATCGAAAAACAATACGTATTTAATCGTATATTTTATTTATTTCATCAATAACAAATTTTATTCAGCTAATAAAACTGCATTTGGTCAACTCTTAGAAATTCTAAAAAAACAGAAAAACAAAACATAAAAAACTGATTTACAGGTTTTTAAACACAAAAAATTCAATTCTAACCATTGAATACTGTTATATTAATTTTAAGGTATCTTTGCTACTGTAGAAAACGTCAATTCTCAGGGCTTCTCAGATCAAAATCGATGAAATGCACTGTTAAAACACCATAACTAAAAGGATGACAAATAATGACATTTTAAAAAAATTGCGCGTAGCACTTAAGTTGCGTGACGACGACATAGTAAAGATTTTGGCATTGGTAGATTTTAGAATTTCGAAAAGTGAACTTGGAGCGTTCTTTAGGCGGGAAGACCACCCCAAATACATGGAATGCGGTGACCAGATTTTACGAAATTTTCTAAATGGCTTAGTGATACACCTACGTGGCCCCATGCCAAAAAAGGGAGAAAAACCTAAAAGGCAAGAGAACAAAACACAAAAAAAGAGCAACTAACATAGTTGCTCTTTTACAGTATATTTTTCAATAAAACTTAAGACAGTACTTCCTGTACTTTGTCTGCTGCCTCTTGGAATTCTGTGGCACTTAATACGTCCAGACCAGAATTGTCAATTAATTCTTTAGCCACATCGGCATTGGTACCTTGCAAACGTACAATAATTGGCACGTTGATATTGCCCATGTTTTTGTATGCATCAATAACACCTTGCGCCACTCTATCGCAACGTACAATACCTCCAAAAATGTTGATTAAAATCGCTTTTACAGCCGGATCTTTTAAAATGATTTTAAAAGCCGCTTCAACACGAGCCGCATCGGCAGTACCACCAACATCTAAAAAGTTTGCAGGCTCACCACCAGCTTGCTTAATTAAATCCATGGTCGCCATAGCCAAGCCAGCACCGTTTACCATACACCCAACGTTTCCGTCAAGGTCTACATAGTTAAGTCCTTTTTCGCCAGCTTCAACTTCAATAGCACTCTCTTCACGAATGTCTCTTAAGTTCACATAATCTTTGTGTCTGTAAAGTGCATTGTCATCAATAGTTACTTTGGCATCAACAGCCATAATTTTATCATCACTGGTTTTTAAAACCGGGTTGATTTCAAATAATGAAGAATCAGACTTTACATAAGCCGTATATAATGCTGTAACGAATTTGGTCATTTCCTTAAAAGCAGTACCAGACAGACCTAAATTAAAGGCCACGCGTCTCGCTTGAAAAGGCATAATGCCAACAGCAGGATCAATTTCTTCAGTAAATATTAAATGTGGCGTTTCTTCGGCTACGGTTTCTATATCCATACCTCCTTCGGTAGAATACATAATCATGTTACGTCCAGTACTTCTGTTCAACAAAACCGACATATAAAATTCGCTGGTTTCGCTTTCACCTGGGTAGTAAACATCTTCTGCCACTAAAACTTGGTGCACACGTTTACCCGCTGCAGAGGTTTGTGGAGTTACCAAGTCCATACCAATAATTTGGCCTGCCAATTCTTCAACTTCCTTTAAGTTCTTGGCCAGCTTTACACCGCCACCTTTTCCACGACCACCTGCATGAACTTGAGCTTTTATAACATGCCAACTGGTTCCTGTTTCATTTGTTAATTGTTTTGCTGCAGCCACAGCTTCTTGGGCATTTTGTGCCACAATACCGCGCTGAATGCGTACGCCAAAACTGCTTAGTATTTCTTTACCTTGATATTCGTGTAAATTCATAATGTACTTGATAAGTTTTAAGAATCACAAATGTATATAATAGCAATAACTTACCCTAATAAATAATCGCGAAAACTTGTAATTGTAGCCTTCACACTTTCTTAAATTGTTAAATAATTAACTTTTTGTTTAATTATATAAATTTTTTAGCTGAATTCTTTTTTATAAGGTATAATGAGATATCTTTGGCGAAAATTTGAAATCATGACAGAAAATCAATTGCTTAAAATTGCAGAGGAGTTTGGTAGTCCCGTTTATGTTTACGACGCCAACAAAATTGAAGCCCAATATAAAAGGCTTACTGGTGCTTTTAAAAATATAAAACACCTAAAAATAAACTATGCGGTTAAGGCTTTGTCTAATATTTCTGTTTTAAAACTTTTAAAATCTTTAGGCTCAGGAATTGATACCGTTTCCATTCAAGAGGTGAAATTGGGCTTAGCTGCTGGGTTTTCGCCCGATCAAATTATTTTCACACCAAACGGTGTGTCTTTAAACGAAATTGAAGAGGCCGCCAAACTGGGGGTGAAAATCAATATCGACAACCTTTCCATTTTAGAACAGTTTGGCACCAAACACCCCAAAACGCCTGTTTGTATCCGTATAAACCCGCATGTTATGGCCGGTGGAAATGCCAATATTTCGGTAGGGCACATCGACTCTAAATTCGGAATTTCCATCCATCAAATACCACACATTTTACGTATTGTTGAAAATACAAAAATGACCATTAACGGTATTCACATGCATACAGGTAGCGATATTTTAGATATTGAAGTGTTCCTATATGCCAGTGAAATATTGTTTGAAACCGCTAAACAGTTCAAAAACCTCGATTTTATAGATTTCGGTTCTGGGTTTAAAGTGCCTTACAAAGAAGGTGATATTGAGACCAATATTGAAGAATTGGGTCAAAAACTGACCGAAAGATTTAACGAATTCTGTAAAAACTACGGAAAGGATTTAACCTTGGCTTTTGAACCGGGCAAGTTTTTGGTGAGCGAATCTGGTTATTTTTTAACGCAGGTAAATGCTGTAAAACAAACCACCTCAACCGTATTTGCGCAGGTAGATTCTGGGTTCAATCATTTAATCCGCCCTATGTTTTACGGGTCGCACCACGACATCAGTAACATTTCAAACCCTAATGGACGTGAGCGTTTTTATACTGTAGTGGGTTATATATGTGAAACCGATACATTTGGTAGCAACCGCCGTATTAAAGAAATCACCGAAGGCGATGTACTTTGTTTTAAAAACGCAGGTGCTTATTGTTTCTCGATGGCCAGCAACTACAACTCACGTTTCCGTCCAGCGGAAGTGTTGTGGCACAACAATAAGGCCCATTTAATAAGAAAGCGCGAAACGTTTGATGACATTATGAAAAACCAAATTGAAATTGATTTTTCAAACAAAAAAGAAAAAGTCGTTTCGGCTAAATAAAATTTAAAATACTTTTAAAAACAAAAATGCTTAACATATGTTAAGCATTTTTTATTTAATCACACGTTTGTTTAAAAATTTCTCAAAACATTTGTCAGTTTTATAAATTTTAATTAATATTATAGTTCTTCCTAGTCTTTTTTATTAATAGCGTCAAATAAAAAAGCACAGCATGTTAACAACACATTATAAGTTGAGCATTCACTTTTCAGCCCTCATCGCGTTGTTTAGCAATTTTCCGTTTTTTTTGTACCTCTCTTATTCACCTTGGCTCTCCGTCCCTCATTTACATTTATCCAGTGTACTTTCCTTTTTACCCCTGCCTGCCAGAAACTTCACAAAACACAATTCAATCACTAACCTTTTAATTCCAAAAACATGAAAACAGTAAAGCTATTATCTCTATTGATGCTCATGAGCACATCAATTGTTTTTTCGCAAAAAAAAGCCAACGGCACCGTTTATATTGAACATCCAGCCATTGTTGTTGTTGAAGAAATGACCCAAGCTTTTGTAAACGGCGATTCTGCAAAAGTAGCCAACTATCTGGCCGATGATTTTAAGTCCTACAACGGCGTGGGTACTAGAACGAACGACAAAGGCCAAAATAAAGCCTCGTTTACCAGCGGGGTAAGGCGATGGAACGATGCCCTAGATTATTTCAGTATTACCCGTACCAAAGGCGCTTACCCAGATGCTATTCATTACAAAAAAGACAACAAAGACGATATTGTATGGGTACAAACCTGGGAAGACCTTAAAGGCGTACACAAAAAAACGGGGGTAAAAGTTAATATGCCAATTCACCGACTTTATGTTGTAAACAAAGACAACAAGATACAAACTGTGATTAGCTACACCAACGAAAGCGTTTTTGACGAAATCGGGAAAAGCTTTGTTAACCGTACCAACGGAAAAATTTATAACCATCACGACAACATCAACACTGTTAGAAAACTAACCTACGCCTATGAAAATGGCGATTTGGAAAAATGCCTGAGCTATTACGCCGATGATGCCAAATTTTACGATATCAATACCGAATTTGGAAAATCGTACACCAAAGCTGAAGTAAAAGAATCGTGGAAAAAGTTTTTGGATGAATACGAAATTGTGAGCATAGATATGATAGGCTACCCAGATTATCTGGAATACGAAATGGGCGAAGGTCGTGAAGTGCTCTCATGGTGGAACTTTCATTTGATACGAAAATCCGACAAAAAGAAACTATCCGTACCATTCCATTTTAGTGACAGTTTTGATGCCGATGGAAAAATAACTTCGGAAGTGGCTTACTACAGCCAAACCCTTTTTCAAGAAAAATAGAACTTTTAAACTAAGACCAGCCAACAAACAGGCTGGTCTTTTCAATTTGTAAACAACACATCCTAACACCAATTCAAGATGAAAAAACCATTCTTTTTATTGCTAATAGTTACTGCTTGTTTAGCGGTTTCATGTAGCGATGGCCGGACCCAAAAAGACATCAAAATGTACACCCAAGTTTGGGACGAAATAATCAATAACGGAAAAACCGACTTAATAAACAGCAGTTATTTTGATGAAAACGTTACATTAATTTCCCAACCCGAAAATATTGTGGGTATTGCTGCCCTAAAATCCTATTGGGACACTTTTCTCGCCGGATTTACCGATATTGAATTCACCGTAAAAGACGTGTTTGGGCAGAGTCCTAATTTGGTAAAGCACTGGCATTTTAAAGGCAAGCATACTGGTAATTTTTTCGGCATCCCTGCATCTGGCAATACCATCGAGATGGAAGGCACTACCCTAATAAAAATGAGAGATGGTAAAATTGTTCAGGAACAGGACTTTTTTGATGTTACCAGCTTCATGCAACAAATGGGCTTCAGTCCCAACCAAGGCAATATTGCCATAATTGACCAACTATATACCCATTTTGGAAAAGGCGAAATACCGGCAGTTTTGGAAATGATGGACAGCAATGTTGAATGGAACGAATCGAGCTGCAGTTCGTATTCCGACCGTAACCCATACACCAATCCCGATGCGGTTTTGAACGGGGTGTTTGGTAGAATTGGAGAGGATAACGAATATTTTAAATTGGAAAACATAAAACTCTCCCATTTGGGCGACAACAAAGTATTGGCCACTCTTAACTACGACGGAAAGTTAAAGAAAACTGGGAAACCCTATAAAACAAAAGTAGTTCACGAATGGACTTTAGAAAATGATAAAATAACAGCATTTCAGCAATACATAGGCCAAGGAAAACAGTAAAAAATCGATGGTCAAAATGTGCTTCAGAAGTGTTTCCTTTTTTGAAGCACTTCTTTTTACCATCATTATTCATTAGGATTAAAAAACGGGATTACCTAATTTTAAACAATCCTAAAAATCTTTTAATTTGCAGACAAAAACCCACCGTATAGAATCCATAGACATCCTAAGAGGTGTGGTTATGGTTATTATGGCCCTGGATCATGTTCGGGATTATTTTTATTACGGTTCATTTTTTAATGACCCTACCAATCTGGCCACTACTACTCCAATTCTGTTTGCCACCCGATTTATCACCCATTATTGTGCACCGGTTTTTATTTTTTTGGCGGGTACTTCAGCCTTTTTATACGGGCGAAAAAAGAGCAAATCCCAACTTTTTAAATTTTTATTCACCCGTGGATTTTGGCTCATCCTTTTGGCTATTGTCGTCAATAATTTTGTTTGGTGGTTCGATATCACTTACAGCAACATTGCATTACAGGTTATTTGGGCCATTGGTTTGAGTATGATTGCCCTATCGCTGTTAATTTTTCTGCCCGTAAACCTTTTAATTTTTATTGGAATCATCATCGTTGGAGGGCATAATTTACTTGATGGCATTACCTATACCGGGCAAAGCTTTGAGGCTATTTTATGGTACATTCTCCATCAAGGCGGCATGCTAAGTTTGAATGCCAACACGGCAGTTGGTTTTTACTATCCGGTGCTGCCTTGGATTGGCGTTATGGTTTTGGGCTATTGCTTCGGAACGTTTTACGACAAAGACTTCAACCCTGAAACCAGAAAAAAATGGCTACTCATTTTAGGTTTTGGCGCCACTATGCTTTTCTTCATTATCCGTGGAATAAATGTATATGGCGATTTGGTACCTTGGGCCACGCAAGACACTACTGCAAAAACGGTGATGTCTTTTTTCAAATTGACAAAATATCCGCCGTCCTTAGTGTATTTATTGATTACTCTAGGCCCTGCACTATTATTCCTGTATGCTATTGAGCGTGTAAAAAATAAGGTAACCGACTTCTTTTTAGTGTTTGGCCGTGTGCCTTTATTTTACTATTTCCTTCATGTTTTTGTTATACACCTTTTAGCCATATTTGGAATTTTGATTTTCGGTGGAAATTGGCAGGACATGATTTTAAATGCCGATGTTTTCAGAAATGCCAAATTGATTAACTACGGCTATTCTTTAGTGGTAGTGTACTTGGTTTGGATGTTTGTTGTGGGGCTGCTCTATTTTCCCAGTAAAAAATACATGCTCTATAAAGCGAATAACCGACATAAATGGTGGTTAAGCTACTTGTAGATTGAATAAACTCTGTAGAATTGCGCTACCTCTTTTTGCTCATTGATTTCCATTAATAAAAACCCGCTCCACTTGATGCTCACCAAACGAATACGGTATAAAATAATAAGAATTGATTGGCTTTGTTAAAATTAAATTAGCCTTTTTTCCAACAGTAATACTGCCCACTTCGTTTTGCAAGCCCATGGCATAAGCCCCGTTTATGGTGGCCGCATTAATGGCTTCTTCGGGAGTAAGTTTCATTTTTATGCAGGCCACCGAAACCACAAAATTCATATTGCCCGAAGGCGATGAGCCCGGGTTGTAATCTGTGGCCAATGCTAGAGGCAATCCCGCATCAATCATTTTTCGCCCCGGTGTGTACGGAATTCCCAAAAAGAACGAGCAACCCGGTAAAGCTACGGGCATGGTTTTGGTATTTTTTAAGGCTTCTATATCGTCAGGTTCCATTTCCTCCAAATGATCTACGGAAAGCGCATTATGCTCCACTCCAGCTTTTACCCCACCTAACGAGGTAAATTGGTTCACGTGAATTTTCGGCCTCAACCCAAAAGGTTTAGCTGCTTCCAAAATACGCTGGGTATCTTCTACCGAAAAATAGCCCGACTCGCAAAACACATCCACAAAATCGGCTAAATGTTCTTCGGAAACTTTTGGGAGCATCTCATCAATAATAAGTCTTAAATAGCCTTCTTTGTTATCTTTATATTCCGACGGAACGGCATGCGCTCCCAAAAAGGTGGCTTTTATGGGGAGATTATAATTTTCCTTTAATCTCTTAATCACACGAAGCATTTTTAACTCAGCTTCCACCGTTAAACCGTAACCCGATTTTATTTCAATGGCTCCCGTACCCACGGCCATGACTTCTTCCAAACGTGTCTTTGATTGATTATACAAATCATCCTCTGAAGTATTTTGAAGTATTTTTGCCGAATTTAAAATACCGCCTCCTTTTTCAGCAATTTCTTGGTACGACAGCCCTTTTATCTTATCGACAAATTCGCTTTCGCGATTTCCGGCATACACCAAATGGGTGTGCGAATCGCACCAAGTGGGCAATACCATTTTACCTGCAGCATCAACCACTTCATCGGCTTCTATTTTTGGGCAGTTTTCCATTTTACCAAAATCGGAAATCAATCCTTTTTCCACCAATAAATAGGCGTTTTTAATAGTGGGCAAGTGCGCCATGGCTTTTCCTGAAACAAAATCAATAGGCTCTTCCCGAACTTGAAGCAGTTCTTTTATGTTTTTAAATAGTATTCGCATTAAAACAGGTTTTCCAATAATTCATCCTCAACTAAATTGGGCAAGGTTACTTTTAAATTTGGTGTGCGCTCCATTTCTCGGTTTATAGCGAAAATAGCTTCTTTATTCCTTGCCCAACTTCTTCGGGCGATACCATTATTCACGTCAAAAAAGAGCATACTTTTCAATCGCTCTTCAGCTTCTTTAGTGCCGTCGAGTAAGATTCCGAACCCACCATTAATGACCTCGCCCCAACCTACGCCACCACCGTTATGGATGGATACCCAAGTGGCACCTCGAAAACTATCACCAATAACGTTGTGCATGGCCATATCGGCGGTAAACTTACTGCCGTCGTAAATATTCGAGGTTTCCCTGTACGGCGAATCAGTACCACTTACGTCGTGGTGGTCGCGCCCCAAAACCACCGGGCCAATTTCACCATTGGCTATGGCTTGGTTAAAAGCTTGGGCTATTTTTGTTCGACCCTCAGCATCCGCATATAAAATACGTGCCTGCGAACCCACCACCAAATTATTTTCCTTGGCATTTTTTATCCACGTAATGTTGTCCTGCATTTGAAGCTGAATCTCTTCTGGTGAATCTTTCATAATATCTTCCA
This sequence comes from Bacteroidia bacterium, assembly GCA_030430535.1. Lineage (GTDB taxonomy): Bacteria > Bacteroidota > Bacteroidia > Flavobacteriales > Flavobacteriaceae > Flavisericum. Next base: position 34,232 of record JAUIKY010000013.1, read on the forward strand.
AAACTTCAGCTGCTATATTATCAGTTTTGTCCAAGTCGTTAGATTTTCCAGAGGTACATACCCAACGGAACGGCCCAAAACCGTAATCGAAACACATAGGCCCCAAAATATCTTGTACATAAGATGGGTAAGCCCATCTCCCAGCCTCTTCCCCAAGGGAAGAGGAGCTTACTTTCTCATTTTTATTATTGAGAAACACCTTGGCATCAGCACGGGAAGCTTCCAGTAAAAACGCATTTCCGTAATCGAAAAAATACGTGCCCCGTTCGGCGTGTTTGTTTATCGCTTCGGCATGTCGACGTAACGATGCTTGAACTTTCTCTTTAAACTGTTCCGGTGCTTCGCGAAGCATACGGTTCGATTCTTCATACGATATACCTACCGGATAGTAACCACCCGTCCACGGAATATGTAACGATGTTTGGTCGGAGCCTACATCAATAAAAATATTATCTTCATAAAAACGTTCCCAAACCTCAACCACATTTCCGATGTAGGCTATGGAAACAACCTCTTTTTCCGTTTGAGCTTTTTTGACACGGGCAACCAACTCTTCTAAATTATCAATCAGCACATCAACCCAACCCTGTTCGTGCCGTTTTTTGGCCGCACTGGGGTTTACCTCGGCACAAACGGAAATGCAACCCGCAATGTTTCCGGCTTTTGGTTGCGCACCACTCATGCCGCCCAAACCAGAGGTTACGAAAAGCCTCCCATTCCTCCCTTCCGAGGGAGGGGAAACAGCGTTCTTTTTATTTTTTGGGTTTGAGAGAAAAGCCCTTTCTCCTTCGGAGAGAGGGTTTGGGAGAAAGGCTGCTATTTTCCTAAATGCATTCATCACCGTAATCGTTGTGCCATGTACAATACCTTGCGGGCCAATGTACATAAATGAACCGGCCGTCATTTGTCCGTATTGGGTAACCCCGAGAGCATTGAATCTTTCCCAATCATCGGGTTTGGAATAATTAGGGATCATCATTCCGTTGGTCACAACCACCCTTGGAGACTGCTTTGACGATGGAAACACCCCCATAGGATGCCCCGAATACATATGCAGGGTTTGCTCGTCGGTCATATTCGCTAAATATTTCATCGTTAACAGATACTGTGCCCAATTTTGAAACACAGCCCCGTTGCCACCGTAAGTAATCAGTTCTTCAGGATGTTGCGCCACATCAGGGTTCAAGTTGTTCTGAATCATCAACATAATGGATGCGGCTTGCAAGGATTTTGCAGGATATTCTGAAATGGGGCGGGCAAACATTTTATATTTTGGCTTGAAACGGTACATATAAATCCGTCCATAATCGTTCAATTCTTGGGCAAATTCGCAGGCTATAACCTCATGCCATTTTTTCGGAAAATAGCGTAACGCATTTTTTACCGCCAACTGTTTTTCGGCTTTCGAGAGTACATCCTTTCGTTTTGGCGCTCTGTTAACTTCGATTGAATAATCGTATTTTGGCGGCAACTCATTCGGAATACCTTGTAATATTTGTTCTTTGAATGTCATTTGCTTCATTATTTAACTACAAATTTTCGGTTTTCAACCAACCCAATCAGTGCGTTTATATCATCTTTTAAAATTCTATCGTCTTCCAATTTGGGAACGGTATTTCTAATGATATTAAAGTTTGTTTCTAAAATACATGAAAAAGTATTGGGACGCCTAAATTCCATGGCCTGTGCGGCGTACATCAATTCTATTGCCAATATTTTTTCAATATTTCCTAAAACTTGGTTGAATTTTCTACCAGAAATACTACCCATGGAAACGTGGTCTTCCTGCCCTAAAGAAGTGGGAATGCTATCTGCAGAAGCCGGAAAGCACAAGGATTTATTTTCTGAAACCAAAGCTGCGGTGGTGTACTGCGGAATCATAAATCCAGAATTCAGCCCGCCACTTGAAGTGAGTAATCGTGGTAACCCGTATTTGCCTTCAATGAGCAAATAGCAGCGTCTATCTGAAATATTGCCTAACTCGGACGCCGCCAAAGCTGCATAATCGAGCGCCATGGCCAACGGTTGCCCATGGAAGTTTCCGCCCGAAATAGCTTCGGTGTCGCTCAACACAATGGGATTATCGGTCACCGAATTCATTTCAATGGTTGCCAATTCCTTTAAATGGTAAAAAGCGTTTCGGGACGCTCCGTGTACCTGCGGAATGCAACGCATAGAATAGGGGTCTTGAACGCGCTCGCAATTTTCGTGTGATTTAATATTATTCGAATCTTTGAACAGCATACGCATACGCTCGGCCACCTCAAGGTTGCCCTTAAACGGACGAATGCTATGCAGCAATTCCTTAAACGGCGACTCGCTGCCCTGATAACCTTCCAAACTCATAGCCCCAGCCACATCGGCCAAATCGAGCAAATATTGCATTTTGTGCAGCCCCGTTATGGCGTGCGCCAAAATAAATTGCGTACCATTTATAAGAGCCAAACCTTCTTTTGCTGCCAGTTGTAGAGGTTCTAAACCGCAACTTTTCAAAACTTTTTGGGCTGGAACGATTTCGCTACCCACCCAAAATTCACCTTCACCAATAAGCGGTAAAAATAGATGCGCCAAAGGTGCCAAATCGCCCGAAGCACCCACCGAACCCTGCTCAGGTACTACGGGCAACAAATCGTTTTCAATAAAATAAATAATGCGCTCAACCACCTCAAAACGGATGCCCGAAAACCCACGACACAAGGCATGCACTTTGCAAATCATCATGATTTTGCTCAATTGCTTTGAAATGGGCTTCCCTACGCCTACGGCATGGGTTAGCAATAAATTCTTTTGCAACAATCCCGTTTCCTCGGGAGAAATCTTAACATCGCACAACGGCCCGAACCCGGTATTGATGCCATAAATAGCTTTGGGCGAATTGGCCATTTTTTCAACCTTCGCACGGCTATCGTTTATTTTTGAAATGACATAATTGGTTAGCTTGGCCTGCATTTTTCCATTGGCAACAGACATAACTTTGCCAACCGTCAACTGGTCAACGCCGTAAACAAACACCTGATTTTTAACTCTTCCGCTCATATTACAAAATTATCAATAAATTTGATAACCAATAATACTATTTCAATTCAGAATCAATAACCATGGATTATCAATTAGAATTAAGGCACATCACTTATTTTCTAGCCGTTGCCAACGAATTGCATTTCAGAAAAGCCGCCGACAAACTTTTTATCTCTCAGCCTGGGCTAAGCCGACAAATCAAAGAGATGGAAAGGCATCTTGGCATTACACTTTTTAATCGGCACAATAGACAAGTAAAACTGACGCCCGCCGGAGCATACCTTAAAACCGAACTTACCAAAAATTTAAACAAACTAAATACCATTTTGAACCACGCCAAACTATTGGACACAGGAAAAGATGGCAAGCTGAATTTTGGCTACGTCGGTTCGGCCATGCAAAGAATCATTCCCGATTTACTGTTGAAATTCACCCAAAACCATCCCAATATTTTGTTCAGCTTAAAGGAAATGGAAAATAACAAACAAATTGAAAGCTTGCTTTCGCAAGATATAGACATTGGTTTTGTTCGTTTGGAACGCGTGCCAAGAGGCCTCAAAACAAAAGCCGTTTTAAAAGAGCCCTTTTGTTTGGTGTTACCCAAAAACCATCCTATTGACCATTCCAATTTTAAAAATCTATCGCAATTCAAAACCGAACATTTCATCTTGTTTGATGCCGAATACAGCTCATCTTACTACGAAAAAGTGATGGAAATTTTTGATGATAGTGGTTTTACGCCATTGATTAGCCACAATACCATTCATGCGGGTTCCATCTATAAATTGGTGGAAAATAATTTTGGGGTGTCCATTGTACCAAAATCGCTTCAAATAGAAAACCACCCGAACATAAAATTTATTGAACTCAACAAAATACGGCAACGTACCGTACTTTCTGCCGTTTGGAACAAAGACAACCAAAATCCTATTTTAAACGAAGTATTCGCCTTGATTCAGAAGAAAATCATAAAATAGTGCTATTGTAAAATAAAAGACTATCTTTGCCGACTGAAACTCAAAAAGTTGTGACCTCAAAATAAATTCGAGGTTAGTTCAACTAACAAATTTAATAGTGTATTAAATTTGAGTTTCACTAAATTCCTCAGGGTGAGGATGTGTTGCTGGAAGTTTAGGTTTAAGTATGTCGATTCACTTCTTATGTAACACTACATAACATAATCGAATACTTACTTAAAAATGAGCACATTCCAAGATTTAGGTCTTAATGACAACCTATTGCAAGCCATAAACGATTTAGGCTTTGAAACCCCCAGCGAAGTACAAGAAAAAGCCATTCCGCTTTTATTGAATTCTGAAGACGATTTAGTAGCCTTGGCACAAACCGGTACCGGTAAAACGGCCGCTTTCGGTTTCCCCATGCTTCAAAAAATTGATGTGAACAGCCGTACTACACAAGGTTTGATTTTATCGCCAACCCGTGAGCTGTGTTTGCAAATCGCCAACGAAATGAAACTTTATGGCAAATATTGCAAAGGATTAAACGTTGTTGCCGTTTACGGTGGCGCAAGCATTACCGAACAAGCCAGGGAAGTAAAACGCGGCGCACAGATTATTGTGGCTACCCCCGGAAGAATGAAAGATATGATTAGCCGTCGTTTGGTTGATATTTCTAAAATTGAATATTCTGTTTTAGATGAAGCCGACGAAATGCTGAACATGGGCTTTAAAGAAGACATTACCGATATTTTATCGCACACTCCAGAAGATAAAAGCACGTGGTTGTTTTCGGCCACGATGCCTAAAGAAGTAGCGGCTATTGCCAAAAATTTTATGCACAACCCCAACGAAATTACCGTTGGAAGAAAAAACGAAAGCACCACAAATGTATCGCACGAATATTATTTGGTGAATGCACGCGATCGCTACCAAGCCTTAAAACGATTGGCCGATGCCAACCCCGATATTTTTTCGGTAGTGTTCTGTAGAACAAAGCGCGACACCCAAAAAGTAGCCGAAAAACTAATTGAAGATGGTTACAATGCGGGGGCATTACACGGAGATTTGAGTCAAAACCAACGTGATTTGGTCATGAACGCCTTCCGTAAAAACCAAATACAAATGTTGGTAGCTACCGATGTGGCGGCCCGTGGTATTGATGTAGATGATGTTACCCACGTTATAAACTACCAATTACCAGACGAAATTGAAACCTACACCCACCGTTCTGGACGTACCGGTCGTGCTGGAAAAACAGGTGTTTCAATGGTGATTGTTTCAAAAAGTGAGGTTCGAAAAATAAAGAGTATCGAACGTATTATAAAACGTCAATTCGAGAAAAAGGACATCCCGAATGGTATGGAAATTTGTGAAGTGCAATTGATGTCTCTTGCCAATAAAATCCACAATACCGAAGTAAACCACGAAATAGACAAATATTTAACGAGCATCAACGAACTATTTGAAGACACCTCAAAAGACGAATTAATCAAAAAACTGTTCTCTGTTGAATTTACACGTTTCTTCAACTACTATAATAAAGCCCAAGATTTAAATGTTTCGGGCGGTGCCAACGATGGTGAACGCCAAGGAAGCTCAAACGGTTCTACCCGATATTTCATTAACGTGGGCGGAAAAGACGGTTACGATTGGATGAGCCTAAAAGACTTTTTAAAGGAACAATTGGATTTGGGCCGCGACGATATTTTTAAGGTTGAAACCAAAGACAGCTTTTCGTTCTTTAATACTGAAAACGAATTGCAGGAAAAAGTATTGGCACATTTTACCGACTTTAAACACGACGGACGTTTTGTAAACGTTGAAGTTTCTGAAAACCGTGGCGGTGGCGGCAGAAGGCGCGATGGTAAAAAGGGCGGAAAAAAACGTAACGGTAAAGATTTTGGTAATAGAAGTGACAGAAGACGCTCGGAAGGCAAATCGAAACCAAGACGCTCTGGCAATAGCGAGTTTGCCAGCTCAAGGCCAAGACGCTCCAGACGCTAATTTTAAACCTATTTGTTAATTTTTAGTCAAAATAAAAGCATAAAAGCACGGCTAAAATTTTCTTTAGTACTTTTATGCTTAAATTAGCATTTTACCAAATCATGAGGAACTACCTAATACTTTTTGCATTTTTAATGGTTTGCTCTGTGGGTATGGCCCAAGAGGAAGCAGAAAAAGTATTGGGCGTGGTTATTAATGCTTCAGACGATAAACCTTTGGAAAACGTGCATATTGTTAACCTCAATCAGGTTATCGGAACCACAACCAACAGCAAGGGTGAGTTTCAAATTTCCGCAAAAGCAAACGATACGCTACACTTTTCTTATTTAGGTTTTAAATCCATAAAAGTTAGGGTGACCAACGACTGGCTTAAGTTTGGAAGCTCAAAAATTGAATTGACCGAACTCGCCTTGGCTTTGGAAGAAGTGGTTGTTAACCAGTTGAAACTTACGGGCTATCTGGAAGTGGACATCAAGCAAGTACCGGACATTAATACCAATTACCGTTATAGTATTTCCGGTTTGGAAGGCACAGGTTATGAGGCGAGCAAAAAGTCTGGACTAACCAACGTTATCGGTTCTATTTTTAATCCTGCCGATTTTCTGCATCGCATGTTCGGCAAAAAACCGAATGAACTGCGCAAGCTGAAAAAAATGAAGGAAGACGACGAAATACGAAATTTATTGGCATCGCGTTTTGATAGGGAAATGCTTATGGTATTGCTGAACGTTGACCGTGTGGACTTAGACGAAATTGTAAGCCAATGCAATTACTCGAAAGGCTTTATACAAACCGCCAACGATTTGCAAATTCTCGATGCCATTAGCGGTTGCTACGAAGAATACAAATTGCTGAGCCGAAGCCGAAGGTTGTAAAGTATATAATTTCATAACACAATAGGCTATCTAAAAGTATTTTCTTGTCATTTCGAGCCTTTCGGCTTCGCTCAAGATAAACTTAAGTGGAGAAATCTCATCCTATTGATAACGAAAGCTTTCAATTTTTGAGATTCTTCACTATTTTCAGAATGACATTTTTTTTAGATAGCCCATTTTATTTTCGTGAATGCAATGCCACCCGGTTGCCTTCGGTATCAATAAAAGCGGCCATATAGCCATACTCTGGTGAAATTTCAGTTTTGGGCTGATAAATCTTTCCTCCTGCAGCTTCAATGCGATTCAACTCAATTTGCACATCGTCGCTAATAAAATATACCAATGTACCCTCTTGGCTAGGAATGTAACTATCTTGTTTTATCAAGGTTCCGGCGGCGCCTTCCTTGCCTTCAGTAAACGGGAACCACCCCATAAGCATACCGCCAAAATCGTGGATTTCTATTTTTACCTTAAAAACCGCTTCGTAAAATGCTTTGGCCCGATCCATATCGCTCACCGGAATTTCGAACCAACCTACCATGTTTTTTTTCATTTTTAAGTGTTTTTTATAACACCTTTAAAATACGAAATTAACGCCAGCTTCTCTTAAACTTTTATAAATGAAACGTTAAACTATTATAAAACAAAATTACGGTCTACAAGAAAACCATAAATTAAAGTCGGAATAACGGATTTACAATTTTGACAAATGCCTAAATCGATACTTTTTTTACTTTTCAGTTTACCGCTTGTAGCCTTTTCACAAAATATAACGGGGAAAATATATGATGCCGAAACCACGGTTAAAGGCGCTAAAGTTTTCAACAAAAATAAAAATGAGACCTCGTACAGCAACGAGTTGGGAGATTTTTCAATAAAAGCTAGTGTAAACGATTCATTAGTGTTTTCATCGCTTTTTCATAATGAAAAACTCGTTATAGTAAGAGAAAACCATTTTAATGACACCGTGGTTTTTGAATTAAAAAAAACAGTAAACAATCTTGACGAGGTGCTTCTTTCGGAAAACAACAAGGCAAAAAAATTTAAAGCGGAGCAATATTCTTCCGATTTAGGCTCGCAAATTGCCAATGACATTAAAAACAATCCGCATTTATATAGCCCACAAAGCGGCAACTTAGACTTTATTAAAATAGCTGGTTTAATAAAAAACTTACTGTTTAAAAGCAAAAAGAACAAAGCTCCCAAAACCAAACCTATAAATTACAAATCGTTGGATTCGTTATTTACAAATAGTGATTTCTTTACCGAAAACCTTTTGGAAAACGATTTAAAAGTCCCCAGAAAATATAGATTCTTATTCTTTAATTATTGCGACAACAAACAGATTGACAACACGCTTCTTGTGGAAGCGAACAGTGTAATTTTACTCGATACTCTTATAAAATGCAGCCATGAATTTGCTAAGATTATTTCTGAATACGAAAAAGAAAAAGATTAGCTTTTAAGATACCGCTCCACAATATCATCATAACTTTTGAGCGTTTTTTTACACCAATCTAATCGTTTTTCAAGTAATTCGGTTTCCGAAAGCTGCCAATTGATATCGGTTTGCTTGAGTTTTGTGGTAACATGTTGTAAAATAATGGCAGCAGAGACCGAGATATTCAAACTTTCGGTAAATCCAGACATGGGGATTTTTAAATAGCAATCGGCGGCATCCAACACTTCCTGCGAAAGCCCTTCGGTTTCCCTTCCGAAGAAAAAACAGGATTTTTTAGTCACGTCGAATTCATGCAACACACAATCGTTGGTGTGTGGTGTGGTGGCCACTATTTGGTAGCCTTTTTGTTTTAAATCGGCAATACAGCTCTTCACCGAATGGTAGCGGTTTAAATCTACCCACTTTTGTGCGCCCATGGCAATTTCACGATCAATCCGCTTGGTGTTCTGCTCTTCCACAATATTCACTTCTTGGATACCAAATACGTCGCAACTACGAATGACGGCACTGGTATTATGCAGTTGGTAAACATCTTCGGTAGCTACAGTAAAATGCTTGGTACGTTGCGACAGCACTTTCTTGAAACGTTCGCGGCGGTTTTCGGTTAAATAGGATTCTAAATGCTCAATAAGGTTTATGTCTATCATTAAAAAAGTCTATATTTATTCAAATAAATATAAAATAAACATAATGCCCAAAATTCACGCTTGCCTTATTGTTTTTGTATTGATGTTTTCTGCTTTACAAGCTCAAGATAAACGTGCCAGCAGGTACGCCCAGAAAAATTACACCTACCAAATTACGATTGAAGAAACTCCTGAAAATGATGAAAAGGTAGCCGAATTGGGGAGCCATATTGTGGATGCCATACACAATGCCGAATTGGAAAAATATATAGAGGTTTACGACCTTAAAACTTTTGGGGAGTTAATATTTAAAGACATTGAAAACAATCCTTCGCAAGATACTTTTCGAGATAATTTTTTAAAAGGAATCAAAAAAGGTTCGTCGGTAATTCCAAATAGAATTATTGAGGAAGTTAAAGGCGATAGTTACTACGATTTTGTTAATTATGGCTATAATATTGAGCAAAAAACCTATTACATACTTTGCAGAATGTATTCCCCAAGTACAGGGATAAACTACCATGAATACAGGGTTTCAAAAGTAAATAATAAATTTATGTTCAATGATATTTACATCTACCTTTCAGGTGAACCTTTAAGCAAAACCTATGCTCGACTTTATCTTTATGGCTTACCTAAAGAGAGTTTGTTAGATATTTTCGGCACCAACAATGCCACCGAATTTATCAAAATGACTGATGCTGTACAACTTTACCAAAGCCAAAATTTTGTTCAAGCGTATAACAAATTCAACTCCATAGAAGGCGACATGAATAACGACAGGTTCATACTCATCCTAAAAGCCATGAGCGCAGCTCAAGTTGGAGATAATGAATACAAAAGCGTTATGCAACAAATAGTAGAAAAGTATCCCAACGACCCTTCACTAAATTTAAGTAGAATTGACTACCATACTTTGAACAATGAGCATGATACAGCCATAAAATTAATAAACGATATTGAGTTAACTACCAGTGATGATTTTTTAAATCTGTTAAAGGGGAATCTTGAATACGACAGAGACAACTATGAAGAAGCCTTAAAGTATTACAAATATATTTCGGACAATTACTCCGATTTTTTCTTCGGGCACTCCTGCTATTTATCATGTTTGTCGAGCATGGAGAACTATACTGCGTGTGGTGAATTCTTAGAGTTTTTGGTGGACGACGGCTATGAAAAAAGCGACTTAATTGAATTTATTGAGGAAGTTGATGAAAACGGACAAAATAAACTGGATGGTTTGGTTAAATCTGAACCTTACCAAAAATGGAAAAACCAATCATGAAACACCTAGTTGTACTTACTGGAGCTGGCATGAGTGCCGAAAGTGGCATAAAAACCTTTAGAGACGAAAATGGTCTTTGGAAAGGCCACGATGTTATGGAAGTAGCCACACCCGAAGGTTTTGCCGCCAACCCCGAATTGGTTTTAGATTTTTACAACCAACGCCGAAGACAGCTTTTTGAAGTAAAACCCAATCAGGCACATTACGATTTAGCTGCACTTGAAAGGCGTTTTAAAGTAAGTATTATTACCCAAAATGTGGACGATTTGCACGAACGGGCGGGCAGTACAAACGTGATACACTTGCACGGCGAACTCTTAAAAGCACGCAGTACATTTAACGCTGAAGACATAGTGGAATGGAAAACAGACATCCTTTTAGGCGACCTCTGTGAAAAAGGCTACCAATTGCGCCCTCATATTGTTTGGTTTGGCGAAGAAGTCCCCATGATTGAAAAAGCCATGCACATTTGTGAAACCGCCGATATTTTGATGATTATTGGCACCTCGATGCAAGTGTACCCTGCGGCGGGATTGATGCATTACGTGCCCCAAAACACCCCAACCTATTTTATTGACCCCAAGCCCAATATTGCAAGCCATAAAAATTTAACCGTTATTGCTGACACCGCTACTGTTGGTGTAAAAAAAGCGATAGAGCTGTTTTAAAAATTTAACATGGAGCAAGTTTGTTATAATTCAAAAACACCTACTCTACTTGGTTTAGCGTATTATAAAAATGATGTAATGTTTGTTTTGTAATACTCCAATCGGGTGGCTTAATGTCGCCCCAAGCCTTTGGGGTATCGCTCATATTAAAATAATTCACGCCCAACACCCCTGGATGCTCACGAAGCACCTTTGCTGCACCCTCCAACCAATTGGTTTGATAATCTTCGGGGCCTTTCACGCCAAATTCAGTAATAAAAAGTGGTTTATCGATAAAACGAACTCTTCTGGTTTTACGGTTAAAAATGGTTTTGAACGACTCCTGCATATTGGGATCGGTTATGTTTTTATCGGGCAGCCCGTAAATGGCAATGCTCATAACATCAACCACATCATTGCCCGGATACCATTCAATGGAGCCCCTATCGCCCGCCGGTCCCCAAACCCGCTTGATATTAGACGGTAATTCGCCTTTAAAATTCATAAAACAACGAAAGGATTTTATGTAAACTATAGGGTCTTGACTTTGCCAAGGATAGCGGGTAATGGGAATTTCCATTTCGTGAGCATACCGTAAATACACTTTTTTATCCGTGTTAAAAATGATATCATAAAAGGCACTGATTTCTTCGTCGTATTTACCCTCTGTTATATTTTGAAGCACATTTAAATCGGCACTGCCATCGGGTAATCGAAAAGGCTCGAAAGTAACAATAACATCATGATTCCGCTCTAAAACTTTATTGAATCGTTCTTCGAAACTACCGTCATTTAAATTTGAAAAATCAACAAACAAATGCTCAACGGAAATCATGGGTTCGGCATTAAGCAAATCATTAGGATCGTACAACCCAATCTTTAAATTTTGATCTGTTTTACTATTTGGGATGGGTCGTTGAAAATTTTCAGGAGAGTAAATTACACTACGTTCCTTTTCAATTTGAGCCGTGATGGTTTTCACTAAACTACTGTCAAATTCATTTTTGGGAGTTTGGTTACTTCCAAAAACAAAAATAGGTTTATCGAGAAACCGTAAACGATGCAACCTTCGTTTTAAATCGTACTCTACAGGATAATCCTTGGGATACGTATCGAGCATCTTTTCAGAATCACTTTTTAAAATTACCGAGGCCACATCTACCGCTTCGTCGCCTGGATAATACTCCAAAACCCCCGGATAGCCCGCCGCTCCCCAAACCATCTTTATTTGGGGCGCATGGGTTTTACATTTTTCAGAAAGGGATTCAAATGCTTTGATGTACTCCAAAACATAGCCCTGCCACGGATAACGTTTGTAGGGCACTTCCACCTCTGGATTAAACCTTATGTAAACTTGTTCTTTGTTTTTTATCAACTCGACACACAGTTTCTTAAGCGCTTCATCAAAGTAACCGTCAACCAATTTCGCCATCGGGTTGCTTTTATATGAAGAAACAGCATTAGCGCCCCAAGTTTCAACAGTTATCATTAACGGGACGGTATCGGTTTGCCATTTGTTTATTTCACTTTCATTGAAATTAATACCGTTTGGCTGAGCCAATTTTAAGCGATAATGTTTAAACTCATCAATCGCGTAATTTTCTCCAGGCGTAGCAAAAGAAAACTTTGCCAAAATAGGCTCCGAATCAACTTTTTCTAAAGTATTGGACATCCTAACGGCCAACAAATCTTTTAAAAATTCGTTATTTCTTAAAACATAAACAGCAGCCAATAAAAGCACTAGCCCTAAGCCGATGATTATTTTGTAGTATTTTTTTAATATGCTCATTTATATAATATTGAATTGGCTCTATTCGGTTTTTAAAAAATTTTCCTTTACAAAACGATCGTGATATTGCACCCATGATGCTATACGCCTTCTAGCTTTTTCGATATCTTCAGCAGATGTTTCAACAAATAAGTTATTGGTTTCCTTAGGATCTAATGCCAAATTATAAACCTCGACCTGCCCATTGCTTTCGTTAAAAATAAATTTCATATTTCCTTTTCTAAAGCCAAATAAATAATCGGACCACGGCGCAAAGAAAAAAGCCTCATCGTTTTGGGTTTTTACCAAATCCCTGCCCTGCCATTTGTCGGGTATTTCAATATTCAATATTGAAAGTACGGTTGCAGCCAAATCTTTCATGGAAGCAATGTCGTCTCTACGTTGACCAGAAAACAATTGGGAATTGATAAACAGTAGTGGTACTTTTAAATTTTCCTCATAAATATGAGAACCGTGCCCATATTGCCCATGTTGCCCGAAAGATTCCCCATGATCGCCAACCACCACAACCAAAGTTGAAGGTTCTAAATTCCTATCTTTTAGGTTTTGCATAATGGCTCCAATCATATCATCATTATGTTTTATAATATTAAGGTATTTGTTAAAATTGAGATTGTTAACGCCATAATCAGTTTCCTCGCCAGAGAAAAAATAAGGGTAATGTCCTTGCTGCGTCCAAAGTACCGAGAAAAAATTTTCGTGGGGTGATTTATCCAGCCACAATGCCAACTGATCGGCCAAACACATATCGTCAATGCCATTGCCATCATCGTAAATGGACTGTTTAAAGTTTTTAGTACAGCCTATACTTTTAAAATCCTTGATTTCATCAAACCCTCGGAACCCCAGATAAGTATCACTACTTTGATAATTGAGACTGGATGACGAAAAAAATGAGGTTCTATACCCCCGATTTTTTAACACTGACGACAATGATGGGTGTGTAAAATTTGGCGATTCATAGGTTAAACTTTTATAGGAAATATAGGGATACATACTCCCCAAGATAGATACTAGCGATTTAACCGTGCCGGGGGCATGTGCATAGGCATGTTTAAAAATCAAGGCATGTTCGGCAAGCTGATTTAGGTTTGGGTTCAATTGGTAATGCCCACCATAAAGATCAAAATATTCTGCTCCACTCGATTCAAGCACTACAAAAAGTACATTTTTAATCGGTGTTGACGGAACAGAATCCAATGGAGATTCAATTGGCGTCCCTTGATTTGGCACAAAGTCTGGGTAATCTGAGGGAAGATTCAAAGTAAAAAAAGAATTTGAAACATTACTTGATGATAAAGAAGACAGCATGGCCAAAATAGCGTTATCGGTTTTCCCTTTGTTTGAAGTCACTTCAACTCTCCGGCTTCCCAAAAACAGTCCCAAAAACACCACTACTAAAATTAACGGAAATGTATATTTAGAGTATTTTAAATACTCTGAGATTTTATACAAACGCTGAAATATTTTTGACAAAAACCAAGCCGCTACCATCAATGCCAATAAATTGAAAATACGCACAACAGACAGGTTTTCACCCAATGCGTTTTTGGCTTCATCACTACCCAAAAAATCAGAATAATAGAGCCACTCGTAATTGAAAGGTTGACCCAAGTAGGCTACTGTTTCAATGTTTGTAAAACTCACCAAAACAGAAACAATTGCAAATCCCACAAATATTAAATAAACCAGTTGGTTCAGTTTTTTTTTTTGTTTTGTGGCAACATGTAACACCATAAAAATAGCCACCAAGATGGACACATAAAATAAATCGTTAAGGCCGGCCTTAAAAATTTTAAAAACGCCATCAAATGAAGTTAAGATATATTTGGGCGAAAGACTAACTATTTCTGAACGCGCCACGACATGAAAAACATATACCGCCAACCCTAAAGCAACTATTTTAACCGCTTTGGAAGCAGACTTTAACTTTTTAAACCACATTTTTTCAACAAAAAAAAGTATAAGCATAAGCCCCGACAAAACCACGAATACCAACCAACCTTTCCCTATAATTTTCGATTTTTCCTCTTCAACATGTTCGGCGTAATTGGCTTTTTTTATAACCGAAGTATTATCGTTAAAATGTAAAATGCTATTATGTTTCCAATCCCAAAAATTTTGATAAACCCCTTCTTCGTCTTGAGCTATAAAAAATCCATAAAAAACCTGAGTTCCCTTGGGCATGGCTATTTCTACCCAAAACTCGTTACCATTTTTATGCATGGGCGTGAACAGCTTATTTTCGGATATTTTTGTACTATGGTTCCACTCAACCACATCTTCCTTTGAGTAATTTTCAACATACCAAGACAAGTACACAGCGCCCGACTTTGGTGCTTCGTAAATTATTTTTTTGATTATAAAATCTTGGTGACCAAGTGAATCTTTTGTTGAAAAACCAACAAAAACATTGGGCAGCACTATATTTAAAGCACTTTTAGCATGCCCAAGAGTTATCATGAAGCAAAAAATTACCGCACAAACAATTGGAAGCAGTGACCTAAACACTAACTGTTTTCGCATAAAATTTGGATAAGAAAGTAAAACTAAAATAACCTATTTGCAGACCTAATTAAAATTAAGTCGATGAACGTAAGTTTTTCTCTTCAATCCATTTGCCCATAAACTTAGTGCTTTGCAGCGAGTGGTGTTGCAACATTTGCCCAATGAAGTTATTTTGACGTTTTTCGGGTAGCACTTTTATTGTTTCAGAAATGACTTTTAAAAGCTTCTTTTGATACTCTGTTTTATCAAAACGTGTATTTATAACTTCAAATCCGTTTTGCTGTTTGGACTTCCAAAGTGATTCATTTTGGTAAAGCCGAAAGGCCTTTTCGGCAAATGTTGTGGGGCCGTCTTCAACAAAACCATTCTCCGGAAGATTCCCAAACATACCTTCGGAAGCTATCGTACTCATCACACAAGGTGTTCCATTATGCATGGCATCGACCAATTTTCCTTTCAGCCCGGCACCAAACCTTAACGGTGCCAAACACACCTTGGCTTGTTGCATTATCTCATTAACATCTTCTGCAAAACCCTTTACCAAAAACCCTTCTTTTTCATTGTGCAACTGGTTGACTTTTTGTGAGGCATACGCGCCGTAAATATGCAATTCAGATTTTGGAACTTGTTTTTTAATCTGTGGCCAAATTTCCTGTTTTAAATATAAAACCGCATTATAATTGGGTTCGTGCAGAAAATTACCGATAGTTATAAAATGTTGGCGTTCTTTAAATTTTGGCAAGCTATTAATTTTTACTTCCGAAAGGCTTTCCAACATAAAAGGTAAATATACAAGCAGCTCTTCATCAACTTTAAAATCGGTTTTAAGGATTTTTATTTCAGCTTCAGAAATAATCAAACTCAAATCGCACCTGTAAATGCTGGCTATTTCACGCTTAGCCGTATCATTGAATAAATACGTTTTACTAAAAGGCTCTTTATCCTTGAAAGCCTGTTGACGCCCCTTTCGTAAACTGTGCAAATCTTCGATATCTAAAATTTTTAGGGCAGTGGGGCATTGCTCGGTAACGCGCCAACCGTACTGTTCCTCGACCATGAAACGGTCAAAAAGCACTATATCCGGATTTAATGTTTTTATAAAATCATCAAAAGTAGAACTGTTCAATTCTATCGCAACGGCATCGACACCTATGGTTTCCAAAGGAAAAGCCCTATGGGTTTTGGCACAAGCAGAAGCAAAAGTGATTTGATAATTTTCAGATTTAAAAAAATGGATTAACTGCATCATACGGCTTCCCGCCGCAGAACTTTTGGGCTCTGGCCACACAAAACCAATAATAAGAAGTTTTTTAGCCACTAATTCACGAATATTTTATCAACCAGCAATTATAAACTATGATTTTTTTCTTCATGTTTTCCTTTCCTTCTGGTAAGGGCAGAATGTGGCTTTTACTGCGGCTCTTCAACCATGCTGTATTTAAAGCGAACCATTTTTGCCCAATTAACCACCGATTCGATTTGTGCATCGGTTAAGTTGGCTTCGCCATGCGTCCAAGTGTATGATTTTAGCGGCATTTCTTTATCTTCCACCATTTCAATTAGTTCTTCAAATTTATGGTCTTTTCGTTTTAATGAATTCCCTTCCCAATTGGACACATTAAAATGTTTTTTTCCGTCTTCAACATGGTGGTTCAACCAATAATTTACAGGGGTTATGTTGTTGTACCAAGGGTATCTGGTATAGTCGCTATGGCAATCGTAACAGGTTTCCTTTAAAATTAATTTGACATCTTCAGGCGGATTGGTTTCGGTCAAAAAAGGTTCAATGGAACTTAAATCGCCTTGGTTTTTCTCTGGCCCAAAAAACTGTGCCACCACAAATAAAATCAGTAACGTTAATACTATTTTTTTTAATATTTTCATTTTAATATTTTTAAGAACTGGATAAAAATAATAAATCGTTTTGACTACCGCACAACTTTACAACGAATTAAATTATGTAAACCATTCGCGTGAAAAAAGGTTGCATTATGCCAACTTAATACTTGCCAACCCCGATCTGTTTCCTAAACTTTTGGACATCCTCTTTAGGGTGGATGATAAAATTTCCGTGCGTGCCGCCTGGGTTTTTGAATATATGTGCAACCAAAATATTGAAGTGATTATTCCTTATTTGGACACCTTTACAGCAAATATGAGGCAAGTCCATTTAGATCCTGCCGTGCGCCCCGTTGCCAAAATTTGTGAGTTGTTGGCCGTGGCTTATACTTCAAAAGAAAATAATAAAATAAAACATGCCTTAACCGATAAACACAAAGAACGGATTATCGAAACCTGTTTTGATTATATGATTAATGACGAAAAAATTGCCCCAAAAGCCTACTCTATGAATGCGTTGTTTCTCTTGGGAAAAGATTACGATTGGGTGTACCCCGAACTCGCCTTAATTTTAGAGCGCGATTTCCAAATGCAAAGCTCGGGGTTTAAAGCCAGAGCACGGCATATTTTGAAGAAGTTGAAAAAGGTTGTTATCAAATAACCCGCGTTTAACAAAACCTGTATTTGCATTCAAAATTCAGCATCAAACTTCACGCTTCTCGCTTCGTTCTTCCCACTTTCTTTCCTATCTTTGCATTCTTTAAAATCCAAACCAAATATGTCATTATCACCACTCAACGCCATCTCTCCAATCGATGGTCGATACAGAAGTAAAGTGAGCGAGCTCGCTCCTTATTTTTCTGAAGAAGCTTTAATAAAATACCGTGTTTTAGTTGAGATAGAATATTTTATCACGCTTTGCGAAGTGCCTTTACCACAACTGAAACAGGTTGACCATTCTATTTTTGATAGCTTAAGAGCCATTTATAAAAATTTCTCTGAAGAAGATGCCTTGGCCATCAAAAAAATAGAAAGCGTTACCAACCACGATGTTAAAGCCGTTGAGTATTTCATAAAAGAAAAGTTTGATAATTTAAACCTGTCTGAGTACAAAGAATTCATCCATTTCGGATTAACCTCTCAGGACATCAATAACACGGCTATTCCGTTAAGCATTAAGGAAGCCATAAACAACGTTTACATACCAGAATACCAAACGGTACTGAATAAATTAAAAGAACTTACCAATGAATGGAGTGGCGTTTCCATGTTGGCTAGAACGCACGGGCAACCAGCTTCACCAACCCGATTGGGCAAAGAAATCGAGGTTTTTGTCGCCCGACTTAATGAACAGTTCAACTTATTGAACGACATCCCTAGTGCGGCCAAATTTGGTGGCGCGACCGGAAATTATAATGCGCACCATGTGGCTTACCCAAATATTGATTGGAAGGCCTTCGGAACAAAATTCGTTCAGGAAAAGTTAGGATTACAACACTCGTTTCCCACAACACAAATTGAACATTACGACCACATGGCCGCATTGTTCGATACCCTAAAGCGCATCAACACCATTATTATCGATTTAGATCGTGATATCTGGACGTATGTATCGATGGATTATTTCAAACAAAAAATTAAAAAGGGTGAAGTTGGCAGTTCGGCCATGCCGCACAAAGTGAACCCTATCGATTTTGAAAACTCTGAAGGAAACTTGGGTATTGCCAACGCTGTTTTTGAGCACCTTTCAGCAAAATTACCAATTTCGAGATTGCAGCGCGATTTAACCGACAGCACCGTTTTAAGAAACGTGGGCGTACCATTTGGGCACACCATTATTGGTTTTAAAGCCACTTTAAAAGGATTGAACAAACTATTGCTGAATGAAGCCAAATTTGCTGAAGATTTAGAAAACAATTGGGCTGTGGTGGCCGAAGCCATCCAAACCATTTTAAGAAGAGAAGGGTACCCTAACCCCTATGAAGCCTTAAAAGGGTTAACAAGAACAAATTCGAAAATAAATCAGGAATCTATTTCAAATTTTATTGATACTTTAGAGGTGTCGAACACAATAAAAGAGGAATTGAAACGTATAACACCTAGTAACTACACCGGAATTTAGAATTTTATGTTAAGCGACAAACAATCAATCATTTTAACAGGAATAGTTGCCGTGGGCATTTTTGTTTTCGGCATTTTGGATCTCTTGGATAATTTTGTCGTTTTAACCTTAATGACCATTTCATTTTTCGCCATTATTATCAATCTCCTGTATTCTAAAAGCAAAAGCGAGAAGATAACACCTCAAGAACAGGAAGAGTTTGGGGAATGATGAGATATTCATTTTTTTAAGAACTATACAAAGCCTCTCTAAATAGAGAGGCTTTTTTTTTGCAAAAAAAATCCAGCCGAATGGCTGGATTTAAAAATTAGTTTTTTTTTATTTAACACTTAAGCATTTTGCTTTTTAATCAAATTTAATGCAGAACCTTCCTTGTACCAAGCTATTTGCGCGGCATTATAGGTATGGTTCAATTTGATGGTATCTTTAGAACCATCACTATGCACTACTTCCAAAGTCAACTGCTTGTCTGGCGCAAACTGATCTAAATCCAAAAAGTTAAACGTATCGTCTTCTTGAATTAAATCATAATCATTTTCATTATCGAAAGTCAAACCTAGCATCCCTTGCTTTTTCAGGTTGGTTTCGTGAATTCTGGCAAATGACTTTACAATGACCGCCGCAACACCTAAATGTCTAGGCTGCATCGCTGCGTGCTCGCGCGAGGAACCTTCTCCGTAGTTATGGTCGCCCACAACTACCGATTTAATGCCTGCTTTTTTATACTCACGCTGCACATCTGGCACACCGCCATACTCACCGGTCAACTGGTTTTTTACAAAATTTGTTTTTTGGTTGAATGCGTTAACTGCTCCAATTAAAGTATTGTTGGCAATATTATCTAAATGCCCTCTAAAACGTAACCATGGACCAGCCATAGAAATATGGTCGGTAGTACACTTACCAAAAGCTTTTATTAACAATTTAGCTCCAGTTATGGAGTCTCCTAACGGCTCAAATGGTGTTAACAACTGTAACCGCTCAGAATCCGGTTTCACCTCTACTTGAACGTGGCTTCCATCTTCTTCTGGTGCTAAATAACCATTATCCTTTACCTCAAAACCTTTTGGTGGCAATTCCCATCCTGTTGGCTCATCCAACATCACTTCTTCGCCATCTTCATTAATCAGTTTATCTGTAAGTGGATTAAAATCCAATCGGCCAGCAATGGCTATGGCTGCAGTTAATTCTGGTGACGCGACAAAAGCGTGGGTATTTGGGTTTCCATCGGCACGCTTAGCGAAGTTTCTGTTGAAAGAATGGACGATACTATTCTTTGGAGCATTTTTTGGATCTTTATATCTAGCCCACTGCCCAATACATGGGCCACAGGCATTAGTGAATATTTTGGCATCCAGTTTCTCGAATACCTCAAGAATACCATCGCGCTCGGCAGTATAACGTACTTGCTCTGAACCTGGGTTAATCCCAAACTCGGCCTTGGTTTTTAATTTTTTATCCAAAGCCTGTTGAGCGATGGACGACGCCCTTGACAAATCTTCGTAAGAGGAATTGGTACAAGATCCAATCAATCCCCATTCTACTTTTATCGGCCAATCATTTTCTTGGGCTTTTTTGGTCATATCTTTACCTACTTGGGTCGATAAGTCGGGAGTAAAAGGTCCGTTTAACAATGGGCCTAATTCGGTAAGGTTAATTTCAATCACTTGGTCGAAATATTGCTCCGGATTGGCATACACCTCTGGGTCGGCCGTTAAATGTTCTTTAACCTTATTTGCAGCATCGGCTACATCGGCCCGGTCTGTAGAACGCAGATAACGTTCCATGGACTCGTCGTAACCAAAGGTTGATGTAGTCGCCCCAATTTCGGCCCCCATATTACAAATGGTTCCTTTTCCTGTACATGACATTGATGTTGCTCCCGGACCAAAATATTCAACAATAGCCCCTGTTCCTCCTTTTACGGTAAGAATTTCAGCTACTTTTAAAATCACATCTTTTGGTGCTGTCCAACCCGAAAGTTTCCCTGTTAATTTCACACCAATCAATTTCGGGAATTTAAGTTCCCAAGCCATTCCTGCCATCACGTCAACAGCATCAGCGCCACCAACACCAACAGCCACCATGCCTAATCCTCCCGCATTTACGGTATGGGAATCGGTACCAATCATCATGCCTCCAGGGAATGCATAATTTTCCAAAACCACTTGATGGATAATACCTGCTCCTGGTTTCCAAAAACCAATACCGTATTTATTAGAAACCGATTCTAAAAAGTTAAAAACTTCGCTACTTACATCGTTGGCATGTTTTAAATCGGTTGCAGCTCCTTCTTTCGCTTGAATCAAATGGTCGCAGTGTACCGTTGTGGGCACGGCCACCTTATCTTTACCAGCTTGCATAAACTGCAATAAAGCCATCTGTGCTGTTGCATCTTGGCACGCAATTCTATCTGGTGCAAAATCAACATAATCTTTGGCTCTTGTATAAGCTTTAGTCGGTTCGCCGTCCCATAAATGGGAGTACAAAATCTTTTCGGATAACGTTAGTGGTTTTCCAACAATTTCGCGTGCTTTATCCACACGTTCTCCCATTTTGGCGTAAACACCTTTTATCATTTCAATATCAAATGCCATATATGTTTTATTTATTTTAAAGTATTAAACTTATATCTTTTTCATTCTTCACTAAAATACTAAAAATCTCAGTCATAAGAAACAGAAAAGCCCAAATCATCAGATTTGGGCTTTCAATTTATAATTGGTCAATATAATTAAGCGTTGATCAACTGCTTTTGTGATGGCTTAAATTTAGTTAAAACAATACCTTCAACAGCTTTTTCATATTCTGCCATTGTTGGGGTTCTTCCTAAAATGGTTGATAAAACTACCACGGGAGTTGAGGACAATAATGATTCTCCTTTTTTCTCTCCAGAATCCTTAACCACACGACCTTGGAACAAACGGGTTGAAGTGGCCATTACCGTATCACCCGGCTCGGCTTTTTCTTGGTTACCCATACACAGGTTACAACCCGGACGCTCTAAATACAGCATATTTTCGTACTTGGTACGGGCAGCGGCTTTTGGTGCGTTATCATCAAACTCAAAACCTGAGTACTTTTGAAGCACTTCCCAATCGCCTTCTTCTTTTAATTCGTCAACAATATTGTATGTTGGAGGTGCAACCACCAATGGTGCTTTAAACTCCACTTTACCTTGTTGTGTTTCAATGTTTTTAAGCATTTGTGCCAATATTTTCATATCGCCTTTATGCACCATACAAGACCCTACGAAACCTAAATCGACTTGCTTCGTGCCACCATAGTAAGACAACGGACGAATAGTATCGTGCGTATAACGTTTAGAAACATCTTCGTTATTTACATCTGGATCAGCAATCATCGGCTCAGCGATTTCATCTAAATCGATAACTACTTCAGCATAATACTTGGCATTGGCATCAGGGCGTAACGATGGCTTGATTCCTGTTTTCAATTCTTGAATTCGGTTGTTAGCCTTATCAACCAAACCTTGAAGCACCTGCTTTTCGTTATCCATACCCTTATCAATCATGATTTGGATACGACCTTTGGCGATTTCCAACGATTCGATTAAAGTGTCATCTTCAGAAATACAGATGGATGCTTTGGCCTTCATTTCTGCTGTCCAATCAGTAAACGTAAATGCTTGATCGGAAGTTAAAGTACCTATGTGTACTTCAATAATTCTACCTTGGAATACGTTTTCACCTCCAAACTGCTTCAACATTTGTTGTTGCGTTGCGTGAACCACATCACGGAAATCCATGAAGCTTCTCATTTGTCCTTTGAAGGTTACTTTAACCGACTCTGGGATTGGCATGGTAGCCTCTCCTGTTGCTAAAGCCAAGGCCACAGTTCCTGAATCGGCCCCAAAAGCCACCCCTTTAGACATACGTGTGTGCGAATCGCCACCAATGATGATATCCCAATCGCTTACCGTAATATCGTTAAGCACTTTGTGGATAACATCTGTCATGGCATGGTATTTACCTTTTGGATCACGACCGGTAATTAAACCAAAATCGTTCATAAATTTCATCAACTTCGGAATGTTCGCCTTCGATTTATCATCCCAAACCGAAGCGGTGTGACATCCCGATTGGTAACCCGCATCAACAATTGGAGAAATAACGGTAGCTGCCATCGCTTCCAATTCCTGTGACGTCATCAATCCGGTAGTATCTTGAGACCCTACGATGTTTACTTCCACACGCACATCCGATCCCGCATGTAACGTTTTGCCCGGCGTCGTACCAACAGCATTTTTATTGAATATTTTTTCAACGGCCGTTAAACCTTGACCTTCAATGGAAATTTCTTTTGAAGGCGCATAAACTACAGGTGCTTCAATGCCTAAAACACCGGCGGCAAAGGTTTGCAATTTTTTACCGAAAACCACTGCGTAAGATCCTCCAGCTTTGATGAACTCCATTTTCTGTGGCGTCAACGCTGCCGAAATATCTTTTAGTTCTTTATCGCCGTTGTATAATTTTTTTGTTTTTGTATTAATGGTCAACACCGTTCCTGTTTCTACTGAATACACTTGCTCTAAAACAGGGTCGCCGTTTTCGTCAACCACAGTGTTTCCTTCTGCATCGGTTTTCTTAACCCAGTTTTTAAGGTCGATACCAATACCACCGGTTACGCCTACAGTAGTCAAGAAAATTGGAGAAATTCCATTTGTACCCGCAATAATTGGAGCTATGTTAATGAATGGCACATACGGACTCGCCTGAATACCGGTCCACAACGCTACGTTGTTTACACCAGACATTCTTGAAGACCCAACGCCCATGGTACCTTTTTCTGCGATAAGCATTACACGCTTATCTGGGTGCTGCTCTTTTAATGCAGTTAACTCTTGCTGCATGGCTTTGTTGTGCTCGAAAATACACTGCCCGTGTAATTCTCTATCAGAACGCGAATGCGCATCGGCACCTGGCGATAATAAATCTGTAGAAATATCACCCGTACCAGCAATAAATGTTACTATTTTTATCTCTTCTTCTACTTCAGGAAGTTCAGTAAAGAATTCGGCTTTAGCATAGCTTTCCAACAATTCTTTTGCTATAGCATTTCCTGATTTAAAAGCCTCTTCAATTCGAGCCATATCGGCTTCATACAAGAACACTTGAGTTTTTAAAACCTCGGCCGCTTGTTTGGCGATAGCTTCATCATTTCCTAAAGCCAAATCTAAAAGCACTTCTACCGAAGGGCCTCCTTTCATATGCGACAACAACTCAAAGGCAAAGGTTGGCGTAATTTCTTCTACCACAACTTCCCCAAGAATAATCTCCTTTAAAAACTTTGCTTTTACACCAGCAGCACCTGTAGTTCCGGGCACTATATTATAAATGAAAAATTTAAGTGAATCTGCTCTGTTCGCATTTCCAGCATCTTTAATTTGATCAATAATCTCAGAGAGCAACTCTGCACTTTCAATGGGCTTAGGGTGAAGCCCCTGCGCCTTTCTTCCTTCAATTTCTTTGATGTAATCGTCGTAAATGTTCATGTTAAGTCTTTTTCAATTTTTAGGCCTTGTACAACAAAGGGTTAGCATAACCCAAAGCGGTTTTTACGTCGCCCAGGTGTATGGCAGCCCGAAAGCCTTTTTTATATTTTCTTCGTTTTTAGTTTTATAAAAAGCGACGCAAAATACTAAAATAAACGCTAAAATTTAAATATTACGCGTCCAATACAACCACTTGCACACCCAAATTATTATTGTGGCATTTTAAGCTGAATTCTTTTGGTTTTTATGGAATTTTGACGAAATAAAATTGACAAATTATCAATTCAATCGTTTAAGCAGAATGGATTTCTTAGGACATTAACATTTTAACCCCAACATCGATTAATTAAAATAAGCTTTCAATAACCTGCTCTTCGGTCACCCCTTCGGCTTCAGCCTTGTAGTTTTTAATGATTCGATGCCTTAATATGCTTTTGGCCACCGCTTGAACATCTTCCATATCGGGAGAAAACTTGCCGTTTGTAGCCGCATGCGTTTTGGCTGCCAAAATAAGGTTTTGCGATGCCCTTGGGCCCGCCCCCCAATCGATATAGGTTTTTACAATTTCTGGAGCAGCATCCGAATTCGGTCGGGTTTTACCCACCATCGCTACAGCGTATTCAATCACGTTATCGGCCACCGGAATGCGACGGATTAAATGTTGAAAATCGATGATTTGCTGTGCCGTAAAAAGTGCTTTCACCTTAACCTGAGTATCGTTGGTAGTGGCTTTTACCACTTCAACCTCTTCTTTAAACGACGGGTATTCCAAATTAATGGCAAACATAAAACGGTCTAACTGTGCTTCTGGCAAGGGATAGGTACCTTCCTGTTCAATAGGGTTTTGGGTAGCCAGCACAAAATAAGGCAATTCCAGTTTGTAATGGTGCCCCGCTACGGTTACCGCACGTTCCTGCATGGCTTCCAATAAAGCCGCTTGCGTTTTTGGTGGCGTTCGGTTAATCTCGTCGGCCAGAATAATATTGGAAAAAATAGGCCCTTTTATGAATTTAAAATGACGGTCTTCGTCTAAAATTTCGCTGCCCAAAATATCGCTTGGCATTAAATCTGGCGTAAACTGTATGCGCTTAAAATCTAAGCCCAATGCTTGGGAAATAGTATTTACCATCAACGTTTTTGCTAATCCGGGTACGCCAACCAGCAAAGAATGTCCGCCAGAAAAAATGGAAATGAGAATTTGGTTGACTACTTCATCTTGCCCAATAATAACTTTGGCTATTTCGTTTTTAAGGCTTTTGTACTGTTTTACAAATTGCTCGATGGCAGCGACATCACCCATAAATTTATTGTTTTAACCAGTTATTGGAAAACTCACAATCCCTATACTTTCCGCTAATCTTTATGTAAGTATCCATTATTTTTTCTTTTTGCCACTTTTCAATTTCCCTGATTTTCTTTTCCTCAAGGGCCAGTTCCTTAATCTTTAAAAAGTCGCGGGCATAATCGGCCTCGTGCTCATCAATCCTATCGGTAACCATCAATATTTTGAAACTCACCTTTCCGGTACGGTCTTCTTCTTTTTGCACCAAGCTCACTTCGCCATCCTTTAGATTTTGTATTTGGGCATAGAGTTCGGGGTCCATACGGGTCAGTTCAAAATTATAATCTTGCGTAGTCGGGTTGATCAACTGTCCGCCATCGGCTCGGGTTTCCTTTTCGTCACTAGCTTCTCGGGCGGCATCGGCAAACGAAATATCGCCATTTACAATACGCTGTCTTATTTTTTCCAATCGTTCCTTGGCTTCTTTAATAGCTTCTTCCGATACCTTTGGCGTTAATAAAATGTGCGCAACATCGTATTCTTGTCCCCTAATTTTTTCCAACATAATAATGTGGTAACCGTAATCGGTTTTAAAAGGATCGGACACTTCGCCTTCCCGCAAAGCGAATGCCACTTGCCTAAATTCCTTTACCATTTTAGGCTGCTTGCGGTTTAAGGTATATTTGCCACCGCGGCTTGCCGAACCAGGGTCTTCGGAATACAAAATGGCTTTTGAACGGAAACTCGCTCCGTTTTCAACCACATCGGTTTTGAATTGCTTTAAGCGGTCGATAATTTTTTGCCTTTCCTCTTGCGAAACTTTAGGCTCTGCCACAATTTGCGCCACTTTAAGCTCTGTTCCAAAAACGGGCCTTTCGTCTTTAGGGATATTGTTGAAAAAGGTACGTACCTCTTCAGGCGTAATTTCAATATCCTGAACAATTTTAGCCTGCATTTTTGAAGCCAATTGGTTGGCTTTATTGATTTCGAACATTTCGTTACGAAAGGTCTTTTCGTCTTCCATGTTGTAGAATTCCAAAAGGCGCTCCATAGAGCCGTTGGTCTGCTGCAAAAACTGCTGGATTTGATAATCGACACTTTGGCGGATTTCGGCATCCGAAACCGGAATACTATCCTGAATGGCATGGTGGGCATACAGTTTTTTTTCGAGCATGAGGCCGAACAACTGGCAATCTTCAACACCTTCAACTGAGCCTCCGGCAGCTTTTATTTGCTCGCGCTCCTTATCAACATCCGAATCCAGAACAATATAATCACCCACCACAGCGGCTACGCCATCTACTTTTTTTCCGGTTTGCACATTGGAAACCGACGCTTTGGTTTCGGCCACAGCCACCTCTTCCTCTTCTTCAATAATCTCTTGAGCAGCCAACATTTGGGTAGCCAACAGCGTTATTGCAATACAGGCAATATATTTTATGTTATTTATAAATTTCAAATTGTTTGTTTTTAACAGCATCTTTCGTAATATCTTTTTCTAATTCCCTAATGAGGTCCAACTTCCTTTTGTTGATGACTATCTGGTTTATGGTTGGCCTAACGTATTCCAACGGAGCGGTTTCGTTTCGCAACAGCACATCGTTAATTTGCATCAAATATACTCCTAATGAATCTTTGAGCTGTATAAAATTAGATTTTTTTAACAATTGCTCTTTATTTTCGGGAGTTACCGCCGGAATCTTTCGTATGGCTTGGCTGAGTTTTATCCAAACCGAATCTTTGAATGAATAGGATTTAAACTGAATGGACATGGAATCTAAAATACGCTTGTCCCTATCGTTATAGCGTTCGAAACGTTTTTTCACATCATCATAATTGATCATGTTTTCATCAAGATTTACATATCTAAATTTGATGAGTTCTTCGTTCAATTTAAAAACGGCTTTGTTATTTTCATAATAACGCTCGGCCTCTTCATCGGATATTACGGTATCGATATTTCTTTTCACCAAAGCCTCCATATACGCTTTGGTGTACAAATCGTTTTTGTACTGTTCTACCAGCTTATTAAAATTGTTCTGCTTTTCTTCACTGAGATTGAGTTTTGCGCCATCCATCAGCAATTGTTGGGTCGCCCAACGGTTAACGAAATTTTGCACCAATAGGGAGCTATCCTCTTTTGAAGCGCCTTCGGGCACGAGGTTTTTTATATCGTCTTCAAACAGATAAGTACCGTTAACGCGCGCCACAGGTTTGCGCTCGTCCGTTTTCTTTAAATATTCGCAAGAAAACAGCAAAACCAGCATCCCTATTATAAAAAAACTGCCCCGCACCTATTTGTTGTTAAGTTGTTCCTTTACATTTGCAAGCACCTCTTGATTAACCTTTACAGGATACTTTTCGGCCAAATCGTTTAGCCATTTCTCTTCTTTGTAATTTTGATAATCGGCAATAACCAAACCTTTGGCATCCTCAAACGTTTTTTGACTTTCGGGCAACACCTCTTTAATTTTTACAATAACGTAAGCCCCATTATGTTTATGGATTTTCGAAATGCCCTTTTTTAACTCCAACCCTTCGGGAAGTGCTTGGTGGTTGGCCTCCATCACTTCGGAAGTAAAAAGAACCTCAATGGCATCGTTACTGTTTACCAACGATTTGATGCGCTCAACGGCCATATCCTGCTTCAATAATTTAGCTACTTTCTTCAAGGTTTTTTGTTTGGAAGACGTTGCTACCACGGCATCAATCCGTTCTGGCGATACGTACTTGCTTTTATTAGCTTCATAGTATTCCTTTATGGCAATGGTATCGGTAGTTCCAGCATTCCAAATTGTGTTTTCCATCAATTCGAACAACAACAATCCGTCTCTGTATTCCTTAACAATATCGGCATATTCTTCATTTTCATTTTCAAGATTTTCCTCCTGATAATCTAACAATTGCTGCTCTAAAAAGGCTTCATACTTTTTAGCCACCAAAGTTTTAAAAGGCAGTTTTGGTGTGGTATTACGTTGTTGGTTTTCTAAGTAATTGGCAAAATCCTGATAGGTTAACTGCTTAGTTCCTATTTTTAAAAAAGGCTTTTCGCCATCAAGGTTTTCAGGCAATTTCCAATTTCTGCTGAAATAATCGTCGTTTAAAATAGAGACAAAATATTTTAAATCGGATGGCGGATTACCTATTTTGTATTTCGCTTTTAGTTTATCAATCAAAGCTTTGTCAATTAAATTTGAACGGCTATCTCGTTTTACCTTGTTTACCAATTCCGATTTTAAAACTTCAAATTCCGGCACAGGTTTTTTATTGATCAATTTTACAATGTGCCAACCGAAGTCGGTTTTAAAAGGTTCTGAAATATCGCCTTCGTTTTCCAGACCGAATGCTACATCCTCAAACTCCTTGGCACGCAATTGTCCGCTGGAAAATGGCGCCAGTTCACCGCCTTTTGGTGATGAATTTCTATCGTCTGAAAACTGTTTGGCCAACGATGCAAAATCTTCGCCCTGCTCTATTTTTTTATAAATATCTTGAATTCGGTCTTCTGGCTTTTCGGCCAACGAATCATTTGGTTTTTCAACCACCATAATATGGGCAACGGTCACTTCCCCTTTCGATGGGCGCTTATCCAACACATTAACAATATGGTAGCCAAAACGGGTACGGAATGGTTGCGAAATGTCGCCAACTGGCGTATTGAAAGCCTCATTTTCAAATTTATACACCATCCTAAACCCTGAGAAATACCCCAACTGCTCGCCAAAAACGGTTTGGCCGTTATGCACTTCGGCACGCACTTTTTCAAAGCCTTCCTTTAAGGCCCTGTCGCGCAGTTTCGTAATTTTATTGTAAGCCGCCAAAGTATCTTTTGGGCTGGCATTTTCATCCACCTTTACCAAAATATGGTTGGCGTTCACTTCCTGCGACACGCGCTGGTAAGCTTCCTCAACCAAAGCATCGGTAACTTTACTATCGGTCATGTAACTTTTGGCCAATTGCTTTTTGTAGTTGTTCAGTTCGCGCAAATAATTGGCGTCCTCGTTAAGCCCCAACGCTTTGGCTTCCTTCAACTTTAATTTATAGTTGGTAAAGAGTTTTAAATATTCGTCTACATCCTTTTGCGATTCGTCCTGTACCAAATCGAGGTTTTTCTTGTAAACCTTAACAAATTCCGACACATAAACCGGGTTTCCATCTACCGTAAAAAGGGTTTCGCTGTTGCTGGTTTGCCCGTTTACACCAAAAGCCAAAAACGCTAAAAATAAAGTAATAAGATGTTTTAATTTCATGGAATATTTTTTTTTCGATGGTTACAAAAATACTAATATATACCTATAATACAAGTTGTTTTGTAAACGCCCAAAAATAGGTGTTATTGTTTATTTTAATCTATATTTAGCCCGTAAATTTTATAACGTAAAACATGCGAAAACTGAAACTGATCTGGGATTTTCGTGGCCCCAACGCCCATAAAACGGCACAACACCACGAGATCCATTTAAAGGAATACATTGCCATTGAAAAATTAAACCTCAACATTACCGGAGTTGAAACCCTTTCTGAACACCACAGCACGGCCTTTTTGGTGGTTGATGAAGACCAAATGAAACCTATTCGCGATGCCCTAAAACCGCACCGCGGACAGGTTTATACGGAAAGTTGAGTTTGGTGTTTGAATTTGTAGAGTTTTTCGGCTATTTTAGTGAGCTAATATAATGGGATAAACACAATTGTGTTTATTCGGATGTTGTGCTTCATTATGACAAAATATGTGGTTTAAAAGAAAAAATAAAGAAATAGAGCTTTTTGATAATCCAACAGTCAATGAATTGGAGACGAATGTTGCAAATTCCTTGGGAATTAAAATTTATTCGGGCAATAAAGATATACTAAGAAAATTAACTAAAGAAGAAATTGAACTAAGCAAAATCAAATCGAATACATTATTGAGTTATTTCACAAACAATTATGCGGAACTACTTGCATTTACGATTAGGGCATATGGAAATAACACAAAGATTGACGATGGTGAGGAATATCCAAAAGGAGAAGAAATTCCAGATAGCGAAAAGCCTAAAACATTAGAAATATGCGGACCTGCAATTGGATTCGGAATTACACACGCAATTTACTTTCACTTCTTACACAATGATCTGACTGCTCAACTTTCAGATTATTTAAAAAAGCGAAGAATCCCATTCTCCAATCGTCTCTTAACTCGATTGAACAAATAT
Source organism: Bacteroidia bacterium (assembly GCA_030430535.1). Taxonomy (GTDB): domain Bacteria; phylum Bacteroidota; class Bacteroidia; order Flavobacteriales; family Flavobacteriaceae; genus Flavisericum. Next base: position 65,361 of record JAUIKY010000013.1, read on the forward strand.
TATGATGAAATAAAAACGAAGCACAATAATGGTAAACGTTGCACAACACAATAATCCCGCAAAACAGGATAAAAAAAAACGCCCATTTAAGGGCGTTTACTATTTTCAAAACCATTACAACTTCGTCGCCTTAACTGTAAAAATTAAAGGGTACAATTGGTCTTGGGTTACAAACATACCGCTTTCGGTTTTGGTCAAATTAGGTAAAACATTATATGGGCTTTCGTGGTATTCGTTTAAATAGTCTATGTGCAATCCCGCTTCGGTCAATGCATTAATAACTTCGCTTAGGCCGTGGTTCCAGCCGTATTCCTTACTGGTTATTTTAGCCTTTTCGTTGGCATAAGTGCCTTGGTATTCTTCATAAATCACTTCGTTTTGCATATATCCGTATTCCATTTTTGGTGTGCCGTCCAAATAACTGAACATCCAAACTATGGGATGGAATTCGGCCATAAAAAACGTGCCGCCCACTTTTAGGCGTTCGGCAATCATTTTGCCCCAAGGTTTTAAATCGGGCAACCACCCGATAACGCCGTAGCTAGTAAAAACGATATCGAATTGTTCGGTGACGAATTTTGAGGTATCCAACACATTGCAACACACAAACTGGGCGTTTTGTTGCAGTTCGTCATTGAGTTGTTTCGCCAGCTGGATGCCCTCGTCGCTGATATCGACGCCCGTGCAGGTCGCGCCCATTCGGCTCCAACTCAACGTATCTTGACCAAAATGGCACTGCAAATGCAATAGTGATTTTCCGTTAACATCGCCCAAGGCTTCCAATTCATAAGGCATCAATGACGATTTTCCCTGTTTAAAGGCTTCGAGATCGTACATATCGCTTTGGGCATGCACCTTTACTTTTTGGTTCCAGGTTTGCCTATTGGTTTCGAAATAATGCTTATTGGTGCTCATTTTAATAGAAGTATTATCAGCTAAAAATAAGCAAAACCTCAAAAAACAACCGTCTATTTCGCAACAAACTCCGCCTCAAAAAGTTCAGAAAAATGTTTGAGGAGTTTATCTTTTACTTCTGCTTCGTCAACTTCTTTTTTACCGAGTTCCACGTTTAGTGAAGTCACCGCTTTTCCGCGAATGCCACAAGGAATGATATTATCGAAATACCCCAAATCGGCATTCACATTAAGCGCAAAACCGTGCATGGTTACCCACCGGCTGGCACGAACGCCCATGGCACAGATTTTCCGGGCAAAGGGTGTACCCACATCCAGCCAAACACCGGTTTCGCCATCGCTGCGCTCGGCCTTTAAACCGTATTCGGCCAAGGTTAAAATAATCATTTCTTCCAGCAAACGCAGGTATTTGTGTATGTCGGTAAAAAAATTGTCGAGGTCTAAAATAGGATAGCCCACAATTTGCCCCGGGCCATGGTAAGTAATGTCTCCTCCACGGTTTATTTTATAAAAGGTGGCGCCTTTTTCGGTGAGCTGTGCTTCATTCAGCAGTAGATTAGACAAATCGCCGCTTTTTCCCAAGGTGTAAACGTGTGGATGCTCAACAAACAAAAAGTAGTTGTTGGTTTCAAAGTCGGTTTCTTCACGCCTATTTTTAATTTTGGCGTCAACAATGCCCTTAAACAATTCTTCTTGGTAGTCCCAAGTTTGCTTATAATCCTTAAAACCTAAATCCTGCAGTTGAACCTTTTTATTCATAGGCTGCAAAATTACGATAATTTTACATTTTAACGGTTGGGGTTATTCAGGATAACCAAAGCGGCAATCACCCCCGGCACCCAGCCGCAAAGCCACAGTAAAAACACGATAAAAATGGAACCACAGCCTTTGTCTAAAACGGCCAATGGCGGACATATAATTGAAAGCAGAACTCTCCAAAAACTCATATTCTATTTTATTTTGATGATTGATGATATGCTTATTCGACGGCAAAACATTTCTTTTGTTACAAAACTAGGCTTCATTAAGTTTACCAATGTTATGGCACGACTAAAATCTCCTTATAACTTATGTGCTATTTTTTGAAAATAACGTAATTTTGCAGTCGCTTGTAAAAGAGCCAAACTCAAAATTATAAATTAGCATGCAGCTTTCAGAACAAGAATTAGTAAGAAGAGACAAGTTAAAAAAACTTCGTGAGTTGGGAATTAACCCTTACCCAGCCGACTTATACCCTGTAACCCATACCTCCAAACAGATTAAGGAACAGTTTGAGGAAGGCAAAAAGGTAGTTGCTGCAGGCCGATTGATGATGATTCGAGTTCAGGGGAAAGCGAGTTTTGCCCAATTGCAGGATGCCGAAGGGAAAATTCAAGTGTACTTTAACCGCGACGAGATTTGCACCGGTGAAGACAAAACCAAATACAACAATGTATTTAAAAAACTGTTGGATTTTGGTGATTTTATTGGTGTTGAAGGCGAATTATTTACCACCAAAGTGGGCGAAAAAACCATAAATGTTAAAGATTTCACCTTATTGAGTAAAGCTTTAAAACCGCTACCCGTTCCCAAAGAAAAAGACGGCAAGGTTTACGATGCCTTTACCGACCCCGAGCAACGCTACAGACAGCGTTATGCCGATTTGGTAGTGAACCCGCACGTAAAAAATGTATTTGTAAAGCGTACTAAATTATTTAATGCCATGCGTCAGTTTTTTAATGATGCGGGCTATTTTGAGGTAGAAACACCTGTTTTGCAACCTATTCCTGGTGGGGCTGCAGCACGCCCGTTTGTTACGCACCACAATGCTTTGGATGTACCTTTGTACATGCGAATTGCTAACGAATTATATTTAAAAAGATTGATTGTTGGCGGCTTTGAAGGGGTTTACGAATTTTCTAAAAACTTTAGAAATGAAGGGATGGATCGCACCCACAACCCAGAGTTTACTGCCATGGAAATTTATGTAGCCTACAAAGACTACAACTGGATGATGGACTTCTGCGAGCGTTTATTGGAACACTGCGCCACAGCCGTTAACGGCACCACAAAAGTGAAATTCGGTGAACACGACATAGACTTTAAAGCGCCTTATGCCCGAGTAACCATGGCCGATTCCATAAAAGAATTTACTGGCTTCGATATTACCGGAAAGAGTGAGGCCGAAATACGCCAAGCGGCTATAGATTTAGGTGTTGAAGTAGACAACACCATGGGCAAAGGGAAATTAATCGATGAAATTTTTGGTGAAAAATGTGAAGGCAACTACATACAGCCTACCTTTATTACCGACTACCCAAAGGAAATGAGCCCATTGTGTAAAGAACACCGCGACAATCCTGAATTGACCGAACGTTTCGAATTGATGGTTTGTGGTAAGGAAATTGCCAATGCATATTCTGAATTGAACGACCCTATCGATCAGCGTGAGCGTTTTGAGCACCAATTGAAACTGGCTGCCAAAGGTGATGATGAAGCTACCGAATTTATAGACCACGATTTCTTGCGTGCTTTAGAATACGGCATGCCGCCAACTTCGGGCATGGGTATTGGTATGGACCGATTGATTATGTTTTTAACCAATAATCAATCCATCCAAGAAGTGTTGTTCTTCCCGCAAATGCGTCCGGAGAAAAAAGCCGTTGCCGTTAGCGAGGATGCCAAAGCGGTTTTCGAAATTTTGAAAAAAGCCGAAAAACTGGAACTTGTCGATTTGAAAACACAATCGGGGTTATCAAACAAAAAATGGGACAAGACCATTAAAGAGCTTACCAAAAACAACCTAGCAAAGGTTGAAAAAACAGATAATGGCTTATTTGTAGGTATGGCTTAACAGCAACCATAGTGCAAAATAAACCCTCTATTATTCTTTTAAAGTATAATTATTAATTTCATACCAAAAGAAACAGTATAAAAAACCCTTTATGGCTCTCAAACAAATGCTATTGCACTTCTCTCTTTAATAGCCCTAACAAAATGCAATGCTAAGCAAGCTTAAAAAAACAGTTTCCCTATTACCATTGGCATCATTCATAATATCAGTGTCAATTGTCTTTGTGGTTTGGAACAAATCTTTAAACAACAGCAACCAGTTAATTGAAGAAAATGTTATCCAAACAGGGAAACTTATTTTTAAAGAGTTTAAAAATATTGTTGAAGCCGACTTTGCGCAGATTCAAAATCTGAAAAACAGAATTGAATTTACAGACGGCATGTACCTTCACCATTGGGAAAAAGATGCCAGTATGCTGCTCAGTCAAAATCCATCATTTAAGTTTTTGGAGTGGATTGACAGTACCATGGTTATTCGGAAAATCATGCCGCTAAAAGGGAACGAAGGTGCTTTGAATTTAGACATATCCAACATCGATTACCGACGGGACGAATGGCTAAAACACCGGTACACCAACTCTCCCAACGTTACACCGTGGTCTGAACTCACCCAAAGCGGAAAAGCTTTTTTGGTCGATTTTCCCGTTAGCTTCCATAGTGCATTTCAAGGCACCATTACCGGCGGAGTCGATTTTACCGAAAAATTCAATAAGCCCGCCGTTAGTTTGGAAGACCAATATGCCATTGAACTTTGGGACCACGAATCGACTATCTTTTATGAATTAAATACTGACGAGAAACTTAAAGCAGACAAAAAACTGGTTTATAGAGACAGCATTTTAATTGATCCTTTTGACAAACAATTTTGGCAATTGGCTGTTACACCAAGTAAAAAACTTTATCTTTCAGAAAACAGGCTTACTACAAATATCGCTTTGGCCTTAGGTATCATTTTTTGCTTTTTAATCAGTTTGCTCATTAACTTTTACCTAAGAGCCCGCGAAGGCACCAAACTGGCCTTAAAATCTAACACCATGCTCTTAAACACCAACGACAAACTAAACAAAGAGCGAAATAGGGCTGAAAAAGCTTCGAAAGCGAAATCTGAATTCTTAGCTAATATGAGCCACGAAATAAGAACACCTCTACATGCTGTGCTTGGTTTTATTGAATTGTTGAAAGATAGCAAACTCAATAAAACAGATAGAGAATATTTAGATTTAATGGAGAAATCTTCCAATAACCTTCTTAATATTATCAACGATATCTTAGACATTGAAAAAATTGAATCCGGCAAAACTGAACTTGTTGAAACCAACTTCAATCCGCTTGAAAAAACAAAAGAGCTCATCGATGTCAACCAATTTATTTTTGCAAAAAAGAGCCTTTACCTCAAATCCAATTTCAAAAACGTGCATGGTTTAAATGTTATTGGCGATGAAAGCAAGTTTATCCAAGTCATTAATAACATTGTTAAAAACGGGCTAAAATTCACAAATACCGGGGGTGTAACCGTAAATTATAGCGAGGATATTACGAACGACAATGAACTACGAGTACACATCACTATAAAAGATACAGGTATCGGCATCCCAAAAGATCGGATAAAAACCATTTTCGACCGGTTTACCCAAGTTGAAAACGGTGTTAAAAAACAATACGAAGGCAGTGGTTTAGGCTTGGCCATCTGTAAGGTTTTGATAAATATGATGGGGGGTAAAATTAAGGTGAAGAGCACCCCAAACAAGGGCACAAAGTTTAAGTTTAATATGCTGTTTAAACTAGCTGACGAGCAAAACGTTGAAAAACACATTGCCGTACCCCAAAAAGTTGATTATTCTAACCTGAGCGTATTAATTGTTGACGACAATAACCTGAACATTATCGTTCTAAAAAAATTCCTTGAAGATTTGGGTATTGCCCCTGATACCGCAAAAAACGGAAAATTGGCGCTAGATAAATTTGCAGAGAATACTTATCATCTTATTTTTATGGATATCCACATGCCCGTTATGGATGGTTGGGAAGCTACCCGAGAAATAAGAAAACAAAAC
>JAUIKY010000060.1 GCA_030430535.1 Bacteroidia bacterium
GTGGTGGCAAAAACCACAAAATTTTCAGGGAGCTCGGTGAGCTTTTTTTCAAAAATTTGTTGCGACGAAATTAAAAGCGAACCATCGTTGGCTATTAAGTTTTCGCATGTGGTTAAAAAATATGTGGATTCGCCTGAGGATTTTGTTGGGTTTGCCGAGGTGTTTTTAAACTTGTCTTCTAAGTTTTTATCAATCAAAAGGGCTTTTTTGTCTCCCCATTTATTTTCGGCTATAATGTTTTCAAAATTGGAGTAAACTTCGTTTAAATCCTCACAGTATAGAAACTTACCGCCGTTTGCTTTAAAGTTTATGGTAAACCTTTCGTCTATGGGAAGTTTTATTTCGGGCATGTATTTGCTCCGCTCTTCAGATTTTATTTCATCCTCAGACCGTTCTGATTTAGAACCAAAAAGTTTTCTAAAAAGACTCATTTAATGATTTGCTATTAACCGTGATTTACATGAGGTTTATCAAATATAAAAAATCTTAAATTAACCTTGCGGCTAATTTAAGATTTCCTTGTAAAAATTATGGGTTTAGGCTTATTCTTCTTCGTCCTTTGCTTTCTTTTCTTCCGTTACTTCGGTTTTGGCTAAAATGGGTTCTTCTTTCTCAAAAGCCCGCTTGCCAAATATTTTTTCCAAATTGTCTTTAAAAATAACTTCTTTTTCAAGTAGTACTTCGGCCAATTCGGTCAATTTATCTTTGTTTTCTTCCAGTAATTTAACGGCACGTTGGTACTGTTCTTCAATAATTCTGGAAATTTCTTTGTCGATAAGTTCGGCGGTTTCTTCACTATAAGGTTTGGTGAAACCGTATTCGCTTTGTCCACTGGAATCGTAATAGGTTAAGTTTCCAATTTTGTCGCTCAATCCGTAAACGGTAACCATGGCACGAGCCTGTTTGGTTACTTTTTCGAGGTCGCTCAAAGCACCAGTTGAAATCTTATCGAAAATCACCTTTTCGGCAGCACGACCACCAAGAGCGGCGCACATTTCGTCAAGCATTTGCTCTGGGCGAACAATTAAACGTTCTTCGGGTAAGTACCAAGCAGCACCCAAAGAACGTCCGCGAGGCACTATGGTTACTTTCACCAACGGGGCAGCATGTTCCAGCATCCAACTTACGGTGGCGTGGCCTGCTTCGTGGTAAGCCACAGCTTTCTTCTCACTTGGCGTGATGATTTTATTTTTCTTTTCCAATCCACCAATAATACGGTCTACTGCATCTAGGAAATCTTGTTTATCTACCGCTTTTTTGCCATTTCTGGCAGCGATTAAAGCGGCCTCGTTACATACGTTGGCGATATCGGCACCTGAAAAGCCTGGCGTTTGTTTGGAAAGGAAATCCAAATCTAAATCCTTGGCCTTTTTTAAAGGTCTCAAATGCACTTCGAAAATTTCCTTACGCTCACGAACATCGGGAAGGTCGACAAAAATTTGTCGGTCGAAACGTCCGGCGCGCATTAAGGCTTTATCTAAAATATCGGCACGGTTGGTAGCGGCCATCACAATAACGTTGGTATTGCTGCCAAAACCGTCCATTTCGGTCAATAATTGGTTCAAGGTGTTTTCGCGTTCGTCGTTACTTCCAGACATAGCGTTTTTACCACGGGCACGGCCAATGGCATCAATTTCATCAATAAAAATGATGGAAGGTGATTTTTCTTTGGCCTGTTTGAATAAGTCGCGCACACGTGAAGCACCAACGCCTACGAACATTTCCACGAAATCGGATCCCGATAGTGAAAAGAAAGGTACTTTGGCTTCGCCGGCAACGGCTTTGGCCAAAAGGGTTTTACCGGTTCCCGGAGGGCCTACAAGCAGTGCGCCTTTTGGTATTTTTCCGCCAAGGGTGGTGTATTTTTCAGGGAATTTTAAGAAATCTACAATTTCCTGTACTTCTTCTTTAGCGCCTTCAAGACCAGCAACATCTTTAAAACTGGTTTTTACTTCGGTGTTTTGGTCGAACAATTTGGCTTTCGATTTTCCAATGTTGAAAATCTGTCCGCCTGCACCACCACCGGCAGCACCCGACATACGGCGCATAATGAAAATCCAAACGGCAATAAGCAAAATAAAAGGGAGGATGCCCATAAGCAAATTGCCCCATTCGTTGTTCTCGATATCGAATTTAACAATAGGTTTATTGTTCAAGTCTTTGATGGCGTCTTTAATGTCGTCTTCAAAGTTTTCTAAAGTACCATATTTAAGTTTATAATTTGGTAGCGGTGCTGAAGTTGGAATAAACGTTTGCGGCTTAGATTTTCTGTGGACTTCTTTCGCTTCGGCTTCTGGCGTTAAATATACTTTGGCAACACCAGTGTTTTTTATAACATCGACTTTGGCAATGTCGCCATCTTCCAAATAATCGAAAAACTGGGCGGTTGTAATAGAATCACTGTTTTCTTCAATGCCGCTATTAAGTAATGAATACCCTAAAAATATAGCTATAAGTATCCCGTAAATCCAGTATGGGCTGAATTTTGGTTTATTGTCTTTGTTGTTTTTTTTATCTTTTGCCATTACAGTTTTTTAGTAACTTGTTTCTATAGTTGTTGTTTTTGCATCGCCCCAAAGGCTTTCAATGTCGTAATATTCCCTAATGTGTTTTTGGAACACATGCACAACAATATTTACATAGTCGATCAGTACCCATTCAGCATTATCGGCCCCTTCGGTATGCCAAGGGTTGTCTTTTAATTCTTTGCTTACTTTTCTCTGGATGGAGTTAACAATGGCGTTTACTTGTGTGTTTGAAGTACCTTCGCATATAATAAAGTAATCGCAAACCGTGTTTTCAATTTCCCTTAAATCTAGAATGCTTATTTCTTTTCCTTTAACATCCTCAATACCACTTAAAATTACCGATATGAGCTGGTCTGCGCTTGTTTTTTCTTTCGCCATTAAATTTATTTAATTTGTGCAAAGTTATTATTTTTTTGCTTCTTTATACTTTAAAATAATCATAAGATTAAATACTTGTAAAATAACCTGCAAATGCGTATAATCAAACTTGATGCCACCGATTCCACAAACCGCTATTTGCGCCATTTGAACAGCCTAGAAGCGGTTGAGGATTACACTGCGGTAATTGCCAAAAACCAAACCCAGGGTAAAGGACAGCGGGGAGCGGTTTGGTTGAGCGAACCGTCTAAAAACCTAACGTTTAGCGTGTTTAAGGATGTTTCGGCCATCGATTTAAAGGAGCCGTTTTACATAAGTATGGTTGCCGCTTTGGCGGTGGCGAACGCTTTAAACGGATTGTTGTTGCCACGATTGAGCGTAAAATGGCCAAACGACATTTTGTCAGAAAACAAGAAGATTTGTGGCATTTTAATCGAAAATGTCATAAAACAAAACCACATAAATGCATCCATAATTGGCATCGGACTTAATATGAACCAAACCGAATTTGAGAATTTGCCACAAGCCTCGTCTTTAAAGCGCATTACAGGGAAACATTTTAATACCGATGAATTGGCTTTGGGTATTTTGCAGCAGTTGAAGCACTATTTTTTGCTTTTGGAAGCAGGCAGGCATAGTGAGGTTAAAGCAGAATATGAAAACCTACTGTTTAGAAAAAATAAACCTTCAACATTTAAGGATGCCGAAGGTTTGATGTTTTCTGGTTTTATAAAAGGCGTGGCCCCATCTGGGTGCCTTCAAGTATTGTTGGAAGATGATATTTTAAAGGAATTCGACCTTAAGGAAATCACCCTTCTGTATTAAACCGCTTTGGGGATACCGGTGGCCAAAGTTTCGATAAATTTGCTGATAGGTTTTTTTATCATCATGGCCATCATGGGGTTGAAATCACCCGAAAACTCTAATTTTACTTCACTTGAATTTTCATCTTTTTGGTTGATGTGCCCAATTAGTGAAAAGTCTATTTTTCCACCAGCAGCACCAAATACAATTTTGTTGGGGGGTACTACTTCTTTCTTTTTTAAAGTGATTTCTGGCATGCCCGGAAGAGCAAAAACAAAAGTGTCGTCACTTAACACTTCAAATTTGCTAATATTCTCAGGCATCAGGGATTTAAAATTTTTAACGTCTTCCAAAAAATTGAATATATCTTCAGGTGACTTGCCTACGCTAACTTTTGGTGATTCTAAATTCATAAATACATTTAACGTTTTAATCTTTAACTTATCAATCGGCGTTCCATTCGCTGGGGTTGGCGTTCCATTCAGATAAAGTTTTTAGCTCTTTTTGCGAAATATAATTGGTGTCCAAAGCCTGTTCCAATAAGCTTTCGTAGTTGCTAAGGGTGTGCAGCATCAGGTTTTCTTTTTCGAAATTTTCTTTGGCCACCTCAAAACCATAGGTAAAAATAGCCACCATTCCTTTAACGTTAATGCCAGCTTCTTTCAAAGCTTTTACTGCGTTTAAGCTGCTTTTTCCTGTGCTGATTAAATCTTCTACCACCACCACGTTTTGTCCGCTTTCAATAAAGCCTTCAATTTGGTTTTTCCTGCCGTGGCCCTTGGCTTCCGGGCGCACATAAATAAAGGGCAGTCCCATATATTCGGCAACTAACATGCCTATACCAATGGCGCCTGTGGCTACACCAGCAATAACATCGGGCTTGCCATATTGGCGCTCAATGTGTTTGCCCATGGTTTCGCGAATGTAATTGCGAATAGGAGGAAAAGACAACACAATTCGGTTGTCGCAATAAATAGGGGATTTCCAGCCAGAAGCCCAAGTGAATGGTGCTTTCGGACTAAGTTTTATGGCATTGACCTGCAATAAAACTTCGGCTGTTTTTTTGGCGGTATCTTTGTTGAAAATCATAGCAACAAAATTAAGCATAAATTTAATTTTACCGAATGGACGGGGCTTTAATCAAAAATATTTTTTTCAACAATGCCCAGATTGCTAGTAAAAATGATATTTTTACCATGTAGAATTTGATAACAAACAAAGCCTATGTATAAAGTTTTTGTTGGTGATAAGCCTATCGTTTTAACCACCGTAGTCGAAAAAGAAACATACTTTAAAAACTATTTGCTTAAAACGGTAAACCTAAAAAAGGTGATTAGGCAGCTCAATAAAGGGCAACTTGAAGAAGCGCGACTGATACATAAAAACGAAGATAAATTATTAAAAAAGTTTTTAAAGAAACTGCCCAACGTTGTGGCTGGTGGTGGAAAAGTATATAACGATAAAGGGGAAGTGTTATTCATTTACCGAAATGATAAATGGGATTTGCCCAAAGGAAAAGCAGAAAAAAAGGAAACCATTGAAGAAACGGCCATTCGTGAAGTAGCCGAAGAAACAGGGGTTAACGGACTGCAAATAACCAAGCCGCTTGAAACCACTTATCATATTTTTAAGCGCAATGGACGCTATAAAATAAAGGTAACTTACTGGTTTGAAATGAAAACAAATTTTAGTGGCAAGCTGAACGGGCAAGAGGACGAAGGCATCACTAAAGTAGAATGGTTGAGCAACTCGCAAATTGAGGCCGCTCTTGAAAATTCATACGCCAACATAAAAGTATTGGTGTAACTTTTTGATTATAAAACAGTAGCGTTTTTCAGTTTTGTGTTTTCGATAAACGGAAAAACTTATGTTGAAAAAAGGCATATATTTGCCGTAGGGTAACCCCTAATTGCTATTAAAACAAAATCTCTGAAGTGTTTATAGTTTTTAAGTATTTCCCTCCAAACAGGATTACATGAAAAGTTATAAACTGTCGTTTGCCACGATTTATATTTTAAAAAATAATCTGGTAGAAATCATCGCTGATGAAGGTGTGGTGATGGATGAAGTCGAAGTGGATGAATTGCACGATTTTTTATTGAGTAATATCGATTCACCGCAATTACTTCTTATTAATAAAAAGTATTCTTATAGTTATACCTTTAAGGCACAGACTATGTTAGCCTCTCTAAGGGAAATTAAGGCTGTGGCCGTAACCCATAGCTCAGCGGGAGCATTGTTGTCAACCGAAAGTTTAATCGGCATCAACCAAAGTCTTCAGTCTAAAGTAAAGATATTTCAAAATCGAGAACAGGCCTTGGAGTGGTTAAACACACTTTAAGATTTCTATAACGTTGTAGTAAACTTTTGGTTAAATGTTAAATTTTTCCATGGTTAATGCGCATTTTAACCATAAATTTGCAGCCTAAAATACGGAAAATGACAGATTTTGTTCGGAAGATAACTCCAAATGCCAAAGATGATGTACTAGCCGGAATCACCACTTCATTGGCTATGATTCCTGAGGTGGTAGCTTTTGCCTTCGTTGCTCAAATAGATCCTTTAGTGGCACTTTCCGGAGCTTTTATTATTGGATTGATTACGGCTATTTTTGGCGGTCGCCCAGGATTAATTTCTGGTGCTGCCGGAGCGGTCGCTGTTATTTTCGTGCACCTTATTTCCGAAGGTCATACCAAAGGCATGTTGTTTGAACAGCCCATTGAAAACATGGGTTATTTTTACCTTTTGGCAGCTGTAATTTTAATGGGTGGGTTTCAAATTTTAGCCGGGGTGTTTAAACTCGGGCGGTTTGTGCGTTTAATTCCGCATCCTGTAATGATGGGCTTCGTAAACGGTTTGGCCATTGTTATTTTTATGGCTCAAGTACGCATGTTTTCGCATAAAGAATTGAATATTACTGCCGAAGGCGTTAAGGAATACATCAATATCCCGATGCAGAGCACCGAACTTTACGTGATGCTCGGGTTGGTGTTGCTCACCATGGGTATTATCTGGGCATTGCCCAAAATCACCACCAAATTGCCGGCCGCTTTAACCGCTATTTTAATTACAACAGCCGTTGTGGTTTTTGGCGGAATGGACGTAAGTACCGTAGGATCGTACATTGTTGAAGGAGGCGGAACCGGCTTGAAAGGGGAGTTTCCAACACCCAATACCGAACTTTGGCAAAACCTGCCGTTTAATTTAGATACTTTACAGTTTATTTTGCCCTATGCTTTTTTGGCGGCATCAGTCGGGTTGATTGAGTCGTTAATGACCATGAACTTAGTTGATGAGCTCACCGAAACCCGTGGAAATGGAAACCGCGAGTGTATTGCACAAGGTGCCGGTAATATTGTTAGCGGATTGTTTGGCGGAACCGGTGGCTGCGGAATGATTGGGCAAACGGTAATCAATATTAATGCAGGTGGACGTGGTAGGTTGTCGGGAATTATGATGGCCGTAACCTTGTTGACCTTTATTTTGTTTACCGATAAATATATTGAACAAGTGCCGATTGCTGCATTGGTTGGGGTAATGTTTATGATGGTTATTGAAACTTTTGCTTGGTCCAGTTTCCGTATTATTAGAAAAATTCCATTGGCCGATGCCGTGGTGTTGGTCATTGTATCAGCCGTTACGGTAATTTACGATTTGGCCATAGCCGTGTTCGTTGGGGTTATTATTTCGGCGTTGGTTTTCGCTTGGGAAAATGCCAAGAAAATTAGGGCTAGAAAACGTATTTCCGATGATGGAAAAACCAAAACTTACGAAATTTGGGGACCATTGTTTTTTGGTTCGATTCAGGCCTTCAACGAAAAATTTGATGTAAAGAATGATCCTGATAATGTCATCATCGATTTTGTGGAATCTCGCGTGAGCGACCATTCGGCACTTGAAGCGATTTTTAATTTGGTAAACAAATACGAAGCTGAAGGCAAAAAAATAAAATTAAAACACCTTAGTACAGATTGTAAAGTGCTGCTCTACAAAGCCAGCCCTAAATTTAGGGAAGTGATTGTTGAAGATGTGGACGACCCACGTTACCATTTGGCTGAAAACCCAGAGGAATTCCCCAAGCCACTATCGGAATATAAATTCTTTTAGATTTTTAGGCTCTTGCAAAGACGCTAAGTCACAAAGATTTTATTTTGTAAAAACCTATTTTATAGCGTCATGGCGAGGATGGAAGACGCGGCCATCTTTCTAAATAGAAAGTGAAATCTCGATTTGAGTTAATTTATTTTTTGTGAAATTTTAAAAGCTTCTTGTCATTTCGAACGCAGAGTTTAATTTAACCGTCAGTTCGAGTGATTTTGAGATTATCGAAATTAAAATATATTTTGATTGAAGATACCTGAGCGGAGCTTAAAAAATCGTATCGAGAACTATTTTAGGTGAAAAAATTCTTTTTCTCGATAGTTCTGCTGAGCGAAGACGAAGTGCAAGTTTCACTCATCCTATCGTGAAACCCACTCGAAATGACGAATTTCGAGTAAACACGCAATAAGTCAAAGGAATAAGGATTATCACGGACACATTTTACTTATCAATCCGTACACTCTCCGGAACCAACTTGGTATAATCTCCGTTATTCCTAATCACATCACGTACTATAGACGACGAAATATAAGACGTCCCGGCGGCAGTCAACAAAAACACGGTTTCAATTTCCGAAAGGCTTCGGTTAGTATGGGCAATGGCTTTTTCAAACTCAAAATCGGCGGGATTTCGCAGTCCGCGTAAAATAAATTCCACGCCAATTTTTTGACAAAAATCTACCGTTAAACCTTCGTAAGTTACTACGGTAACTTTGGGTTCATCCTTAAAAGCTTCTTCAATAAATTTCTGGCGTTCCTCTAGCGAGAACATGTATTTTTTATCGGCGTTAATGCCAATGGCCACTACAATTTCATCAAAAACGGTAATGCCCCGTTTTATAATGTCGTAATGCCCTAATGTAATCGGGTCAAAAGACCCTGGAAATAATGCTCGTTTCATAAGCCCCTCTTAATCTCCCCAAAGGGGAGAAATTATTGTGTAAATATACAATTCTGTCGTTGATTTCGGCAACAGTTTCACTCCTTAGGAGGGATTAAGGGAGGCTCTTTAAAGCCTCTTCAATAGCATTTCCGAATAAATCGGTCAACGAAATACCGGCAGCCGCAGCCTGTTGCGGTAAAATACTCGCTTTAGTGAGTCCCGGTACGGTATTCACTTCCAGTAAATGCGGCTCGCCATTTTTAAAAATAAATTCACTTCGGCTAAAGCCCGTCATTTTTAAAACTTCATAAACCTTTTTGGCTTCGGCGGTGACTTTGGCTTCTTGTTCGGCAGAAAGTCGCGCCGGGGTTATTTCCTGTGATTTGCCTAAATACTTGGCTTCGTAATCGAAAAAATCATTCTCGGAAACAATTTCGGTAATAGGCAGCACTTTGGTTTCGCCTTTATAGGAGATAACGCCCACAGACACTTCGGTGCCTTCCAAAAACGATTCGATGATAATTTCGTCGTCTTCTTTAAAAGCTACATCAATAGCATTTTTCAAATCTTCCTTTTTATGCACCTTGCTCACTCCAAAACTGCTTCCGGCTTTGTTGGCCTTTACAAAACAGGGCAGTCCCACTTTGGCAATGATGGCATCTTCGTTAACGGTGTCGCCCAAATTCAAATAAAACGATTCGGCCGTTTTTATGCCATAGGGTTTCAGGGTGCTCAACAAGTCCCTTTTGTTAAAAGTGAGTGCCGCTTGGTACATGCTACAACTGGTGTGCGGCATGTTTAAAAGCTTAAAATAGGCTTGCATAAAACCGTCTTCGCCCGGCGAGCCGTGTATGGCGTTGAACACGCAGTCGAAAGTGATTTTGTTTCCGTTGACTTCAACTGAAAAATCATTTTTATCAATGGGGAATTCGGTGTTTTCATCATTCACGTACACCCATTTTTCCTTAAAGATATGGATGCGGTAGGCTTTGTATTTTGTGGTATCGAGGGTTTCGTAAACTACGTTTCCGCTATTTAGCGATATTTGGTATTCACTGGAATAACCGCCCATTATAATGGCAATGTGCTTCATGATTGGTGATATTGCTTCCGCGGAAGCGAAAAAATTAATGTTAGTATTCGGAAAAATCCTTAATCGACAATAAAACGTATTTGTTTATAGTTAGTAATACGTCGAGCTAAAATATCATATAAATAGCAAAAGAAAAAACAGTTCTGTTTTTATATATTTGCCTAATTGAAAATTCTTTAGATGAGTGCATTAAAATTCCTTACCAGTAAAGCCTTTTTAAAGCAAATTGTATTGGCCATTGTGGCTCTTGCAGTGCTGTGTTTTATAATTTTAAAATGGTTAAATATTAGCACCAACCACGGCACTTTTGAAACGGTGCCCGATTTACGGGGGAAGTCTATTGAAGTAGCCAAAATGGAGTTGGAACAGAATAATTTGGAAATGAAAATTCAGGATTCGGCCAATTATAATCCCGATTATCCAAAATATTCGGTGATAGACCAAGATCCCAAAGTGGGCGATAAGGTAAAGGAAAACCGAAAAATATATATAACGCTGAACCCTTCGGGATACCGAAAAATAAGAATTCCGGACGGGCTGATTGATAAAACGTTTAGGCAGGTAAAACCAACTTTGGAAGCCTTGGGTTTTAAAGTGGGAAACATCACTTACGAGGATAATATCGCCAAAGATATGGTGTTGAAACTGTCGCATAAAGGCGACCTGATTCATGCAGGTGATAAATTGCCAAAAACCTCTGTGATTGATTTGGTATTGGGTAACGGAAACAGACCGCAATGATAGACGAATACACACCGCAATTACCCGACGACGAAGATAACGACGACCTTTACGAACATTATGCTTTTACCGTTGAAAAAGGGCAAAGTCCGCTTCGAATTGACAAATACTTGATGAATTTCGTTGAAAATGCTACGCGTAACAAAATTCAGGCCGCAGCAAAAAACGGAAGCATTTTTGTAAACGGCACACCTGTAAAATCTAATTATAAAGTAAAACCTTTCGACAAGATTAGAGTCTTGTTTGCGCATCCGCCGCATGAAAATTTATTGGTGGGCGAAAATATTGATATCGATGTGGTTTATGAAGACGACCAACTTTTGGTGGTAAACAAACCCGCAGGAATGGTAGTGCATCCCGGCCATGGGAACTATTCCGGCACTTTGATAAATGCGTTGATTTATCGTTTTGATAACCTGCCCAATAATTCCAGCGAACGCCCCGGATTGGTGCACCGTATTGATAAAGATACTAGCGGACTTTTAGTGGTTGCCAAAACCGAGCATGCCATGAACCATTTGTCGTTGCAATTTGCCGAAAAAACCAGTGAGCGCGAATATGTGGCTTTGGTTTGGGGCAATGTAACGGAAGACGAAGGCACTGTTGAGGGCAACATTGGCCGCCACCCCAAAAACCGATTGCAAAATACGGTGTTTTTGGACGATGAAGCCGATAAAGGCAAACCTGCCGTTACCCATTATAAAGTGTTGGAGCGTTTGGGCTACGTCACTTTGGTGTCCTGCAAATTGGAAACCGGTCGTACCCACCAAATACGGGTACACATGAAGCACATTGGCCATACTTTGTTTAACGACGAACGCTACGGTGGTGATAAAATTTTAAAAGGCACCACCTTTACCAAGTACAAACAATTTGTAGAAAATTGTTTTAAAGTATTGCCACGCCAAGCGTTGCACGCTAAAACTTTGGGCTTTACCCATCCCAAAACCAACGAGTTTATGAGTTTTGATACCCCGATACCCGATGATATGCAGGA
>JAUIKY010000103.1 GCA_030430535.1 Bacteroidia bacterium
CATGGCCAACCTTTGCCATGGTTTCGCCATCTTTATCAAACAATTCCGTTGGGAAAGGCCCAGAACCCACACGCGTAGTATAGGCTTTAAAAATACCAAATACATCACCAATTTTGTTCGGAGCTACGCCTAATCCGGTACAGGCACCAGCAGCTGTTGTGTTACTGGATGTTACAAACGGATAGGTTCCAAAATCGATATCTAACAAAGACCCTTGAGCGCCTTCGGCTAAAATGGTTTTCCCATCTTTTTGAGCTTGGAATATATATTCTTCGGAGTCGATTAACTTCAATGATTTTAAAACTTTTACGGCTTCAAAGAATTCATTTTCCAATTCCTTTAAGTCATATTGAATCTCAACATTGTAGAAGTTGATCATGGCTTCGTGCTTGTTGGCCAAGGCACGATATTTTTCTTTCCAATCTGCCAATTCCAAGTCACCGACACGAATACCATTTCTACCAGTTTTGTCCATATACGTTGGCCCAATACCTTTAAGGGTAGAACCAATTTTGGCTTTGCCTTTGGCTGTTTCACTGGCTGCATCTAATAAACGATGCGTAGGTAAAATAATATGGGCTTTTCTAGATATGTAAAGTGATTTTTTATAATCTACATGTTGTTCGGCCAACTTATCCAATTCCTTTTTGAAAATCACAGGGTCAATTACAACACCATTGCCCACCAAATTAATGGCGTCCTCATGGAAAATACCTGAAGGGATGGTGTGAAGCACGTGTTTCATGCCATTGAAAACAAGTGTATGACCTGCGTTTGGCCCACCTTGAAAACGTGCAATAATATTGTATTTGGAGGTTAGAACATCGACAATTTTTCCTTTGCCTTCATCGCCCCATTGTAATCCTAGTAGTAAGTCTACTGCCATGTGTGAAATTGGTTATTTAGTTGATTTTCGGTTGCCGTAAAAGTAGAGTGAGTGATTTTTTATTTCGATATCAAAAACTTCTTCAATGGTTTTTTTGATGGATTGAATGCGTGGGTCACAAAATTCAATAACCTCGCCTGTGTCCGTCAAAATAACATGGTCATGCTGCTTGTCAAAATACGATTTTTCATAATGCGCCTGACTTTGTCCAAACTGGTGCTTGCGAACCAAACCACATTCCAAAAGCAATTCAATGGTATTGTATAGCGTGGCCCGACTGACCCGATATTTTTTGTTTTTCATGTTGAGGTACAACGATTCGATGTCAAAATGCTCATCACTGTTGTAAATCTCTTGAAGTATGGCATAGCGTTCTGGTGTTTTACGATGCCCTTTTTCTGTTAAAAAAGCCGTAAACACGTTCTTTACTATCTCCTGGTTTTTTGTATCGGTTTTTACACTCATAATTTCGCTGCAAATTTACACTTATTTTTAAACTCTAGACACTTTATCGATACCATTAATTTTTTTTAGGTTGTCCATAAGTTTTTTGAGCATGTTATTGTTTTTGACTACCACATTGATTTTTCCTGAGAAAATACCATCGTCACTCTCAAAACTAATGCTTTTCATGTTTACATGCATGTTGGATGATATGACCTTGGTGATGTTGTTGACCAATCCTAAATTGTCAATACCCGAAAGTTTTATTTGCGCGGCAAACTCCTGTTGAGACGAATCAATCCATTTCGCCTGCATAATACGGTAGGCGTAGTTTGATTGTAAACTCACGGCATTTGGACAGTTTTTTTTATGCACCTTAATGCCGTCATTAATTGTTAAAAAACCAAACACGGGATCGCCAGGAATGGGATTACAACAATTGGCAAACTTGTAATCTAATTTTTCTTCTTCCTTGCCAAAAACGAGCATATCGTATTTAGACGTAATTTCGTCCTTATCGATTTCTTCTTTTGGAATGGAAGGTTTTCGGGAGATTTTATTCTTAATATAACTCATTAAGGCGTTACTTCTGGATGAAGCAAATTCCTTGAGCATGGTGTTGTCAATAGAGCCCACACCAACTCGATAAAAGAGGTCTAGACTTGTTTTGAGTTTGAAATGGTTTACCATTTCATTTACAGACTTTTCGTCTAGATTTATTTTAAGCTGTTTGAGTTTTCGGCGTAAAATTTCCTTGCCTTCTTCGGCAATTTCTTTTTTGTCTTCTTTTAAAGCCGATTTAATCTTAC
>JAUIKY010000061.1 GCA_030430535.1 Bacteroidia bacterium
GTCGAGTAGGTTATGGTCTGGATGTTTTTAAATCTTGTGTCGCTTGGCACAGCCAATACGGGGCAATGCGCGTTCATCATGGTATTTGTTGTAACACTGCCAATTATTTTATTTAGGGCATTTCTTTCTCCCTTTGTTCCCATTATAATGAGGTTGTATTGGCGTTTGCTAAGTTCTATGATTTTGCCAGTCGCTTCGTCAGAAGGGAAGACCATTTTACTTCGTATAACACTGGAATCATATTGTTTGGTGAATTCTGCCATTTTTTCCTCCATATTTTTTTGGAACTCTTTACGGGCATTGTGGAGGTTTTTGGGATCCATATATAGTTCTTTGCCTTTGCCTTGTTCTGGATAGATATGAACAACATCAATTTTGTATTCAGCTTTTTTGGCCAAATTGATAGCATATAAAAACGCGTGGTGAGCTGCAGGGGAAAAGTCTGTAGGAAATAGTATTTTTTTCATCATTTTAGCTTGTGCTTATTTAAGGTTTGCTTTTAGTGGTTTGTCCATGGCTAGGACACTAGTGCTAACTAAAATACGAAATAAATGCCTAAACCTCAAACCATTGAGGTGGCTTGTTAAGCTGCAATGATATTGGTCATAAAACGACGATTTTTTTGCATTATTCACCTAAATAATTGACCAAGTCTTGTAGTTTTTCAACCGAATCTTGTAATCCTCCTTTTCTGTTTCTAATTAACCAAACCGTTTTATGGTGGTCTATTAGCTTTGAAAGTTCGTTGGCCAATTCTTTTCTTTTTTTAGAAGGAATGTTTTTGTGGACATATCTTTCACTTCTAAGCGCGCTATTCCCAATTGAATACCAAATAATGCTAATTTAGAGGCTTGCTTTAATTCTTTGATGATTATCTCACCATCAGCTGATATTGGTTTGGCTTTTTGAAGTTGGTTTAAACCGTTTTCAATTTCGGCTTTAGCAGCTAAAAATCCCGCTTTAGTTAGGTGTTTGGTTTGGTAATGGCCGTTAATGGTCCATCTAAATCGGCGTAGCATTAAGTGGTAAGCGTTGGCATTCCCTTCTGGGATGTTCGCTTTTAAATAAGCGTTTCCCAAAGTTAATAAGGCTTTTGCGGTGTAACCCGTGGCGTCTTTAAAGACATATTTATTCAGCAGAAATTCCAAATTATTTATGGTGTCTTCAGAATAATTCCACGCATAATTAGCACCTAAAACCAACGAAGGGTAACTTACCGATTTGGGTTGAAAATGCCCAAAATCGCCCCAGTCTGTGATGAGGTAACCTTTGGCATTATATTTTTTACCTGCTATTGCGGCGTTTTTTAAATTGATAAACGCGTTGTTATTTCTGCCAATCTCCGAACGCCAACTCGAAGTGCCGGGGCATACATAAAAATCTAAATCGGCTTTATGGAATTCAATTAAATTTTTGTCAAACGGATAGTTAGCGTCGTAGCCCCAAACCAGTGCCGTCATGTTTTTCGGAATATCCTTAATCAATTCGGGGTGGTTTAAAACAATATCGCCCCAAAACTGGGTTTGCTTACCGTTTTTTACCACTTCATCATTCAGTTTTTTCAGGAAGTTTAGGTACACTTGGCCTTTGCCAATGGAGTCGCATAAGGCCTTCGATTTTCCTAAACCTAACTCTAAGGTTTCATCACCACCAATGTTGGCATATTTGCTCGAAAAATGAGGCAGAAGTTCAGCATAGAGCTCCTGCATAAGTTCAAAAGATTTTGGGTTTGTTGGTGCTAATGCCGTTCTGCTTTTGTTGCCCCACTTGGTTTTACAATCGGTTTCACATTCGCTCAAATCTAAATAGGCATCGTGCTTTAACCAATTTTCCATGTGGCCAAACGAGTTTTGGTTAGGCACTAAATCAATTCCTCTTTTTAAGCAATAAAGGTCTAATTCTTGAATTTGAGATGCGGTTAACGGGCTCACATTTTGCCAAACTACCGGATGGTTACGGTAGGCAAAAGTGTGTTCGGTATAAAGTTGTAATTCGTTAAGGCGCCATGCTGCCAGTTGGTCAATCAATTGATACAGGCTGGCCATGGTTGGTACTTTGTTACGGCTTATATCGAGCATATAGCCCCGTTTTTCAAAGTTTGCCCAATCGTTGATTTCTATTTGCGGAAGGGGTGTGTTTTTTGTTTTTACATATCCCAAAAGTTGATTTAAGGTCTGCTTGCCGTAACGTAAAGCATTGGTGTTTTTTGCGGATAGCGTGATTTCAGCAGGCGTTATGTTTAAACGGTAACTGTCAAACTGTTCTAAATTCGCATTGATTTCAAAACAAATATTAAAGTCATTATTTGGTGTATATACTTTGAATTTTCCAGCAGAAGCTTCCTTTAGACTCGATTTTAAGAAAGCCTCTAAATCTGAAATTTGTGATGGGCGAATCGCCATCGAATCATTATTAACTAATAATTTTTGAGGGGTAAATAGTAAATGTTTAGCAATACTGTCGTTGGCGAACAGAAAACTATTTTGGAGTATGGTAATAAAAAGGATGAAAGCCTTAAAGTCCATATAAATGATTTGGATTTTAAACGGAAATATTAAATGATGTGTCCCAGCTGTTTTATAAAATCAAGTTGAGAAAGGCAAAACGAAGGTAGTTGAAATTTTTAAAACGTCAAGAGGTATGTCTCTTAAAATCAATCTAAAGTTTACTAAGGCTAATTATTGCAAACAGATGCTTTCTATGAGAAATGTAAAGTCCTCGGCTTTCTTGTTGGCCACTAAAAACCCAAGTTCTTCAATAGCTCCACCAGTAAAGTTGGGAATGCTTAAATTGCGTCCTCTAAATCGCGGAAACAAGTCTGTTAGTACAATATTGATGGTTTCCCATTCGCCTGTTGTTGTAAAATATGAAACGTACGAATGGTTGTCGTCAGGATTAGCTTTTACCCTAAATTGGTAACGCTTGCCATCACCCTTTAGTCGTAATACCAATTGTTGGTAACCTTGGGTATCGATGGAATTGCCTCGGTATCGTAAGGAAGAAAACCCGCCATTGTTATCTAGAGAAACCTTGCCGTAAAATATCCCCATGCCGTCTTCATTGAGCTTGAAATGCCCCGAAGATTTACCACCCATAACGGCATCATCAACCACTTTCCAGTGTTCTAGGTTTGAGGTTTTATTAAACGTAAAGATGGGCTGTTTAGGCATGGTTTTTAAATTGTACTTTGGTTAAAGATGTATTAATGAATGAGTATTGGGGTTGACATAGATTCAAGTGCACGTCAGTGATTCAGAACGAAGATAACTGAAGTTTTCTGTAAAGTCAAATTAGGTAAAAAGTTGAAGTTAGAGCAAACGTTTAAAACGCTCTTTTAAACTGTTTGCATCCAAACCAACGGACTGTTGTAGTTCTGCGGTGCTGCCGTGTTCAATAAAGGTGTCGGGGATGCCTAAAACCTTAATCGAGTTTTTGTAATTGTGGCTGGCGGCAAATTCTAAAACGGCACTTCCAAAACCACCACTAATGGCGTTGTCTTCAATCGTAACAACCGTGTTGTGGGTTTTAAAAATGTGGTGCAATAAGGTTTCGTCCAGCGGTTTTACAAAACGCATATCGTAATGAGATACTTCTAAGTCATCAATGGCTTCGCTAGCATTTTTTGCCATGTTGCCGATAGTTAAAATGGCCAAATGTTGTCCTTCTTTTAAAACAAGGCCTTTTCCAATTTCAATGTTTTGAAATGGCTGTTTCCAATCTATGGTGACGCCATTCCCACGAGGATAACGGATAGCGATGGGCATTTCCAATCCCAATTGGGCAGTGTGCATAATGTTCCGCAGTTCTATTTCGTTTCGAGGCGCAAAAATGATGAGGTTGGGAATACAGCGCAAATAACTTAAATCGAATACCCCGTGGTGCGTAGCGCCATCGGCACCGACCAATCCGGCGCGATCCAAACAAAAAATAACAGGAAGTTTTTGCAGGGCCACATCGTGGATAATTTGGTCGTAAGCCCGTTGTAAAAATGTCGAGTAAATGTTGCAAAACGGCACGAGCCCTTGCGTAGCCATACCGGCAGCCAAAGTTACGGCATGTTGTTCGGCAATACCCACATCGAAAGCCCGTTCGGGCAGGGCTTCCATCATAAATTTCAGGGAGCTTCCCGTAGGCATTGCAGGGGTAATACCCACAATTTTTGGATTTTTTTTGGCCAATTCAACAATGGTATGCCCAAAAACATCTTGGTATTTTGGTGGTTGTTTTATGTCAGCTTTGGTGATTAAATCGCCTGTTTTAGCGTCAAATTTTCCTGGGGCGTGGTATTTTACTTGGTCGGCTTCGGCCTGTTTCAATCCTTTGCCTTTTGTGGTAATCACGTGCAGGAATTTAGGGCCTTTTGTTTTTTTGAGGCGTTTCAGTTCTTTCAGCAAAGCTTCAAAATCGTGTCCGTCAATAGGACCAGAATAATCAAAATTAAGAGCTTTGATAATATTGTTCCGCTTTTGGGTGCCTTTTTTTACGTTGGTTAAATACTGTTTAAGTGCGCCAACGCTGGGGTCTATCCCAATGGCATTATCGTTGAGGATTACCAAAATATTGGCATCGGTAACACCGGCATGGTTCAGTCCTTCAAAAGCCATTCCGCCGGCAATACTAGCATCGCCAATTACGGCAATGTGTTGCTTGTTGGTATCGCCTTTAATTTTCGAAGCAATGGCCATGCCCAAAGCTGCCGAAATAGAGGTGGAGGCGTGCCCAACCCCAAAATTGTCGTACTCACTTTCACTGCGTTTCGGAAAACCACTTATTCCTCCTAATTGGCGGTTGGTATGGAACTGGTCGCGGCGCCCAGTTAATATTTTGTGTCCGTAAGCTTGGTGCCCAACATCCCAAATGAGTTGATCTTCTGGGGTGTTGAAAATATAATGTAATGCAATGGTCAATTCCACTACACCCAAACTGGCGCCCAAATGCCCTTCTTTGGTAGCCACGATGTTAATGATAAACTGGCGCAATTCCTTGGCCAACTCCGGCAAGTCTTTGGGGTTTAAACTGCGGAGGTCTTTAGGGGAATTAATTTGCTGGAGTAATTTCTGCATTTGGATACAAATGTAGCAGATGAAATTGTATTTTTGATTTTAAAGTTAAAGTTTATTTGAATGATAGAACCATTTGACGATACCTATTTTATGAAAAAGGCCTTGCAGGAAGCCGAAATGGCTTTTGAAAAGGGCGAAATTCCTGTGGGGGCTGTTGTGGTTGTCGATAATAGGATTATTGCCCGTGGGCACAATTTAACCGAAACCCTTAACGACGTTACTGCCCACGCCGAAATGCAGGCCATTACGGCTGCGGCTAATTTTTTAGGCGGTAAATACCTGCAAAACTGTACCCTTTACGTGACCTTGGAACCCTGCCAAATGTGCGCCGGTGCTTTGTATTGGAGCCAAATTTCTAATATTGTTTATGGGGCTCGCGATATGGAACGGGGTTGTATCAACCTAAAAACCAAACTGCACCCTAAAACCCAAATGAAAGGCGGTGTTTTGGAAGACGAAGCTT
Source organism: Bacteroidia bacterium (assembly GCA_030430535.1). Taxonomy (GTDB): domain Bacteria; phylum Bacteroidota; class Bacteroidia; order Flavobacteriales; family Flavobacteriaceae; genus Flavisericum. The sequence goes on from JAUIKY010000061.1 coordinate 5,527, forward strand.
CCATGCTTTTGAAACGTTTTTTTATTGAAAAACGGAACTTGAATTGAAATATCATTACGAAGGAGGCATGACTGAAGAAATCTTTTAATCATGGAAGCTTCGGTTTTTAACTAGGTTAAAAACGGACACTTTTTGCAATGAATCAACAGATTGTGTCTCTCCGTTCGCAATGACGGTTATTGATTAATACTTGTTGTCACGCTGGTTCTCACGCATTTTATCCAAATTCTCTTTGGTGAGCATGTAATCTTTTAAACTTCGGTCTTTCCAGCGGTGATAAATAAACAAAGGGAAAACCACTAAAAATAGACCAGCGACCCCAAAACCAATCAACTTTTCGGAGTAGTCCACATCGAGTGCGAAACCCAAAATAATACTCGTGAAAACGGCAATGGTCAATATAATGATGAGGTATTTCATTTCAGGTATTCCTTTAATTCTTCTTTTAGTTTGTAATAGGTTTTAATCTTTTGTTCGAGTAGAAATTCATCCGATCGCTTTTCGTCCATTATTATAGGAACATCGAAGTCTCCTTTAATGACTTTTATTGAAATAATGTCGTTTTCCTCCAATTCTTCTGAAATCACCCATTTGTTATGTTGATTGGTTTTGGCGTTAAGTCCAGAAACATTTAATTGAAGTTTTTGTTTTTTATCATCTTTTCTGAAAAGGGCATCTATGATGCATGTAACCACATGCTCGTTGTTTTCAAATCCTGTTTTGCACAAAAGTTTATCATTCAATTTTACTTCGAAGCCTCGATTCTCCATTTGTTGCTATTTAGTAAATTTTATAAGTTGACGTCGGTAAGCGGTGAGTAATTTCGATTTTGAAATATAACCATAATATTTCCCTTGTTTGGTTACTGGCAAATTCCAAGCGCCAGTGGTTTTAAATTTTTCCATGATATCGTGCATGGAATCGGCATCGTAATCAATAATTCCGGCGTCGGCATGCATCAGGCTGGCGGCATCTACTTTATCATATAAACTGGTGTCGAACATCATATGGCGTATATCGTCAAGCCTAATCACTCCTAAAAATTCGTGTTCATCATTAACCACAGGAAAGTGATTTCGCGATGATTTGGCGACGGCTTCATTCAAAATCTCTCCCAATTTCATTTCGGGCGTTAACGTTATAAAATTGGTTTCAATCACTTTGTCGATATCTAGCACCATCAACACGTTTTGGTCTTTATCGTGCGTCATCAGTTCGCCGCGTTCGGCAAGCTTCAAGGTGTAAATGGAATGTGATACGTAGTATTTTGTTATGGCGAACGATACGGCGGAAACAATCATAAGCGGTACAAAAAGCTCGTAACCTCCGGTGATTTCAGCAATAAGGAAAATGGCGGTTAATGGGGCATGCAATACTCCGGCCATAAGCCCCGTCATTCCGATTAGGGTAAAATTTGATTCCGAAACATGGAACCCCAACCCAATGTGGTTAATAATTTTAGCAAAGGCGTTTCCTAAGGCGCTTCCCATTACCAAGGTAGGAATGAAAACACCACCCACACCACCGGCGCCAAATGTGGTGGTCATGGCAATGGCTTTAAAAACCGAAATGCCCAAAAGCAGTGCAATAACAATCCAAATATTCGAAAGGTCCAGATCCAATGGAGTGGTGCCAATGGCCGCCAAGTGGTCGCCTTTCAAGAGGTTGTTCATAATGCCGTAACCTTCACCATAAAGTGGTGGAATAAAATAAAGCATGGTGCCAATGGCAATGCCTCCAATTAATAGGCGTTTCGCCCGACTTTCAAATTGTTTGAAGAAGTTGGTGATGGCAAAAAATACTTTGGAAAAATATACGGATGCCAAGCCAGTCACAACACTTAACACCACGTAAAACGCAATGTCGTTCACCTGGAATTTATCGGTGAGTTGAAACCGAAGCAAGATGTCTGTTCCTAAAAACATGTACGAGGTCACTACAGCTGAAACCGAAGCCAAAAGTAAAGGGACTAACGAGGTGAATGCAATGTCGAGACTAAATACTTCAATGGCAAAAATAATGGCGGCAATGGGGGCCTTAAACATCGATGCCATAGCACCTGCTGCTGCACAGCCAATAAGAAGCATTCGGGTTTTAGTGTTCATGTGGAACAGTCGGGCGGCATTGGAGCCCAAGGCCGAACCCACACTAACGGCTGGTCCTTGCAATCCAACCGAACCACCAAATCCAGCTGTTAACGGTGCCGTAATCAAAGCTGCATAAATATTGTACCGCGGAATAATGCCGTTTAACTTTGAAATAGCATAGAGGGTTGATGAAATACCGTGACCAATATGCTTTTTAAGCCAAGTTTGTTTTATAATGTAAACCAATAACAACCCAATAATAGGGAAGATAAAATACAGAGAGTTTTGGTAGTTTTTTAGGAAATCCAACTCAAAAAGTAGCCGGATGTAATGTGTTAAGTTTTTTAAGGTCACCGTGCCGATTCCGGCCAAAAAACCAACAAGTATACTGAGTATATAAATAAATTGTTGCTCTGAAAGGTGTTTGTATTTCCAGATTAAAAACTTACGTAACAAACTTTTAGTTGAAACAGGCATTGTATAAAACTACTAAAAAATCCCGCTTTTCAGCAGGATTTTGTTTTATTGTTTTAAGTTAAGTTTTAAACTCAATTCATTCAGTTGTTCGTCGTCAATGGGAGCAGGAGCATCAATCATCACATCGCGCCCGGCATTGTTTTTCGGGAAGGCAATAAAATCCCTAATGGTTTCCTGCCCGCCCAGTATAGCCACCAATCGGTCCAACCCGAAAGCTAATCCACCGTGCGGTGGAGCACCATATTGGAAGGCGTCCATTAAAAAGCCGAACTGTGCTTTAGCTTCTTCTGGGGTAAAGCCTAAATAATCGAACATCAAGGCTTGGGTTTCCTTATCGTGGATACGAATGGAGCCACCACCAATTTCGTTACCGTTTAACACCAAATCGTAGGCATTGGCCTTAACGGCGCCGGGGTCGGTTTTAAGTAACTCGATCTGCTCTGGTTTTGGTGCAGTAAAAGGATGGTGCATGGCGTGGTAACGATTGGTCTCTTCGTCCCATTCCAATAATGGAAAATCCATTACCCATAGCGGAGCGAACTCATCGGGCTTGCGTAAACCTAAGCGTTCGGCCAATTCCATTCTTAAGGCGCTCAATTGGGTTCTTACTTTATGTTTGTCGCCCGAAAGCACACAGATTAAATCACCGGGTTTAGCTCCAGTGGCTTCAGCCCATTTTGCCAAATCGTCTTGGTCGTAAAATTTATCTACTGAAGATTTAAAGGTTCCGTCGTCATTGCATCGGCAATACACCATGCCCAATGCACCTATTTGCGGACGCTTTACCCAGTCAATCAATTTGTCGATTTCCTTTCTGGTGTAGCTATTACCGCCCGGTACAGCAATACCAACAACCAATTCGGCTGCATTGAATACGTTAAAATCTTTATGTTGGGCAACGGCGTTTAGTTCACCGAATACCATCCCGAAACGAATATCAGGTTTGTCGTTTCCGTACAAACGCATGGCGTCGTCGTAAAGCATTCTTGGGAATTTTTCAACTTCAACACCATTAATTTCTTTTAATAAGTGACGGGTCAATCCTTCAAAAGCATTTAAAATATCCTCCTGCTCGATAAAGGCCATCTCACAGTCTATTTGAGTGAATTCGGGCTGACGGTCAGCGCGTAAATCTTCATCCCTAAAACATTTTACAATTTGGAAGTATTTGTCCATGCCGCCCACCATAAGCAATTGCTTAAAGGTTTGAGGCGATTGCGGAAGGGCGTAAAATTGGCCCTCGTTCATACGGCTTGGCACCACAAAATCGCGGGCTCCTTCGGGCGTCGATTTTATTAAATAAGGGGTTTCCACTTCAATAAAACCTTCTTTAGAAAGGTAATTGCGAACCTCTTGGGTCACTTTGTGCCTAAAAATCAAACTGTTTTTTACCGGGTTTCGGCGGATGTCCAAATAACGGTATTTCATTCGAATGTCTTCACCGCCATCGGTTTTGTCTTCAATGGTGAACGGCGGTAACTTGGCTTCATTTAAAATGTTCAATTCTGAAACCAATAATTCTATGTCGCCAGTTGGGATATTCGGGTTTTTCGAAGCGCGTTCAATAACGGTGCCCTTCACCTGAACCACAAATTCGCGACCCAAGTTTTGGGCTTGCTCGATAAGTGTTTTCGAGGTGCGTTCTTCATCAAAAACCAATTGGGTAATACCGTAACGGTCGCGCAAATCCACCCAAACGATAAAACCTTTGTCTCTTATTTTTTGAACCCATCCCGCAAGGGTTACTTCTTTATTGATGTCGGCCGATGTTAATTCACCGCAATTATGACTCCTGTACATAGAAAAATTTTAGGGTGCAAATTTAAGCAAATACCTTATAGTATAAATTAATCTGTGGTTTTTTTTGACGATTATTAAATGAATAAACCATAATTTTTGTTTTATGAAAATATTTGAAATTTTTATAAGTGTTTTTTTTACACTTGTAAAAATTTTGTTTTATATTTGTAACATAATTATTAGGTGTAATGTTTTAACAGCCATATAATTTGAAATTAAATAACGGTTTTGGATAAAAAGTTTTAGTTTTGCGAACCGTTGCTTTTTTTAGAAGTACAGAAAAAAATAACAAACAATATCAAAGACAAAATTGTAATTAAAAAATGAACAAAAAAATTGATCAACAGGCGGCAGATAACATAAGAGCACTGGCCGTTGCCATGGTAGAAAAGGCAAATTCGGGGCATCCTGGAGGGCCTATGGGGGGAGCAGATTTCATACATATTTTATATTCAGAATTTTTTAATTACGATCCGTCAGATATGGAGTGGCCATTCAGGGATCGTTTTTTTATGGATGCCGGTCACTTATCTACCTTAATGTACGCGCAGTACTATCTGTTGGGCAACTACTCAAAGGACGATGTGGCGAACTTCCGCCAGTGGGGTTCCAATACGCCTGGCCACCCAGAAGTGGATGTTAAAAGAGGTGTGGAGAACACTTCCGGGCCATTGGGGCAGGGGCACACCATGGGTGTGGGAGCAGCTATTGCAGCCAAGTTTTTACAGGCCAGATTTGGCGATTGGATGAACCATAAGATTTACGGATTTATTTCCGATGGGGGTATCCAAGAGGAAATATCACAAGGGGCAGGAAGGATTGCCGGCCATTTAGGGTTGAGCAATTTTATTATGTTCTTCGATTCGAACGATATTCAATTGTCGACTTCAACAGACGAGGTGACTACCGAAGATACCGCCAAAAAATACGAAGCTTGGGGCTGGAAAGTCGTGACCATTGATGGCCACGACCACGATGCCATTAGGAAAGCCTTGACCGATGCCAACAACGAAACCGAAAAACCAACCCTAATTATCGGTAAAACCATAATGGGTAAAGGTTGTGTTACGGCAGACGGAAGCATGTACGAAGGGCACTGCGAACTGCATGGTAAGCCGATTGGCGATACCGGTGCCGATTATAAAAAAACATTGGTGAACTTAGGTGCCGATGTTGACAACCCGTTTGAGATTTTCGACGAGGTAAGCGATTTTTATAAAAACTTAATAGAACAAAAAGCAAAGCAAGCGGCCGAAAAGAAGGCTGAAATTGAAGCTTGGAGAAAGGCCAATACAGAACTTGCCGAGAAGTTGGATTTCTTCCTTTCAGGACAATTGCCGGAATTGGATTTTAGTTCCATAGAGCA
>JAUIKY010000104.1 GCA_030430535.1 Bacteroidia bacterium
AAATGTCGTCTTGTTGCGATTTGTTCAAGTCCAAATGCAGGGTCATTTTTTTGGTGTGTAATGTGGCGGCTTCCTCAGGACTAAGGTCGTGCATGAGGTGCATTTTGTTTTTTCTGTCCAATTTCTGAGGACCTTGGGCAAAAGCAATACCTTGTAAGGCTACAAAGGCCACAGCGATAATGATTAACTTTTTCATTTTTATTGTTTTAAAGGTTCTTTCTGTAAATAAGACCTTGGAAAATGAAAAAGGTTTAAGCCGTTATTTTTTTTAACTTGAAGTTAACAGCTTTTGAAGGAAGGAACAATAGTTATTTGATGAATGGAAAGGATAGTCCAATACCCGTTTGGAAATCGGGGGCATTGTTCACCTCAAAATCTTCCTTAATGTAAATGGAAAGTTTAAAATTAGGTTTCCCGTAGGTATAGATGAAGTTCCAGTTTTGAAGTGGTTTGTAGAGTGTATAAACCCCGTTTTGCCAGCCGCCGTTTATTTCTTTCCATTTCCCCAAGAGTTTAAAGTACCCGTATTCTTCCTTTTGGTTATATCGTGTTTGCGCTTGAAAGTTTATCCCGAAGGCATTATAGTTGCCTCTTTTGGTGTATTTGGTTATTTCAAAATGGGACTCTAAAGTGCCCAAGTATTTATTATTGCCCAAATCGATAACTTCCTTAAAATTAACGAAGTTTTTTCGGAGCAGATTAGCACCAAAAGCCAAGTGGATTTGATAATTGTTTTTAAGGTTGATTTTTTTAACGGCATTGGCAGAAATACCCGCGTCCATCGATGAATTGAACCGGGAAGTATTCAAACCCAAATGGCTGCCAAAATTGACAAAAATATTATGGGTTTTACTGAATGAAAATTTTGGGTAATAATAATGGCTCAATTCTATACCGCCCAAAAAGAAGTGGTTTTGTCGCAATTCCATACTATTTCCGTTGCGGTCCAAATACCTAAAGTTGACTTGGTTCATGCCGTAATAGCGCCTTCCGTAAGGGTCTTCGCCTCCTGCAATGTTACTGTGAAACCACTCGATGCTTTCGTCGCCAGTAAAAATGGAAAACGGGTATTTTCCTTTGGTAATCCAATAATGCCTAAAATTGAGGTTTATTTCGTGCTGTTGGTTGATGGGGATGGCAAAATTCAACCTGAATTCTTTGATTACGGCATCAATAACGATGTTCATGTAATCGGCCGGTGTGGTTTCCTGATCGATATATGTAAACGGACGGTCGTGCCATTTTATGTTGCTTAACCGTTCCCTAACTTCGGGGTCTTTGGGGAAGTAAGCTTCAACATACGGATGGAAATTATTACCACTAATATGGTCTATGGTAAATGTAGGCTTTTTTTGTGGAGCACTCTTGAAATTAGAGTTTAACCTTGAGCTGAAAATGCCAAATTGGTGCGTGGCCAACAGGCTGGGTTTATCGATGCCGTTTTTGTAGAAAAGGCTATCTTTTTCTTGGGCTATAGCTATTGAAGCAAGTACTAGGAAAAAGAAGAATAATAGGTGTTTTAGCATCGGGCAAAAATAATTAAATATAGAAGTCTGTATGAAAACTTCTTAAAAAAATTAACAAATTGATTTTATGCTCTTAACGAACTTATAAAACTGTAAATGTGAATGTTAAATATTTCAAAATTACTTTAGTAAATGAAAAATATTGCGTCTATTTGCAGTGTTAGTTTAGTTTAGTTAGTGCATTGTAAAATGCAAAAAGTTAAAGTTTAGTTTGTTATTAAAGCCAGTTATGAAAATAGCTGGCTTTTTTGTTTGTTGACCACTGGGGAACAAGTCTTTAATCTTTTAATTGTAGGCAAAAATGAAAATGTAGTAGCTTGTACAAGTGCTCTTTTTTAAAGGGTTTTGATAGGTAGTTGTTCATGCCGCTTTCAAGAGCTTTGTCGATGGCCTCGGTAGTTACGTTGGCTGATAATCCAAAAATAACCACATCGCTGTTTTGTTTTCTTATTTCTCGGGTAGCTTCCCAACCATCCATAACGGGCATGTGGATATCCATAAAAATAAGATGATAAGTATTCTCTGCAAATTTATCTAGCGCCAATTTTCCGTTTTTTGCGGTA
>JAUIKY010000105.1 GCA_030430535.1 Bacteroidia bacterium
CATGTTCTAAAATCTTAATTTTATTAGTTAAAGTGTTAAAGATATAAAAAAAAAGCAATTAAAAATAAAATAACAGCAGAGAGGAAGGGATTCGAACCCTCGATACGCTTTTGACGTATACACACTTTCCAGGCGTGCGCCTTCGACCACTCGGCCACCTCTCTGTAAGTTAATCATCTTAATTAACAGGGGGTCAAATAACGAAAAAATCTTCGATTGCTAAAATTTTGAAAGTTAATTTTACGAGATTTCTCCGCGCAGAGGCGTTTCATACATGGTTTTGAACGTGTTACCGTTCCTTGTGTTTACTCCCAATAAATACATCAACTTGGCCAATGCGGCCTCGGTAGTGATATCCTTGCCCGAAATAACCCCAATTTGTTTCAATGCACTACTGGTTTCGTAGTGTCCCATTATTACGCCTCCGCCCGAACATTGAGTGACATTAATAATATGTATGCCTTTTGAAATTTGTTCCTTTAAAATATCTATAAACCAGCTTTGGGTTGTAGCGTTGCCTGCACCGTAGGTTTCAATAATAACACCTTTTAAGTTTGGCGTGCTGAAAATGGTTTGGATTAAAGCCTCCGAAATGCCCGGATACAATTTTATTAAGGCTATATTATTATCGAACGTTTTATGGATTTTTAAAGGCTCTTGCGAATTGGGGTTGAACAAATGCTCTTTGTTAATTTTAAGGTGAACGCCCGATTCTGCCAATTCGGGATAATTCATGGAGGCGAATGCCTGAAAATGTTCAGCGTTCAATTTGGTTGTACGGTTACCACGATACAGTTTGTATTCAAAATAAAGACATACTTCTTTTATAATAGGTTGCTCCTTTTCATATAATGATGCCAATTGAATGGACGTGATTAAATTCTCTTTGGCATCGGTACGCAAATCGCCAATGGGCAATTGCGACCCTGTAAAAATCACAGGTTTTGCTAAGTTTTCCAGCATAAAGCTTAATGCCGAAGCCGAATAGCTCATGGTATCGCTTCCGTGGAGCACCACAAACCCATCGAACGCATCATAATTGCTTTCAATGATTTCGACCATTTGTACCCAATATTCGGGGTTCATATTGCTCGAATCGATGGGGCTTTCAAAAGAAACCGTATCGATATCGCAATCCAATAGTTGGATTTCGGGAATGCGCGTTAACAAGTTTTTGAAATTAAAAGCTTTAAGCGCACCTGTTTTGGCATCTTTTACCATACCAATGGTACCACCCGTATATATAAGGAGTATGTTTGGTTTTTTGTTTTTCATAAATTATACGCCAAAAACGTCTTTTGAATTCTTGGTTGTAATTTCGGCAATTTCTTCCACAGACCTATTATATATGGTCGCCAATTTTTCCAACACCTTTAATATATAGCTACTTTCGTTTCGCTTCCCGCGGAAAGGGGTGGGTGCCAAATAAGGCGCATCGGTTTCCAAAACAATATGTTTTAAATCGATTTCGTTGAGAAATTTATCAATTTTCCCGTTTTTGAAAGTCGCCACACCGCCAATACCCAACTTCATATTATATGACAGGGCTTGGTGTGCCTGTTCTAAAGTTCCGGTGAAACAGTGAAAGATTCCAAATAAATCATCACTTTTCTCCTCTTCCAAGACTTCAAAAATTTCATCGAAAGCCTCGCGACAATGAATCACGATAGGCAATTGATATTTCTTCGCCAATTGAATTTGATGCTTGAATGCCTTTTTCTGAATCTCTAATGTTGAAGTATCCCAATACAAATCAACGCCCGTTTCACCAACGGCGTAAAATTTTCGTTGCTCCAAAAGCTCCTCAACGTGCTTCAATTCCTCCTCCCAACTTTCGGGTTTTACGTGCGTAGGATGCAAACCGGTCATTAAAAAAATGTTCTCCGGGAAGTCTTTTTCCAACTGAAGCATGGCCTGGGTATATTCAGAATCAATGGCAGGAATAAAAAACCGCGAGACACCTTGCTCAATGGCTCGGTTTATCATTTTGGTTCTATCGTCATCAAAAGCTTCACTATATAAATGGGTGTGGGTATCTGTAATAATCATGGTGCAAAAATATA
>JAUIKY010000062.1 GCA_030430535.1 Bacteroidia bacterium
CGTTTTCATTGTAATCTACTTCTTTTACGGTTTCATTAGTGTAATAAAACCACTTGCCGACTTTTTTACCATTATCATAATTACCAGAAACTGTTTTTTTGCCTTCTGCGCTAAAGCTTAACCACTCTCCTTGAAGTTTACCATCTGTAGTGTAAAAACCGGTTTGGCTTACAGCTCCATTGTCATGATAGTAAGTAACTTCAATTAAATTGGTGTCTTTGTTAAACTTTAAATCTCTCTTTTGTTCTTTTTGAGCAAAAGAAACCACAGTAATTAAAAAGGCAAAACATAAAATAAACTTCTTCATAATTATGGGGTTTTAACATTATTAAATCAAAGTTACAAAACAGATAACATTTAAACAACATTCACATAACATTAAATTAACATTAAACCCGCAATATATTGTTTTTCAAATATTTAATAATTACAAAAAACAACATTGTTAATATTAAATTAATATTCGCATTACATTGTGATGAACTTAAACCTTGATATTTGCATTGTCTTGAGACAATTTAATTAGTATTTCATATAATCTATTAGTTTTTGTCGACTACATTATCATGATTTCTAATGAGACTGCCTTTGGCCAAGGCAGTCTTTTTTTATTGTTTTAATGTTAATCGTTTGGTAACGTTTAGTTAACATTGGGGTTGGTTATTTGCAGCGACAAAAACTAATACATACAATGAAAATTAAATTTGCCATCGCACTAGCGTTCGGGCTAGTACTAGCGGTACATTCTCAAGAAATTAGCGATACGTCTTTTGGAAAAGGATTAATCAATTTTGTTGCTAAAGACAGCTCCTTCAGCATAAAATTTGCTCCACGTTTTCAGGTTCGATACAATTCCGCATGGAACCATAACGGCGATAACTACGGTAGCCCTGAATATAATTTTTTGGTTCGTCGCGCCCGTTTAAAGTTTGACGGTTTCGCATACAGCCCTAAACTAAAGTATAAATTGGAATTAGGGCTCTCAAACAGAGATGTTTCTGGAGCCAACCCGTTTACCCGCAACGCACCACGGTACATTTTAGACGCCGTTATTATGTGGAACTTTGCCGAAAATTTCGAGCTTTGGGCTGGACAAACCAAACTACCCGGTAACGTAGAGCGTGTGGTTTCCTCCGCTAACCTTCAATTAATAGACCGTTCGTTGCTCAACAGTCGCTTCAACATAGACCGTGATATGGGCATCCAATTACGTCATAAAACCAAATTAGGCGGCAATTTCTTAATGCGTGAAAAGCTTGCCCTTTCACAAGGGGAAGGACGCAATATAACCGAAGGCAACCAAGGTGGATTGCAATACACTGCCCGGCTTGAACTATTACCTTTCGGAACTTTTCAATCTAAAGGAGATTACACAGGTTCAGATTTAAAACGGGAAGAAGCCCCAAAGCTAATGCTCGGCTTTACCTATGACCTTAATCAGGATGCCGTAAAAACCCGAAGCGTTTTAGGTAGTTATATGTTTAAAGATGACGGTTCGCTTTACCAAACCGACATCACCACCTTTTTTGCCGATGCGATGTTTAAGTACAACGGATTTTCATTTATGGGCGAATATGCTAATCGTAAAGCCGACAAACCTGTTGCCGTAAATACCGACAACTCCGAAACGGGCGATATCGTTTTGGTGGGCAATGCCTTAAATTTACAAGCGGGCTACTTGCTTAAATGCAATTATGAATTTGTTGGACGCTTTACCACTTTAGACTATGAATCGGTTACCAACGCTTTACCTACAAAACAATACACTTTTGGTGTGAATAAATTTATAGTTGGGCACAAATTAAAGGTACAATCCGATTTAAGCTATACAACCGTTAACGGAACTAAAGATAACATTTTGTTCAGGTTAGGATTCGACATCCATTTTTAACCTGTTAAAATAACAATTACGTAACATAATAATCATATATTGTCATGATATTTGCAGTCCTTTTACAATTAAAACCTATGGAACACATTTACTTGTACATGCTTATAGCTATTGCTATTTTAGCTGTAGTCGATCTTGTTGTTGGAGTAAGTAACGATGCCATTAACTTTCTTAATTCTGCCATTGGATCGAAAGCCATCTCCATGCGCACCATTATGATTGTGGCCAGTTTGGGTATTTTTATTGGCGCCGTTTTTTCCAGTGGCCTAATGGAAGTTGCCCGAAAAGGTATTTTTGTACCTGCCATGTTCAACTTTCACGAGATCATGCTCATTTTTATGGCTGTAATGATTACAGACATACTTTTGCTCGATTTTTTTAACACCATTGGGCTACCAACTTCTACAACTGTATCTATCGTATTTAACTTATTGGGTGCTGCGGTTATTATGGCGGCCATCAAAATTACGGCTTCCGATTCGGAAACTCTGGCCGATTTGGGCAATTATATCAATACCGAAAAAGCCCTGGAAATTATAAGCGGCATATTACTATCGGTAGTTATTGCCTTTAGTATAGGTGCCTTGGTTCAGTGGGTATCACGACTTATTTTCACCTTTCATTTTGAAGAAAAAATCAAAAATTTTGGTGCTTTCTTCGGTGGTTTGGCATTAACGGCCATATTGTATTTCATCTTTATGAAAGGATTAAAAGGCACGCCTTATTACGATAATTTAAAAGGACTGATTGAAGGCAATGAGATGTATATCATTTTAGGTGGTTTTGTTCTATTCACCCTTCTATCGTTTGCTTTCCAAAAAATAGCCAAAAAGAGCATTTTAATCATCGTTATTGCCGTTGGTACATTTGGATTGGCATTGGCTTTTTCAGGGAATGACTTGGTAAACTTTATTGGTGTACCTATGGCCGCATACCACAGCTACGAAGCTTGGGTTGGTTCTGGAACAGGTGCCTCTGAATTCACCATGGGCATTTTGGGCAAAAAGATGCCAGCCGAACCCTTTTTATTGTTCATTTCAGGAGGCGTAATGGTGGTAACACTTTGGTTTTCCAAAAAAGCAAAAACCGTTGCGGAAACTGAAATTAGCCTATCAAGACAAGGCGATACGCACGAAAAATTTAAGCCTAACATGCTTTCAAGAAGTATTGTTAAAGCCACATCTTCTATTTCGGATGGATTGAGGTATATCATACCCGCATCAATGCAAGCAAAGATTGACACCAATTTCCAAAAGCCAAACATTACATTAACTAAAGACCAAAGCATGAATGCTCCTGCATTCGATATGATTAGGGCTTCGGTAAACTTAATGGTTGCTGGTGTATTGATATCTATTGCTACGGCCATGAAATTGCCACTTTCCACTACCTACGTAACCTTTATGGTGGCCATGGGTACATCGTTGGCCGATAGGGCTTGGGGTGCCGAGAGTGCCGTTTATAGGGTTGCCGGCGTTTTAAATGTTATTGGAGGTTGGTTTGGCACCGCTTTTGGAGCTTTTATGGCCTCTGGTATTGTGGTGTTCTTAATTAGCTGGGAGCCACAAGTTATGACGCCCATCCTGCTATTGCTTACTGTAGTTTTGTTGGTTAGAAACTTTTTAGCGCACAAAAGAAAATCGTCTGAAGGCAAAAGTGAAGACCGACTTAAAAATGCCGAAAGCAGCTCTGTACAAGGTGTAATCCACGAAAGTGCTGCCAACATTGCCAACGTGGTTAAACGAGGGAACAAAATTTACTCGAACGCCATACAAGGGTTGGCTAAACAGGATTTATCTTCACTAAAGAAGAACAAAAAACAAATTGATAAACTATCGCTTGAAGTTGACAATTTAAGGGACAACATATTCTATTTCATCAAAAATTTGGATGAATCGAGTGTGGGCGCCAGTGATTTTTACATCAATATTTTGGGCTATCTACAGGACATGACACAATCTTTAGAGTACATTTCCAAAGTAAGCTTCAAACACGTAAACAACAATCACAAAAAGCTTAAATTCAACCAAATTAAAGAACTTAAAGAAGTTGATGAATCTGTTGAAAAATTGTTCAACGACACCAAATCGGCTTTCGATTCCCGCTCTTTCGATAAAATTGGTGACATTTTAAGTTCTAAAGACAAATTATTCCAGATTCTGTCTGAAAAAATACAAAAGCAGGTAGAGCGCACCAGAAAAGAAGAGTCGAGCCCAAAAAACACGACTTTGTATTTTGGATTGCTATCTGAAACTAAAGATTTATTGGTTGCCACAATGAACCTTCTTGAGGAATACCACAACTCTCATGATGCTTCGGTAAAGCCCGCAACCATTGAAATTGTAGAATCCATTGCCGGGAATGGCACTTTGAAAGAACTTGAGGAAGAAAAATAAGTTTTTCCTTAACTATTAAATACCTTAAGCCACAACACGTAACGGTGCTATTAGCCATTACTTGTTGTGGTTTTTTTATATTGTTTTTCAGTGTTTTACAAAAAAAAGACAGGCTTCGTAATCTATATTCGTTTTGATGCCGTAAATACAATAAACAAATATTAATAATGATTATGAAGAAAATATCTGTATTACTTTTACTAGCCATCTTTACCATATCGTGCGTATCAAAGAAAAAATACTTAGCCTTACAGCAAGAAAACGGCGAAATTAAAAGCGAACTACAAAAAACAAGAGTAGCCAAAGAAGACTTAGAAGCTAAATTTGATAAAATCCAGGAACGCGTTGAGGCATACAACAGCAAAATCATGTCTTTGAAAGAAGAGAACGATTCGAAATTAGAAGTAGCAGAAAATGGCACAGTAATTTCTAACAAGACTAAAGAACGCATGCGTGAAACATTAAAAAATGTAGATCCCGCAAAACTTAGCCAGGCCAAAACCCTTAAAGATTCCATGAATTTGGCCGTAGCTTACAATCTTGAAAAAACCATCAACGAAAGTAATATTAACGAAGATGAAGACTTCGCCGTAGATATTAATGAAACTGTTGTTATGATCTCTATTGCAGACAATATGTTGTTCAATACGGCCAGCTACAGGTTAAGCTCTAAGGCAGACAAGGTTTTGAAAAAACTAGCTGATGTAATCAATTCTGAACCTAGCTTAGACGTTATGGTTGAAGGCCATACCGATGCCAGAACCATTAGCACCGTAAACATTGCAGATAATTGGGATTTGAGTGTATTAAGAGCCACCTCTGTTGTGCGCAAATTGCAAGACCAATACAACGTAGCTCCTGAAAAATTAATTGCCTCAGGAAGAAGCAGCTACCAACCTATAGCAAGTAACGATAATGCTGAAGACCGTGCTAAAAACAGAAGAACAAGAATTATTATCCTTCCAAATATCGATAAGTTTTTTGCTTTAATGGCCGAAAACGATACCGCTATTTCTGAAAACATATTAGACTAAATATTAGTTTAACTATCCGTTGAACATTCGAAAAAAGGTGTGAAACAACATAAAATCTCCAAGAGCCCTCACTCTTGGAGATTTTTTATGGTCTAAAATCAGATTATGGCGTATCATTCTTTGTTCTACGATGAGTTTAGTATTTTTGAAGAAATTTAAAAATATAAATGATGATTTCAGCAAACGAATATTTTGACGGCAACGTTAAATCTTTAGGATACACCAGCAAAACAGGGCAATCTACCCTTGGCGTAATGAACGCTGGCACCTATGAATTCAGCACTTCCAAGCACGAAACCATGAACGTTGTAGAAGGCGAAATGACCGTGCTATTGCCAGGTGAAACCGAGTGGAAAACATACAAAGCTGGCGAGGCCTACCAAATTGAAGCCAATGAAAAATTTCAGGTAAAAGTTTCTGAGCAAACCTCATATTTGTGCCAGTACAAATAATTAACTAAAAAGTTATTGTAATAAAAAAGCACCCAAATCGGGTGCTTTTTTTGTTATAGCTATTTTAACTCTATTGGAAGTTTACCCTTCGCAACTAGCACATTCCTTTTTCTGCTTAAATTTTTGTGCCGCATTCATACTATGCTGGTAGTATAGTGATTTAAGCCCCAGTTTCCAAGCTGTAACATATATCTTATTAATGTCCTTTACAGGCATATCTGGATGCACAATAATGTTAACCGATTGCCCTTGGTCAATATGGTTTTGTCTGTTTGCTGCTTGGTAAACAATAGTCAATTGATCAATTTCAGAATAAGTTTTAAACACATCGCGCTCCTCTTCCGTTAGGAATTCCAAATGCTGAACCGACCCATCGTAATCACGAATGCTACGCCATACTTCTGCGGTATTTTGTCCTTTTTCCTCTAAAAGCGCCTCTAAATATGGGTTCTTTATTGTGGTTTTAATTTTGGCAATATCCTTCACGTAAATATTAGACCAAATAGGCTCGATACCCTGCGATACTTGCCCTAAAATAAAGGCTGACGACGTTGTTGGCGCAATAGCATTCAAGGTAGCGTTACGGCGCCCATAACCTTTCAAAACTTCTGGCTCTCCGTATAATTCGGCCAATTCCTCTGAAGCTTTATATGATTTCTCTTCAATTAGCTTAAAGATTTCACTGTTTAGGTTAAATGCTTCCGCACTATCGAATGCCAACATTTTAGACTGCAACAACGAGTGCCAACCTAAGGCCCCTAAACCTAACGCTCTGTTATCTTTTGCAAAGTTGTAGGCACGCTCCATGAACATAAACGTCTGTCTATCATCTAAATCGTCTGAATCTCTAAATTCTTCTAACTTTTGAACAAATTCCGTAATCACGGCATCAAGGAAATACACCATGGTTTCAACCGCATCGGTATCTTTCCACTTATCGTAGTGCAACAAGTTGATAGATGACAATACGCATACAAACGACCAGTTTTCGTTGGATGGCAACATGATTTCCGTACACAAGTTACTCGCTACAATTTGATGGTTTTTATCTTTGTAAACATCGGCTGCTTGGTTATTGGCATGGTCTTTAAAGAAAATATACGGGTAGCCTATCTCACCTCTTCTTTGGATCACTTTAGCCCAAATGGAGCGTTTTTCAACATCGCCATCAATCATTTCCTGCATCCATTTATCGGTTACCGTTACACCGTGGGTCAATTCCTGGATAGAATTTCCTTCGGTACCAATTTCCAAAAACTCCTTAATATCTGGATGCTCAACAGGCAAATACGGTGAAAAACGCCCTCTACGCACCGAGCCTTGGCTAACCACATCAACCATTTTTTCAAAAAGTTGCATGATATGGACCGCACCAGATGACACACCGTTATTTTTTACCGGCGCTCCCCTGTGTCTCAAGTTTCCAAAATACCCCGAAGTACCACCTCCTAATTTAGACATCATCCCCACTTCAGATTGGGTATAAAGGATATTCCCCATATCGTCGGCAATATTCGACCCGAAACAGCTAATTGGAAGACCACGCTTTTTCCCAAAGTTAGACCACACTGGCGAAGCCAACGAGAAAAACCCTTCTGCCATGTATTTGTAAAATTTATCGGCATAACCATCTATCTTCAAAATAGCTTCCGCACGTTCAGCAATTTCCCTAATTCGGCCTTCGGGTGTAGTGCCTTCGGTTAAATAACCTGATTCTAAAAATTTACGACTGTTTTCGGTCAACCATTTAAACTCTGGTTCCGATTCTTGCTGGGTTGCTGTTTTAATTTGCTCCTTTCGGGCATTTAAAAGTTGGTCGTAATTTGATTGTTGCTCGGTAGTTTCGTCCTGGAGGTGCGTGTTTACTTTCATGTTTTAAGATTCTTCTATCTGGTTAGTGTTAGGCTAATTATTCGGTCTTGTTTAGAATAAGTCGTCGCTGGTTATACTTTTTGTTCTTTTGCTATAGTTGATAGAGCGCTTTACAAAGAAATCGCCGTGTTTGGTGCCAATTATTTCATCATCAAACCATTCGGTTTCAGCCAATAGTTTTTCATCTACTTCAAATACTTTTCCTATACCGATGCTTTCCAATGAATTGTTGAAACGGTTTTTGATGAATTCATTAACCACATCCTTCGGAAGGAAATCCAATTCGCCATCCTCAAAAATCCAATCCACAATATCGCTTTCGGCATTAAAGGCCTCTTTGCATATTTTTTGAATTTTCTCATCATACTCTTCACCAAACCATTTTGGGTTCTCCTTTTTGATGATTTTGATAACGTCAATACCAAAATCACCGTGAATTTGCTCTTCTTTTGAAGTGGCCTCAACCACATTCGAAATACCTTTCAGCATATTTTTGTGCTTGTTGAAAGCCATGATGATCAGAAACTGCGAAAACAACGATACGTGCTCAATAAATAGGGAGAACAATAATACCGACTCGGCATAATCCTGAATATTTTCGCTTTTTGAATTTTTAAGCGCGGTTTCCAAATAATGCACACGGCGCATAATTACCGGTTTCTTTTTTAGGCTTTTGAATTCTGCATTCAATCCCAAAATTTCCAACAAATGCGAATAAGCATCATGATGGCGCACCTCACTTTCGGCAAAAGTTGCTCCTACCGAACCAATTTCTGGCTTTGGCATTTTTTGGTAGATATCACCCCAAAACGTTTTTACCGCCACCTCGATTTGTGAAATGGCCAACATAGTATTTTTTATGACTGATTTTTCAGTTGGCGTCAATCCCGTTTTAAAATCCTGAACATCGCTAGTAAAATTAAATTCACTGTGAATCCAGTACGAATGCCTAATGGCGTTTACGTATTCGTATAAATCTGGATACTCATAAGGCTTTAAATTGATTCGTTTTTCAAAAATATTGGTTTGGCGTTTTCTGGCTTGCTCATCGCGATAGAGAATATAAGCCTTAGCCGCATCATGGAACGCACTCCCCATCAACTTGTCCTCTACAATATCCTGTACCTGTTCTACCGTTGGCACGTATCTGGCATCAACAGCTTTTCTGGCCAAAAGCGCTTCGAATACTTTGCTCGAAATAGATTCGGCATCTTCTTTTGTGCCATGCCCAACCGAAAGCATCGCTTTTTCAATAGCGTTCGTGATTTTTTCCAACACGAAAGGTGTGGTTTCGTAGTCTCTTTTAATGATGTGCGTTATCTCCATTATTTTTGGTTTTGGTTAAATCTTTAATAAAAGCTGTTTTTTTTAGTACCTAAAATGCTCACTGTACACGTCACCCTTGTTGAAATATTTTAACACCTGGCTTTCAACAAAGTTTGCAAATTGCAAAACATGTTTTAGGTAACTGTAAAACACATTTTTAACAAGTTTATCAACAAGCTAAAAAAATTGAATTTTGCTCCTGAATTGAGCACAACAAAGATTGCAAAATGATCAATACATTTTTGAACGAAACCAAAAACCTTTTCAACAAGTTTTTAACAACGCGTAAAACACAAAAAACAAGAAAGTTAACAAGAAAAAACAACCAACAAACTAAAAATCAGCAATTTATGTTTTTTTGATTTTCCAAAAGTTTACAAAAAAATTTAATGATTTTACCGCTAAAACACTGGTTTAAACCATGTTTTGCACAGTTATTTTTCGGGTTGTTAAAAAGTTTCGGCAACCTTTTCCAACTCGGCGTACCAGTCCTCCCCAAATTTCCTTATGAGGGCTTCTTTTACGAATTTGTAGATAGGCACTTGAAGTTCTTTTCCAAGGGCACAGGCATCGTCGCAAATTTGCCATTTGTGATAATTTACAGCCGAAAATTCACTATAATCTTGAACCCTTACAGGGTATAAATGGCAGGAAACAGGTTTTTTCCATGAAATTTCGCCTTGGTTATAGGCCTCTTCGATACCACACAGCGCAGTGTTTTTATCATCAAAAATAACATAGGCGCAATCGGCTCCGTCAATGAGCGGCGTTTCCAAATCGCCATCTTCGGTTGCAATGGAAGTTCCTTGGGCTTCAATGGCCGCAATACCTTCCGTTCGCAGAAAAGGTTTTACTTTCGGATAGATGTCGTTTAAAATCTTAACCTCGTCTGCATCGAGCGGCGCACCAGCATCACCATCAACACAACAAGCCCCTTTGCACGCCGATAGGTTGCATAAAAAGTCCTTTTCAATAATGTCTTCCGAAACGATGGTTTTGCCTAACTGGAACATAACTTATAATTCTTCGAGCGTGCAAAAATAACTAAACTTTAGCGTTTATCAGCATATATATTTAGCATAATCCTATACTTTTGCACAAAAATAAAAGCCAAGTTATGGAACTTAATTTTAAAGAAATATTTACGGCATTCATGGTTCTTTTTGCGGTTATCGATATTGTGGGAAACATTCCCATTGTTATCGATTTACGAAAAAAAGCTGGCCACATCCAGAGTGAAAAAGCCTCTATTGTGGCTGGAGTTATCTTAATTGTTTTTCTATTTGTGGGCAAAAGCATATTGAACCTTATTGGCATTGATGTGAATTCGTTTGCCGTTGCCGGTGCTTTTATCTTATTTTTTATTGCATTGGAAATGATTTTGGGCATTACCCTTTACAAACAGGAAGAACACGACTCGAAGACCACGGCTGTTTTTCCGTTGGCTTTCCCGCTTATTGCGGGCCCGGGAAGCTTGACCACATTACTGTCTCTCAGGGCGGAATTTAGAACCGAAAACATTATTGTTGCCCTTATAATAAATGTTATTATTATTTTTATAGTTTTAAAAACATCATCAAAAATTGAGCGCCTTATTGGCCAGAACGGCATCAACATTATCCGAAAAGTGTTCGGCGTGGTGCTATTGGCCATCGCAGTAAAATTGTTCACCCATAACATTAAAGCACTTTTTGACGTTGTTTAAAACATGTAATTTATGAAGATCCTATCCATAATTCTTAGCGTTATTGCCTTAGGTTTAATTATTTTCAATGTGACCCAAGTAAATTTCAACGCTCCCTTTGAAGGCGAAAGCACCGTAGCCTTGATAACCATTGTTGCTGGCCTATGCGTTATTTTGATGATGGCTATTTTGCGAATCTCAAAGCGTATTGAAGAACAAGTTAAAAAACGCAAATAATATGTTCGACGCTCTAATTATAGGCGGAGGCGCCGCAGGCATGTCGTGTGCTCTGGTTTTAGGTTCTGCACAGCACAAAGCATTTGCGAAAAATAAACGCATTGGCATTGTTATTCACCAAAAAACATCGCATTTGCAAACAGCACT
>JAUIKY010000063.1 GCA_030430535.1 Bacteroidia bacterium
CACCAATAGACCCCACCAACTCTCCATCTATATTATAGTTTGGTGTACCACTTACCAACCAATACCTAATATCGCCTTGCTTATTTTTTATACGTAACTCGTAGCTGTTGGTCCTGCCTTTTTTTCGAGCAGCCACTGTTTCATTAACAAGCGCTTTATCTTCTTCAACGGGTAAATAATCTTTTCCTTTAGAACCTACCAGTTCCTTTTCGGAATAACCCGTCATTTCAACAAAACTTTGATTTACCATTAATATCCTATCGTCAGAATCGACTTCCACCAACCCTAAGTTCATATTAGATATGATGTTATGGTATTTCTGTCTTTGCGCCTCTAATGTTTTTCTGTACCGTCGCCTTACCGTTACATCTTGGTATTTCCAAAGAAACCCTTTGTGCTTGTTGTTGTAAACAATAGGAATAAAATCTCGTTCTAATATAATGCCATTGGCCATGATCAATTCATCTCCTAGAACCCGTGTTTTGTTTTCAATAATTTGATTGATTCGTTCAACAAATTCCTCAGGGTTTTTAAATAGATTTTTGCTTTGCTCTGCAGCTTTGGCACAGTCGGCTCCTTTTAAATCTTCGGGCTCGGCAGGTATTTGCATAAACTCGCAAAACTTTTTGTTAGTAAGAACAATTTTACGGTTTTCATCTTCCAAAAGCACGCCACTCTCTAAGTTTAAAATTAGGGTAGACAACCTGTTTTCAGACTCAATCAACTGGTTTTCGTATGCTTTCTTTTCGGTAATATCCCTAACAATACCTTGTGCCGCTACCGGAACGCCTTCATCATAAATAATACTGGCATTGATATGAACCAACAAATGTTGCCCCTTTCTGGTTATCACTTTAAGATGAAAATCGGTAATGCTTCCGTGATCATAAAGTGTTTTGAAAGATTCCACCACACGATCAGCTTCGGCAGGGTGCACTAAATTCATCAGGTTAAAATCGTCCTTAACACTATTAAAACCCAATAAAGAAACGGCCGCATCATTCATTTTAAGAATGTTACCAAACAAATCCATAATAACATAGGCATCCACTATGTTCTCAAAAACCCCTTGAAGCTGCGAGTCGGTCTTAAGCAAAAGGGTTTCTAAATCTTTATTGGCTTTGGTAAGCTCCTCATTGGCTCGGTAGAGTTGAGCTGCTTTGTCCTCTAAAATCTTTTCGGCCTCTTTCCTTGCTGCTCTTTCTCTTTTTAATGCTCGTTTTAATATGTCTATTTCCTTTTGGCTCATGGACTTTTTTGGATTATGAACTTTACTTCGGTGCCATCTTCTTTAATTTTTTCCAACTGAATTTCAGCCGATGAATTAAAATGCTCGAAAGTTTTATTCATTAACCCTAGTCCAAAGTAGTACATGGCCCTACTGGATTTATATACCATAACCAATAATTCACCCGATTTTTCAATGATTTGGAAGGTTGGCAGCTCAGCTTCGGGGTATATTTTCTTTACTTCCACATGAATGTGGTTTTCAATGGATGATAGCATTTCAATCGGGTCTTTGTAGGCTGAAATAATATCCGGATAGCTATCTACTAATACTTTGAAAAAATGTTCGGCATAGACCAAGAGTAAATCGTCAATTGAAACTCCTGTGCTCTCGCTTAAATGCTGCAATAATTGTAACATTTCCGAAAAATTGTATGTTCCCACCGCCGTATAGGCGCCTTCCGATTCTAAGTTTGATTTACTAATAATGTTATCTACCATTTCCAGGCCAAATTTGCTTTCAACCAAATCGAGAAACTCTGTAAAAACTATACCTTTCATTTTTGCTTATCTATATTTTTTTTAATTCGTTGATACTCCAATACTCCAATAATTTTTCAATTTTTGAAACATAATCCTCATATTTAAGAGGTTTAAGCACGTAGCCTGCTATACCAATTTCGTAACAAGCCACTAAATCTCTTTGGTTGCAGGATGTAGTTAGGATAATGGTTGGCACATACTTTAAGAATTCATCTTTTTTTAGAATGCTTAAAAACTCAATTCCATTTATTTTTGGCATATTCAAGTCCAAGAGAATAATATCGGGTATATTGTCTTTGTCCTTTAAAAGTTCTAAAGCCTCCTCTCCATTATCGGCCTTTATAATGGTATGAGGAAGATTGTTTGATGATACAACTCTATTGAATTTCATGACTTCAATCACGTCATCTTCAACAAGTAATATTTTCAGGGTTTTCATTTTTTAAAATTTAAGCTTAAATGTGATTAGTAAAATTAACGGAAATATCAATTTTCAAACCTATAATTAGGCTATTCTTACCTATGTGTAGACAAATGGCAAAAAAGTATAGACGAATAGTTTTGAGTTTAAATAAACATATAAAATATTGAAAGAAAACACTCTAAGCATAGAACAGAATAGACGACAGAATACTGACTATTTCAACGCAACACTCACCTAACAATTCGAAGTTTATTAAATAAAAAAAGCCAGTTTTTTTTTTAAAAAAAACTGGCCATTTAAAAACGCCTCTATTCAGGCTCCTTTTATAATTGAAAAAAAGCTGACAATTTTCAATCAATTATTTCACTAAAACCTTACGCTCAAAACTACTTTTGGGTGCTTCGCACAACGAACATTCGTAGGTAGTCGGTAAACTTTCAAAAGGTGTATTAGGTTCTATATTTTGGGTAATATCGCCGTAAAGTTCATCATAAACCGTTAGGCATTCCGAACATTGATAAACCTCATCCTCAACAGCTTCCTTTAATGGTTTAATTTGCTCTTCATCATTTTTTTCACTTCCCAATTGCTCAAAATACAATTGACTCAATTCCATCAACAATCCTGGAAGCTCTACTTTATCGACATCCTGAACATGCAGGATATATTCTTGTGTATTGGGATCAAAATCTTTAGCATATAACAAGTTATAAGTATCCCTAATCTTGAAATCACCAATAACTTCAGGCTTTTTATTTTTTTCGATGACAATAGACGTAAAATTATAGGTATCGCTATCGTAGCTGGTAATACCAAAAGTTAACCCGTATGTACTGATATCGTTTTGGTCGAAATTGGTAACCAAATATTTTTTAAGGTTGAGCGCCTCTTTATCGTTTACCGGAATATGCCAGTTCATTTCCAACATAGAATGGCGCACATTAATTCCGAATTTGCCCAAAAACTTTTCCCATTGAAGTTTGGAACTTAAAGGGATACCTTTTACAATAAATGATTTCCAAGGTGTTATGGAAATTTTCCCGATTTTATTATCAGAACACAAATCGCACATGGCCTTTAAAAACTTTAAGTCGTAACGGTTGTTTCGCCAGTAGAGTCCCAGCCAGTATCTATCCGGGCCAATACGGTTCATGCCCTCGTAATACGGAAAGGGGTAAAATGGCACATCCAAAGGTTTATCCACAGTACGGTTATTGGTATCTACGGCGTCACTTACCAACTCGAAAAGCGTTTCAACATCTTCTGGCTCTTCCTGCAAAACGCTCTCGATGGCATGCTCAATTTTATCCATGTCCCAACTATAAATCAATGCTGGGTACATCACCGTTTTTTTCCATTCGGGGAGTCTCACATAAAGGTACCAATAGTCTTCGTGCTCTGAAGCTATAAAATTCACATTCCCCGTAAACAAAGGCACTAAACGCTGTTTGGGGTCGGTAACGTTAATACGTAATTTGGGTTTATGTTTAAACTGCTCAATAACGTACAAATACCTATCACTGGTTAGCCAAGATGTGCTTGGTAGAATTTCGGCCGACACATAAGATGACGAAATATTTTCCACGCCATCGCGCTTGGGTTTTACAAACGTAATTTTATCGAACTCGCTGAACTTACTTTCATCGATAGCCTCGGGAAAAATGATATCCTGTCGCGAACCAAAAGAAATAGCATCCAAGCCCAAGCCTTCTGCCGCTTCACAAATGTATTTGAGTTCACCTGGAGACAGCACGCCTCCGTTTATCCGTAATCTGTATGGTTCTTCCATTATGCTAATACTTTTGAATTATGAAGGATTTCCCTAACTTCGGTTTTACAACTTCCGCAGCCCAAACCAGCTCCGGTTTTATTACACAATTCGGTAAAATCGGTACAACCTTTGGCTATGGCTTCTTCAAGATTTCCTGCCCCTACTTGGCTGCAAGAACACACCAATTTACCAATAACCGACTCATTATTGGACGATCCGCGAAGTAAAGTATTTCGTTTTTCGGCCATTTCAATTTTACTTTCAATCATGGTTTTAAATTCGGCAAACTCATTTTTGTCGCCCATTAAAACCGCGCAAATCAATAAATCATCTTTTACAATACACTTTTTATAGTACCGCTTTTTAATGTCTGTAAAAATGATTTCCTCATAACTATCGTCGTTTTCCGGCACACTAATATCGCCAATACTGCACAGATTCAAGTCGTTGAATTTCAATATATTCATCAACACCGAACCGTTGTACGCACAGCTGATATCACCTGCTATGAAGTTGGCCAAAATATTCGCCTGTTCTTCGGCTGCCGAGGTAATTCCGAAAAGTTGGTTGTTGAATTCGGCAATTTCGCCAATAGCAAAAATATCGGGGTGCGAAGATTGTAAATGCTGATTTACCTTAACTCCACGACTACACGCAATACCATTTTCTCGTGCTATTTCAACATTCGGAATGGTTCCAATGGCGTAAACAATAGCGTTGGCCGTTAAAAACTTTCCACTTTTTAGTGTGATGTTCAATTCGCCCGTATCTTCATCATCAAACACGGTGCTTACTTCATTATCAAAATAAATTTGAATGCCGCGTTCCTGTACATCCAAGGCCAAAAGCTTACTGGAAACTTTATCCAATTGGCGTTCCATTAATCGCGATGCCCTTTGGATAATAGTAATTTTCACATTTTTGTGCTTCATCGCCGCGGCCAATTCCAAGCCTAGCAAACCACCACCAACAATAACGACGTGCTGCTCCTCGGGCGGTAATCCTGTGGCATCCAAGTAAGCCTTAAATTCATCGGCATCTTTTTTATTACGCATGGTAAACCGCCCCGGTAAATCAATCTGCACATCCTTTGGAATGAAGGCTCGGCTACCTGTTGCCAATATTAATTTATCGAAAGTATGCGTTTCGTTATTGCTGTCGATAACGTTTTTATTTTCTTTATTAATGTCAGTGATATAAGTTTCAGGATGCAAATGAATATTCAATTTTCCAAGTTCCCTTTCCTTAATTTTTAAAAGTTGCTCCCAACTTAGTTCTTCGGTAACGTATTCCGGCAGCAATACCCGGTTATAAAATAGGTTGGGTTCTTTTGAAAATACATGTATTTCGTCATTTTCATTGAATTCCCTGTAGTTTTGTACAAACCTGAAGGCTGCCGCCCCGGCACCAACAATAATAATTTTTTCGAAAGCCTTTTCGTATCTAGTCACCGAAACACGGGTGAATTTAAAATCAGGCTCCTTAGAAACCGGATCAACATGGGTGTTGGTTAGGTTGTTGGTACGGTTCAAATCACTTTGAAGCTGTTTACCCCAGTGCATGGGCAAAAACACCACGCCCCGTTTAATATCGTCGGTTACTTTGGCACGTACACGCACCAGGCCGTTTTCACTTTTTATTTCGGTGATATCGCCATCTTTCAACTTATTCAAATAGGCATCAACGGGATTAATTTCCAACACAGGCGTTGGGTAATGCGTTTTTAAACGCGACACCTTTCCTGTTTTGGTCATGGTGTGCCATTGGTCGCGGATACGCCCTGTTGTTAGAATCAACGGATAATCTTCATTCGGTTGTACCGATGTATTTACCGTATGCGTTGGCAAATTGAATTGTGCCTTTTTTGATGGCGTGTAGAATTTTTTATCTTCAAAAAGGCGTGCTGTTCCGGTATGCCTGTACTCTGGTACCGGCCATTGAAACGTACCTTCGGTTTTTAATCGTTCGTAATTTAAGAACGACACGTCGATGTTCGTGCCTTTGGTCATTGAGGCGTACTCGTCGTAAATCTCTTCGGCATTATTAAAGTTGAAACCCCTAAAGCCCATACGCTGTGCAAAATCACAGAATATTTCAACATCTGGCCGAGCCTCACCGGGCGCATTGATTTCTTTTGGCAAGTATGAAATTCGGCGTTCGGAATTCGTCATCGTGCCTTCTTTTTCCAACCAGGCCGCTGCTGGCAGTACCAAATCGGCATGCGCTACCGTATCCGATTTATGCGAAATATCCTGAACCACTACAAACTTGGCATTTTTCATGGCCTTTTCAATACGGTGTGTGTTCGGCATACTCACCAAGGGGTTGGTGCAGGCAATCCAAACAGCCTTCATTTTTCCGCTTTCAAGCGCATCGAACATTTCGGTAGCCGTTAAACCGGGTTTCGGATTTATTTTATCAACGCCCCAAAATTGTGCTACTTCCCTACGGTGCTCTTCATTCATCAAATCTTTGTGGACCGCCAGTAAATTAGCCATACCACCAACTTCACGTCCGCCCATGGCATTGGGCTGTCCCGTTAAAGAAAATGGTCCCGAACCGGGTTTGCCCACTTTTCCTGTGATAAGCGACAAATTCAGCAGCGATACATTTTTATCGACCCCAACAACACTTTGGTTAAGCCCCATGGCCCACATACTGATAAAGCCTTTTGAAAGCCCAATAATATCGGCCGCTTTTTGGATATCTTTTTCAGGCACACCACAAAGTTTGGAAGCCTCCTTTAAAGAAGTTTTAAAGATTAAATCTTTATAGGCATCGAAACCTTCGGTGTGATTATTTATAAAATCTTCATCAATCAACCCGCGTTTGTACAAGCATCTTCCAATGGCATTGTAAAGCACCACATCGGTTCCGGGCAACAATTGCAAATGCAAATCGGCAAAGTTGGCCGAATCTGTTTTACGGGGATCGACTACAATGATTTTTACATCGGGGTTTTCCTCTTTTCTTTTTTCAAGTCTTCTGAATAAAATAGGATGGCACCATGCTGGGTTGGCTCCAGTAATTAAAAAGCAATCGGCCAAATCGATGTCTTCATAAGAAATTGGCACACTATCCTCTCCAAAAGTTTTTTTATAGCCTACAACGGCCGAACTCATACACAACCTAGAGTTGGTATCAATATTATTGGTTCCTAAAAAACCTTTGGTAAGCTTGTTGGCTATATAGTATTCTTCGGTTAAACTTTGACCAGACACATAAAAACCAACACTGTCCGGACCATATTTTTTTATAATGGATTTAAAAACGCTCGCCGCCCTATCTAAGGCATCATCCCAACTTACCCGCTCACGAGGATGTGAACGGCTCCAACGCATTTCGGGATATAAAATTCTATCGGAAACATCATTTGCCACGTAATGCAGGTTCATACCCTTAGAACAGAGCATACCCTTATTTACCGGATGGTCCTTATCGCCTTTTACATAAATTTTATCGTTATTGTCTTTTTTAACAATAATACCACATCCCACTCCACAATACGAACACGTTGTTTTTACTTCGCTTTTTACCATTTAAATTAACTTTTAAATAAATAAGACATTGCTCCCAACTACAAATACAAATTGTATTAACCTTCTGTTTCCTGTTTCGTAAAATTAAGTATAAATACTTAATTTTCGTTCTATATAATTAATCAACCATTAAAAAATACGGGATTATTAAATATAGAATATCGATTTTATTGATTTACTAAAAAAGGGGTGTTAATACACTTGCTTTTATCATTATCTCATCCTTTTTTCATCAAAAACCACACACCTCCTCCGTTATTTAGTCAATATTTTTTTCGAATTTATTAACTAACTGTGGGGTCGCTTTGTTTACCATACGTTGTACCACACGGTGCATCCAAATAAGACAAATGGCCGACAAAACAAGCATTAAAATCCAACAGCTAGACCACAGCCCAGTACCTTCTAACAGGTAACCAAAAATGATGGGGCAGAAAAAACCACCCAATCCACCAAGCACGCCAACCATACCCCCTACAACCCCAACTTCTTCCGGGAAATAATCAGGGATATGCTTATAAACAGCCGCTTTACCAATACCCCAAATAGAGCCAATTAAAATAGCTATTATGGCGAATATCCAAAGGTTGGCTTGAAAATAAATATGTGTTTTCCCTTCAGCAATCAATTGCTTCTTTTTCACCACATCACCTTTCTTAACCAAAGGCTGTTGCCAAGATTCCTTAGCTGGGAAAAAGTGGAATTCTTCATCGGCAGAAGCCAGTTTACCTGTTTTCTCTTTTAACGGGTATTGAATGCCGTCTACTTCAATAAATGAGGCAGTAACGTCGGTAACCGTTCCAGCCGATTTCGCCATAATCCCTTTTCCTGCTGCATAAATATCCATCTTCGGGATGATTAACGTCGCGCTAAACACCAACGACGTACCGAGTACCCAATACATCACTTTTCGCGCTCCGAACTTATCAGACAACCAACCTCCAAAAGCTCTAATTACCCCAGAAGGTAAACTAAAACAAGAGGCCAAGAAACCAGCGGTGGCTAGATCTAAGGCATAAACGTTGGTGTAGTATGGCACCAACCAACCCGCGAAAGCCACAAAGCAACCAAATACCAAAAAGTAGTACAATCCAAATCGCCATACACGAACACTTTTAAGTGGCTGCAACATGCCTTTTAAATTTTTAGTACTTGAAGCTGGTTTTTTATTTTTTGTTGAAAGGAAAAACACAATCGCCATAACCACCAAAAAAGCAGCATAAATTTTTGGCATATCGCGCCACCCATCAAGGTTGGTTTTTCCGTCGGTTAAAATATCCAATAACTTAGGGCCAATAAGTGTGGTGATGGCGGCACCGGCATTACCCGCACCGAATATCCCCAGAGCAATACCTTGTTTTTCTTTTGGAAACCATATTGATGAAAATGCAATCCCAACAGCAAAACTAGCTCCCGCAATACCAAAGCCTAAGCTACACAACGCAAACGACCAAAATCCATTGGCATAAGACAGCAAATACATAGGTATAGCACACAAAAGTAACAAGCCTGTAAACACGGGTTTTCCACCAAACTTATCGGTTAAAATACCAGCCGGCAACCTAAAAATAGCGCCAGTTAAAATGGGAATACCAATTAACCAACCTATTTCAACCGCACTCCAATTAAACACCTGGTTATCAACTAAAAAAGTCACTAGTATTCCATTTAACAGCCATGCCGCAAAACAAAAAGTGAAAGACAACGTATTAATAAACAGCGTTTTATTTGCCCCTTTTGTTACTTTCATTAGATAATTATTTATTAGGTTTGTAAATTTCAATTAAAAGAAACCTGCGTTTCTTTTTAACAAAACTAAGTATTTATACTTAATTTATATTTACAAAATTTAAGTATTTACGTATTTATATTAGATTAGCAATTTTTAAATATTGTTTTTGAAGAATTAGCAACAACAAGCCGAATACTTTTTAGCTTTTTGATGATACCAAGAAAAGAGACCGGCGAAAACAAAAAAAGCGGCACAATGGCCGCTATAAATACGTATTTTTTGAATAAGAAAAGAAGAGCACTACACTAGTTCATATTCTTTGGCTTTATTGGTAAGCTCCATTAGGTTCTTTACTTCCAGCTTTTTCATGAGGTTGAAACGATGTACTTCGGCAGTACGTTTGCTAATTTGAAGTTCTTCAGCAATATCCTTATTATTTTTAAGCTGCAATACCAACTCCAATATTTGCTTTTCGCGACGCGTTAATTTAAATGGTGCTTCCTTGGGTTCTTTTTTGTTTTCCACCGCTGGACTGGCATTGCCATTCACAAAATTGTTCATAATGATAGCAGACACATCTCCGGTGAAATATTTACCACCAGAAGCCACTTTGTTTAATGCCTTTAAAAACTCTTCCTTACTGGCTCCCTTTAACAAATACCCATCGGCACCAGCTTGAATGGCCTGTACCACATATTCTTCGGAATCGTGCATGGAAAGCACCAAGGTATTTACATCTTTAAAACGTTTATTAATTTCGCCCACCACTTCAATACCATTCATTTCTGGCATCCTGATATCGACAATCAAAACGTGGGGTTTGCTTTTTTCAACAATCTCGATAGCCTCCTTTCCATTTGAAGCCTCATCAATCACCACAATACCCGTTTGATCTTCTAAAAGGGCACGAATACCATCCCTAACCAAAATATGGTCGTCTGCCAAAACTACATTAATAACGTCTTCCATAATATTTTAAATTTGTCATTTACAAAAATAAGTATTTTAAACATAACACTACGTATTTCTATTGCAACGGAATATTAAGCGTAACCCGGGTACCTTTACCTATTTCTGAATTTAGAAACAACCTACCCCCAATATATTTAATGCGTTCGCGCATAAAGGTCATCCCCATACCGCCATCGCCTTCTTTTATTTTCTTCACTTTAGAAGGTTCAAAACCTTTGCCATTATCGTCAATAACAATACTTAGTATATTTTTACTGTGCGACAACGACACCAAAATATGGGTGGATTCGGCATATTTTATGGCATTGTTTATTGCTTCCTGCACAATTCTGTAAATATTGATTTCGGTAAGCGAATCAAGCCTTTGGTTAAAATCGGTTTTATTAAAAACCACAATTTGTTTTCCGGTAAGTTTAGACAACTCCTGCGTTAACTTAGCAATAGCCGGCATAATGCCGTGATCGGTCAATTCCGGCGGCGTTAAATTAAAAGTAGCCGTCCGCACCCCTTTTATAATATTTGTAGTCAGCTCCTTTAAATGCTCTATTTTGGCTGTCGCCTTTTCAACATCACTGGTGTCGATACTCTCCAAATTATACTTTAATCCCGTCAACATTTGCCCAATACCATCGTGAACATCTTTGGCTATGCGGTTTTGTTCCTTTTCTTGGTTTTCAATAATCTTACTTGAGATTATTTTTTGTTGGCTCATCTTTTCCTCAAAACTCTGCTTGGTGAGTCGCTCGATTTCAAGTTGGGCTACTTTTCTTG
>JAUIKY010000014.1 GCA_030430535.1 Bacteroidia bacterium
CTTTAACACAAGGTTTTAAAGGTGACCTATTAGGTGACCTCATAATGGTACAGGACTAAAACAGTAATAAATAAAGGCATTAAGAGATAGGTTCACTTACCTCTTTCTCCGCAAAAACCCTGTAAACGTTTTGTTTACAGGGTTTTGTTTTTTTGGTATTTATTTTAATTAAACCATATGCACCCTACACTCTTGGGCACAAGCTATACAGGCTTCGGCACAGGCTTGGCAGTGCTCATGGTCGTGCTGTTGGCATTGTTGCGCACACCATTCGCAGATTTCGGCGCACAAGCGGCAATATTTACTTGCAAAGGGACTGCCGGCCAACATAAATTTGATGCAGATCAAACAGGCATCGATACATTGCAAACAACAATTGGGGCAATCGTTGTTACTTTCTTTGCCCAGCATTTCGGTTAAACATTTTTGACATTCCACCAAACATTTCTGGCAGGCTTCTATACAACTTTCATAACTACGTACCATAACTTGTTACTTTTTTGAATTAACAATCAATGCTTAAAGTTAAGTAGCAATTCAAAGCTATTTTTGCTCTTATAATCTGAATATTA
Organism: Bacteroidia bacterium; assembly: GCA_030430535.1. GTDB lineage: Bacteria > Bacteroidota > Bacteroidia > Flavobacteriales > Flavobacteriaceae > Flavisericum. Next base: position 573 of record JAUIKY010000014.1, read on the forward strand.
ACTTAAATCGATTAGGATTCGTCAGCATCCTTTTCAATATTAAGATGCAATTTATTTTTGTTGAAATCTAACGTACGGATAGGGAACGGAATGTTGATTCCTGCTTCATCAAAGTGCGATTTAATAAGTTTTATAGCCGTATGCTTGGCTGTGTGCTCATGTTTTGGTTTTGATAAATCTATCCAAAAACGGGTCATGAAATTGATGGAGCTATCACCAAATTCGGTGAAGAAAAACTCAACGCCTTCTCCTTCTTTTTGTTCAAATTTTTCAGAAATTATTTTTACCACCAAATCTTCAACTTTTTGTAAATCACTTTCGTAGCCTACGCCACAAGTCACCGCAATGCGGCTTCTGTCTGTAATTGAATAGTTGGTAAAGGCATCATCAACAAACTTAGAGTTTGGTACAATTACATAATTATTATCTGTACGCCTTAAAACGATATTCCTTAGGCTAATTTCAGAAACATATCCCTTTATATCATTGGTTTCAATGTAATCGCCTATCCTGATTTTTGGCATAAATGACAGCACCAAGCCGCCAACGGTATTGCTCAATGTGCCTTGCAGTGCTAAACCTATGGCCAAACCAACCACACCGGCACCGGCAAGAATACTGGTTAACACCTTATTGAGGTCTAAAACCCCCAAAGCCACAAAAAAGCCTATTAAAATAACCGTAACAAATATTATTTTTGAGATAATGTCCTGAATGGATTTTTGCTGAATTCTAGACAGTATAAATCTCCTAAAAACTTTTCTTACCCCCCTCGCTATAAAATAAAATGCCACCATAACCACTATGGCCAAGGCAAGGTTTGGCAATTTTAAAATAATGGCCTCCATCCAGCCATCCAATTTTTCCCATAGACTATTTACCGCTTCTTCAATTGAAAATTTTTCTTCCATGTTTATATTTTTAACGTAATATCACTTTACTTTTTTATAATTTGTCTGCATGTCCCTGTCCATATTCCCGTTTGTAAATCTTTACCACAATTAAAAGCAAACTGATTAACAACGGTCCAAAAATCAAACCGATGAACCCAAATAACGGAATACCCACTATAACTCCGAAAAGCGTGATTAATGGGTGTACATCGTCAAGCTTTTTAAGCACAAATAGCCTGATGATGTTATCGGTCGACCCAACGATAACGATACCATAAATTAAAATACCCCAAGCCTGAAAGGTATCTCCATTTGAGAGTGTTAACAAAAACACAGGAACAGACCCCAACATACTGCCAATAAATGGAATCATGGAACCAATAGTTACGATTACCATCCAGAAAAAGGGGTTTTCAATACCAAAAATCAAGAAGCCTATTAGTGCCACCACACCTTGTGCTATGGCTACCAAAGGTATTCCTAATGCATTGGCACGAACCATTTCTCGTGTTTTTTTTCCTATAATCTCTAAATTGTCATCTCCTATTGGGATGTATTCATATAGGGATTCGCGAAGCTCTTTTCGGTTGGTCAACATGTAATATAGCAAAAAATACATAATGGTAATAGCTATAAATGTGGCAAATGTGCCACCGGCCAAATCCTGAAGGTTTTTCGATACCCAGCCAGAAACTGCACTGGCATCAATTTCTGAAGTAAGATCATAGCCGTAGCGGTTTTCAATATTGCCCAGCTGCAGTTTTAAGGCTGAAACCACCTTTTCTGAATTAGTTACGGCCTTACTAATTTTATTGCCCAGCATCCAAACCGCACCACTTAATGGCAATAAAATAACAATAAATGACAACAACATTAAAACGCCTGCTGCCAAATTAGGATGCCAGCCTTTTTTGGTTAGCCTATGCATAAAATCTTTTAACAGCACATATAGGGTAACCGCTCCCAACACCCCCGAAAAATAAGGAAGTACTTCCTTAAAAATAAGACCACCAATTAGTGCTATCAACAAAAGCACAAAAATTTGACGAATTACCTGAGCTTTAATCATGTTAACCTTAATTTATAAAAAAAATTAATTGTTCCTCAAAGCATTTATGAGTTCCTTTTTATTCATTTTAGAACGTCCATCTATGCCCACGTTTTTTGCTTGGTTGTATAGCGCTTCCTTGGTCCATTCTTCATACGGTTTGGCCTTACCGCCTTTTTTGCCAGCATCTGGCGTGTTGGCTATACGTGCAGCCTTCTGTTTGCTATAACCTTTATCCCGAAGGGCTTCGTATTGCTCTTCATTCTTTATGCTTGGAATACCCATAATTCACTAATTTTTATGTTCCTCACCAATATTCAAAAACCAACAGAAATAGATTAACGTTGTTGCATAAAAAGTTAACTTTATTCATAAATAACAACAATAAGCATTTAAGATGGTGTTGCTTTTTTGTTTTTAGATGTTTTTGTAGGTGTGATACCATGCCCATAGCGTTCTGCATACACCCAGGTGAATTCTGCTCCAAAAAACAAAATCAAGCAAGAGTAAGATACCCATAGTAGCACTAAAACAATGGTTCCAGCGGCCCCGTATGTAGACCCCGGATTGGCCTCTCCAAAATAAAGTCCTAGTAAAAATTTTCCAAAAACAAATAAAACCGAAGTCAATAGAGCCCCCACCCATACACTTTTCCATCGTATTTTAACATCGGGAAGATATCTGAATATCAAGGCAAACAAAACCGTAATTATACCTACAGAAACCAAAAAATCCAACGTATAAGCAATATACAAAATAAAGTCTGGAAGCACGCTACGTATGTAATCATTTAGAGCTGAAATGGCAGTTGTAACCATAAAGCTTATCAATAACAAAAATCCAACAGCGAGGATAAAAGCAAAACTTCTAGTGCGGTCTATCAGCATTTTTATAATACTGCTTTTTTTGTCTACTTCAACACACCATATTTGGTTTAAAGAGAGCTGCAAATGATAAAATACGCCAGTAGCGCCAAAAACCAAAGTACAAATACCCAACACTGTGGCCACAATATTTTTATTTTCACTTTGTGTTTCCTGTACCATTGTCCTTATTGAATTAGCCGCATCGCTGCCTAAAGCCTGTGAAATTTCGTCCGTTAGCCGACCTTGAACAATATCGACACCCCATACCGACCCGACCAAGTTAATTATAATCACTAGCAATCCAGGAAGGGAAAGGACCGCATAATAAGCTACAACCGCACTTAACCTGAAGGGATCGTTGGCATCCCATGCCTTGTAAGTCTGCTTTACCAAAGATGGCAAATGCTGTAGTTTAAATTTATTTTCATTTGCAATTTTCTTCATGTACCTTTTATTTTTCTTTTTTGCAGTTAGAATTCACTCTAATCTAAAAATAGTGTTTTTATAAAAAAAATATTTTATTGATATATTCAACCCAACCCCAATAACAGCGATGAATACCATACAAACCAATCATTTTTAAAATGGAAATGAAAAATCTAAATTTTGCGTCAAAACAATCCGTGTTAATATCCACAAAAAAGACGTGTTTTTTTTACATTTGTTGTTTGCCAAATAAAGAATTGTTGAAAAAACCACATAAATCTCAAAATGCAGTACAGTACAGGATAGAATCATTCTAATCTTAACATATTTTTGTAGTATAACTTTTTAAAAACAACATGAGCACAGTAACAAAAAACTTCAAATACGTAGATTATCTTTGGGATAACGAAAAAGCAGAAAGCTTAGGAGACGACCAAGTCGCTTTATTCTTATACCGTTCTAACATATTAGGAGCAGATTTAAGAATCACAAATTATGGCGGTGGAAACACCAGCTGCAAAACCATTGAAAAAGACCCTTTAACCAATGAAGAGGTTGAAGTAATGTGGGTAAAAGGTTCTGGTGGAGACATTGGTACGTTAACCCGTTCTGGTATTGCTGGGCTATATACCAACAGACTACGCGATTTAAAGAATGTTTACGGCGGATTGGAAGATGAAGACCGTATGGTAGGCTTGTTTAACCACTGTATCTACGACTTAGACAGTAAAGCGCCATCTATCGATACCCCGTTACATGGCTTGTTACCGTTCAAACATATTGACCACTTGCACCCCGATGCCCTTATTGCCGTAGCTGCCGCCAAAGACAGCGAAAAAGTAACTAAAGAAATTTGGGGCGACACTATGGGATGGGTGCCTTGGCAACGTCCTGGTTTCGATTTGGGCCTTCAATTGGAAAAATGCTTAAACGACAACCCAGGTATTAGAGGCATCGTTTTAGGAAGCCACGGATTATTTACTTGGGGAGACACTTCATACGAGTGCTACATGAACAGTTTGGAAGTTATTGAAAAGGCTTCTGAATATATCGAAAATAAAATCAAGGAAAAAGGTTCAGTTTTTGGAGGACAAAAAGTAGAGAGTCTTCCAAAAGAAGAGCGTTTGGAAAAAGCAGCGCAATTAATGCCTTTATTAAGAGGGCTTTGTTCTTCTGAAAACCAAATGATAGGTCACTTCTCTGATACCGATGTAGTGATGGAATACATCAATAGTAATGATTTGGAAAGATTGGCTCCTATGGGAACATCTTGCCCAGACCACTTCTTGCGTACTAAAATCCAACCACTGGTATTAACTCTTGATGCCAATGAAGATTTATCGGATGCTGATGCCGTTCTTAAAAAATTAGAGCCTGCATTTGAGCAGTACAGACAAGAATATGCCGATTACTACAATACTTGCAAAAGAGACAATAGTCCGGCTATGCGCGACCCTAACCCGGTAATCATTATTTATCCTGGCGTAGGTATGTTCAGTTTTGCTAAAAACAAACAAACCACACGTGTGGCGAGCGAGTTTTACATCAACGCCATTAACGTAATGCGTGGTGCCGAAGCGATTACTGAATACACGTCTTTACCAAGACAGGAAGCTTTTGATATTGAGTACTGGTTGTTGGAGGAAGCTAAATTGCAACGTATGCCAAAAGAGCAACCATTATCTCGTAAAATAGCATTGGTTACTGGTGCTGGCGGAGGTATTGGTAAAGCTATTGCCGATAAATTAGCTGCGGAAGGCGCCAACGTAGTATTGACCGATATTAACGAAGATAGCCTAAAAGAAGCCCACGCTACTTACAAGCGCGATGTTTCAACTTATGCGGTTTGCGATGTAACCAATTACGATTCTATAGTTAATGCTTATAAAAAAGCTTGTATTGAGTTTGGTGGGGTTGATATTGTTGTACACAGCGCAGGATTGGCCATTTCTAAACCTATTGAAGAAACCACCCAAAAAGATTGGGATTTGTTACAAGACGTTTTAGTAAAAGGTCAGTTTGAATTGGCTAAAGCCGGTGTTGAAGTCATGCGTAAGCAAAACCTTGGCGGAAACTTCATCAGTATCGCTAGTAAAAACGGATTGGTTTCAGGACCAAACAACGTTGGTTACGGTACTGCTAAAGCGGCACAACAGCACATGTCTCGCCTATTGGCTGCCGAATTGGCAAAAGATAAAATACGTGTAAACGTAGTAAACCCAGATGGTGTTATTGTAGGCAGTAAAATTTGGGAAGGTGCTTGGGCCGAAGGTCGTGCCAAAGCTTATGGTATTACTGTAGAGGAACTTCCTGCACATTACGCCAAAAGAAACTTATTGAACGAAATTATATACCCAGAAGATATTGCCAACGGCGTATTTTCTTTAGTAGGTATTTTAGATAAAAGTACCGGAAACATTATTAATGTTGATGGAGGAATGGCAAATGCCTTTGTAAGATAGTTATTAGAGTTAGTTTTAGTTCAAAAAACTTCCATAGCATATTAAATTATATATGGGAGTTTTTTTTTAAAATCAAGTCCATATATTTGGATTCAGCAAAACAATCTCAATTATACACAACTTTCTTTGTTGTAAATTTTTAAACTCATGAAAATAGAACAGAACCATATTCAAGATTCGAATAAAAAAAGCCTTCAATCGCACCAAGAGCAGTTTGATTTTTTATCAAATAGCCTAGCAAAAAAAGGTGCCGATGTACAAGGTATTATCAATAAACTAAAAGACTTCCAAGTAGCCATTCCCAGTTGGGCATTGGGTGCTGGAGGCACTAGATTTGGGCGTTTTTCATTCTACGGAGAGCCCTCTAGTTTAGAACAAAAAATACATGATGTTGGCATATTGCACGCCCTAACCCAAACGGCAGGTGCCGTTTCGCTTCATATTCCTTGGGATATTCCACAGGATTATGCAGCCATTAAAGAAATCGCCAACGGATTGAACATAAAGTTCGACGCCGTAAACTCCAACACCTTCCAAGACCAAAAGGATGCCAAGGAAACTTACAAATACGGTTCGCTGAGCAATACTAGCGAAGCAGTAAGACAACAAGCTATTCAGCATAACTTGGATGTAATCAACATCGGTGATAAATTAGGGTCAAAAAGTTTAACCGTTTGGTTGGCCGATGGGTCTTGCTTCCCTGGCCAAAACAACTTCCAAACGGCACTTCAAAACACCGAGAACAGCTTAAAGGAAATCTACAAAGGCTTGCCCAACGATTGGAGCATGTTAATCGAGTACAAACCTTACGAGCCTAATTTTTACAGTACGGTTATCCAAGATTGGGGCACCTCGTTTATGTTGGCCAATGCTTGTGGCGATAAAGCTTATTCGTTGGTGGATTTGGGGCATCATTTGCCAAACAGCAATATTGAGCAAATTGTTTCCATATTAATGTCTAAAGCCAAATTAGGTGGTTTCCACTTTAACGACAGCAAATATGGCGATGACGATCTAACCGTTGGAAGCATCAAGCCTTATGCCCTGTTCCTAATTTTTAACGAATTGGTTTACGGTATGCAAAACAACCCAGACAATCCAGATTTAGCTTGGATGATTGATGCCAGCCACAACGTAAAAGACCCCTTGGAAGATTTAATACAATCTTTAGAGGCCATTCAGGAAGCTTACGCCAAAGCTTTGTTAATTGACCAAACAGAACTAAAAGCTGCTCAGTTGAACAACGATGTGGTAAAATGCCAAGAAATCCTTCAGGATGCTTTTAGAACCGATGTACGCCCATTATTGGCAGAAGCTAGATTAAAAGCTGGCGGTGCTCTAAGCCCAATAAACGCTTACCGCGCCTTAGACGTAAGAAATCAACTTATAGACGAAAGAGGCAAGCACACCGTTGCTACAGGATTATAATTTATTTTAAGAGGCTATCTGAAAAGTGACTGTTATGTCATTAAGAATTAAGCGATGAATCCTCTAAATATAAAATCTACATTTTATACATGCAAGAGGTTCTTCATTTCATTTAGAATGACACTTTTCAGATAGCATCTTAGACCCCAAACCAACACTAACCCACCAAAAAAAGTTATTTCAAAATTAAACAGACGAAATGATAAACGTAACGGCGGTATTTGATATAGGAAAAACCAATAAAAAATTCTTCCTTTTTGATAAAGATTACAAAGAAGTATATAAAGAATATTCTAAATTCGACGAAATTGTTGATGAAGACGGCCATCCCACCGAAAATTTAAGCGCATTACAAAATTGGCTGAAAGGTGTTTTCGAAAATATTTTGAACGCAAAGGAGTTTAATGTAACCGCCATTAACTTTTCAACTTACGGTGCCAGCTTTGTGCACCTCGACGAAAATGGAGAGGTACTCACACCGCTTTACAATTACACAAAGGTAATCGACCAAAGTGTGATAGATTCTTTTATTGAAAAATACGGGCCTAAAGAAGATTTTTTGAAAACTACCGGGTGTTTCGATTTGAGTCTCTTAAATTCTGGTTTACAGTTGTATTGGATCAAGCACACCAAGCCAGAAATATTTAAAAAGATAAAATATTCGCTTCACCTTCCGCAATACCTTAGTTATATTTTTACTGGCATCCCTTTAAGTGAATATACCAGTATTGGCTGCCATACAGCACTTTGGGACTATACCAAAAAAGATTACCATAATTGGGTTTACAAAGAGGAATTGCATAAAATTTTGCCACCTATCGTTTCTACCGAAACGAGCATAAACATGAACTACAACGGAAAACGCATCAAAATTGGTGTAGGCATTCATGACAGTTCATCGGCTTTGCTGCCTTATGTAAGAAGTGTTAAGAAAAAATTCGTTTTGGTTTCTACCGGAACTTGGAGCATTACGCTAAACCCGTTTGCAGAACATGCCATTGTTGAAGATACCGATGCCGAAGATTCCATAAATTACATGCGAATCAACGGGAAACCAGTTAAGGCCACCCGTGTATTTCTGGGTAACGAATATAAAATTCAGGTTACCAAGTTGAGTGAACAATTCGGGGTTGATGAAGATTATCACCGTCACGTAAAATTTGATTACGATTTATATTCTGAAATTATGCACGACTTTAAACACATGTTTAAATGGGAAAGCATAAAGGATGAAAACATGCCAGACAAAACCGAAATCACCTACGATAAATTTGAACATGCCTACCATCAATTAATGACCGAACTTGTACTCTTACAGGTAAAAAGTATTCGCGACGTAGTTGGAGGTGAAGAAATAAAAAGACTTTATGTTGATGGCGGTTTTAGCGATAACGACCTTTTCGTGAAGTTACTGTCGCACTATTTCAGAAACATGAAATTGCGCACTACAGATTCCTCATTGGGCTCGGCATTGGGTGCTGCCATTTCTATTTCAGATAAAAAATTGAATTCCAAATTTCTCAAAAAAAATTATTCATTGAAAAAACACGTTCCGTTTATAACCAAATAAAAAAAGCTGGAAATCAATTGTTTTTAAAAGTAAACTGAACAACAATTCAATAGTAATACTGGTGAGAATATAAACATTATATAAAACCCTGTAAAATGTCGAAAAACCTCAAATTAGAACATCCCAGAGACCAGATTACTAGAATTATTAGTAGAATTTACAAACGCGGAATGACCACCACATCGGGTGGCAATATTTCAATAATTGATGATAATGGCGATATTTGGGTTACCCCATCGGCCATCGATAAAGGTTCGCTTAGAGCCTCTGATATTATCTGCGTAAAAAAAGATGGCACCATTGTTGGGAAGCACAAACCATCCTCAGAGTTCCCCTTCCATAAAGCAATATATGAAGCCAGACCAGATATAAAATCGGTTATCCATGCCCACCCTCCTGCACTGGTGTCTTTCAGTATTGTTAGAAAAATTCCCAACACCAATATAATATCGCAAGCAAAGCATATTTGTGGCCCAATTGGATATGCCAAATACGAATTGCCCGGCAGTGATAAATTAGGCGAAGTAATCGCCGATGAGTTTAAAAAAGGTTATAAAGCCGTTATCATGGAAAATCATGGTACAGTATTGGGCGGCAGTGATTTAACCGATGCTTTCGAACGTTTTGAAATGCTGGAGTTTTGCGCCCGAACCATTTTATACGGCTCGCAAATAGGCACGCCAAACTATTTAACCGACGAAGAAATTAATAGTTTTGAGAAACAAGCCGCACACATGCTTCCCGAAATGGAAAGCACTGAACATTTGCCCGACGAGGTTGAAAAGCGTTTACAAATTTGTAATATCGTTAAACGTTCCTGCGAGCAAGGGTTAATGATTAGTTCTTACGGTACGGTTTCTATGCGTTGGAAAGACAATGATTTTTTAATCACCCCTACCGATGTAAGCCGTTGGGATATGAGTTTGGAGGATATTGTGCAGATAAAAGGCGGAAAAAGGGAAAAAGGGAAAATCCCAAGTAGGGCGACTTGGATTCATCAGGAAATTTACAAGAACAACCCTGGGGTAAATTCCATTATCATGACGCAATCGCCGTATTTAATGGCTTTTGGTATAACAAAATCTTATTTAAATGTGCGCACCATTCCGGAAAGTTGGATTTTTCTGCAAGATATTCCATCGGTAAAATATGGCACACATTTTAAGTTTAACAACAACTCCGAAATTGTTGAAAACTGCACCACAGCTTTAATTATTGAAAATGATTCTGTAATTATAACCGGCGATAAATTACTACAGACTTTTGATTACCTTGAAGTCGCCGAATTTAGTGCAAAATCGATTGTTATGGGCGCTTCACTTGGGGATATGGTTCCTATAAACGATGAGCAAGTTGAAGAATTGAGAAAGAAATTTTTAACCTAATAAGCAAAATAAATCAGTACTAACTAAACAAAATACCACATATGGCATTATCACACGTAGAAGAAGAAATTATTGAAGACATTGCAGGAGGCGAATTTGAACGCACGCCTGTACCCAAATCCAATTTAAAAAGCTGGAAAAGTTTCCTCGGTATGTATGCGGGAGAGCATGCCGCAGGTACTGAATTTATGATTGGGCCATTATTTTTAACTGCCGGTGTTAGTGCTTTCGATTTATTGGTAGGGCTTTTGCTTGGGAATTTATTGGCCGTTATATCTTGGCGTTTCCTTACAGCCGAAATTGCCGTTAAAAACAGGCTTACCCTTTATTTTCAATTGGAAAAAATAAGTGGCAAAAACTTGGTTACGGCCTACAATCTGGCCAATGGTGTCCTCTTTTGTTTTTTAGCCGGATCCATGATTACGGTTTCTGCCACGGCTGTGGGTATTCCTTTTGATATGCCTATGCCAAAACTCGACGATACTATGCCCAACGGCCTAACCTGGATCATCATTGTGATTCTAATTGGTGCCGTTATATCCATCATCGCTGCTAAAGGTTACGATACTGTTTCAAAAGCCGCGAACTGGATGTCTCCGGTTATTGTATTGGCATTTATAGCATGTGGTATTGTTGCCCTTAACCAATTGGGCGTTTCTAGCTTTTCTGATTTTTGGGACATTTGGGGCGAAGGAAAAGAGCCTTTCCCTGGGCAAATAAAATACACTTTTTGGCACGTATTGATTTGGTCTTGGTTTGCTAACAGTGCTATGCATATTGGAATGTCTGACCTTTCGGTTTTCCGATTTGCAAAAAAAGCAAGTTCTGGTTGGACCACTGCTGCCGGTATGTACGTAGGTCATTATATGGCTTGGATTGCAGCTTGCTTATTATATGCGGTATATTTACAAACTCCAGAAGCTCAAGCTTTTTTAAGCAATGGCGAAGCTCCCCCAGTTGCTCCCGGGCCTTTAGCCAATAATGCCATAGGTGTTTTTGGAATAATAGCTGTAGTTTTAGCAGGTTGGACCACGGCCAACCCAACCATTTATAGAGCTGGATTGGCTTTTCAGGCTATTCTACCTAAATTATCAACAGCAAAAGTGACAATATTAGCTGGTACTATTGCAACCATCGCTGGGTTGTTTCCTGCTTTTGCGATGAAACTTCTAGGATTCGTTGCACTGTATGGCTTTATTTTAGCTCCAGTTGGTGCCATTATCGTGTTTGAGCACTTTTTCCATGATAAATTTGGTATCATTAAAAACTATGCTGAAGAAGCCAATATTAAGTTTAACAAGTCTGTACTTTTAGCATGGGCTATAAGTTTCGGGTTGTTTTATTTCATTTCGGTACAATTTGATGTATTCTTATCTTTTGTAACATTACCTGCTTGGTTGTTGTGCGGTATTTTGTTTTTAATTTTCAGCAAGCAATTTCAAAAGAAAATCAAATAGTTTTCACTTAACATTTTATTATAATTTAAAAGCTTTTATTCCCAGTGGAGTAAAAGCTTTTTTTAAAGTTTAGCTCAATACTTATCTTCAAATAGATTAATAACTTACGGCACTAATAAAGGTTGCTTTGAGCCAAAAAAAACGTAAAGCTACAACAAATAAATTTACGTTTTACAACCAATATATCTGTTGAAGTTAATTCTTAACTCAATCAATTTCAAAGTAATTGGATTAACGTCCATTATTCTTAGTAAATAGACTCCATTTTTTTTGAAATACATCATCGCAAATTACGTTACCCTGTTAATTAAAATCTTGCTCCCACAGTAATATCCTGCTTAACTAATTTGTTCTATGGCACAAAAACTCCATTAAAAGTAGCCTTTTTAAGCCTATATAAGTTTGCGAAGTCTCTGGTTTCATTTTGACCTCATAAGGTCAAAACCGAAACCTAAAAGCTTTCGGGACCTATTTAGATTCACATTTTATTCATGGGCACCTCATCTATTATTAAGTTTTGATTTAAACCTTCACAAAAATTCCAAAAACCATTGTTCCTTTTAAACGAAAGAATTAGTTAAACCAAACTATCCACGATGTTTCTACCAATTCCTCATCCATTTCAATCCTCATTCATTTCCATAATTAAATTGGCAATTAAGGCCGTCCAACCCGTTTGGTGCGAGGCGCCCAGTCCTTTACCGGTATCACCATCAAAAAACTCATAAAACAAGTGTAAGTTTTTAAAATGTTCATCTTTTGTGAACTTTTTATCGGGATCATCGGCGTGATATTGAAATTTTCCATCGGCATTGGGCTCAAAAAGTTTGGTCAATCGTTTAGTGAGCTCATTGGCAATTTGCTTTAAATTGAGTTTATTGCCCGACCCGGTTGGGAATTCGTACTGGTAAGTTGGGCCATAAAACTTGTAATATTTTCGCAACGACTGGATAATCATATAATTTATGGGCATCCAAATAGGCCCACGCCAATTGGAGTTTCCTCCAAACATATTGGAACGGCTTTCGCCCGGCTCGTATTGAATTTGGTGGTAACCGTGGTATTGGAATACATACGGGTGTTTCTCGTGATACTTTGAAAGCGACCTGATACCGTAATCGGAAAGGAATTCCTCTTCATCAAGCAATCGTTTTAAAAGATGCTCCAACCTAAAGGCCCGCATAATGGAAAACAAGTAGTTTCCTTCACTGTTGGGGTCGTCCAAATTAGAAATGAGCGATGCCAAATCTGGCCGTGTGCGGATAATGGTGTTGGCCCGGCTTCTAAAATCCTTTAATTCCTCGAAAAGGTCTTTATGCATAATCTCTACAGCAAACATCGGGATAACGCCAACCAATGAGCGTACTTTTAGTCTATCGGTTACTCCGCTGGACATTTCAACAACATCATAATAAAAATTATCTTGATCGTCCCACAGCGAAATATCCTTTTTACCAATATGGTGCATGGCCCAGGCAATATTTAAAAAGTGCCTAAAAAATTTGGCCGCTGCCTCTTCGTAAATGTTATTGGTTTTAGCTAACTCTAACGACATACGCAACATGTTTAATGCAAACATAGCCATCCAACTTGTAGCATCGGCCTGTTGCATTCGGGTAATGCCGGGTGGCATGTGGTTCCGGTCAAACACCCCAATATTGTCCAGCCCTAAAAAACCGCCTTCAAATAGATCGGTGCCACTTTTGTCCTTTTGGTTTACCCACCAAGTAAAATTGAGCAACAACTTTTGGAATGCCGTTTCCAAAAATTTGGTATCGGCCTTCCCCGTATAATTCTTATCTTTTTCGTAAACGTGCCATACCGCCCACGAATGCACGGGGGGATTAACATCACTGAAATTCCACTCGTACGCCGGAATTTGCCCATTGGGATGCATATAGCTTTCCTTTAGCACCAATAACAGTTGCTCTTTTGCAAAAAACGGATCCACCTCAACAAACGAGGCCATGTGAAAAGCCAAATCCCAAGCGGCATACCACGGGTATTCCCATTTATCGGGCATTGAAATAATGTGCCTATTTGTGAGGTGCTGCCAACTGAAATTTCTAAGGTTTACACGATTGGGTTGAATTTCCCCAGGTCCTCCAAACAGCCATTTGAACACATCGAAATAATAGAACTGTTTGGTCCATAATAGTCCTGCAAAAGCACTTTTTGCAATAGACCGATGACTTTCTGGCAAATTGCTTTTAAGTGTTTGGCTGTAAAACTCCTCGCACTCTTCAATACGGTTGTTAAAAATAGCATCAAATTCCGCCCAAGGGTCTTCCAATTTAGTTTTGCTTAACCTTAAACGAACGGTTTTCGACTCGCCAGCCTTCAATTTCAATTTGTACCAAACGGCACATTTCGAGCCGGTTTTATCTGGATTTACAGTAGGCTTTCCGTTTACAACATGCTCGTTAATACCATCTTTTACGTATTCTACATCGTTTGGAATATTGTAAATACGCTTGTTATTGGTTTCGTTTTCGCAAAATAATTGTTCGCCATTTTCGTGGTAAAAATAATACCGTCCGTTTCTGGTACTTCGTGATAGTACACTGGAATGGGATAGCGATCTCATACTGGGGCGGGTGTGCTTTTGGTTATGCTTCCAGAAATTTCGGAACCATAAATGTGGTAGCACATGTATTTCGGCAGCTTTTGAGCCTCTGTTAACCACAGTAATCTTCATCAAGATATCATCCACATCAGCCTTAGCATATTCAATAAAACAATCAAAATAAGCATTGTTTTTAAAGCTATGGGTATCCAACAGCTCGTACTCAAACTCATCACGACTTCGTTGGTTGCTGTGCACCAAATCTGAATACGGGAATTCGTTTTGCGGATATTTATAAAGGAATTTACAGTAGGAATGCGTTGGCGAACTCACCTGATGGAAATACAGTTCCTTGACATCTTCGCCATGGTTCCCTTGGTTATTAGTCAAACCGAAGAGACGTTCTTTCAAAATTTTATCCTTGCCATTCCAAAAAGCAGGTGCTAAACATAAAATTTCGCGGGCATCGCAAAAGCCGGCAATCCCCTCTTCGCCCCACCTAAATGCATTGCTTCGTGCTTTATCGTGGTCTATAAACTCCCATGAAGTACCATGCTCGCTATAGTCTTCCCGTACCGTCCCCCATTGTCTATCGGCCAAATATGGACCCCATTTTTTCCAAGTTTTATATGTATTTGCTTCTTTTAACCGTTCTGCTTCTAGACCTTTTTGAACCATATTGATATGTGAATTAGTGAATTATAAAAAACTTTTTGGTGTTAATGAAAACCACCACACCAAAAAGCAACCGCTCTATGTTTCTTATTAAAAATAAGTTATTTTTAGAAATAAATAATGCCGCCGAAAAAGTATTATTTAATTGTTTATTTGTACGATTTATTTTGATAACCGATTAAAAAACACGGATATAAATTGACAAAACAACACTTTAATGGATTTTAATCTGCTATTGCAGCATTTACCAAAACCCTAAATTTGACCGAAGTGTCATCGTTTTTTGTTCGTTGGGTTTGCTTCATTAAAATGCCAATTAGGTTTTCTTTTGGATCGGCAAAATATTGTGTATTAAAATAACCGCCCCATTCAAACGTACCTTCGCTGCCACTGCCTCCCAATTCGTGTTTTTTCTTATCTACCAAACCAAAGGCCAAACCATGAACGGCAGTAATATCTTCTGAGATATATGGAATTTGATTGGTTAAAATAGTTTCAACCGTAGTTCGACTTAACAATCGCTTGCCATTCAACTCACCCCCGTTCAAATACATGTTTAAAAACTTGGCATAATCGGATGCGGTACTGGTAAGCCCCGCACCTCCAGAAAAGAAGCGTTTTGCGCCTTTTTTAGGATAATCGGTATCGTAAAAGGTTATCGGGAATTTCACCCATTGTCCATTTTCAAAAGTTTGCACAGTTACCAATCTATCGTATTTAGATTCGGGCAAATAAAACTGGGTATCTTCCATTCCCAGAGGCTGAAAAATTCGTGTTTTAAAAAATTCATCTAATGGCATTCCTGAAATAATTTCAATAAAATACCCTAATACATCAATGCTTTCGCTATAAGTAAACCGCTCGCCCGGATTATGGTGTAATGGCAGTTTGGCTAGTATTTTTACGCTTTCTTCTATGCTGATGTTTTTGGTAGTGAACAAATCGGTCACCCCAGCTTTGGTGTATATTTTCTTAAACTTCGGGTCGCTATCAATTTGTCCATAACCCAGCCCCGAAGTATGAGTAAGCAGGTGCCTAATGGTAATCTGCTTATCGGCAGGTGTGGTGGTAAACGACGAATCGGCTTCATTGAACGATTGCAAAAGTGTTGGCTTACCAAACTCGGGGATGTATTTTGAAATCGGATCCTCCAAACCAAATTTTCCTTCTTCCCAAAGCATCATAACAGCTGTTGAAGTAATGGCTTTTGTTTGTGAAGCAATCCTGAAAATGGCATTTTTTTCCAGAACTTTTCCCGACGCATTATCGGCCAAGCCAAAGGCTTTGTGGTACACTATTTTTCCATTTCTGGAAATTAAAGCTACCGCTCCTGGCACTTTATCTTCTTCAATTGACTGGGAAAGCATGGAATCAATCCTACTTAATCTTTGGGTAGATATGCCTTCATTTAAAACATCTGCTGAAACATGCTGTTCTTCTTTAACTGATGTTTGTTTTTTAAAACAAGAGGTGATTAAAATAGCGGTTGAAAGTGCAAATATTAGTTTTTTCATTAGTATAGCTGGTTTGTTTATCTGTTAATACTTGCTAATTTAGCCTTTAATTTGAAACAAAAAAATCCCTTTCCGGTTAACCGAAAAGGGATTATAAGATGTAGAGAGCTTTTGGGCATGCAGAAAAATAACCAACCAAATTTTAACCCTAACTTAAAGTTAATCCCGCACGCTTACTTGGCTCTCTACTATATCATTTATGGGCACTATTATCTTTCCTTCTTTTGTTTTTAAGGTTATTGAAACATTATTAATCGATTCCACTTCGCCTTTTATTTGTCCAAATTCAATGACTTGTCCTATTTCATAAGTTTTTCTGGCATAAAAGGTTTTTAACAGATCGGCCACAATTCTTTGGGCTCCAAAACCAAATGCCAACGCAAAGGCCAATAAAAAAGCAGCCAAAATCATGGTGACGTTGCTTGTAATAATTTCGGTATCTACCCCTGCTTGGTTTAAAGCTGTTATGGAAACAAACAATAAAAGCAAGAAAAACACAATCTGACTTACAAATTTTGAACCCGATAGATCCATAGATTCAAAAAATGATTTGATGGCTTTTTTAACAAAATTGGCCAACAGCAAACCAATGGTAAAAAGGATTAATGCCGAAAACAACTTGGGTAAATACCCCAGAAAATCCTGTATCTCGGCCGAAACCATAGTAAGGTTCAAAATATCGGTTACAACAATAAGTATCATGATATACATGATCCATTTTACAAACTGGGTGGTAATTTTTATAACATCGAAATTGAGTTTTTTACCATCAAAAATTTCAATATCGTTTATTTTATCGTCCAGTTTATCGGCCTTGGCAAATTTTAATGCTTTTCTTACTATACCAACCAAAAGTTTGGTTAACAACCAACCAATTATTATAATAGCTATAGCTCCCAAAATATTAGGAATAACTTTTGCTACCTCGGCCGTCATAGCCGACAGCGAAGCCATTACACTTTCGTTCCAAGCAGTAATTTTGTCCATAGTCCGTTATTTTATTAAGGTTACTCTTTCCTTTTTTTTATGGTTTGTTCTATAATTTTTGCTGGGTCTACAGAGAATAGTTTAGCTAGATCCATAAGCAATTTTGCCATGGCAATATCGCTCATAACCTTTGCTTTGAGTTCTTCTGGAACTTCCTTAAGCGGCTGGTTTATGTGTTTAAACGGGTTTTCCATTAGTTAAACTTCTCATTATATACTTTCAACAACTTATCTTTTGCACGTTTAACACGCATTTTCACTGCACTTTCTCCAATATCCAAAACACTCTCTAGTTCTTTTACGGAAAGGCTATCTTGGTATTTTAGCAACAATATCATTTTTTCGTCTGGAGAAATAAGCTCTAAGGCTTCCTTCAATCTATCCACCCGCATATTTATAAAACCATCATCGCCATCGTCGTCTTCCGATAGGTTTTCAATGTCTTTATAATCGACCGACTGTTTTTCAAACTTTTTGGCCGTATTTCTAGTTACATAATTAACACAATGGTTATACGTAAAAGCATATAGCCAAGTTGAAAATTTTGATTTCTCTTTGAAACTCCCCAATTTAACAAAGAGCTTCAAAAATACATCTTGAGCTAAATCTTTGGCTTCGTCTTCATCCTTTGAAAACCCGTAACATTTGTTAAACACCAACCCAGCATATCTATCGTACAAAATTTCAAAAAGCAACGTGTTATTGGTTTTAACAATTGCCTTTACCAAATCTTCATCTGATAACTTATTAATGTCGTTGAGGGTTTTCAATTTAGCTAATCGCCATTAGTTGTTTATTAACATTAAGACGCATTTATTTTTAAAAGGTCACAAAAAAAGTAACATAAAAATTCAATTTTATTTTATGTTTGAGTCCTAAAGGTTGCAAGCATTTGTAAATACTCTTAATCCATTTACTACTTCACACTTATTACAATAATACGCAAAAAACCAAACGCATAAACCATACTGTAAAATCGTCTAATTATTTTTATAAAACTAGTAGTTAAGGAATTTAATATTTAACTCAGCAATGAATAACGTATCAGGAATTTTCCGTTTTTAAGCCACCTGACCCAGCCTTTCCCAACAGCGTCAAAATTATCATTGACCAGCGCAACAAACATCCATTCACCCGAAATACGCAACGGCTTCATAAAACTGTGTGTGATATTTATTTTGCTTGCATGATCCATTGGCTTTAAATGTACGGAAAACGCGTTTGAATCCAAAAACTCAACGCTATGCACGGTCAAAAAAAACTCAGGCCAATATAAAATTCGTCCTTGATGCTTGTCAACATAAACCGTTTTATTGCTTAAAGTATTCACGACAACCTCAACAAGTTCTTGGGTTACAGATTGCACTTTAAAATATAGCAAACCGTAATCGAGTTTTAAATGGTCTGGCATTAGCCAAGGCGGTGCAGTAATTATTTTGTAGCCTCCGTATTCGGACTTTTTGAATGTGATGCTGTCTGTAGGACTATGTTCCATCAATGATTTTTCCAAATTGGGGCTTCCATAAAAATAAAGCACGTTATTTTCTGAAAAATTTGGAGTAAACATACCTAAACCCAAGTCGCTTTCATTGGATTGAAAATCGGTTCTGTACAATTTCGCCATGGGTTCGGCCTCCGAAGAAATAGGTTTTGTCTGCTCTTCGTTTTTTGGAGTTTTGGGTTGCTCGATTTTTTGTTTTTCCAATGCCTTTGCCTTTTGTTTTTCTAAATACTTAACGTGAAAATAGGCCCAGAATCCAACGATTGAAATAGCCAATGCTATATTAATCTTAAAAACGACCTCACGTTCAAATTTATAGGCGACTAAAAGCGCAACCAAAAGCCCGACAAAAATCCCCACAACACCATAGCCCAAAACGATAGCACCACCGGCCAAACCTTGATTTTTTCCTGCACCAACTAACCCCGCATAACTCAAACCTACAAAAAAGCTAAAAACGAGCATTAAAAAGTAAAACAGAAAGCTGTACCCCTTTAACATTTTATGCGCCATGATTAAAAGTTTATGTTTTTAGTAAAGGTTTCCCCTTGCTTAATCTCCATGGTAAAGGTTTCACTTTTCCCTCGGAACCCCTCAGTCAAGACCTTCAGGGTCACCTCGTACACCCCGGGATTTAAAATAAATTCTTTAGGGTTGTTATTTGGCGATGTATAGGTGCGGCCACCCGTCACCCCTTTGTTAGCACTTTTTTCCTTGATATTTACCGTAGCATCAACCAAAGCACCTCCACCCGAAGCACCAATTAAGGCAATACCACTTTTGAATTCGTGCTTGGCTTCAACCGTTTTTCCCGATTGCACTTCAACATCTTCTATTTTAAAAGTTGTATTAAGTCCTTTAATTCTAAGTGCCACCAACTCGATATCATAAACACCAGCATTCACTTCTATCATTTTTGGGCGACCATATGTACGGCTTCCGCCCACAACCTCGCCACTTTTCGTTATAATTTTACTAGTAGAATCCCAGCCTTCACCATTATTCAGGGTGATAATATTTATTTTTCCGCCATCAAAACTTACGGTTTCATGCCCCATTTTACCTTCAACACTTTCAACGGTAAGCGAAGTACCTTTTATCCTGGTGTTTTCCAGAGGCTGGATTTGAAGGTCGTATTTACCGGGAGGCAAATACAGAAACGAAGTGTCTCTGTACGTTCTGCCCGCATCAACTTCTTCTTTTGTGCCTTTTTTATAGGCTCTTACCCAAGCATCAACAGGTTGTTCGTTTTTGGTGGCATAAATTGAAAAATTCCCTTTTGGGTCATCAACCGTTTGAGAAGTGGCTTCGGTTAACACTTCTTGCAAACCGCTGGCATTGGCCGCATCATGGTAACTCCCATCACCAGCATTTGCAGCACATTTTAGCTGCTCCTTTTCACCTTCTTTTAAACCAAACCCAACAATGTGCAATTTAAATTCAATGCCGTCTAATTTGGCTTTTGATACAACATCGCAAATATCGCCATCACAGGACTCAATACCATCGGTTATTAAAATGATAGTAGCCTTGGTTTTATTTTCTTTAAGTGAATTTATTGCGATTGTCGCCGACCGCGCCAAAGGTGTTTTTCCTAAAGAGTTTATTTCTTTAACCTCGTTTATTACATTGTCTTTTGATTTGTTTTTTAAATTAACGAGGTACTCAATATCATTACAATCCCCTTTTTTTCTATGCCCATAAACCAATAAACCTATGTTTTGATTTTCGGGAAGATTGCCAACAGTTTCCGCCAAAACATCGGCGGCAATTTCCTTTTTGGTTTTATCTTCCAACTTGCCCCACATAGAACCACTGGCATCATAAATAAACAAAATGGGAGAAACCTCCTGCGCATGAGGCTTCAAGAATAAACAAAAAACAACGAATAATAATGCTAACTTTTTCACAGGTTTTAATTTTAATAGTTCAAAAAAGACATAAGATAGTCACTATACATATAGCATATTATTGCGCACTAGGGGAGAAAAAATAACTTAGTATTTAAGTGAAGTAGATTTTAGTTATGTAAGATAGCGAATTAACGCATTTAAAACAAGGCCTTGAATTTGAATAACAGACACATAGCCATTAGAAAGTTATGCCAATAAAAAAAAGCGGACTTGTTTAAGTCCGCTTTTGTATAGTAATCCCAAATTATTGGGAATAGCAATTTATATGTGGAGTGCTCTATCTTCAGTTGCTGCAAGCGCCGCTTCTTTAATAGCTTCCGTAAACGTTGGGTGGGCATGGCTCATACGCGAAATATCTTCGGCCGATGCTCTGAATTCCATGGCTACAACAGCTTCGGCAATCATATCGGCAGCACGGGCACCAACCATGTGTACGCCCAAAATTTCGTCTGTATTTTTATCGGCCAATACTTTTACAAATCCGTCAATATCCATACTTGCTCTGGCACGCCCTAAAGCACGCATTGGGAATTGCCCCGATTTGTATTCCACACCGGCCTCTTTTAACTGCTCTTCGGTTTTACCTACAGCAGCTACCTCTGGCCAAGTGTAAACCACACCCGGAATTAAATTATAATCGATATGCGGTTTTTGTCCTGCTAAAGTTTCTGCCACAAACACACCTTCTTCCTCTGCTTTGTGTGCTAACATCGCGCCTTTTACCACATCGCCAATCGCATAAATATTAGATGCCGATGTTTGTAAATGATCGTTTACTTCAATTTGCCCTCTGTCGTTTACTTTCACGCCAGCGGCTTCGGCATTCAACCCATCGGTGTACGGACGACGCCCTACAGACACCAAACAGTAATCGCCTTTAAATTCTACTTCTTCACCTTTTTTGTTATCGGCTTTTACTATAACCTCATCGCCTTTTCTTTCAACCGATTTTACTTTATGGGAAACATTAATGCCGAATTTTTGTTTCTTCAACACTTTGTTCAATTCTTTTGAAAGTCCGCCATCCATAGTCGGGATAATACGGTCCATAAACTCAACCACAGAAACCTCGGCTCCCAAACGTTTGTAAACTTGACCAAGCTCCAAACCGATTACACCACCACCAATAATGATTAAATGTTTTGGTATTTCCTTTAGTTTTAAAGCTTCGGTTGAAGTAATGATGCGTTCTTTGTCAATGTCGATAAATGGCAAAGTTGACGGCTTACTTCCAGTAGCAATAATGGTGTTTTTTGCTTCAATTTCGGTAGTTTCCTCACCAGCAATAGTAATATGTGTAGCGTCCTTAAAACTTCCTAAACCTTGGTAAACGTCAATATTGTTTTTCTTCATTAAAAAATCAATACCGCCAGTAGTTTGATCGACCACCGCTTGCTTACGGGCAATCATTTTTTCCAAATTCACCTTAACATCGCCGGGGATTTCAATACCATGCTCTTCAAAGTGTTTTATGGCATCTTCGTAATGGTGCGAAGAATCCAACAGTGCTTTACTAGGGATGCATCCCACGTTTAAACAAGTACCTCCTAAAGTAGAGTATTTTTCTATTATGGCAGTTTTCATGCCCAATTGTGCGCAACGGATAGCTGCTACATATCCGCCAGGACCGGAGCCTATTACGGCTACATCATATGAGTTCATATTTTTATTTTGAAATTCTTTATTTTTTAACCAAAATCAAAAATACGAATGTTTTATGGTAGCACAATAAAAAAGGGACGTTTATGGAATGAAATATCGATTTTCGATTAATAGTTTAATAATTTTCCCTAAATCGTAAATATAAACTGAAATTTTAACATATTTTTTTCCATCACTTAAACAAATTGCTCAATCGTTTAACTTATCATGTTATTTTCAGTTTTCAATTTGAAATTAGGTCTATTTTTTTCAGCCCAAACTATTTTTTTGTATCTTAATGATTCACATTGAACTCATCTTAATTTTTTTGATTGAAGCGAAAATGAGATTTTTTGAGTTTAATTGAAGCTTTTTTTGAGTTGCATAGCTGGGCTACGGAAATAAAAAAAGGCGAAAAGTAGCCTCAAAAAGGCCATTTTTTAGCCAAGTAAAAAAGTTAAGATGAGTTCATTAAATTAAAACCAAAATATTATGGATGAGCATATTTATAAAAAGATTGAAATTGTAGGCACTTCGGCCAAATCGAGCGACGATGCCATTGAAAACGCCATTAAAAAAGCTTCAAAATCGGTACAAAACCTACGGTGGTTTGAGGTTATCGATACACGCGGCAATATCAAAGAAGGCAAGGTGGATATGTGGCAGGTTACGGTAAAATTGGGCTTTACCATGAAAAATTAATGAAGCACCCTATATATTTCTCAGTTGAAATTATGTAGTTTTGTGCGTCATGCAAAAAAACATCAACATACAGAACAAAAAAGCTAAGTTTCAATATGAAATTTTAGATAAATACACCGCTGGGATTGTTCTGTCGGGTACCGAAATCAAATCGATTAGAAACAGTAAAGCCTCTATTGCCGAAAGTTTTTGCGAGTTCAACGACCGTGGCGAACTGTTTGTTGTAAACATGACCATTGAAGAATACAAATACGGCACCCATTACAACCACAGGCCTAAAGCCGAACGCAAATTGCTCCTTAACAAGAGGGAACTGAAAAAGCTTAACAAAGAAGTTCAAAACACGGGGCTGACCATTATTCCGTTGCGATTGTTTATCAACGAAAATGGTTTGGCCAAGTTGGTTATTGCCCTAGCGAAAGGTAAAAAGCTTTACGACAAGCGTGACACCATAAAAGACCGCGACAACAAGCGTAATTTGGATAGAATAAAAAAAGCCTACAATTAATGTTTATGGCTTGTTTTTTGATGAACATGGACAACACTAACTTATCAAATAAAACAAAAACCATGAAATACCCTTTGGCGCTCCTAATTGCCATTTTCTTCTGTTTACAAATCCAAGCCCAAAACGACCCAAAAAAGGAAGAGAATACTGAAGAAACCGAAGAAAAGGTTTTAGACACCACGGCCGTTTATACCCTAAACAAAACCATTAAAGCACTGTACAGTTCTATTTCAGGTGAAAAGGAAGAAAAAAGAAACTGGAAGCAATTTCATTATCTTTTTAAGCCCGAAGCTAAAATGGTGGTTTCGCATTTGAATGACGATTTTGTTTACGACACTAGATATTTAAGTCCGAAAGATTACAAAAAAACGTCTGAAAAATGGATGATGGAACATGGCTTTATTGAAAAGGAAATCCATAGAAAAGTCGAGCATTTTGGTAATATCGTGCACGTTTTCAGTACTTATGAAGCGTTTTATTCAAATAGTGACGATGAACCCTTTATGCGCGGCGTTAACAGCATTCAATTGTTTTACGACGGCACCCGCTGGTGGATTGTAAACATTATGTGGGCACAGGAAAACGACGAAAACCCTATTCCAAAAAAATATTTGCCTTAATTTTTTATCAATGAATTTACTTTCCAAAAAACACTCCATTCTGCTGACGTTAACTTTTACCCTATTTTCAGCTTTTGCCCAAGAAAAGGCCAAACCCGTTTTTGCAGATGGCGAAGCCCAGATTGTTGAGGCTTTTAACACCCCCGAAAAATGGATCCGACATGATTTATTTGTAGAAACCACTTTTGATACCGATGGAGATGGTAAGCTAGACCGTATGCATGTTGATGTAACCAGACCTTACCAAACCGAAACCGAAGGTTTAAAATTGCCCGTAATTTATGAGTCCAGCCCATATTATGCAGGTGTTGCCCCAGAGGTTGATGGCGTGTATTGGGATGTAAAACACGAGTTGGGAGAACAAGCAAAAGAACGCGTTCATCCAGAAGTTATCCGCCTTGGTGAGCGCCCCATAATTTCAAATTCACAAATCAAAACTTGGGTTCCCCGCGGTTATATTGTTGTTCACTCTTCTTCCCCTGGAACGGGACTTTCGCAAGGTTCTCCAACAGTAGGAGGCGACAACGAATCCCTAGCTCCAAAAGCTGTAATCGATTGGTTGAACGGCCGAGCCAAAGGATACACCGAGCCGTATGGAAACGAAGAAGTAAAAGCCTATTGGACCACCGGAAAAGTAGGAATGACGGGCACGTCGTACAATGGTACGCTCCCCTTAGCCGCAGCAACTACAGGCGTTGACGATTTGGAAGTTATTATTCCAGTAGCACCGAACACCTCGTATTACCACTATTACCGTTCTAACGGATTAGTGCGCTCTCCATGGGGTTATCTAGGCGAAGATATTGATGTTCTGTACGACTACATACATAGTGGTGGCGAGGAGGTTTTAGCAACGAATACACCTATTAACGATGCGAACACCTCTGAAAAAATAACTAAAAGAGCTTACAGCAATAAAATAATACGTGATACCGAAATGAAAAACGGTATGGATCGAGCTACAGGCGATTACAATGCATTTTGGGCTGGTCGGGATTATCTGAACGATATGGCCCCTATGAAAGCAGCTATGTTGATGTCTCACGGTTTTAACGACTGGAATGTCATGCCAGAGCACAGCTACCGCATCTACAAAAAAGCCAAAGAAATGGGGTTGGAAACGGCTATTTATTACCATCAGTTTGGTCATGGTGGCCCACCGCCAATCAACATGATGAATAAATGGTTTACACACTATTTGTTCGGGATTGACAATGGGATTGAAAACGAACCCAACAAAGCATGGATTGTTCGTGAAGGCGACAACATAGAAACCCCAACACCCTATAAAGACTATCCAAACCCAGAAGCCAAAAATGTAACTTTTTACCTTTCGTCCGGTGCTCCAAAAACTGGTGGATTAACCATTTCAAAACAGACAAAACAAGGAATAGAAACCTTAGTGGACAACTATTCGTTTAGCGGCGAGGCGCTAGCGCAAGCAGAAATCACCAATCACAGGTTGCTTTATGTTACGCCAAAACTCACCAAAGACCTCCATATTTCGGGCGTACCGAAAATAACCGTAAAAGTGGCAAGCAATAAACCTGCGGCAAATTTATCGGTGTGGTTGGTTTCATTGCCTTGGAATTCTGGCCGAATGACAAAAATTACGGACAATATTATCACTCGAGGATGGGCGGATATCCAAAACTACAAATCCTTAACCAAAAGCGAACCCTTGAAACCCGGTAAATTCTATGAAATCACTTTTGATTTACAACCCGACGACCAAGTGATAAAAGCAGGACAGCAAATCGGTTTAATGATTTTTTCTAGCGACAAGGATTTTACCCTTCACCCAAATCCAGGTACTGAACTAACTTTGGATCTAGATGGCACCAGCCTAAACTTACCTATTGTTGGTGGATTAGAAAAATTTTAACGGCAAACAGTTCCATGGGAAAACAACTTCCAGAAATTACGCCCGAACTTCAAAAATTCATTAAAAAGCAACATATCTTTTTTGTGGGCACAGCGGCTACCGATGGCCGAGTAAATGTATCTCCAAAAGGTTATGATTCGTTGCGTGTGTTGGGTCCGAATAAACTGGTGTGGCTCAATTTAACAGGAAGCGGTAACGAAACGGCGGCACACCTTTTAAAGAACCACCGCATGACCATTATGTTCTGCGCTTTTGAAGGCA
The DNA here is from genome assembly GCA_030430535.1 of Bacteroidia bacterium. GTDB lineage: Bacteria > Bacteroidota > Bacteroidia > Flavobacteriales > Flavobacteriaceae > Flavisericum. Next base: position 26,880 of record JAUIKY010000014.1, read on the forward strand.
AACCACTTATTTTAAGGCTTTACGGACAGGCTAAAATTTATCATGAAGCGGATGCCGAATTTCAACAACATATTAACTTGTTTGAAGAAAATACGGGCTCTAGGCAAATTATCGTGATGGATATTGATTTAGTGCAAACCTCCTGCGGGTATTCCATTCCGTTTATGGACTACAAAGAAGAACGCGAACAGCTAAACGCGTGGAGCACCAAACAGGGCAGGGAAAAAATAAAAACCTACCAACAGGAAAAAAATGCAAAAAGTATTGATGGGTTTGAAACGGAGATTCGTTAAAGGGGGGGTAACCTTGAACTTAGTTTTTTACCTCTACTACTTTGTATTGTCAATTAGCCAAGCTGGTTTTAACTCTTTCGATTTAGCCAGCTCTTTTTTCAATTTTTCCCTTTCAAAATCAAATTCTGAATATTCAGATCTTTCATATAACAAGTTATAAGCAGATTGATTGAACCCGTAATTTTTTAAAGTGTAAAAATCAAATTCTGCTTTTTCTGAATTTAGATTATTGTTATCAAATTCAATTTTTAACAATTCGACCAAGGTATCATTTACAAACTGAGGTTCATACTTTAGCTCACTATCATTTAATCTTGTTGAGTTTAATTCTTTTATAATTTCGAAAACAATGGAGTCATTATCCTCAAGCTTTCTCCGTTTCCAAAATTCAAAATAATATTTAGATTGAGTTTCTGGCTTATTGTAAGTAAGCTGCAAGCTATCTATTAATTCCCAAAAATTCCTTTTGATGTAAATATTTTGTACCAGAAATTCTTTTTCACTTTTAAAAATTAGCTTGTTCAACTTGCTATAACCAATTTTTTTAAATGACTCATGAATCATTTTTAAATTTTCAGGTTTTCTTACCCAAACATTTTTGGTCCAGTCAGAATTTCTTAAATCAAAAAATGAAGTTTGATTTTCAAAATAATATTCCCTTTCTTGTTTGTTTTGGTCATTACAGCAAAAAAGGAGCGTAAATAGAACACCTAAAATCAAAGTTTTTTTCATTTGGAAACGTAAAATAAATAACACCCTAATTCTTATCCTCCAAAAGCGGCACAAACCTAAACGCGCCAAACTCCTCTTTATCGAATTCCTTTGGTCCTTTGCGGGTAAACATGGTCATTTCCTGCACATCGTCGCCTACGGGAATCACCAATCGGCCACCAATTTTCAGCTGGCTCAATAACGGTTTCGGCACATAAGGGGCTCCTGCAGTAACCAAAATACCATCAAAAGGCGCTTCTTCTTTCAGCCCGATATAACCATCACCAAAAATGAGTTTTTTGGCCCGGTAACCCAATTTGGGCAAAAACTTACTGGTTTTTTTAAACAGTTCGTTTTGGCGTTCAATACTATAAACCCTAGCGCCCATTTCGCACAGCACAGCCGTTTGGTAACCGCTACCCGTGCCAATTTCTAAAATTTTATCACCCTTTTTTATTTGGAGCAATTCCGTTTGGAACGCCACCGTATAGGGTTGCGAAATGGTTTGATCGGCTGCAATCGGGAAGGCTTTATCCACATAAGCATAATGCAAAAAGCCCGAGTCCATAAACAAATGCCGGGGTATGTTGTTAATGGCATTTAAAACGGCTTTATCAACTATACCTTTGTGCTTTAACTCGTTAACCAATTGCTGGCGCAATCCCTTATGCTTAAATGTATCTTTCAATTTTGGTGGTGTTAGAATCGATAAAATTACTCAAAACATTTTAAAGCTTAAAAGCAATTTCGGCAGAATTTAGTTTTCAGATTTTAAAAGCAAACGACCTCGGACCAAGCTCACGAGGCTTTTGTAAGAAAAACTATTTTCATTTGGATACAAGTATTGGAGCAATTAAATCTCGATTACCACGCTAAAAATTAAAGTGAATTCCTTAATTTGACGTTTTAATTATCTTATTTTTGTTGAAAACGTAAAAATTATGCTAAAAGCAGGTGTACTTGGTGCCGGGCACTTAGGAAAAATCCATTTAAGACTCCTTAAACAATCTGATAAATACGAACTGGTGGGTTTTTATGATGCCGATGAAGCGCACGGCAAAAAAATAGAAGCCGAATTTGGCTACAAATTCTTCAATTCAATAGATTCACTGATTGATGCCGTTGATATGGTAGATATTGTTACGCCTACTCTATCGCATTTTGAATGTGCCAAACAAGCCATTGCCAAGGGCAAGCACATTTTTATTGAAAAACCCATTACCAACACTGTTGAGGAAGCCGAAGAAATCAGGCGTCTTTTGGCCCAAAACAACCTGCGCGGACAAGTGGGGCATGTTGAGCGGTTCAACCCGGCTTATTTAGCGGTGAAAAACGACATTAAATCGCCCATGTTTATAGAGACCCACCGTTTGGCGGAATTCAACCCAAGAGGCACCGATGTTCCCGTGGTTTTGGATTTAATGATCCATGATATCGATATTATTTTGAGTATCGTTAAGTCGAAAATCAAGCATATTTCGGCCAGTGGCGTGGCGGTAATCAGTGATACGCCCGATATTGCCAATGCCCGATTGGAATTTGAAAACGGCTGTGTAGCCAACCTAACGGCAAGTCGTATTTCTCTTAAAAAAATGCGGAAAGCGCGTTTCTTCCAGAAGGACGCTTATATTTCTGTGGATTTCCTCACAAAAAAATGTGAAGTGGTGAAAATGAAGGATGCCCCTGAAAATCCGGGCGATTTCGATATGATTCTCCAAAATGCCGAAGGGGTGAAAAAACAAATCTATTTTGACAACCCGGCGATACCCGAAAACAATTCTATTTTAGATGAATTGGAATCGTTTGCCGAAGCTATAAAACACAACCGTGCGCCTGAGGTTACGCTGCACGATGGTACCGAAGCGCTAAGAGTTGCCAACCAGATTATTGATAGTTTTTAGGAGCGGAAGATGCAAACTTAAAGTTGGAAGTACAAAATGGCAAGACCAAATACTTATGACCGAACACCAACTAACAACTATTCAATAACGGACTTATAAAAACACTACGCTTATGAAAAACATTGCAGTTATTGGCGCAGGCACCATGGGTAATGGCATTGCACATACCTTTGCCCAAAACGGTTTTAAAGTTAACTTGATTGATGTTAGCGAAGCTTCTTTAAAACGAGGCATGGACACCATTTCTAGAAATTTGGATAGAATGGTAGCCAAAGAAAAAATTACCGAAGCCGATAAAACGGCTACATTGGCAAACATTTCTACGTTTACCAAAATTTTAAACGGCACACAGAAAGCCGATTTAGTGGTTGAAGCCGCTACTGAAAACCTGAATTTAAAACTCCGCATTTTTAAGGAATTGGACGAAACTTGTGACGAAAACACCATTTTGGCCACCAACACCTCGTCAATTTCCATTACGCAAATTGCTGCCGCAACCACTAAACCCGAACGTGTTATCGGGATGCATTTTATGAACCCCGTACCCATTATGGCGTTGGTTGAAGTTATCCGGGGTTACAATACTTCACATGAAGTGACCCAAACGATTATGGAACTTTCAAAAAAATTGGGAAAAACCCCAGTTGAAGTGAACGATTACCCTGGGTTTGTAGCCAACCGAATTTTAATGCCCATGCTTAACGAAGCCATCGAAACGCTTTACAATGGCGTGGCCGGCGTTGAAGAAATCGATACCGTAATGAAACTGGGTATGGCGCACCCCATGGGGCCTTTGCAATTGGCCGATTTTATTGGATTGGACGTTTGCCTTTCTATTTTGAATGTGATGTACAACGGTTTTAAAAACCAAAAATACGCCCCCTGTCCCCTTTTGGTCAATATGGTAAATGCAGGTAAACTGGGCGTAAAATCGGGCGAAGGTTTTTATGATTATTCGGAAAGCAAAAAAGCGGAAAAAGTTTCTAGACAGTTTAAATAGTCTCCAATTGGCAGCACTCAGTTCGATATCATCTAACAGAGTGCTGCTAACTGTTAACTAAAAAAAAGCATGGCCAAAGTACTCCCCTTTAAAGCTGTAAAACCAACTCCCGATAAAGTGGCATTGGTAGCGTCGCGCTCGTACCAAAGCTATAGCCCGGCGGAAATGGAGTCTATTTTAAGCACCAATCCCTATTCGTTTTTAAACATAGTTAACCCCAGCTACAAACACCAAAACGTTTTCAAAAAGAAAAAACGTTACACTTTGGTAAAAAACCGTTACCACGAATTTAAAAACCAAGGCATTTTAAAACAGGACGACAAAGCTTGCTACTACATATACAAAATAAATAAAAGTAACGGGGTATCGTTTTCGGGCATTACAGCGGCGGCCAGTACCGAAGACTACAAAAACGATGTGATAAAAAAGCATGAAGATACCATTGCACACCGCGAAAACATGTTCAAGGATTACCTAAAAACGGTGGGGTTCAATGCTGAACCCGTACTGCTAACCTACCCTGACAACAAACCAATTGCTAAAATTATTACTGCAATGCAAACAACACCCCCAGAGTTTGAATTCTTAACCGGCAATCAAGATACTCATCAACTATGGAAAATAGAAAACGAAACCACTATAGATCAAATTTCAACTGAATTTAAAAACATAAAAGCTATTTATATTGCTGATGGTCACCACCGCTCGGCGTCGTCTTATTTATTGGCCGAAAGCTTGAAAAGCGAGAATGAAAACCATACCGGAGACGAACCCTATAATTTTTTTATGGCGTTTTTTATTGAGGAATCAGAACTTAAGGTTTATGAATTCAACCGACTGGTGAAGGATTTAAACGGACTTTCAAAAACAGCCTTTTTAGGGCAGCTAAACAAAGTCTTTAAAATAGAAAATCGAGGCATTGATGTTTTTAAGCCCACTAAAAAACACCTATTCAGCATGTACCTTGATGGCGAATTTTACGCACTATCGCTTCGCAAAAACCGTTATAATTTTCAAAATGCTTTGGATGCCTTGGATGCGCAAATACTTTTCCAAACGGTACTGAAACCTATTTTGGGCATTTCCGATTTACGGAACAATTCGCGCCTTGATTATTTACACGGCAAAAACAGCCTGTCGGAAATTAAACTCAAAGTGGATAGCGGTGCGTTTGCTGTTGGTTTTGGTCTTTTACCCACCACCATTAAAGAAATAAAAGCCATTGCCGACCAAGGATTGACCATGCCTCCTAAAAGCACGTTTATACAGCCTAAATTAAGTAGTGGCGTAACCATTTACGAATTTTAAGCTTTTATAAACTTGTTACATCAACCTGTCACAGCAAAATCATCAAACAGACGAAAAATCTTAAAAATTTAAGTTATATTTAGACAATATGAGCATTAAAGACAATCTTGAAAAAATAAAATCCTCGTTGCCAAGCCACGTTACATTAGTGGCCGTTTCTAAAACGAAACCCCTAAGCGACATTATGGAAGCCTATAATGCCGGGCAGCGCGTTTTTGGCGAGAACAAAATTCAGGATATGGCCGAAAAGTATGAAGCCCTTCCCAAAGATATTGAATGGCACATGATTGGGCATGTGCAACGTAACAAAGTAAAATATATGGCACCGTTTGTGTCATTGATTCATGGAGTAGATAATTTTAAATTACTCGAGGAAATTGACAAACAGGCCAAAAAAAACAAACGTATTATTGACTGTTTACTGCAAATAAAAATAGCTGAAGAAGATTCAAAATTTGGAATGACCTTGGATGAAGCTTTAGAGATTTTAAAATCTGGAATCTTTTCGCAACTAAAAAACATTAGGGTTACCGGGGTTATGGGCATGGCTACTTTTATCGATGATGACACCCAAATCACAAATGAATTCAATGTTTTAAAATCGGCTTTTGAAGAACTGAAAAAAATTGAAGCACCAAACTTTCAGCCCAAAACCATAAGCATGGGCATGAGTGGCGATTATCCATTAGCCATTGCATGCGGGAGTAATATGGTTAGGATAGGAAGTAGTATTTTTGGGGAGAGAAATCAACACTAAAAACCACAGATTATTTACGCAATACTCGACATAGAAACCACTGGCGGAAAGTACAATGAGGAAGGCATTACCGAAATAGCCATTTACAAATACGATGGCCATGAGGTGGTGGATCAATTTATAAGTTTGGTAAACCCCGAGCGCGAAATACAGCCCTTTGTGGTAAACCTAACGGGCATAAACAGCAACATGTTACGCAGTGCCCCAAAATTTTATGAAGTAGCCAAACGTATTGTTGAGATTACCGACGAGTGCATTTTGGTAGCCCACAATGCCAATTTTGATTACCGCATTTTAAAAACCGAGTTTAAACGCTTAGGCTTTGATTACGAACGAAAATCGTTGTGTACGGTCGAGCTTTCCAAAAACTTAATACCAGGGCAACCCTCGTACAGTTTAGGTAAATTGGTACGCTCGTTGGGCATTCCAGTGACCGACCGCCATAGGGCTTCGGGCGATGCATTGGCCACCGTGAAACTTTTTAAAGTACTGCTGAACAAAGACACCGGAAAAGATATCGTTAAACAGTCCATCAAGTCGAACCCCAAGCATCAACTAGAACCGCGGCACATTGATATTATTGAAAGTTTGCCATCAACCACAGGAGTCTATTACATTCATAAATCGGATGGCGAAATCATCTATATCGGGAAGAGCAACAACATAAAAAAGCGCATCAACCAACATTTTACGGGCACCAACGCCAAATCAAAGAAGATTCAAGCAAAGGTATCGGCGGTGACTTACGAATCAACGGGCAGTGAATTAGTAGCGCTTTTAAAGGAAAGTGAAGAGATAAAAAAGAACAGACCTATTTACAACCGTGCTTTAAGGCGTTCCATCTTTACCCATGCACTCTATAGTTTTGTTGACGAAAACGGTTATATCAACTTAAAAATTGACATTGCAGATGGTCGAAAAAAACCCATTACCACTTTCAGCAACAGGCAAAGCGGAAAAAGTTTCATCACTAAAGCAGTCGAGGATTTCAATCTGTGCCAAAAACTCGCTGGATTGTATAAAACAAAATCCAGTTGTTTCAACTACGATATAAAAGAATGTCAAGGGGCTTGCATACAAAAAGAATCCCCAGAATCCTATAACAAAAGGGTAAGGCAGCTTATTGAAAAAAATAGCTATGCCAACAAAAACATGGTAATCATTGACCGTGGCCGTGATGTGGACGAACGCAGTGCCATATTGATTAAAGATGGTATCTTTCAAGGTGTTGGTTATTTCAACCTGAATTATCAAATCAATAATATTGATGTTTTGGAGTCCATCATCACCCCTATGCAAAACAATAGGGATGTACAGCACATCATACAGAGTTATCTCAGAAAAAATAAGCGCTTAAAAATACTAACACTAAACTAAACATGAACAAAACTACCTTCACCTTTCTATTCTTAGCTTTTTCGCTGTTAGCCTTTTCGCAAGATACCGATGACACTCCTGTTTTTAGAGTATCGCTTTCCGACCTCAGGATGAATGCCTACCCCAAAGATTCTACCGCCAACGCCCTTGTTTTATACGAGTTTGGAAATAGCCATGTTGACCCCAGGGATTACGATTTAAGAACCGAGAAAAAACATAAAATTAAAATCTTCAACAAAGAAGGGTTTGATAATGCGAACGTTACCCTGTACCTTTATCAAAGCAATGGTAATGCATACGAAAGTGTCAAGGATATTGTCGGCACAACGTACAACCTTGAAAATGGTAAAGTAACAATAACAAAACTGGACAAAAAGAACATTTATCGTGAGGAGTACAACGAAAATATCACCATGGTAAAGTTCACATTGCCCAATGTAAAAGAAGGTTCTGTGATTACGTATGGCTACAGTTTAAGGTCGCCTTACATGCGAAAATACCACGGATGGGAATTTCAAGATGAGATCCCAAAAGTGTACAGCGAATACAACACCAGCATTCCGGCCAATTGGGAATACAGCATTAAACTTATTGGGGGCAAAAAACTTTCAATAAACGAAACAAAAACTAAAGAAGCTTGCCTAACTGGAGGCAACGGACTTTCTGCCAATTGTTTTGAAGCACGGTATGCTATGAGAGATATCCCTGCGTTTATTGATGAAGATTTTATGACATCTAGACTAAATTATCTGGCAAGGATAGAATATGAGCTAAAGACATTTAACAGTTTTAACGGCACAAAACAAGACTACACCAGAACATGGGAGGATGTTGACAAAGAAATTAGAACCGAAAAAGATATTGGAAAGCAACTTAAAAAATCGGTTGATGCCGATGAACTGTTGAGCCAAGATATCATCAATGAAAGTGACCCACTAAAAAAAGCCAAAGCCATTTATAAATACGTGCAAAATGACTATACTTGGAATGGTGATTACAAAATTTTCTCGGATGTTTCCGTAAAGGACTTAATCAAAAACAAATCGGGTAATGTTTCTTCCATGAACATTTTACTCAATAGCCTTTTAAATGAAAGTGGCATTGACGCCAAGCCCGTATTACTTTCAACAAGGGAAAATGGTTTTGCCACAAAAATATATCCTGTTATTACCGATTTTAACTATTTGATCGTTCAAGCTACCATAAATAACAAATCGTATTTATTGGATGCTACCGACCCTTATTTAAACTTTGGTGGGTTGCCCTTTAGATGTTTAAATATGTACGGACGTTTGTTGGATTTTGAAAACGGCAGCCAATGGATCGACATCACCCCAGAGAAACCGTCCAATGTATTTTATAAAGCCGATTTAAGTATTGATGCCGAACAAAACGTTTCGGGATACATTAATGCCAAATATTCGGGCTACCACGCCCTAAGCACCAAAAAAAGATACTTTTCCAATAAAGAATCGTACATCGAAAAGTTGGAAAACAATGCGCCATTTTTAGAGATTTCCAATCACGAAGCCCTATCAAAAGAAAAAGATAGTCCCACGTTTTCAGAAAAGTATCAAGTAAAATACAATCTAGATACCACAGGCGAAAATATTTACTTAAACCCTATTTTGACTAAATTTTTCAGTTCGAACCCTTTTAAACTTCAAGAACGCACCTACCCCATCGATTTTGGCTATAAAGACACGTTTATTTATATGTTCAGTTTGAAATTTAACGATGATTACAGCATTGTTGAAATGCCAAAAGACTTTATTTCGGTGTTGCCAAACAGCACGGGTACATTAAGATTTTCCACAAAACAAGTAGGTAATTCAATTCATTTGATGATGAAATTTAATTTTAAAGAAGCTGTTTACGCGCCCGAATATTACCCCTATTTAAAAAAGTTTATGGCTAAAATTATCGACACTCAAAACAACTCCTTAATTTTGCTAAAACTCAACACGTAATCTTTTAGTATTTTAGAGCTCTATGGAAAAATCGAGCAGATTTAGCAGGTGGCAAGCAAAAATTCATGAAGTGATATATGGCACCCATACCCGTGCAGGAAAGCTTTTTGACATTGTTTTACTCATAGCCATTATTTACAGCATCATTATTGTGATGCTGGAAAGCGTTGAATCTTTCGACAATAAATACCATGATTTTTTTAATATTTCCGAATGGGTCATTACCATCCTTTTTACAATAGAGTATATTTTAAGAGTTATATGTGTAAAGAAACCTAAAAAATACGTTTTAAGTTTTTATGGTATCGTTGATTTACTGTCAACCCTACCTAAATACATTTCATTCTTTATTTTAGACACTCATTTTTTAGCCGTTTTCAGAGCCTTGCGCTTACTGAGAGTGTTCAGGATTTTGAAGTTAATTCGATACGTTGGCGAATCGAACAAACTTATACGGGCATTGCGAAACAGTCGTTCTAAAATTTTCATTTTTATATTTTTTGTATTTATTATTTCCATCATTCTAGGCACGGTAATGTACTTAATTGAAGGGCCGCAAAACGGTTTTAAAAGCATTCCGCAAAGTATTTATTGGTGTATTGTAACCCTCACCACGGTTGGTTTTGGTGATATTACACCACAAACTGCCGTGGGGCAAATATTGGCAACTATTATTATGATTATTGGTTACGGCATTATTGCGGTACCCACGGGTATTGTTTCTGCCGAATATGCTTCAACAAAAGGAAAATCGCCTAACCACCAAAACTCTTCTTGCACAAACTGTGGATCGGATATTATTTTAGATGATGCGGCATACTGCAGAAAATGTGGCCATAAATTAAAAGATGAGTAAATATTTAATTTCAATAATTGGTCCAACCGCCATAGGAAAAACGCGTTTGAGTATTAAATTGGCACAGCATTTTAATACCGAAATCGTTTCGGCCGATTCGCGCCAGTTTTTTAAAGAAATGCAAATCGGCACCGCTGCCCCCACTCCCGACGAACTCCATGCGGCCAAGCACCATTTTATACACCACAAATCCATTCATGACGATTATAACGTTGGAGCCTTCGAGCGCGACGCCATAAACCTCTTGAATACCTTATTTAAAAAACACGATGTGGTTATTATGGTAGGCGGTTCGGGTTTGTATGTAGATGCCGTGGTTAATGGCCTCGATGATTTCCCGGATGTTGACGGCAGCATCCGAGACGCATTGAATACCGATTTGGAAGAAAAAGGTCTCCCCCATTTACAGGAAAAACTAAAAGTTTTAGACCACATTTCCTATAACAGTATTGCCATTGATAATCCGCATCGTGTTATCCGTGCTTTGGAAATCTGCATCGGTACCGGGCAGCCCTACTCTTCTTTTTTGAACAAAGAAAAAGACAAGCGCAAATTTAAAACCATAAGTATTGGGCTTTCCGCCGAAAGGTCAACCATTTACAAGCGTATTGAGCAACGGGTGGATATGATGGTGGACGAGGGTTTATTGGATGAAGCCAAAAGCCTGATTCCAAACAAACACTTAAATGCATTAAATACGGTGGGGTACAAAGAACTGTTCAATTATTTTGAAGGTGAATGGACGTTGGATTTTGCCATTTCTGAAATCAAAAAAAATACGCGACGCTTCGCCAAACGTCAACTAACGTGGTTTAGAAAAAAAGAAGGAACATTGTGGTTTGATTATTTAACTCCATCAAAGGCTATTATTGATGCGGTTAATGAAAAAATTTCTGCTAAGGAAGAAAGGTAAACTAATTCAGGGCTAAACTCAGAGCATTTAAATCTCGGTTATCGAGTAAAATTATTTCATAATTACATCGCTGTATTTGGCATTCACCACAATGCTTTTTCCACTATTTGCACTCGTGGATGAAAAATTGGATGTACTGCCCTTTGTTTTATTTTTAGGGTGTAAAAACTGCGAATGTGTGCCTTTGTAGTTAACGCTACACTCCACTTTTGGAAGCGCAATTACTGCGTTACTATTTTGTAAAATCACGTTTAAATTGGAAAAGGTATCTTCAATTGCAGCAATAGTCAAGTCGCCAATATTGCCATCAATCACGGCACTGCCCGAAAGTTTATCCACATCCACATTTGAAGATACGGCGTTTAACACCAAGTGGTTGACGTGCTCCAAATCAGCATGTTTTACATAATTTAAGTTAAGTTCGCCCAAATTCCAATGCGACACAAAAACCGGCGAATAGGAAGCATTGATGGAAGTTAAACTTCCATCAATGCGTTGTGCTTTAAACTTGGCATGCGACACATTGGCCTCCAAATTATCAACATTGGCAGCGAATTCTATTTCGCCATACCTAACGTTCACCTTCAACTTGGCCTTTTTGGGCATTTTAATTTTAATGGTTTTCTTGGCGTCAATGCTCGACTTTTCTTCAATAATTTTGATTACTTTTTTATCCCGCTCTTTGGCTTGTTTGGCGTGTTCCTTGGCACGTTCTTTATGGGCTTCCATTCTGGCTTGGTGGGCTTCTGCTATGCGTTCGGCATTTTCAGCATGTCTTTCCGCTTGGGCTTCCATGCGTTCGGCATAGCGCTCGCCCCATTCGGCCATTTTTTCGGCGAAAGCTTCTTGGTTCCAATGGCTTTCAAATTGCTTGGCCCATGCTTCCATCTGTTTGCCATAGTTTTCGCCCCATTCTTTCCCGAACTTTTCGCCCCAAGCCTGCATCTTTTTTTCAAAATCCTTTCCGAATTTCGATTCAAACTGCTCGGTGTATTTCTTTAAATACTTTTCGCCATCCTTTTTATAGGCTTCATAATCAAAATGAAAACTGCGAATGCCTTCGGGCAACTCTGGTAATTCGGGTAATTCTGGCATTTCTGGCATTTTTGGTAATTCGGGAATCTCAGGAACTTCAACAACATGCACGTCGAAATCCATTTCCGGCATTTCTGCCAATTCGTACTTCAGTTCCTTTAAAATGACTTTAACATCATCGTCCCCACTAGTGCGCATCACCCAATGTGGCGAACCGCCACCGGTGGCATTAATCGATATTTGGCTTTGGGTGGCATCAACATCCACCTTCCACGATTTAAGCGCTTTTTGCAATTGATCATCGCTCAACTTTTCGCCCTCCATGTAGGCTTCAATTTCCACTACATCTTTGTTCCAAGTATCGAACACAATATTGCAATGGTTCGAATTCAAATCGATAACCACGTCTTTATCCACTTTAATGGATTGTGACACTTTGGTCAATCTATTTTGTGCCCACAGGCTTCCCATAACAAGGAAGCATAAGGCAAAAAGGTTCATTTTTACGATTTTACTGTTCATTTTTTGATTGTTTTTAGATGGATTGTACCACGTTGTTGGTGTTTGAAACTTTTAATGATTTTATTTGATTACCAAGGCGGTACAGTAAATTTAAACGGAGTTTTAAGTTGTCGATTAAGGCATTAATGGTAAGTTCGCTAGGTCCAGATTCGGTCAGCTCCACCGATAGGCGTTTGTACTCTTTGTCCAATTCATTTAATTGCGATAAATAGCCATCAAAAAGCTCTTTGGTTTCTGGCGTGTATTCAATTTTAGAAAGTTCCAAATTAATACTGGCCAGATAATAATCTTCCACTTTTTTTAATCCGGGTGAAATATCGCCCAACGATTTCGTTTCGACTACAGGAGTTCTTGCTACACTATTATCGCTTTCAATGGGAGGGGTTTCAAAAAACTTAAACGCTCCAAACCCCAAGCCTAAAAGCACCACAATACTTGCTGCCACTTTTAACCAACTAAAAGGCTTCCTTTTGGCAACGGGCATGGCTTTGTCCAGTTTTTCCAAAAACCGTGCTTGGTGGTTTTCCGGCATATTTTCGCCCGAAACCGCATCGTTTTTAAATAATTCTCTAATATCTTGTGCCATTTTTTTGGTGTGTTAATAAGGTTTGTAACTTGGTTTTACCTCTCGACAATTGTGTTCGCGAAGCCACTTCCGAAATCCCGAGAATCTCTGAAATTTCCTGATGGTCGTACCCTTCAATTAAATACAGCATCACTACATACTGGTATTTATCGGGCAATTTGCCAATGGCCGCTTTCACATCGTTTAGGGTAACTGTATCTTCAACCAACCATTTGTCGTTTTTTGGTGTATCGACCACTTTAAGGTGCACCTCGTTCAACTCTACAAGTTGATGTTTTTTCGATTTTAAAACGTCGATACATGTATTAACCACAATGCGTTTCAACCAAGCGCCAAAAGTAACTTCGGCCTCAAATTGATGCAGTTTTTCAAAAGCTTTTATAAACGCTTCCTGCACCGCATCTTCGGCATCGGCGGCATCTTTCAAAAACCGTTTGGCCACAATATACATCCCGTTGCAGTACTGGTTGTATAACTGCAATTGTGCTTTACGGTTGTTCTGTTTACATTGTTCTATAATGTCAACTTGAAACATGCTTGATGAGCTTCTGGTTTTGGTTAGTTCACTTTAAAGACGATCAAAAAAACAAGGTGTTGCAAAAAACTTATATTTTTTTTTCAGGGGGTGCATAACAAAGCTAAATAAATATACGTTTGCATTTTAGCAGTTATACCTTTTAAATTATATTTGTGCCTCTATAAAATGCTCTATATGAACACTTTTTTAAAACGCCTTTTAATCCTACTATCTATTATTGCTTTGGGTTTGTTTTTATACTCTGCTTTTGTTGAAAATATTTTTGACAGCAGATTGAGCCCGAAGGACACGGTAGAGTTTAAACTGAACGATTTAAAAATGAAGGTGTTTTATAACCGTCCCTATAAAAAGGAGAGGGAAATTTTTGGCGGCTTGGTACCTTATAACCAAGTTTGGCGTACGGGAGCCAACGAAGCCACTACATTTGAAACCAACCAACCTTTAGAAATAAAAGGCATGGAATTACCTGCAGGAAAATATACGCTATGGACGGTTCCTAAAGATTCCACTTGGTCGGTCATGTTCAATTCCAAACAATATTCTTGGGGGGTTAATGCCCAAATGCAGCCTATGTGGGATCCCAACTATGATGTTTTGAATGTTGAAGTGCCCGTTCAGCAACTAGACCATACGGTAGAACAATTTACCATTGCATTCGATAATTCTACCGATAACCTGGCACTTACCATGGCCTGGGACGATGTTAAGATTGCCGTACCGTTGAAATAAGTTCGCAGTATTCAGTCGCAGTTAGTCTTCAGTCAACTCAAAAGTTCCAAATTCAAGCCGCTGAAAACATCTTCGGCCTTCCAACTTCACGCTTTGTGTTCTTCGCTTTTTCAATCAAAATAAATTTGTAATTTAGGAGTACATTCGAGAATTCGTGGCAAAAAAAAACAAATCGGCTTTAAGTGAAAAAAAAGGTGTTTCAATTTCCGAAACCACCAACCCCAATTCCATAAAATCCTATAAGGAAAATCGAAAAACCGAAATTGCTTCTGAAATATTGATTGAGGGTATTTTAAAACGAGATATCACCATACTTGCCCGGGCCATTACGTTAATTGAAAGCAAAAACCCCACACACGCTCATCAAGCAAAAACCATTATAGAGGCTTGTTTGCCACATGCCCACAACTCCGTACGAATTGGAATTACCGGTGTTCCGGGCGTTGGGAAAAGCACCTTTATTGAAGCCTTGGGAAAGCACCTCACCGACCTCGGTAAACGGGTAGCCGTTTTGGCCATAGACCCGAGCAGCAGTATTACAAAAGGAAGTATTTTGGGCGATAAAACCCGAATGGAACAATTGGCAAAAAACAACAATGCCTTTATTCGTCCCTCAGCCTCTGGCGAATCTTTGGGCGGTGTGGCCAGAACCACCCGTGAAACCACTATTTTATGTGAAGCCGCCGGTTTTGATGTCATTCTTATTGAAACCGTTGGGGTTGGTCAAAGCGAAACCGCCGTGCACAGCATGGTCGATTTCTTTTTGTTGCTGAAACTGCCCGGTGCCGGAGACGAACTACAAGGTATGAAGCGTGGCATTATTGAAATGGCCGATGCCATTGCCATCAACAAAGCCGATGGTGACAACCTAAAACCAGCTAAACTGGCGCAAACCGAGTTTAAAAGAGCCCTTCACCTCTACCCCGAAAAAGACTCCCAATGGCAACCACAGGTGTTGCTTTGTAGCGCCATAAACGGTACAGGCATCGATGACATCTGGAAAATGATTTTAGATTTTGTGAAGGCAACCACCAAAAACGGATATTTCAATAAAAAAAGAAACAAACAGAGCGAATATTGGCTCATTCAAACCATTGAAAGCCAATTAAAATCTCGTTTTTTTGAGCAGCCAAAAATCAAAAAAGAACTCGACAAACAGTTAAAACGTATTGCAGAAAATAAAACCACGGCATTTGCCGCGGCCGACTATTTGCTCAGTCTGGAGTAACCGAAATTATTTTTCTTTCAGCTGAAACCTACTTTGCAAGTATTTGTCCAACCTGTAAAACATGTAGCCCGATAAACCGCCAAACAAAGCCCCGGAAAGTACATCCAACGGATAGTGCACGCCAATATAAATTCTGCTGTAGCCCATTCCCAATGCCCAAACCACCATTAAATATGGAATGTATTTGTATTTTGATTTTAGCATATAACTAGTAAAAATAGCCACAGCCATAGAGTTTGAGGCATGCCCTGAAAAATAGCCAAAACGCCCACCACAATAGGGTTTTACCAAACGCATTAAATCCATCACACTTTCTTCATGACAGGGCCTTAAGCGTTGAAAAAAATAGCCTTTAAAAAGATTGGAAACCTGATCGGTAAATAAAATCATTAGCGCCACAACGACCAATGTCAATACAAACATTTTAGTTTTCAACTGCCTGTACATCAAATAAGTAAGTACAGTATAAAAGGGAATCCAATTGAATTTTGTAGTGTACAACATCCACCAGCCATCCCATGTTTCAGACCCCAGTCCGTTTAAATAAATAAATAATTCCTTATCGAGTTCTATCAGTTGTTCTATCATAAACTACTCTTCGTATTTTGCGATTTCTGCATCATAAAACTCGGTTGCCAACTTAATGGCATTTTCGGTTTCGGTTTGCAGTTCTTTTTGGTCTTCGGCATCAAAATCCTCAAACCATTCCACTTCATCATTTTCAAGATTGATGATAAATCTAGGAAATTCGGTATGGATAACAAAAATAGCATTAGGATAATCGGAGTTATCACCTAAAATAAACTTGGGTAGGGTCATCATTTGAAATTAATTATTGGACAAAATTAGCTTTTTCGTTAGAAAATGAAACCGAATATACAACAAAATTGCGGCAACGGTCAATCCGGCCAGAAGTCCGAACCAAATGCCCATGCTAGCTAATACCTGTTCTTTTCCTAAAAACCACGAAATGGGAAACCCCACCACCCAATAGGAAATAAACACCAGTACCATGGGCACTTTTACATCTTGAAGTCCGCGGAGCGCCCCTAAAACCAACACCTGTATGCTATCGCTTATCTGAAACACTGCCGCAACCAGCAACAGTTTTGATGCAATTTGCATCACTTCCCTATTATCCATCGCATTTTCAACATCGTTATAATCGAGATAGAGTTTAGGCAATTGCGTATGAAAAATTAAAAACAGAATAGCGAACCCCGTTGCCAGAATAATGCCAAGAAAGAAAATGGAATGGGCTATTCGGCGGAGTTCCAAATAATTTTTCAATCCTTTTTGATTTCCCACACGAACCATAGCTGCTACGCTTAAACCAGTGGCCACCATAAAGGTCATGGAACTTAAATTTAGGGCAATTTGGTTGGCGGCTTGCGGATTTTTACCCAAAAGCCCACTGAGCCAAATCGCTGCCGTAAAAATGGCCACTTCAAAAAACATCTGCATGGCACTGGGCATACCCAAATTGGTTATCTTTTTCAGCATCCATCTATCTAAAACAAAAAACTTGATCTTGGTGACATAGTTTTTTGATTTATCATGTTTTGCCAACAAATACCAAATATGAGCCACCATCACCAACCTAGAAATTAAAGTACCGTAGGCCGCACCTACAATGCCCAATTCTGGCATGCCCAGTTTTCCGAAAATAAAAACATAGTTTAAAACCACATTGATGATATTCGCTAAAATAGTAGCGTACATCGGGTATTTTGTCATGGAGAGTCCGTCGCTAAATTGCTTGAACGCTTGAAAAACAATCAACGGAATTAACGACACGGCCACCAAATCTAAATAAGGAATAGCCAGTTGAACAACCTCTAAGGGCTGTTTCATCAAATACATAATGGGCTTGGCAAAAAACACTAATAAAAACAGCAAAACCCCTAAAACGGTGCACAAGAAAAGTCCGTGTTTAAAGGACGATTTTCCGTTTAAAAAATTCTGTTCCGCATCGGCTTCTGCAATAAGCGGTGTAATGGCAGTAGAAAAACCAATTCCCAAAGACATAGCTATGAACATAAAACTATTGCCCAATGATACCGCAGCCAACTCGGCCGTGCCCAGCTGGCCCACCATAATATTGTCGATAAAACTAACAAACGTATGCCCTAACATGCCTAGCATAACAGGTGCAGCCAGCTGCCAATTGTATTTGAATTCTTTGGTGTACTGTGATATTTGCATTTGGCAAAAGTAAAGTATAGGGTTGGTTTTTTAATCCAATTTCACTTGTTCTTTTGAATCTAACCCGAAATTAACAAATGTTAATTTTTCTGTAAATAAGTCCAAATCACTATCCTTTTCGTATATTTACTATATTCTCTTGAGAATTAAATAGCATCCTACGAGACAGTTAAGTTTAATTTTTAGGGATTTAAAACACAAAACTTAAAGTTTCTGAAATACAGAGGAGAAATAAAATTTCTTCTCTGTTTTTTGTTTAATCGCTAATTAAAATTTAATACCGCTTTTTTAGCCATTTCAAATTCTTGTACAATATCTCTCACAATTTGGCGCACCGGTTTTATATCATGAATAAGCCCAGATATCTGACCGATTTCCAGCTCACCTTCATCTAAATCGCCTTCAAACATACCTCTTTTGGCCCGCCCCCTGCCCAACAAATCTTTTAACTGTTCAACTGTTGGCGATGTTTTATATAGTTCTTGAACATCATTGTAGAACTTATTTTTAATCAAACGTACAGGTGCCAGTTCTTTTAAGGTTAATTGAGTATCTCCCTCTTTGGCCTTAACTACGGCCTGTTTAAAATTGATGTGTGAGGAGCTTTCTTCGCTAGCTGCAAACCGGCTTCCTATTTGCACGCCGTCTGCCCCCAAAACCATAGCAGCCAGCATTGCCTTTCCGGTGGCTATGCCTCCAGCCGCAATCAAAGGAATGGTTACTTGCTCCTTTACCATAGGTATTAGGGTTAAAGTGGTGGTTTCATCCCTCCCATTATGCCCACCGGCTTCAAAACCTTCGGCTACGATGGCATTCACCCCAGCTTCCTGTGCTTTCAGTGCAAACTTCACACTGCTAACGACATGAACCACTGTAATACCGCGTTCCTGCAACCATGCCGTCCAGGTTTTTGGGTTCCCCGCTGAAGTAAACACAATCTTCACCCCTTCATCTACAATAATATCCATAATTTTTTCAATATCGGGGTATAACATTGGCACGTTCACACCAAAAGGATTATCCGTCGCCTTTTTGCATTTTTGGATGTGCTCACGGAGTATTTCCGGATACATCGAACCGGCCCCGATGAGTCCTAAAACACCAGAGTTACTGGCTGCCGATGCCAACCGCCAACCACTATTCCAAACCATACCAGCCTGAATAATGGGATATTTAATATTAAAAAGCTGCGTTATTCTATTGGGCATTTACCTTTTTATGAGTTTAAGGGTTTTTGATGCTTTTGATGACTGAATGTTTACAAAATATACACCTGCTAATAGTGAAGAAATACTTATCTGCAAGTGATTCTGTGTGGATGTTAAATCCAAAATACACTTCCCATAGGCATCAAAAATGTTTATTCTGTAAAAATTGTGTTGATTAAAGCTGAAGAACAATTCATTTGAAGCCGGATTGGGAAACATTTTTACGGTCATTTCGTTTTCATCCGTAACATGGACTACTCCTAACGCATTGCTTAATGCCAGTTCTAGATTGGGAGTCCCGTAACCTAAAAAGTTATCCGGACTTTCAAATTGTGATGCCGACTCTCTTACCATTTGCATTAATTCTGCATTGGTTTTTTCGGGTAACGCTTGCCACAAGCAAGCCATTGCTCCTGCCATAATGGGCGAACTAAACGATGTTCCATTAGCTGTTGCTATAGCATCATCATCCCGAACAACAAAACTGCCTTGGCCCTGAGCAACAACGTCTGGTTTTTGGGTAGGTTGAAACGAACTGCCCACCGAGCTAAATGAGGCATAGTTACCATCGGCATTTACTGCGCCTATTGAGAACACTCCAGGAGAATCGGCTGGAGCACCTATTCCGCCATTGCCTGAATTTCCAGCAGAATTTAATACCAACAAACCTTTTTCAAAAGCGATATTGGCTCCCCGTGAAACAAAAGTGGTAGTTCCGTTAAAATCTGATGTATTATAAGCATAGTTAGGATTGTCATAGCTTTTACCGTAGCCAAGTGATGAGTTTATGATGTCCACACCCAAACTATCGGCGCGTTCGGCTGCTTCAACCCAGTAACTTTCTTCCACAGGGTTTTCACTGGTTCCATCTTCTGTAGTAAACAAATAATAAGCGGCATCTGGTGCCGTACCTACGTATTCGCCCTCGATATATGCCGCCATTGTACTGAGTACCAAAGTGCCATGATTACCTACTGCATTCGTGAATACATCATCATCTCTATTTACAAAATCATAACTCCCAACTATGTTTTCTGCATTCCTTATACGTTGGAAAGCGGCCATGTTATTAACGTTGGAAAATCCGCCATCGAGCACTGCAATAGTTACCCCAAAGCCCGTGTAATTTAATAAATGCAGTTGGTTGCCATTAATCATTTCAATTTGATTAAGAGCTTCTCCATAATTAAAAACTGTTGATGCCGTTTCAAATTTAGACCTCTCTTTCTCTTCTTCAATTTTTGAAGCGTTTTTACTTTTATCAGCGAAGTCAATTGACTCGATAAAAGAAAAAGTAGTGAGTAAGTTTTCAATATCGGATTGGCTGCCCCTAACATGAACTGCATTCATCCATTTCGATTTGGCCAAAACAGTAATTCCTGAAGTATTTTTAAGTTGGGAAATATAATTTTCGTTTACCGGCACATCTCGTTCATCAATGGTTATGCCGTGCCTGGCTTTTCTATCTACGGCCTTTTGAGTTAGGATTTCAATGGGATTGTCTATGGCATTCGATACATTTTCTTTATCGACCAAATATACCCAAGCATCTTCCTGGGCTAAGGCTATAAGCTGAAAAAAAAGAAAAACACAGAAAACAGTTCCCTTTGCCATAAAAAAATTTTTATGACAATTTACGAAATAACTCCCGATCCAACTAATTCATCTTCAACATACCAAGCAACAAATTGCCCCTCGGTTATCGCCGATTGTAAGTTTTCGAATTCTACATATAGGCCGTTTTCCACTTGGTGTAAAGTCGCTTTTTCCAATGGCTGACGATAACGTATGCGGGCCTTTACCTGCATGGTTTCTCCATTTTGAAGCTCTAAATCCTCGCGTACCCAATGCAGTTCTTCATTGCTTACAAACAATGCCTTTTTCAGTAAACCCGGGTGGTTTTTACCCTGCCCAGTATAAATTATGTTTTCTTCAACATCGGTTTCAATTACAAACAAAGGTTCTGGTGTTCCGCCAACGGCCAAGCCTTTTCGCTGTCCTTTGGTAAAATAATGTGCTCCTTGATGCTTGCCCACCACTTTTCCGTCATCGATTTTATATTGTAGTTTTCGTGATAGGTAATTTAGTTTCTCCTCTTCAGAATCGAAATGCGGCTCCTCGTTGTTAAATAATTCTTGTTCCTTCGGAATTTCAACAATAACACCTTCTTTGGGTTTTAGTTGCTGCTGAAGAAAATCCGGCAATTTTACCTTTCCTATAAAACAGAGTCCTTGTGAATCTTTCTTTTCGGCGGTTACCAAATCTAGTTTTGAGGCAATTTTACGTACTTCTGGCTTAGTCAATTCGCCAATGGGAAACAACGATTTACTCAACTGCTCCTGCGAAAGCTGACACAAAAAATACGATTGGTCTTTATTCCCGTCAACACCTGCCAAAAGCTGGTAGATTTCCTTGCCCTCTTTTTCGATGGTGCCTTTTCGGCAATAGTGTCCGGTGGCTACATAATCGGCCCCCAACTCTAAAGCGATATTCATAAACACATCGAATTTTATCTCCCGGTTGCAAAGCACATCGGGGTTTGGTGTTCGTCCTTTTTCATATTCATGGAACATGTAATCGACTATACGCTCTTTGTATTGCTCGCTTAAATCGACCGTTTGAAAAGGAATACCCAACTTCTCGGCTACCAACATGGCATCGTTGCTGTCATCCAACCACGGGCACTCATTCGAAATGGTAACGGAGTCGTCGTGCCAATTTTTCATAAATAGTCCGATAACCTCGTAGCCCTGTTCCTTAAGTAAATATGCCGCAACACTAGAATCCACACCACCTGAAAGCCCTATAACTACCCGTTTCATTTTAAAAATTTTAATGTGCAAAGATACATATAAATCTATTAGTTATTCCATATCAACGTTGAATGATTGAAAAGTCAACCCTTAATTTTGTTTCATGCATTTTTCATTTTTTTAAACAAAACAATACTTTTGTTTAATTTTTTAGTATATTTGTTAAACAAGCAAAATAATAAAAGCTATGAACACTTTAAAATCAATTACAAAAATTACCTCACTGATCATGATAATGTTTTTAATCGTATCATGTAGTGACGACGACAACACTACCATGCAACCATTAAATATTGTTGAAACCGCTCAGGCAACTAGCGAATTGAGCATACTTGTTGATGCGGTGGTGCAGGCTGGTTTGGCAGATGCACTTTCTGCCCCCGGGAACAAAACGGTGTTAGCCCCAACCAATGCGGCATTTATGGCCTTTTTAGAAGACAAAGGATTCAACTCGCTATCTGAAGTACCTAATGCCGTTTTGACACAAATTTTATTGAACCATGTTATTGCAGACGTGAATATTTATTCCTCTTCATTGGCAAATACTTCTGGATATACAAATACTATGGCCAGTGGCCCTAACGGTACTAATTTGAGCTTGTTTTACGATGGTTCATCTGGTGTGATGTTTAACGGAATGGCATCAGTACAAATCGCCGATATTGAAACTTCGAACGGGGTGGTACACGTTATAGACCATGTTATAGACTTGCCCACTATAGCCACTTTTGCCACAACCAATCCGGCCCTATCCATTTTGGTTGATGCTCTGGCTTACGCCGATACAGGTTCTCCTACCGTACCCTACGTCAACACGGTTTCTGATGCTGAGGCAGGTCCATTTACTGTTTTCGCCCCCACTAATGATGCTTTTGCATCGTTGTTAACCGAACTTCAAGTTAACGCTTTAGCAGACATCCCAACATCTACTGTAGATGCTGTTTTATTGCACCACATTGTGAATGCTAACGTACAATCATCACAGTTAGCCACAGGAACCGTAACAACATTAGGAGGCGATATACAAGCAGACGCAAGTGCCTTTACTTTAACCGATGCTAATGGAAGAACAAGCAACATCGTTACATCGTTAGTTGATATTCAAGCCTCAAATGGCGTTGTACATGTTATAGACAAGGTTATATTGCCTCCACTTTAAAATTTTTGGTTGGTTAGTTAAAAAAAGTGCTATGAATGAAAAACTCCTTAATTATTTAAGGAGTTTTTTTAGTTTAAAACGTTTCTTGTTTGGCCAAATTACCATTTTCGTAATATTTCCAAACGCCATGTTTTTCAGAATTTTTATAGTTGCCTTCACAAACCAATTCTCCATTTTTATTGAAAAATTTTGCAGGTCCTTCCAACTCTCCATTTTCGTAGTGATACGATTTTACAATAACATTGTTTTCAGAATACCACACCGACTCACCATGAAGTTTTCCCGCTACATAATTTTGTTTTTCGGCCACTTGTTCATTTGGATAATACACAAAACGTTCACCATCCAGTTGCCCTTTATCATTGTAATGCTCCAACGTTAAAAGGTTTTCATTATTTTTTTGATAATATTTCCAAGTGCCTACATAAGTTTTTCCATTCATTTGGCCTTCACTGACCAATTTTCCTGTAGAAGTAAAAAACTTTACTTCAGCTAATTCATTTTCTGGATTGAATTGTTTTGTAGCCGATAAAACCGCTCTGTTCTTATAATTTTTATAGAATTTAAAAAGCCCTATTTCCTTTCCATGAAAAAATTCGCCCTCGTACCTTAACACATCTGTCCCTTCATACTTTTTTTGCCATTTTCCGTGTCGCTTTCCGTTGTCATCAAACTGGTTAAAACTTTGAGCTACAACAACACCGCTAAAAAGTAGAGAAATTAATAAAACATATATAACCTTCATCTTGATTTTATTTTAGATTATTAACGCTAATATTGAAACTTTCTTGTAGCAAAAAAGCTGCCAATATTGATTTTATAGCAGCTTTTAGACTTAGGTTTAGATTCCCGTTTTCACGGGAATGACAACTTCAACTGAAACCCCGACACGGAGCGTCGAGGAATTCTTTTTGACAAAAAACTATTTCCGTTTGTTTTGCATCTGCCTTTGTTGCTCGGCCTGCTCCATCATTTCGGCCATTTTCTTCTGGAAACGGTTTTGTTTTTTGGGTTGTTTCTTTTTCTCTTGGATTTGGGCGTGGATTTTATCTTCATCCAAAATAAAATTCTTGATTACCAAAATGATTCCGATACTAATCAAGTTCGAAATGAAATAGTACAAACTCAAACCTGATGCATAGTTGTTAAAGAAAAACAACATCATTATGGGTGAGAAGTACATCATATACTTCATCATTTTTGCCATATCGGGCATACCCTCCTGCTGTGGTGCGGTTTGTACGTTTTGCCCAGTGGTTAATCGCATATAAAAGAAAATAGCGATGGAGGCCAAAATAGGGAACAAACTCACGTGGTTACCATAAAACGGAATGTTAAACGGCAAGTTGGCGATAACGTCATACGACGATAAATCGTCTGCCCAAAGGAAACTTTTTTGCCTTAAATCGAAGGCCGATGGGAAAAACTGGAACAATGCATAAAACACCGGCAACTGAATAAGCGCTGGCAAACAACCTGCCATGGGGCTTGCTCCCGCTTTGGTCTGTAGGGCCAATGTTTCCTGTTGCGCCTTCATTTTGTTGTTTTTGTACTTTTCACGAATCTCGTCCAATTCGGGTTTCAATATTTTCATTTTGGCCTGAGACAAAAACTGCTTGTACTGCACAAACGACAGACAGATTTTCACGAGAATAGTCATCACCACAATAGCAATTCCGTACGGCATAAAACTACCCAAAAAGGCGAACAACGGCATAAACACATAGCGGTTTATCCAGCCGAAAATACCCCAGCCAAAAGGCACAATTTCATCCAGGTTTCTATCGTAAGCGTTCAGTACTTTAAAATCACTGGGGCCATAGTACCAATCCATACTTTGGTTGATTTCACCACCCTGCAATTCTAGAGGTATTTTTGAAGCAAACAACTTGGTATAAACCGTATCGACGGCTTCATCTTCCACTAAATTCTGCGCTGTTAGTTGAGCGCTTTTAAATGGCGTGTCTGTTAACAATACCGAAGTAAAGAAATGCTGCTTGTAGCCAATCCACGATACGTCTTCAATACTTTCGTCGGCATCGCGGGCACCTGTATAATCATCCTTTCCATCTTCGTATTCGTAGTGGATATCGGTATATCGGTTTTCGTACGAAATACTTTTGGCATGACGGTAGCCTTTCAATTTCCAGTCTAAATTAATTTGCTGAGACCCGTTTATTACATTCGAAAGCCCTTGCGAACGCACCGTAAAGCCCATCATGTAATCGTTATCCTTTAGCTCGTAGCGGTACTCTAAAAACTTGGTTTCTGAAACTTTCAATTTCATGGAAACCACCGTTAAATCACCATTTTTGGTAACCGAAGGCACAAAAGGTAAATCTTGGGTATTCAACACACGGCTGTCGGTTGTTCCGAAATTAATATTGAATGCCGCATTGTTATCTTTTACCAAATAAATAGGATCAGCATTGAAATCGACAAACTTCTTTAACTTTACTTCTGAAAGTGCTCCACCTTTATGACTAAATTTTAGAGCTAATAAATCGGTTTCAACCAAAGTTTCGCCTTCTGACGATTGCATCGCAGAATAAGCAAACGCGCCCAATTTATTTTTCAATTGCACTTGCTGCAATGAATCCAAACCAGAACCTACTACAAAATCGGTTTTGGTGTTCGCTACATTTTGCTGTTGTTCTTTAGCCTTTTGCTCGGCTTCAACTTGTTCTTGCTTGGCTTTTTCTTGGGCTTCCAACTCTTCTGGAGTAGGTTGGTTTTGCCAAAGCATGTAGGCTAATATTCCGAAAATTAGGATGAACCCAATAATCGAATTGATATCTAACTTTTTTTCTTCCATTGTTTAATGTTTAGACCTGACCAGTTAAGAAAACCAGCCAGGCCTTTTTTAATATCGTTGTGTTAAATCAAAAAACTAACCATTTATTTGTTTTGTGACACTGTGGCATTCTTTTTTTTCTTGCTACTAAGTGCAGCTTTTACAAAGGCCACAAAAAGTGGATGTGGGTTGGCCACGGTACTTTTATATTCTGGGTGGTACTGCACACCTACAAACCAAGGATGGTCCTGCAGTTCTACAATTTCTACCAACCCTGTATCTGGGTTTAAACCAGTGGCTTTCATACCGGCAGCTTCAAACTGTTCTTTATAATCTCCGTTAAATTCGTAACGGTGCCTGTGGCGCTCGGCAATACTTTCTGCTTTATAAATGTCTCGTACTTTGCTTCCTATTTTTAAGTCGCAAGCCCAAGCTCCCAAACGCATGGTACCGCCTTTATCCTTTACGGTTTTTTGGTCTTCCATTAAAGCAATTACAGGATTTTCGGTATCAGCGTTTATTTCAACTGAATCGGCACCCTCAATTCCCAATACGTTTCTGGCAAACTCGATAACGGCCATTTGCATACCCAAGCAAATACCTAAAAAGGGCACATTGTTCTCGCGTACATATCTTACCGCATCAATCTTTCCTTCAATACCGCGCTCACCAAAACCGGGAGCAACCAAAACCCCATCTAAATGACCAAGTTTTAATTCGGCGTTGTCTTGATTGATATATTCGGAATGTACCGATTCAATGTTCACCTTTACTTCATTTTCCGCACCAGCGTGAATAAAGGCTTCCAAAATCGATTTATAGGAATCTTGTAGCTCTACATATTTACCAATCAATCCGATGGTAATTTCATCTTTTGGGTTTTTATGGCGTTTTAAGAACTGGTTCCACTGGTCGATATCTGGTTTAGAACAATCTAAATTTAGCTTTCTTAGCACCACTTTATCAAGCCCTTCCTCAAGCATTAAATTTGGTACATCATAAATGGTTGACGCATCAATAGATTGAATTACGGCATCTTCCTTAACATTACAGAACAACGCCAACTTTCTTCGTAAATCTGAAGGTAAATCATGCTCCGTTCGGCACACTAAAATATCGGCCTGTACCCCACTTTCCATCAGGGTTTTTACACTGTGCTGTGTCGGTTTGGTTTTCAATTCACCCGCAGCCGAAAGATACGGCACTAAAGTAAGGTGGATAACGATGCCGTTATTGTCTCCTAAATCCCAACGTAATTGGCGTACGGCCTCAACGTAGGGCAACGATTCAATATCACCAACGGTTCCGCCTATTTCAGTAATCACGATATCGTATTTACCTGATTTTCCTAGAATTTGGATGCGCTCCTTAATTTCATCTGTAATATGGGGCACCACCTGTACGGTTTTGCCTAAAAACTCGCCACGTCTCTCCTTTTGGATAACACTCTGGTAAATTCGGCCTGTAGTAACGTTATTGGCCTGACTGGTTGGGCGGTTAAGAAAGCGCTCATAATGGCCTAAATCTAAATCGGTTTCGGCACCATCTTCAGTAACATAACATTCGCCATGCTCGTAAGGGTTAAGCGTGCCGGGGTCGACATTAATATAAGGATCTAATTTTTGAATGGTAACCCGATAACCTTGGGCCTGTAATAGTTTTGCCAACGATGCGGCGATAATACCTTTTCCTAGTGATGACGTAACCCCACCGGTTACGAATATGTATTTTGCTGTACTTGTCATGATGCGCTTATAAACGCAGGCAAATTTACAAAATTAAAACAGTTATTGCCGAAATGTTTTTTAGTTATTTAAAGAGGAGTTGTTAACAACGTTTTGCTACGGCTTTTTCCATGCCTTAAAATGCACAAAAACACTGAATTTCAAAATATTAAAACCTATAGAAACAAAAAAAGCAAGTTCGTTTTGAACTTGCTTTTGTGGGGAGAGCAGGATTCGAACCTGCGAAGTTAAAAAACAACAGATTTACAGTCTGTCCTCGTTGGCCGCTTGAGTATCTCCCCAAAACCGAGCGCAAATATATTATTGTTTATTTATTCTGCAAACAAAAAAGATACTATTTTTATAAAATTTAGTGCAACGGCTGTAGTGGCTTGGTTTTTGTAAATTTGGTACCCATGAAACATTTACTTCATTTTATATTCTTTTTTGCTTTTTTGGGTTTTTCCCAAGAACACATTGACGCCAGAGTTATTGATTCTACCCAAATAAAATTAGACCACCTAATCTCCATTGATAATTTTGGCACCACCTATTTCACCCACCAAAACGTGTTTTACAAAAAAACGCCGGAAAAAAGTCTATCTTACAACAACCTGCAATTGGGGCCAATTTACTCAACCGATGCATTCAATCCGTTAAAAATTAATTTATTTTACAAAGACTTCAATACTGTTATTATTTTGGATAACCGATTGGCAGAAATCTCTAAGATTGATTTCAACTCCGTTTCTCCTTATAAAAATGTGAGCCATGTTTCAACAGGTTTCGATAATTCCATATGGATTTTCAACCAAGATTTGCAAAAATTAGAACTTTTTGACTACAAGAACAATAGCACTAGAGCACAAACCGCCCCTGTTCAAAGCCCTGTTTTAGACCTTGAGAGTAATTACAATTATTGTTGGCTGCTTACACAAAACTACCTTTATGTGTACAATTATTTTGGTTCATTGGTGCACAAAATAAAAAATACGGGTTTCACTTCTATTGACGTTTCGGGAGAAAATCTAGTGTTTAAACAAAATAATTCGCTATTCTTTTTAAAAGCCGATAGCATAACCCCACAAGAAATAAAAATTCCGCATTTATCGATAAAGGGGTTTTCGCTTACCAACGAAACCTTGTATATTTACAACAGCGAAACACTTTATAAATTGCAATTAAAAACCCTTTAAAACCATGCATATTGCTGTTGCCGGAAACATTGGCGCCGGAAAAACCACCCTAACCAAATTACTCGCCAAACACTACAATTGGGAAGCCCAACTGGAAGATGTTGTAGACAACCCTTACTTGGACGATTTTTACAACCAAATGGCACGATGGAGTTTTAATTTACAAGTGTATTTCCTAAATAGCCGATTTAGGCAAGTGCTGCAAATTAGGCAAAGTGGCAAGGATATTATCCAAGACCGTACCATTTATGAAGATGCCCATATTTTCGCACCCAACCTACACGCCATGGGTTTGATGACCAATAGGGATTTTGAAAACTATTCATCGCTGTTTGATTTAATGCAATCGTTGGTACAAGGTCCCGATGTGTTGATTTACCTGCGCAGCTCCATTCCTAATTTGGTTTCTCAAATTCATAAACGGGGCCGTGATTACGAAAACTCCATTAGCATTGATTATTTAAGCCGATTAAACGAACGCTACGAGGCATGGATTCATGGTTACGACAAAGGTAAGCTACTGATTATTGATGTGGATAATTTGAATTTTGTTGACAACCCAGAAGACTTGGGCTACGTAATCAACACTATTGATGCCGAAATTAACGGCCTATTTTAAGGTGCGATAAAACCATTTTTTTTGGCATGTGCTATGGCTTCTTCACTATTCTCCACTAAAAGAACAGGTGAAATTTTAAAATTTTCATAAAGTCGTTTTACACGTTGCATTTTAGATTTATGGTTTACACTACGCAAATAAATAGCCATAATATTTTTTGGGTAAGCCTGGGCAATTTCCATGTAAATATCGGGGTCGTGCTCGCCGCTATCTCCAATGAGGATAAATTTTAATTCCGGATAGGTTTTCAAAAGATTCAAAATCTCCTTTTGTTTTTGGGGCTTTTCGCCTTTTACTTTTTTTGAAAATGGCCTCGGAAAGCTTCTTAAAATAATGGGGCCTTTGGGAAAATTGTTCTTCTTTAAAAAATATTCCAAATACCGGTACAAATTCCAAGGGCTGTGGCTTACGTAAAATATAGGATTGGCTTCGTGCCCTGTTTTTCCACGGTGTAGTAAATGATAAAATTCGGGAGTTCCCTCCAGGGCCAACCGTCTTCCTGCCGAAGTTAAAAACGTATTGATAAGGACACGCCACTTTAAAATGGAAACCAATCCGGTATGCAAGATGGTATCGTCAATATCACTGATGACTCCGAATGAACTATTTTGGGATGGTATGAGCATTTCTCCCGGAAAACGGTTATCAGACTGGATCGATCGTTTTAAATTTTGTGCTTCAAAGGAAAATTCTAGATTCACCCAACCTTCAGCATTTATATATTCACTTAGGTTCTCTACGTGTTCATCTAACAGAAAATAGCCTTGGTGGTTGGTTTTGGTATAGAAAAACTTATCGTCACCGAGTTTGACCCTTATTTTCGTATGTTTTATTTCATCGGTTTCAAACCGTTTCCAGGCATTAATCAGTAATTTAAATGCTCCTTTTTTTTCGAGGTCAATATTTTCATCTTCTAATGCCCTTCCTCGTAAATACAAGCGATTGGAACTACCGTAAGTTTGAAATGCAATAATTTGAAGCGGGTCTTTTTTAAACATACGTTTTTATAAATGCCATGAATTAGGCCACAACCAAAAAATAAATAAACCAGCAACCAGAGAAATCCCAAAGGACAACATCACCCATTTAGCCAATTCCTTGCTTCCCATAACCACTGCCATAATACCTTTAAAAACTAAATTTGATAATGATGCCAATAAAATCAATTTCCAACCAACAGTCGCTTGAAGGCTTCCCTCTCGCATCAGCTCCGACAAAGATAAGGTAATAGCATCAACATCTGTTAATCCACTTATAATCGATACAATATACAATGCATTGTTACCAAATTCCTCTTTTGCAAAAGCAACTGCCAATAGAATAAAACCATAAAGGAGTCCGAAAACAATGGCACTTTTTAATTGCGCAGGATTTTTGGGTTCGGGCATTTTGTCATCAGATTGGTCTTTGTTAATTAAATAAAACAACACCGAACAAACCACCAATATCACCACAATTTCTGCAACAATGGGCACGGCAACAACTCCCAATGCTCCGGGAACCACTACACCAACCTCAACCAAAACCCGCACCATGGAAATAGCACTGGCAATAGTTATTACAAAAGCAGCCACTTTACTTATAGAGGTATTATCAGCGGTTTTTCGGGCATAGCTCACTGTGGTTGCCGTACTACTTATCAAGCCCCCTAAAACACCATTTGAAATGATTCCAGTTTTTTTCCCAACAAACTTATAAATAAAGTATCCTATCACACTAATACCCACAATTAAGGTTACCATTAACCAAATATTTCTAGGATTAAGCACATCGAACGGTCCAAAGGTTTTGTTTGGCAAAATGGGAAGAATAACCAAACTTATCCCTACTAGAGTAAATATGGCCACTAAATCTTTTTCGCTAAGCTTATCAATAAAACCGTGCATATGCTCTTTAGCATAAAGCAAAATAGCAAGCGTAGCCCCTATCATAGCTCCTATTACTTGGTTTCCAAGCACAACGTAAGCTCCAATGGCAAACATTAAAAGTGCCGCCACTTCTGTGGTCTGGCCCACATCAGCTTCTTCGTATTTTTTCAGCTTAACGATATTGGCCATAATCAGCATGGCCGTAATACAAAGCCCAAGTACCGGCAGCACAAAAGGATTATTGTATTCAAGAGTTAAAAAACCAGAAATTGCCCCTAACACAGAAATTAATGTAAAGGTTCTTACGCCTGCTATTTTATCTTTGGTGCTTTCACGCTGAAGTCCCACTAAAAGCCCAAGTCCAAATGCAATGGCCAATGTGGCTAAATTATCGTAATCCATAGTAAATTAAAGATAAGAAAAAAAAGACAAGCGAAGGAAAGCACTCGATAAAATAAAGGCAGGTTTTAAAAACTTAAAAACTAGAGTCTTTACCTACCCTTCAATGATATGCCCACACTACTTTAAAGTGAACACAATAAACATAAACACACCGTAACCCAACATTAAAACAAAGCCTTTTACCCTACTTATTTGCAAACGCTTTGGTAAAAACACCATGGGTAATAATACGGCTGCAAAACCGAGCATCCAGAATAAATCGTTAGTAAGAATTTGGGGTTCGGTAACCGGAATGGGTTTTACCAATGCCGTTAGTCCCAAAACGGAGCCGATATTAAAAATATTTGATCCAAGTAAATTCCCAAGCGATATGGCTTTTTCCTGTTTTGCCGCTGCTATAACCGAAGCTGCCAATTCAGGCACGCTAGTACCAATGGCTATTAAAGATACACCTATTACAGCCTCACTAACACCTATTGAACGTGCTATTTCCTTAGAGCCTTCAACCAACCATTCGCTCCCAAAGTAAAGTGAAAGCGCTCCTATAAGCAGCCAAATCACAATTTTAAAATTAGATACTACAGCCAAGGTTTCGTCAACCTCATCTACGGCTGCATATTTTTTGGTGTTCTTAATAAGAATCGCCAAAAACAACAATAAACCAATGAATAAAATAACGCCTTCAAACGCTGAAAGCAAACTGTCGTTAAACAAAAAATAATACAGAACTATTGAAAACACCATCATTACTGGCCAATTGAGTTTATAAAAAGACGAGTCGACCGCTATGGCACCAACCATGGCCGTTACACCCAAAACCAAACCAATGTTGGCTATGTTTGATCCCACAACATTATTAATTGCAATGGCCGGAGAACCCGATAAAGCAGCCTGAAGACTTACCAATAACTCCGGAGCAGATGTAGCGAAAGAAACTACAGTCATCCCGATAACCATTTTTGAAATATTGAACTTAAACGATAATGCTACCGATGAGCGAACCAAGAACTCACCACCAACAACCAATAAAACAAACCCAAGGATAACCAATAAGATGCTCATAACTATTTTTTTTTGCGAATATAAATGAAACAAAACTCCTAAATATGTTTAGGAATATGAATTTTAGATTTCTCCCCTAAATTTCATTTCAAATCAACTCGGGAAGACTTTCCACTTAAAAATCAGAAAAAGATGAATTAGGCTAAAAATCCCGTTTTAAAAATAAAAGGTCCCTTGACTTTTAAAAACAATAGCAAAAATAGCCTTGACATATTTCAATATTAAACAAAAAAAATGAATTTTATATTTATTTTAAAACATACATAAAGCAGTAATGTTTCTTTTTAAAACTAAAATCATTTTTTTAATTACAAATTAGTATTCAAATTCATCGATTTTATTTAAAACATTTGGCAAACAGGTTGGTAAACTTATATCTTCAAAAAACGCAAACAAAAAACCGTTTGTAAACTAACCTTTAAAACCTAAAAATTATGATTACACTTGCTAAACTCTTAATTGGAATAATTCTTTACATCTTTTCAATTATTTAACTTAAAATATGTAAAACTTAGTCTAGAATAAGTTTTACTATTTTTGTAACAGCAAGCATCATTTTAGGTATCGGCATTTTTTAAAAATGACACTTTAAATGCTGCTTTGTCTTTAAAGGACTGAAAAAAAGCAACATGAGGAAACAACTTTTTAAACTATTGGCAAAAATCAATAAAGCGTTGTTGCCAAGCTACTCAAAACAGCAATTAGATCTATCGAAAGCTACAAAATTGCAAATGGCCATTATTGGTTGGCGTTGGTATGTTACCAAAAATGCGCTAGATTAGTTATCTTTGAATGTTTAAGTTTCATTATGTTTTAAGTATTAGCCCAAATCCTACTAAAACCTATGCATAAAATTATCGTCCTTTTTATTTGTTCGCTGTTTTTTGTGCCGTATTTAAATGCACAGAATAAAACGGTGCGCACCACATTTTATCAGGATGGTTTTTTATCTAAACACCATAACGATTTTTCTGAAACCATTGCCGAATTCAACCAAAACGACGTTTGCACTGTCCTTGAATATTTGGGAAAGGACATTTACAAAATTAGGTATAAAGGTAAAATAGGATATGTTTCGGTTGATGACCTTGAAGTTAACGAGAGCATGATGGACCTTTACTACGCTTTTCAAGACGAAGCCAAACAACGGGCCATTGAAGAAAGAAAGCAGAAAGAAAATAACTTAGCTCAAGACTCTGAAAAAAAACAGGATCCTATTAACAAAGCCAATGAGCAACAGCGATTGGCCCTGCTCGAAAAGCAACGGTTGGACTCCATCGCCAAAGTTGAAGAGCAAAAACGCCTGGCACTGATTGCCCAACGCAAAAAGGATTCATTGGTAAAAGCTAAAGAAATAGAAAGGGCGGAACTCTTGGCACAGAAAAGAGCCGATTCGATTGCTGAAATTAAAGAACAACAACGATTGGCACTTCTAGAAAAACAGCGTTTGGACTCCATCGCAAAAGCAGAAAAACAAAAGCGTTTGGCATTGATTGCTCAGCGGAAAAAGGATTCCTTAGACAAAATAAAAGAAATCGAAAGACTGAAAATGTTGGCACAGAAAAGAGCCGATTCGATTGCTGAATTAAAAGAACAACAACGATTGGCGCTGCTCGAAAAACAGCGATTGGACTCCATCGCAAAAGCGGAAGAACAAAAACGCCTGGCACTGATTGCCCAACGGAAAAAGGATTCATTGGCAAAAGCTAAAGAAATAGAAAGGGCGGAACTCTTGGCTCAAAAACGAGCTGATTCTATTGCTGAATTAAAAGAACAACAACGATTGGCGCTGCTCGAAAAACAGCGATTGGACTCCATCGCTAAAGTTGAAGAGCAAAAGCGTTTGGCACTGATTACCCAACGGAAAAAGGATTCCTTAGACAAAATAAAAGAAATCGAAAGACTGAAAATGTTGGCACAGAAAAGAGCCGATTCGATTGCTGAAATCAAAGAACAACAGCGATTGGCGCTGCTCGAAAAACAGCGTTTGGACTCCATCGCAAAAGCGGAAGAACAAAAACGCCTGGCACTGATTGCCCAACGGAAAAAGGATTCATTGGCAAAAGCTAAAGAAATAGAAAGGGCGGAACTCTTGGCACAAAAACGAGCTGATTCTATTGCTGAAATTAAAGAACAACAACGATTGGCGCTGCTCGAAAAACAGCGATTGGACTCCATCGCAAAAGCGGAAGAACAAAAACGTTTGGCATTGATTGCTCAGCGGAAAAAGGATTCCTTAGACAAAATAAAAGAAATCGAAAGACTGAAAATGTTGGCACAGAAAAGAGCCGATTCGATTGCTAAAATTGAAGAAATAGTTCGCAAGGCCATTATGGCCCAAAGAAAAAGAGATTCCATCGCCAGAATCAAAGAACAACAACGATTGGCGCTGCTCGAAAAACAGCGTTTGGACTCCATCGCAAAAGCGGAAGAACAAAAACGTTTGGCACTGATTGCCCAACGCAAAAAAGACTCCTTGGCCGAAATAGAAGCACAACAAAAGAAACTTCAAGAACTAAAAAGCAAAGCCTATTTGGCCAAAGCTAAGGCTGAACGCCATGCGCAGCTAGAAATGGAAGCAAACAGCAAAACTACTAATGAGGTTACCACACCCGTTGCAACCACAAAAGCCACATCCAAAGCATCGGACAGAAGCACTTCGTGCAATTACCTAATTAATGAATACGACGACTTTTACAAAATTAAGAACATACAAACCGAACCCTATTCGCTCAGTAAAAACCTCAACATAGAATTATACCGACACGGCAAAAAATTGAATGTCTTTTTTAATCTATCCGAAAGTTTGGGCTGTGCCAGCTACATGTCGCATAATCGGTCGAGCGTAAAAGTTAGACTGGAAAACAATCAAACGGTTTCATTTTATCATTCGTGGGGTGTTGAATGTGGTAATTTTGCGTTTAAGGGACGTATATCTACATCGCAAATTAATCAGCTGCTTAGCTCGCCTATTAAATCCATTTTACTTCGTGGCACCAAATCATCAACAGAAATTACCGATATTTCCGACAAATACTTTTTTATTGATAAGCTACATTGTTTAGAACTTGAAAGCTTTTAGTGTTCTTTAGTATCTAATCGGTAATCACATAGGTTTCATTGGCCGTTGCGCCTTCCCAATCATCCGTCCTAAATGGAGGTGCAGGAAACCCCTCTTTATTGTAAAGGTTGCAATCACTGGCATCATCTGCCCAACCATACCGAACGGCCTTAGGAGCTTCAATAGCACCTGTGTAAAGAATCACTTTATCACCGGAAATAGCAGCTTTTACATAGTGAAAGACTTGATCTTGACCAGCAACTTCAAATCCTTTTAAATATCCGTATTTATCGGTGGTCGTCAATACGCTACCTATGTTTTCAAAAGTTAAAATTATTTCATTTTCATTAATTTCCATCGATTGATATGTCGGTCCACTAAAAACATTCCCTTTATCATGTACTTTATTTAAAGCAATGGCCGCTAAACGTTTACCTACATCTTGCTTGTTTGTTGGGTGAATGTCTTTTGGGTTGCCAATATCTGTGGTAACAGCCATTCCGGTATTGTTTACTGTTTCCAAAGTAAAATTTTGAGCCTCCCTTAATTCGGCCCATTTACTGCCTTTATTACTGTTACCACCAAATTCGTCATAAGTCGATAATTGCACAAAATAGAACGGAAAATCGCCTTGCCCCCATTGGTGTCTCCAATCATTAATCATCAACGGAAAAGCCTTTTTATACTGCTCTGCCCTATTGACATTGGCCTCGCCTTGATACCAAATTACACCTTGAAAAGCAAACGGAATCAATGGATTTACCATGGCATTGTACAATAAAGAAGGATAACTATTGGGGGAAAGTGAACTTTTAAAATCCACAACCTGAAATTTCCAATCTCCAGCCAAAGGAATTACTGTATCTCCTGTTGAAAGCTGCAAATCTTCCGCATTCCCCCAAATACCGCCACCGCCGGCATAATCGAATATTTTAATAGCTATAGTATTTTTTCCCTCTTTTAAAAGATTTTCGTCTATTTGGTAAACGCGTTTTTCATCGTATCGTTTTGTGGTGCCTACAGCAACACTATTAACATAAGTGGTGTCTTGGTCATCAATTTTTGCCAACTCCAAAACAGCTTTTTTACCTGCGCTTTCTTTTGAAAGGGTGAACGATTTACGCATCCAAACCGTGCCATCCAATTCCCCTAATTCTTGATTTTCCCATAATTTTGGGGCATACATTTCTGGCCATTTTGAATCATTATAACTTAATTCCTTAAAGTGTTTTTTATCAGAAACATCTGTTTTATACCCTTGCAAACGTTCAATACGGTCAGCAATTAGAGCATTTTGGTGGCTTTGAAGCGAATCTATATCAATATTGGACATTTCGGCAATCATGCTTTTAAATTCATCGCTGTTTTCAAAGGCTGATTTGCTCGTCCAGGTTTCCACACAGGTGCCGCCCCACGACGTATTAATAATCCCAACAGGAACTTTAAGTTTGTTGTATAACTGCTTCGCAAAAAAGTAACCAACAGCTGTAAATTGGCCCACCGTATCTTTGTTGCATTCTTCCCAATTTCCTCCTTTTAATTTTTCCTTGGGCTTACCCGCCATATCTTTTTCTACCAAAAAATGACGGATTTCTGGATAATCACTGTCGTTTAATTCGGTTTCATAATTATCAGCTTTACTAACTGGCCATTCCATATTAGATTGCCCACTGCAAATCCAAACTTCACCAATTAAAACATCATTCAGAACAATTGTATTTCGACCTTTAACGGTCATTTTAAATGGCCCACCAGCATCCTCTGATTTTAATATCACTTTCCATTTTCCTGTGTGGTCTGCTTTTGTTTTTAATTTTTGTCCTTTGAATGAGACAATTACTTTTTCATTTGGTTTTGCCCAACCCCAAACGGGAATGGGTTTATCGCGCTGTAACACCATACCATTTGAAAATAATTTTGGTAATTCAACCTGTGCGTTTAAAACAAGATTTAAACATAGAAACAGTAATGATAAAAGGGGTCTCATAAGTTTAATGGGTTTCAATTTTAACGACGAATGCTTTTTTATCAATTACTTTACTTGGAGTTATGAATTTCAAGTCTTCTTCGGTTTGGCTAAATTCGATGTTTCCATCGTAGCCTAAAATAGAAAGATTTTTAACATTTGGTACGGCTTCATCAAAAACTTCCTCTGTAAAGGAGTTCAGGGTCATTTCCACATCATTTCCTGGCCAGCCTAAAACGGTGGCATAAATAACATCTCCCTTTTTCGTGTATCGGATATCTTGTGGCGTATACGTAATTTTATCCAAAAACATTCCCGATTTTTCTTGTTTGGTTGGGCCTTCACCAAAAACACTCCATGGGCGCGTTCCGTAAATGGCTTCGCCGTTAACGTTTAGCCACTCGCCTATTTCCAATAAAATAGCTTTTTGGTTTTCGGGAATGATGCCATTGGCCTTTGGAGAAACATTGAGCATCAACGCCCCGTTTTTACTCACCACATCAACCAAAACATGAATGATTTCGGCTGGGGTTTTCAAGCCTAAGTTTTCGGTATAGCTCCAGCTTCCTACCGATACGGTTTCATCGGTTAGCCAAAATTCTTTGGTGATGCGGTTCATTCGACCTTTTTCAAAATCTTCGAGACTTACCGATTTTGGAAATTCGCCTTCTTTATGGGTAAACACCACTTGCTTATTTTTTACAGCGGCATCGTTAAAATAATATGCAGCAAATTCCTTTCGATATGGTTCTGGTATTTTTTGTGTTTGGCTATCAAAATAAATCAAATCCGGACTATAATTATCAATCACTTCCTTGAGTTGGCCAATCCAGTTTTCACTGAATTTTTCCTTTGGAATATTGCCATACATTTGTGCCAATTTCGGGTCGTTTGAAGACGTGGCCATTTTAGGATTATATGGAAAATAAGACGTATCGTTGAGCCATTTTTTGGTTTCTTCCTTAAAAACCTGATGGTTTCTGGCCATGTGGAACGATGCTACCAATTTCATATTCCGCTTATGGATGGCCGTTGCCAATTCGCCGTACACATCGCGTTTAGGCCCCATATCAACGGCATTCCATGGGTTGATTTCACTGCCCCAATTGGACCAACCATCGTGGTGTTGAGCTACCAACCCGGCAAACTTCGCACCCGATTTCTCAAATAACTCGGCCCATTCATCGGCATTAAATTTTTCAGCTTTAAACATGGGCACAAAATCATGATAACCAAACTCTGAATGCTCACCATAGGTTTCAATGTGGTGATTGTATTCATTACTCCCTTCAATATGCATATTTCTAGCATACCAATCGTTGGCAAATGCCGGAACGGACATCACACCCCAATGCGCATAAATACCAAATTTAGCATCTTTAAACCACTCGGCAGCCTCATCATATTTTTCTAAAGATTCCCAAGTAGGTTCGTATTTTGGAATGACTTTTTCAGTCTGCCTCTCTTTAGTTTTTTTACAACTTACGGAGGCTAGTAATATAAAACTTAAAAAATATAGTTGCTTTTTCATGGGTTTTTAGTTTTGTGTCCAAACGGTAACACCGCCCGACTTTACAGTATTAGTACCAATAATTATGTTTGCGTTTTCGGGAATTTCCAACAAATAATCTGTTGAAGAATAATTCACCGCCACCCAAAAGCCATCGCGCCATTGTA
>JAUIKY010000106.1 GCA_030430535.1 Bacteroidia bacterium
AATCAATAGTTAAACTGTATCAGTCTAAAGTTCCCATTTTTGAAAAATTTGGAATTGAACGACAAATAAAAACCTCGTTTGGCAAAACGGTTTCTATGGCCAAGGGCGCCTATTTGGTAATTGAACACACCGAGGCCCTGCACGTTATAGACGTTAACAGCGGCAACCGCTCCAACAAAGCCAATAGCCAAGAGGATACAGCATTAGAGGTCAACTTAATAGCAGCTACCGAAATAGCCCGCCAATTGCGACTGCGCGATATGGGCGGTATTATTGTGATAGATTTTATTGATATGACCACGGCAGACAACCGGCAAAAACTCTTCAACCATCTGCGCGATGAAATGAAAGACGATAGAGCCAAACACAAAGTACTGCCTCCAAGCAAATTCGGATTGATACAAATAACAAGGCAACGGGTTCGCCCAGAAATGAACATTAAAACCCGCGAGGAAGACCCCAACGGCGCTAATGGTTCTGAGGTTGAAGCACCCATAGGATTGGTGCAAAAAATAAACCACGACCTTGAACGACTATTTAAAAAAGACTATAAAAAGTTGACTTTAAACACACATCCTTTTATAGCAGCCTTTTTAACTAAAGGTTTTCCATCTGTACGTTCTAAATGGTTTTTAGAACACAAAAAATGGGTAAAAATTTTACCAAGAGATGCTTACACATACCTAGAATACCACTTTTTCGATAAAGACGGTAATCATATTAAATAACTAAAAACCTTTGCTTACAATTTAAAGCAAAGGTTTTTTTGTTTGTAACGAAAAATAATCACCCTCGATTAACTTTTATAAATCAGTTTTTTAACTTATATTTCTTACTGCAAATTAAAGATTTATCATCTTATGGTGACCTCTTTTTTAGACAAAGAAACAAATATCGTTGAAGCTGAATTCAAGGCCAATGTGCACGCTGAAGAAATCAATGATTTTATAACCGCTTTTAAAGAAAACCGTACATATCCAAGAGTATTAAAATGCATCATAAACGCCACCGATGCCAAGTTTAAATTTTCACTCAAGGATATTAATATATTTAATCAACTACGGAAAGAATCGTTTGTAAACTACAAAATAGTTATATGCGCTATCATTGTTAACCACCCAGCCACTGCTGCACTCAGCACATTATATTCTAACGTTGCTAACACAGAATCCTATAAATTCAAAGTGTTTTCCACCCGAAAAGCTGCCGTTTTTTGGATCGATAGTTTCTAACATCCCTCTTGCCTGTATGAAATTAAGATCGCCCATTGAAGAAACTTAATAAGCTATTGTGAAAGATTAACGGGTTATTTAACAATGAAGAAACTCCACTACGGTCACAAATTCCATATCTTTCATCGGGCAAATTTTCATTTTTATGATAAAATCAGCATTCAATAGTAAAACTATCATCCTTGAAACAGAGTTTAAAAATGATATCGACGCTGTTGATATTCTTTTATATTTACAAGAATTTGAACATAACAATTCTTACCCTAGAAAACTAAAAACCTTAGTTACTGCCACGGATGCCGATTTTAAATTCACAATAAAGGACTTAAAATCGTTTAACCAAGTTAAAAATCAATCACTAAAACAATACGAACTGGTTGTTTCGGCAATTATAATAAACAACCCCGTTGCAGCGGCTCTTAGTACCGTGTACAGTACCTTGGCCAACAACAAAAAATATAAATTCAAAGTATTTTCCAGCCGTGAGGCTGCTTTGGTTTGGCTGAACAGTTTTGGTTTTTAATAAAATATCAACTAAACAGCCGGATTAGGAATTTCGGCATGCACCGCATTGATCTGCTCCAAAACAGTATCATTTAAAGTAATATGTATTGAGTCGATATTTTCCTTAAGCTGCTCTAAATTGGTTGCCCCGATAATATTACTGGTCACAAAGGGTTGTTGGGTAACAAAAGCCAAACTCATCTGGGCCAGGGTCATGTTATTGTCTTCTGCTATTTTAAGGTA